>DAOPXM010000078.1:0-2048 GCA_035352355.1 Deltaproteobacteria bacterium | reverse complement strand
CACGCTGCTCGGCCTGTCCATGGTGCGGAAGTGCATGCGCGCCAGGTACTCACCGAAGATCCCGAGCATGAGGAGCTGCACCCCGGAGAAGATGGCCACGATGCAGGCCAGGAACGAGAACCCGGGCACGGTTCCCCCGTGTGCCAGGTAGCTCCCCACCACGTACACGAGGATGATGAGGCCGAAGAGCATGAACAGGAATCCGAGGATGCTCGCCAGCTGGAGCGGCAGGGGGCTGAAGCCTGTGATCATGTTGAAGGCATGGTTGACCAGCTTCCTGAAGGAGTAGTTCGACTGGCCCGAGGCGCGGGGGTCGTGCCGTACCGGAACTGCAGCGAAGCGGGACGTCCCCCAGGTCAGGAGCACATCGAGCGAGACAAAGGAGCCCCGGTATCTGGCAAAGCCCTCGCGCACCTGGGTGCGGAACGCCCGGAAGGCGCTCACCATGGTGGCCGTCCGGGCACCGATGGTGGCCTTAAGCGACGTCTTGGTGACCACGGAGGCTAGGTCTCGCCACAGGCCGTGCCGCTGCTGCAGGGGCGGGCCGTAGACCACGTCGAACCCTTCCTCGAGCTTGTCCACGAGCCTGGGTATCTCCTCCGGCGGGTGCTGCAGGTCGTCGTCCATGGTGACGATCACGCCGAACCTGGCCATCCTGATGCCGGCAAGAAGGGCGTTGTGCTGGCCATAGTTCCGCATGAGGTTGACCCCCCTGATCCACGGGTGCCTTTCCACCAGAGCACCGATGACCTGCCAGCTCGCATCCCTGCTGCCGTCGTTCACGAGGATGAGTTCGTACCTGTCGCATGACTGATCCAGCACGGGGTGCAGTCTCGCCACCAGATCGGGCAGGATCTGGCTGCTGTTGTACACCGGTATCACCACTGAAACATCCATGCCATCCTTCATGTCATATCCCCATTCACCCTAAATTCACCATATCCATCCCCCTTTGGCAAGGGCCTTGAATCATCGCGGGCCTTGGCACATGGCCGTCATCCCTCATACCCTTCTCAGCTCTATCCTCGCGAACATGCCGAACTTCCTCAGCATCGGCACCTCCTCGAGAATCCTGAAGCACCCATAGGCGAAGCCCGGCATGAGGGACCGCAGGGAGACGCCCCCCGAGAGCAGGTATGTCAGCGGCCTCTCCACCGCAATGCTCTTGATCGCAAGCCCTGGGCATCGTTCTTCGAAAAGTGCCCTGTCCCGCTGGAAAACGATCCACGGCAGGGCCGAGTTCGCCCCTGAAAGCGGTCCGGAGTCGGGGAAGGACCAGGATGCGGCACCCGGATCGAACGGCTCGTGGTGCAGCCGCGCATACACGAATCGCGACCAGGCCGTAACCCATGGCTCCACCATGAGTATCCTGCCCCCGGGTTCGAGGCACCGCGATGCCTCCCGCAGGAACGCCCAGGCGTCCGGGATGTGGTGGAACACGTCCACCATGACCAGGGCCCGCAGACTGCTGCCCGGAAACGGCAGGGCACAGCCGTCCAGAACCACCCTGACGAACGGGCAGCGCAAGATCTCCGAGGTGACGAGCCCGGGGATGAAGCTGTCCAGGAATCCCGCCCCGGAGCCCAGCTCGACAACGGGCAACCTGCCTGGTGGAATCCTGGATGCGACCCATCCGTACCACTCGAGGTAGATCTGCTCCAGGAAGGGCTTGCTGCGGATGATGCTACGCCGGAGAACCGTGGTGCGCGGGTCGTCGAGGTCCAGGGACCGGGTGAGGGGGTGTCTCAGCCAGCCGAGCATGGAGCCTACCCGCCGTGCCTTTCCATGAGCTCGCGGTAAAAGGTCGTGTTCCGGATAGTCTCCAGGTCCCTGTCCTTTTTCAGGAGGTTCCAGTCTGTGAAACCCTTGTTCACCGCCTTCTGCAGCCAGAGAACCGCCTCATCCGTCCTGTTCCCGCGGGCGTGAAGGCACGCGATGTTGTAGAGCGCCCCGGGATTGTCCGGCTGCAGGTCGGCCAGGGCCATGAATGCCTCCAGGGCGGCCGCGTCGTCCCCGTTGCCGGCATGGAGCATGCCGAGGGTCTGCAG
>DAOPXM010000077.1:0-2841 GCA_035352355.1 Deltaproteobacteria bacterium | reverse complement strand
TAATCATACCACAGATCATGTTACCTTTCTATATTTATTTGCCGTGGCAATAAAAGAGTTTCAACCGGATAACGCTTCAATCTATTATAATATTGCCTGCCTCTATGCCAAACAGGATAAGCGAAATGAAGCGGTCTCATGGCTTAGAGAGGCAGTACATAGGGGATTTAGAGATTGGGAGTTGATAATGAATGATCCTGATCTTAACAACATAAGAGACAATCATGAAGTAAGAAAGTTAATGCAAAAAGTCGGTGAATAACTCAGAAGTATAATCAAGTCTCCTAATTCACGGAAATTAGGAGACCTGACCTGAGAGAACTATTCATACGTTTATGAGAATTAGTTTACCTGCACTTTGTAAAATGAATTATAAGCCGGTATACAAAGAAATTCCTATGGTGCCGGGAGGGGGACTCGAACCCCCACGTGCGCACGCACACTAGACCCTGAACCTAGCGCGTCTGCCAATTCCGCCATCCCGGCGTGCTTTGACTTGAAAACAAGCAGTGTTTCCCATATAGTTGGGAACCTACGAAATGTCAAGGATGTATGTAAATGCAAGTATTTACAGGCACAGATGCCATATTTCCTGATACGCTGAGGAAGGCGGTGGTCACCATCGGCAACTTCGACGGCTGCCACAGCGGGCACCAGGAGATCTTCCGCAGGACGCGGGCCTATGCCGCGCGCATCGGCGGGGACTCGGTGGTGATCACCTTCCACCCGCATCCTGCCTCGGTGGTCAAGGGCATCACCCCCCAGCTCATCTTCACCCTGGAGGAGAAGATCCAGGCCGTGGAGTACCTGGGCATGGACTGCCTCATCATTGCCCCGTTCACGCGGGAGTTCGCCGAGACCCAGCCCGAGGTGTTCGTGAAGGAGACGATCGTGCGCCGGATCGGGGCTTCGGGCCTGGTGGTGGGGCACGACTTCTCCTTCGGCAGGAAGGCCCTGGGCGACATACCCTTCCTCAAGCGCATGGGCTCCAAGATGGGGTTCTTCGTGGAGTGCGTGGACCCGGTGAGCGTGGACGGCCAGGTCATATCGAGCACCTGCATCAGGAAGCTCATCCAGGCCGGCGACGTGGGCGCGGCCGCCCGGGTCATGCTGCACCCGTACCGCATCACCGGACACGTCGTGCACGGCATGGCCAGGGGGCGCGGCATGGGATTTCCCACGGCGAACATCCAGCCGGACAAGGCCCTCCTGCCGGCCTACGGGGTCTACGCGGTGCTCGTCTCCAAGGGGGACAGGACGTACAGGGCCATAGCCAACATCGGGAACAACCCCACCTTCGGCGACGTGGGCACCTCCATCGAGGCCTTCCTGTTCGACTTCGAGGGGGACCTCTACGATGCCGAGCTCATGGTCGAGTTCGTCGATTACATCCGGGGCGAGGTCAAGTTCGCGGACAAGCGCTACCTCGTCGAGCAGATCGAGCTCGACTGCAGGAAGGCCCTGGAGATCCTCGGGAAGAAGGTGTCCTAAAGTGAAGGTGTTCGCCATATCCGATCTCCATCTCTCCTTCGGATCGGACAAACCCATGGACATTTTCGGTGCCCACTGGGAGAACCACCCGGAGCGCCTGAAGGAGGCCTGGACCCGATCGGTGTCCGAAGAGGACATCGTACTGATCCCGGGCGACATATCGTGGGCCATGAAGCTCCATGAGGCCGAGGCCGACCTGCTTTTTGTCCACGCCCTTCCGGGCACCAAGGTGATCATCAAGGGCAACCACGACTACTGGTGGTCGTCCGTGAGCAAGGTGAAACAGGCCCTGCCTGCATCCATCATACCGCTGCAGAACACGGCCGTGAGGTTCGGGGAGGTGGGCATCGCGGGCAGCAGGCTCTGGATAGACCCGGACCTCAGTCTCGAGGAAGCAACCGACGAAGACCGCAGGTTGTTCCACCGGGAGCTCGGCCGGTTCTCCCTGTCGCTCAAGGCCATGGAGCAAAATGTGGAGGTGAGGATCGTCATGACCCACTTCCCGCCCATTGCGCTGGACGGTCGGGCCGGAAGGGCCGTCCAGGCTGCATCAGGCTTCGGCTGCCATGCCTGGGTCTTCGGCCACATGCACCTGGGCACCATGGACTACGATGGCTTCAACCGGACCATCGGGACCACGCGGTTCGAGTTCGTGTCCGCGGATTATCTCGAGTTCAGGCCGAAACTCATCTACGACACGGAAAACCCTCGAGGTTGAACCCTCCAAGTTGAAGCTTGTCTTTCCCGCACCTATCGTTATATCTTAATGCAACAAGAATATAATATCATAGTACGATGCATACTACCTCCGAGGGAGAACCATGGACAAGAAGATGAAGATGCCCGGCCTGTCACGGATCGAAAAGGCACCCGACATTCCCACACTCGTCATGAACCAGATCATCGAGCTCATATCCCAGGGCAAACTCAGGATAGGAGACAAGCTGCCCTCCGAACAGGAGATGACCGAGCTCTTCGGCATCAGCAGGATCTCGCTGCGCGAGGCCATGAAGCTCCTCGAGGCAAAGGGGTACATCGAGTCGCGGGACCGCAAGGGGAAATATGTCAAGTCGCTCACGGACAACGTGAAGTCCTCCATCGAGGACCTGATATCCATCGATCATAACAAGATCTGGGAGCTGCTTGCCGTGCGCAGGCTCATCGACTCCGAGGCCGCGCTGCTGGCCGCGAACAACGTGGGCAAGGACCAGAAGAGCAGGTTCAAGAAGATCATCGACATGCTCGAGAAGATCGGGGACGAGAAGGTGCTGTCGTCCAAGGAAGGGGGCAGGCTTTACTCGGACTTCTTCGACATCCTGGCCGACGCCACGAAGAACACCATCTTCCTGC
>DAOPXM010000076.1:0-2915 GCA_035352355.1 Deltaproteobacteria bacterium | reverse complement strand
TACTCGTTGTTGCCCCGCAGCGCGTGCACGCCGTGCTCCTGCAGGACGGCCACGGCGTCCTCCAGGGCCAGCGGGGCCAGGGAGTCGCAGATGTCGCCGAGGTGGATGATGCTGCTCACCCCCATGGCCTCGAGCCTGTCGATGGCCGCCGCGAGGAGGTCTGTCCTGCCGTGGCTGTCCGCGATGAGGCCGATGGGGCCGTCAAGGTCAAGGGGCATGTCACAGCCATAGAAGAAAGTGTGATCGTTTGCAAGGGAAAGGCGTGCGGCAAACGCCTCTTGACAGGACCGCGCCGCAAGAGTATTAAAGGTTAAAGTCAAGCTTTAATATTTAACTCTTCCAAGGGGGTATCTATGCCCGTCTATGATGCGGTGGTCATCGGTGCAGGAAACGGCGGTCTCACAGCGGCCCTTACCCTTGCCAGGTCGGGAAGGAAGGTGCTCCTGCTCGAACGGCACAACATACCCGGCGGGTGCGCCACGAGCTTCGTGCGCGGCCGGTTCGAGTTCGAGGTGGCGCTCCACCAGCTCTCCGGCATGGGCTCGCCCGAGCGCCCCGGCCCGCTGCGCGCCGTCCTCGGCGAGCTGGGGGTCATGGACAGGCTGGAGTTCGTGCCCATGGAGAATCTCTACCGCGTCGTGTTCCCGGGCACCTTCGACGTCACGCTGCCCACGAACAAGGACGGCATCATCAAGGAGCTCTCCACGATGTTCCCTGGGGAGGCCGACGCCGTCTCCCGGTTCATGGACCTGGTCTACACGTTCAGCATGGAGATGGTCCAGGGGCTGTTCTTCCACGACCCGGACATCTCGAAGGAGAAGTACCCGACCTATTTCAGGTACGTCTTCCGGAACACCCAGGAGGTCCTGGACGAGTTCTTCGAGAACCCGCTGCTGAAATCCATCCTGAGCGTGTACTGGGGCTACGTGGGCGTCCCGCCCAGCAGGCTGCCCTTCGGTGACCTGGCCATCATGCTGTGGGCCTACATCGAGTTCGTCCCCTACCATCTCAAGGGCGGTTCCCAGGCCATGTCCAACGCCCTGCTGGATGCCTACCTGGAGGCCGGCGGCGAGGTGCGGTTCAACTGTGCGGCCAGAAGGATCGTGGTGGACGGCGGTGCGGTCAAAGGCGTCGTCACCGAGCAGGGCGACCGTGTGGAGGCGGGCTTCGTGATATCGAACGCGAGCACGATCCATACCTACATTGACCTCATCGACCGGAACGATGTCCCACCAAGCGAGCTCGAGGCGCTCAAGAGCCACACCATCGGCCCGTCCGCCTTCACCCTGTACATGGGGTTCGACTGCGAGCCGGCGGAAATCGGCATCCATGAGACCACCAACTTCATCACCACCACCGTTGACTCGGACAAGGCCTTCAGTCTGTGGAAGACCATGGAGCAGCAGGGATGGGCCTTGCTCACCTGCTACGACGTGTCCGACCCGGACTTTTCGCCGCCAGGCACCTGTCAGGCGGCCCTGGTGTCCCTCCTGTACGGCGACCCGTGGTTCGCGGTACCGTCCCACGAGTACGCGGAGGCCAAGTACCGCTATGCCGAGGGCATGCTTCAGCTGGCCGAGCGGGTCTTCCCGAAGATCCGAGGTCACATCGAGGAGGTCGAGGCGGCCACCCCGCTCACCCACCTGCGCTACCTCGGCCACCCAGGCGGGGCCATCTACGGCTTCGACCAGTATGCCAAGGACTCCGCGTACTTTCTGACGAACAGGTCGGCCATCAGGGGCCTCTACTTTGCAGGCTCGTGGGTCGGGGGCGGCGGGTTCCAGCCCACCCTGACCTCGGGAAGAACCACGGCGCGTTCAGTCCTGAAGGCACTGAAGAACAAGTAAGGAGGCGGACATGGCACTCAAGGACGTCATGAAGGATATCGAGGGCTACACCGAGATCGTAGAAGAGATAAAGACCCTGAGGAAGTACGGGTCCGACTACACCGACCGCAAGGGCGAAGTGGAGCGGATGATCGCCCTGCTGCACCCCAAGACCGTGAACCTCGCCGTCTCCGAGATCACGGCGGAGACGCCTACCGCCAAGACCTTCCGGCTCGTGGGCGCTACCGGCCACCTGCCGCCGTTTATGGCGGGCCAGTACATCAACGTCTTCGTCGAGACCGGCGGCGTGAGGACGAGCAGGCCCTACAGCATCGCCTCGTCGCCCAGCCAGACCGGGTACTACGACATCACCATCCGGGGCGTGGAAGACGGGTTCGTGTCGAGTTATTTCCTCGAGGAGGTCAAGGTCGGCGACGCATTCGAGAGCTCGTCGCCCGCCGGCACCTTCACCTACAACCCCCTGTTCCACGGACGCGACCTCGTCTTCCTGGCAGGCGGCAGCGGCGTGACCCCGTTCATGAGCATGATCCGCGAGGTCTCCCAGCGGGGCCTCGACCGCCGCATCCACCTCATCTACGGGAGCCGGGACGTCAAGGACATCATCTTCGAGGAGGAGCTCGAGCAGATAACCGGGCGCCACCCGAACATCGTGGTGAGCCACGTCATCTCGAACCCGCCGGAGCGCTTCAGGGGTCTGAAGGGGTTCATCACGGCGGAGCTCATGAAGGACCTGCTCGGTGACGTCTCGGCGAAGACCTTCTATGTGTGCGGGCCGGAAGTCATGTACGACTTCTGCCGGAAAGAGCTTGAGAAGCTCGGCATCGCCCGCAGGAGGATCCGCACCGAGGTCTACGGCCCGCCCAAGGATGTCACGTGCCAGCCCGGCTGGCCCGGCGACGTGAAGTCCGCAGACACCTTCACGGTCAGGATCAGGGGAGGCAGGACCATACCCGCCAGGGCCGGCGAGCCCCTCATGATCTCCCTGGAGCGCGGCGGCGTGATCATCCCGGCCCTGTGCAGGTCGGGCGAGTGCAGCCTGTGCCGCACCAAGCTGCTCTCGGGCAGGGT
>DAOPXM010000075.1:0-3380 GCA_035352355.1 Deltaproteobacteria bacterium | reverse complement strand
CACGTACCCGCCTATGAACGGAGGCAGGCCGGCCCTGTTGAAGCTCAGCGGGCGGATGATGGCCGGGACGGCAGCCCAGGGGTTGTCCTTCCCCTCCTCCACGACGAGTACTCCGGCCTCGTCGAAAGGGCCGACAAAACTGTAGGCGACGGGCACCGATTCCAGGAGAAAGCCCTGGGACTCCCCGACGAGCGCCATGTACGCACCCACGGGCGTGACGGTGTCGCATGCCATGCCCCGTGTGACGAGCACCCCGTTGTCGTTGACGTCTCTGAAAATTCTCATCTGATCCGGCATTGTCTTCTCCAAACAATAAAAAAGGCGGCAGACTCCCGGGGAGCCTGCCGCCTTCACGTGTGGCATATACCGTACCCTAGGGCAGACCTCCCCTCACACCATTCCTGGCGCGCCACCACCACCCGATTGTCGTCCGCATGGTCGATCTTTTCGTCATGATGTTTCTGTATATAGAAACATCCACGGGTTGTCAACGGTTTTTTGCCGACCACGGGATCGACTTGATTTTTCGCCCCCCCGGCGATATCATTGACCGTGTTCGATCCACCCTTCACCATCACTACCTTCATTCATAAGGGGGCACTATGAACGACCGCATCATTTCCTTTGACCGCCACATCATGGACGAGCAGCGCAGGTACGGCGGCAGGGGTGATTTCAGCTCGATCCTGAGCCAGATCATCTTCGCCGCCAAGGTCGTGGCTGCCCAGGTTGCGCATGCGGGCATCGTGGAGGATATCCTGGGCAACGTCGGCCGCACCAACGTGCAGGGCGAGGAGGTCCAGAAACTCGACGTCTATGCCAACAAGCTCTTCATCAACGCGCTGAACTACATCGGCAAGGTATGCGTCATGGCCTCCGAGGAGGAGAAGGACATGATCATGATCCCCGCGGAATACCCCAAGGGCGACTACGTGGTCATGTTCGACCCGCTCGACGGCTCCACCAATATCGACGTGGACGTGTCCATCGGCACCATCTTCGGCATCTTCCACCGGATCACCCCCGGCGGCGACGGCACCCTGGAGGACTGCCTCCAGCCCGGCCGGAAGCTCTTCGGTGCCGGATACATCATCTACAGCTCGAGCACCATCCTGGTCTACTCGACCGGTCACGGGGTCAACGGCTTCAGCCTGGACCCGAGCGTGGGCGAGTTCGTCCTTTCACACCCCAACATCACCATGCCGAAGCGCGGCAAGATCTACAGTGCCAACGAGGGCAACTACCCCTACTGGAAACAGGGGACCAGGGAATACATCGAGTATCTGAAGTCTGAACGGAACACACGCAAGGGACCCTACACGTCGCGCTATATCGGCTCGCTCGTGGCCGACTTCCACCGGAACCTGCTCAAGGGGGGCATCTTCCTCTACCCCGAGGACACCAAGGACCCCAAGAAACCCACCGGCAAGCTGAGAATCCTCTACGAAGCCAATCCCCTGGCATTCATCGCCGAGCAGGCGGGGGGCTACGCGTCCACCGGCTACGAGCCCATCCTCGACATCCAGCCCACCGGCCTGCACCAGCGGGTGCCGCTCATCATCGGGTCCAGGGACGACGTGCTGGAATACGAGCAGTATGCGAAGAGGAATTGACCGGGGGTCATACACCCCATATCCGACAGAGCGAGGAGGCACAGTATGGCACAAGGGAAAGATTTCACGAAGGCACTCGAAATCGGGCGGCCGCCGAACATCGCCAGGCTGTTTCCGAACTCCCGGGCTCTCATCGTGAGCGGCAAGGTCATCGACCGGGCCATGATGAAAAAGGGGAGGGCCATGACGATCGCGGCCAACGCACGGAACAGCATCGTGATCCGGGGGGTCCTGCAGGCGGCCCAGCGGGCCAATGCCGCCGTCATCCTCGAGATAGCCAAGTCCGAGGCAGGGTACTGCCTCATCAACATGTGGAATCTGGCCAGGTACGCCGACACCATCTGCAACGAGCTCGGCATAACCGTTCCCGTGGCCATCCACGCCGACCACTTCGGGCTGAAGAAACAACCCGAGGTGGGCAAGGCACGGACCGACATCCCGTCCATGTTCGACGCCGGCATCACCTCCATCGCCATCGATGCATCCCACATGCCGGACGATCAGAACCTGCTGGCCAACATCGACCTGAGCTCATACATCCCCCCCTGGGCCGGCTACGAGACCGAGGTGGGCGAGATCAAGGGCAAGGAGGGGCTCTCCACGCCCGAAGAGGCCCTGTTCCTCATCCAGGGGCTCAACGCCAACGGCATCTTCCCCGACTGGATCGCCCTGAACAACGGGACCACCCACGGGATCGAGGCTTCGGACTCAGGCATCGACGTCGACCTCACCAAGCGCATCCACGAGGCGCTGATGAAGTACGGCATATCAGGCGCCCAGCACGGCACCTCGGGCAACCACTACGAACGGCTCAAGCGTATCGCCGCCGAGACCCGCACCACCAAGGCCAACGTCGCCACGGCACTGCAGATGCTCTCCTGGGGCGTCAAGGTCAACGAGTTCGGCAATGCGGTCCTCGACGAGCAGAAGAATTTCATCAAGCTCCCCGATGCCGGCGTCACCGAGGAACTCTGGGCCGAGATGGTGTCCTATGCCCAGGGCAAGTCGCTCAAGGCAGGTGATTACAAGAACCTGAACCTGCCCTTCGAGAACAAGCTGCTGGCTCAGCCGAGAGAGGTCCGCGAACGGATGGCAAAGGGTGTTCAGGACTTCGTCTACGACCTGCTCGTGAAGTGGTTCAATGCGGCGGACACCGCTGACCTCGCCATCGAGGCGATCCTCGAGAAAGGATCCCATGACCTGGGTCCCAAGGCGACGCGGATCGAAGACCAAGCGGCATGGACACCTGAAAAAATCGCGGAGAACGCCCGGAAGCTGGAGAAGAAGGAGACGGGGAAAGGGAGTTACGACGACTGAGAACGGAAAGATCCCCCTCTTTGACACAAGGAACGAGGGGGGTCCCGCGACCCATCACTATACTGATAACCCTTGACGTTCCCGTGTAAATATGGCATGAGGGCACTCACTTGAAAACCCAGGAAGGTAACCATGGCACGAGTCACCGTTGAAGACTGTCTTGAAAAGGTACCCGATCGCTTTTCCCTGGCCGTTGCCGCGTCCAAGAGAACCAAGCAGCTCATGAAGGGGTCCATCGCGCTGAGCAGGCGCAAGGACAACCGGTACGTGGTCACCGCGCTCCGCGAACTCGCCGAGGGTAAGGTCACGCTTCACGAAAGGTCATGACGAAACGGGATTACTACGAGATCCTGGGAATATCGCGATCAGCATCACCCGAGGAAATCAAGAAGGCATACCGCCAGCTTGCGTTGAGGTACCATCCGGACCGCAACCCCGGTGATCACGAGG
>DAOPXM010000074.1:0-3504 GCA_035352355.1 Deltaproteobacteria bacterium | reverse complement strand
TGGCGATGTCGAGCTCGTTGACGTCCACGGGCTTGTGGATGTAGTCGAAGGCGCCTTCCTTCATGGCCTTGATGGTGGACTCCATGTCGTGGTGCGCGGTGATCATGATGACCTTGGCGTTTTCGTCCTCCTCCCGGATGTCTTCGAGTATCCTGAACCCGTTGACGTCGGGCAGCCTGATGTCGAGGATGACCACGTCCGGGGATTTCTGGGTGAACTTGTTGAGCCCGTCCGTGCCGGTGGGCGCGGTTTCGACCTCGTACCCCTCTTCGGTGAGGTAGAGGTCCAGTGTTTCCCGGATGGAGCTGTCGTCATCGATTACGAGTATCTTCGCCATGGCCTGTGCCCTTTATATCGTCACTCACCTGTACACTATTGAATCGCACCCTGTTACCGGGCATCCCGGGGCAGGGTGATGACGAAGCAGGTGCCCTCGCCTTTCCTGCTCCTGATCGCGATCTCGCCGCCGTGCTGGTCGATGATCTTCTTCACCTGGGTCAGCCCCAGCCCTGTGCCATAGTTCTTCCTGGTGAAGAAGGGGTTGAAGAGGTGGGGGCGGTCCTCCTCGTCGATGCCGCAGCCGTTGTCTTCCACCTCGAGGATGAGGTGCTCCGGGTCGCTCTTCAGGGAGATGCGGAGCCTGCCCCCCTTGTCCATGGCCTCCGCCGCATTCTGGAAGATGTTGATGAGGGCCTGCCTCATCATGGCCTGGTCCACGCTCACCATGCCCGGGTCTTCGGGGAACTCCCGCAGGACCTCGATCTCCTTTTCGTCGAGGGCCTTTTCCACCATGGCCAGGGAGCCTTCCACCACGGACCTCATGTCCGAGGGCTCCATCTGGGGGGTAAGCGGCTTCGCATAGATGAGCACGTCGCTCACGAGCTTCTCGAGATGCTCCACCTCCCGCTGGGCGATCCGGAAGCGCTTGAGGTCGTTGCCCTCGGGCTGCATGCGCTTTTCCAGGATCTGCAGGCTCATCTTGATGGACGACAGGGGGTTCCTCACCTCGTGGGCGATGCCGGCGGAGAGCTGGCCGATGGCCGCGAGCTTCTGGCTCTCGTAGTACTTGGTCTCGAGCTCCTTCATCTCCGTCACGTCGCGCTCCACCAGGACGAACCGGTCGGTGCCCTTCACCGGGCCCGGCGTCATGAGCAGGTGCCTCCTGCCCTTCCGGGTGGTCAGCTCCAGCTCGTAGGGCTCAAAGATCCCCTTCTTGGCATCCTCCCACTTCGACATGACATAGTCCTTGTGCTCGGGCGCCACGTATTCGGTGAAGTGCTTGCCCTGGGGGTCTCCTTCGCGATGGAGTCCCTTGTCGAGGTGCCGGGAGACGTAGTTGATGATGCCGTCCCGGTTGAGCTCGTAGATCTTGTCCGGCAGGTTGTCGATGATGCTCCTGAGATAGTTGTAGAGCTCCTCCACCTCCCGCCTGAGCCTGATGTTCTCCTCCAGCTCGTTCTGGAGGGTCTCGGCGTACTCCTTGAGGTCCCTGGTGAGCTCCACCTCCTTGGTCACGTCCAGGAAGGTCTCGATGGCCGCGATGACGGAGCCTTTCTCGTCGAAGATCGGGGCGGCCATGAAGTGCAGGTGGCGGTCCTTGCCCCTGAGGTTCCTGAAGTGCTTCACCGCCTCGTACGCTCCTTCGATGGACTCGGACCTCGTCACCTTGCCTTCCCCGTAGAACTCGCCGAAGCTCTGCACGTTGCCGTCGACGATGAAGTCCGCCAGGAAGGGCCGCTTCTCCTCGTAGAAGGGCTTGTAGTAGTCGCCCGTGCCGATCATCTCCCGGGAGCTGTACCCCGTGAGGTCGGTGCAGGCGCGGTTCCACAGCACGATCCTGTGGTCGTTGTCGATGACGAACATGGGCACCGGGGAGCCTTCGATGATCCCGTCCACGGTCATCTTTTCCCTGAGGAGCCTGCCCTGCCATTCCTCCCGCTCCCTGAGCAGTTTGAGCTCCTCCTTGAGGCGCAGGCGCTTGACGTCGGAGCGAGCGATGGACACGGTGGTGATGATGACCACGGCGATGAGGCCGAAGGCGCCCAGGATGATGTTGAACGACGCGCTGCGGACGGGCGCGAGGATCTGGTCGTAGGGGGTGACGAGGACGAACCACCACTGGGATATGCCGATGCGGATGGGCGCGTAGGCGATGATGCACTTCTTGTCCACGCCCTTCTGTTTGACCGTGATCTCGTTGTACGGGTCGGACCGGAAGGAAAACATCCGGAAGGCCTGCTCGTTCTCGGGGGTGAGCTCCGTGAGGTCATCGATGGAGAAATCCCTGTTCGAGTGGAAGACCACCTTGCCCGACTCGTCCACGAGCCAGAAGTCGTTCATGTAGGTCCGGTCCCTGGGGAGGATGCGTTCCAGGACGAGCTGGGGCTGGAGCAGGGCCAGGACGGAGCCGGAGTACGTCCCCTCGGAGCCGAGGATGGGAAGGCCTATGCCGATGGTCTTGGCTGCGGCGGGTGAGCCCGGGGATGACTCGATGCCGCGGATGCCCGAGATCTCCCCAATGTACCGCTGATTGAGCTTTTTCATGGCGTGGGAGACCGCCCGGTCCTTGAGCTGGACACCGCGGAGCCTGGCGAGCACGTCTTCCGGATACCCGCTCACGATGTTGTCGTCAGGGTCCACCTCCACGATGGACACCACGATCTCGCGGAGCTCGTGGTAGAGGGCCTCGACGTGCTCCTGCCTGTCTGCCGGGCGCGTACCCGCGGATGCGAGCTGCTGGGAGAGCCTGAGCATGCCCCGGTCGCACCTCGCGATGGCCTCCTCGGTCCGAGAGGCAAGCTGCGCCGCGATGGAGGCCTGCTGTGCGCTGAACAGCTCCACGATGGCCCGCTCACGCACGTAATAGACCGTCAGGCCGAGGAAGACGATGAGTATGATGACGGTCAGCGCCGTGAGCCAGATGGAATACCTGATATAGGAGGTTGAGCGTCTTTTGGGCATCTGAAAAGACGGTTTCTCTTCACGCTGCATTGGACGAATGCTCTCCCGTGCGAAGTGTCTCTTCAGGCGTCGCCGTCCCTTTCCTCGTGCTCCGCATATGCGATCAGGGCATAGATGGCAAAGGCAAAGAGCAGAGAGATGATGAGCGTGGTGAAGCCGCTCTTGATGCCGATCACCACCTCGCAGAACAACCACGCGATAAGGTATGCCGCAATTGCACCGATTTCTCTCATAGTCGAACCTTATATCAAAATGAATTTTGAGCCATTGTTCCGGGCTTGTATCAATATGGCTAATCCTTAATGTTATTGATATCATAATGCCTCTGTAAAGTCACGGGCTCTCTCGTTTTGCGTTCAACGGAACGTTGCGCCGGTTGAACGTTCCGTTGAATGCTGTCGTATGCCGGGAAGATGACGCCGGGGAGGAATCAAAATAATAAACCATATTATCATTGAGTTAAGCGCTGTCATGTGCTGTTATGGTTTCTGGCACACCAATTGCTCAGAGCAAGGGCAGGCACTGAGGGCTCATTCATTTAGT
>DAOPXM010000073.1:0-3655 GCA_035352355.1 Deltaproteobacteria bacterium | reverse complement strand
GAGCACATGCACGTGGACGGCTTCCGGTTCGACCTGGCCTCGGTCATGGCCCGCGGCGAGCATGGAGAGCCCCTGGACCGCCCGCCCATCCTGTGGTCCATCGAGTCCGATCCGGTGCTGGCCGGCACCAAGATCATCGCCGAGGCATGGGACGCAGCCGGTCTCTACCAGGTGGGCTCCTTCATCGGTGAACGCTTTGCCGAATGGAACGGGCAGTTCCGGGACGATGTCCGCCGCTTCGTCAAGGGTGACCGGGCCGAAATCTTCCGGTTCACGAACCGTCTCCTCGGGAGCCCGGACATCTACCCGCAGCCGGAGCGCGAGACGAACCGCAGCATCAACTTCGTCACCTGCCACGACGGGTTCACCCTGAACGACCTCGTGTCCTACAACACCAAGCACAACGAGCTCAACGGTGAGGAGAACCTGGACGGGAACGAGTACAACTTCAGCTGGAACTGCGGCGTGGAAGGCCCGACGGACAGGAGGGCCGTGGAGACCCTCAGAATCAGACAGATCAAGAACTTCCTCGCCATCCTGTTCATCTCCCAGGGGACCCCCATGATCCCCATGGGCGACGAGGTGCGCAGGACCCAGCACGGCAACAACAACGCCTACTGCCAGGACAACGAGCTGGCCTGGTTCGACTGGGACGCGATCCGCCGGCACAAGGACCTCCTGGGGTTCGTCCAGGGTCTCATCAGGTTCTCCCGTACCTGCTCGGTCTTCAACCTCAGGCACATACCCCGGCAGCCCTACACGGACACGAACGTGCGCATCCAGTGGCACGGCGTGCGCCTCGGAAAGCCGGACATGGGGGACGATTCGCACAGCATCGCCTGCGAGCTCGAGGCGGACCACCAGCGGGAACACATCTTCTTCATGATCAGCGCCTACTGGGAGCCCCTGGCCTTCGAGCTGCCCGCACCCGGGAAGGGGTGTGCCTGGCACCGGGTCATCGACACCTCTCTGCCGGCCGGCGAAGACTGCCGCCTTCCCGAAACGGCCCCCCGCGTCAGCGGCAGGAGGTATCTCCTGAAGGAACGCTGCGTGGCGGTACTGGCGGCCCGCAGGACAAAGGCCCCCGGCGACGGTGGAAGGATCTGAGACCCATTGAACATTTCTCATTGATACGAGGTCGGTTTGGAGGTATTGACTCGATCAGGTCCGCTGGTATTAATGAATGAAAGGCCCTGATCGCAGGGGCTTGTTCACGCAAGGAGGAAAGGATGAGCATTAAGAAGCAGTACCTGAAAACCAAACCCGAGTGCAAGGTCACCTTCACGCTCTCCAGGGATATGTCTCGCGATGCAGGCTCCGTCTATCTCGTGGGCGACTTCAACGGCTGGGATGCCGGCTCCCACCCCATGAAGCTCCACAAGGACGGATCCTTCAACCTCACCATAAACCTCGAGAAGGGACGGGAATACCAGTTCCGCTACCTCATCGACGGGTGCTCCTGGGAGAACGACGACTGCGCGGACAGGTACGTGGGGAACCCTTACGGGGACAGCGAGAACTCCGTCGTGGTCATCGAGGGGGACTGAGCGCCACGGGTATCCGCGTGCCCCACGCCACGAGGGAGCATTCTACCCCGACAAACCGATCAGGAAGACCCCGCACAGCATGACGGCTGCGCCGAAGAAGCGCTCGCCGATACGCTCCTCCCTGAACAGAAACGCACCGTAGAGAACGCCCATGAGGAGGCTCGTCCGCTTCACCGCGATCATGTAGGCGGCCTGCACCATGGAGATCGCCGCCATGTGGCTGAACACCATGACCGCATAGACGGCTCCCACTGCAAGCCCTGCCAGGGGTTTCGTGCCGATGCTGCGCACCGGAAGCCCGCCGACCAGGGGCATGAAGATGATCATGAGCGTGCCGAGGCAGCAGAAATAGACGATGCCGAAGAATGCGGGGCTCGAGTGGAGCACCCCGAGCTTGCCGATGGCCGACGTGACGGAGTAGATAGCCGCGACCACCAGCATGAGCCGCGAGCCCGGCTCCCTGAGTATGGATGCGAAGGGGGCGAGCAGGCCCGTTTTCGTCTCGGAGAAGTTCAGGCAGTAGGACCCCGCGACGATGAGCGCGATGCCGAGCATGCCCTGCCAGGTGAGCGTCTCGTGGAGGATGAGGTAACCGGATATGACGAGAAACGCCGGGGTGAAGGCCAGAAAGGGCAGGGTCAGGGAAAGCGGCGAGACCTTGATGGCCTTCATGTAGCAGAGCAGGGCCAGGATCTCCAGGGGGAGCCCGCAGGCGATGGCCGTGAAGAACGTGCGGTCCACGGCGGGCCACGGGATGAAGAACAGGGCCGCTGCCAGCCAGGGCAGGGTGTAGGCGAGCCTGAGTGCACCCATCCCGTAGGGGCTCAGGTACGCGAAGTGCCTCTTGAGCAGCGCATCGGCCGTCGCCGAGGCGAGCGCGGCCATGAGTGAAAGGGAAAGCCACGGCATCACCACGTAGAGCACCACAGGAAGGCGCCTTTATCAACATAATAATAGGATTCGCGAGCCCGGTCACCGGATGCAGGCCTCAAGGGCCTCCATGAAGATCTCACCTGACGGCGGTTGCTTCTGGGCTGCAGATCCCTATATTGGTACCAGACGGGTAGAGCGAGAAAGTGAGAGGACACTCGTGGGGGACGTATGAGTGAGAAGAGATTCACAGCACTGGAAACCATGGTGGCCTATCATGAAGACACGATCCAGAAGCTCAATGACGTGGTGTACAAGCAGCAGGTCATGATCGACAAGCTGGAGGACAAGGTCGATGCCCTTGCGCGGCTCCTCCAGGGTGCCGACCAGCCCGTTGCCGATGAGGCGGAGAAGTAATCTCCAGGCTTCGCCTTTGAAATAATACCACCAGGATTCCAGCCATGCCGGATATGGATACCGACCTCGGCGGCACAGCCATGCCTGGCCGCTTTCCAGCCGGAGGCGCTCGATCAATCGAGGAACCCGGTGATCCCCTGTACGCCCCGATAGACATTCACCGCATGATATTCCACCGGAGCACCCATGATGCTCACGAGATTGAGCTCACCAGTCAGGGGGTGTTGAATGCCGAAAATGTCGGCCTCATCCATCCATGTCCAGGGCTTGAGGTCTCTGATCTTCAGGGTGCTGTCAAGAAGACGTCTCCACTGTGATGTGCTCGGCGCGTTCGGGTAAGGCATGGAATGGATCCCCTTGCAGGATAATGAATGCATTGCCTGCGTAAGCTTCCTAATAGTGCTTGTCAGATACGGCGGAGGCGGGGTCCACGATTTCGACATTGCCGGGCTTCATAACGGGGCTTCGCTCTTCATCGCCCGCAAGAGCGGCATCAACTCGGGCACGTCGTCTCGGATGATACTCCAGAGTGTATCGTGGTCGATACCAAGGTAGCCATGAATAAGGCGGTTGCGGGTGGCGATGATCATCCGCCAGGGGATTTCGGGATGGGCGGCCCGGACCTCGTCCGGGATGTGGGCTGCGGCTTCGCCGATCAGCTCCAGGTTGCGCAGCGTTGCGTCATAGGTGATTCCGCTGGCAACGAAATCGGGCTGATCGAGCCCGTTGGTATAGGACAGCACCCTTCCGGCAAAGTCGATCATGTCATCGAGGTAGAAAAGCCATGTACGCTGGCTGCTGTCAGACATTGATCCGTTCCC
>DAOPXM010000072.1:0-4465 GCA_035352355.1 Deltaproteobacteria bacterium | reverse complement strand
CTGGCCGCCGTCATCGGCAGGATGAAGACGGGCAGGGGCCAGTACATCGACGTGTCCATGACCGACGGCATGTTCCCTTACCATGTGGTGAGCGCGCTGGGATGCCTGGTGGGCGGGGCCGAGCCGGCCTACGAGACCGAGATCCTCAACGGCGGGTCCCTGTACGGATTCTACGAGACCAAAGACGGCCGCCATCTCTCCTTCGGGGGCCTGGAGCCGCAGTTCCTGAGCGCATTCCTGCAGACCCTGGGCCTCGGCCGCTACATCGCCAGGCTCCTGGAGCCCGACATCAACGGCGAGCTGAAGGACAGGGTCAGGGAGGTCATCCGTTCACAGGACCTCGCCCACTGGGAGCAGGTGTTCAGCACGGTCGATGCCTGCGTGGAGCCGGTGCTGGGTGTCCTGGAGGCGACCTCGAGCCCCCATGCGAAGGCGCGGGGGATCGTGGTGGAGGTGCCAGGACCCGACGGGACGCCTATCAGACAGGTGGCCGCACCCATCAAGTTCTCGGATTACGAGCCTGCCTACGACAGGGCCGGACCGGCCCTGGGGCAGGACACGGCGGAGGTGCTGAAATCCCTCGGCATGACCGGGGATGACATTGCGGATCTGAAATCAAAGGGAATCATCGGCGGAGTGTAAGATTTCATGAAAGGGGGAACTGAAGGTATGGTTGGCATCACTGCATATGGAGGGTACATACCGCGCTACCGGATAAGCCGCATGACCATTATCCAGAACATGGCGTGGTACTTCCCGGTGATCATGGCGGTGGCCGGCGGCGAGAAGGCCATTGCCAACTGGGACGAGGATGCTGTCAGCATGGCCGTAGCGGCGGCCTATGACTGCATGGCGGGCAAGGACAGGAAAAAGGTGGACGGGGTTTACCTCGCCTCAACGACCCTGCCCTTTGCAGACAGGTTGAATGCGGGGATCGTTGCGGCGGCCCTGAACGTCAGGGAAGAGGGCCTCAGTGCGGCTGACTTCAGCGCCTGCATGAAGGCGGGCACCACCGCCTCCATGGCGGCCATCGAGGCGGTCAAGTCCGGGGAGAAGAACAGCGTGCTCGTGGTGGCCTCCGACCAGAGGCGCACCAAGATGGCCACCATGTTCGAGATGTTCTACGGCGACGGCGCCGCGGCCCTGCTTTTCGGCAGCGAGGACGTGATCGCCGAGTTCAAGGGCGCCCATTCCATCAGCTGCGACTTCATCGACCACTACAAGGGCTACGGCAAGGAGTTCGACTACGGCTGGGAGGAGCGCTGGGTCAGGGACGAGGGATACGGCAAGATCATCCCTCAGGCCATAGCCGGGTTCCTCGGGAAATACTCCATGAGCATGGCCGACATCAGTAAGGTCATCTACCCGTGCTACTTCACCGGCACCCACAAGTCCATCGCCAAGGGTATGGGCATCGACCCGGCCAGGCTCCAGGACAACCTCCACGGCATCTGCGGCGACACCGGCACGGCCCACCCGCTGGTCATGTTCGCCGCCGCGCTGGAACAGGCGAACCCGGGAGAGAAGATCCTGCTGGCGGGCTTCGGCCAGGGTTGCGACGTGCTGTGCTTCGAGGCCACGGACAAGATCAGGAAGTTCAAGCCCTCCACGGGCATCTCCGGCTACCTCGCGGCCAAGGTGGACTTCACCAACTATCTCAAGTTCACCAAGTTCCGCGACCTCATCACCGCGGACCTCGGCATCAGGGGCGAGGCGAATCCCAACTCGTCGCTGAGCGCCTTGTGGAGGAAACGCAAGATGATCCTGGGCTTCACCGGGCTCAAGTGCACCACGTGCGGCACGGCCCAGTTCCCGCCCATGCCGGTCTGCGTAAACCCGGACTGCCAGAGCACGGGGCAGTTCGAGGACTATGAGTTCGCCGACAAACCCGGCAGGGTGGAGGCCTTCACCGGAGACCTCCTCTCGCCCTCGGTGGACCCGCCCGCGGTGTACGGGCTCGTTTCCTTCACGGGCGGCGGCAGGGCCTTCCTGGATTTCACCGACTGCGACGTGAACCAGGTCAAGGTGGGCATGCCCATCAGGATGACCTTCCGGCGGCGCTCCCACGATACGATGCGGGGGTTCACGGGGTATTTCTGGAAGGCCGTGCCCCAGGTCCAAGGGTGAGGAGGTGAGCAATGGCAAGCGGAATACGAGATAAGGTAGCCATCATAGGCATGGGATGTTCCAAGTTCGGGGAACGGTGGAACGACAGCGCGGAAGACCTCCTGGTGGAGGCCTTTACCGAGTGCGTCGCGGATGCCGGGATTGAGAAGAAGGAGATCCAGGCGGCGTGGCTGGGTGTGTGCTTCGACGAGGTCAACATCGGAAAGAGCGCCCTGGCGGCCTCCACCACGCTGCGTCTGCCCAACATCGCGGTCACGCGGGTGGAAAACTTCTGCGCCAGCGGCACCGAGTCGTTCAGGGGAGCGGTCTACGCCGTGGCGTCCGGGGCCTGCGACATCGCCCTGGCCCTGGGCGTGGAGAAACTCAAGGACATCGGTTACGGCGGCCTGCCCGAGTTCAGCTCGGCCATGGGGATCACGAACTCGCTGTGGTTCCCGAACCTGACGGCCCCGGGAGGATTCGCCATGCTGGCCACGAGCTATGCGGCCAGGTACGGCCTGGACATCCAGGAGGTGAAGAAGGCCATGGCCCATGTCTCGGTGAAGAGCCACGCCAACGGGGCGCTCAACCCGAAGGCGCACCTGAGGCGGCCGGTCACCGAGGAGCAGGTGCTCATGGCGCCCATGATCGCCTTCCCCCTGGGGCTTTTCGACTGCTGCGGGGTCAGCGACGGTGCGGCCTGTGCCATCGTGACCACGCCCGAGATCGCCAGATCCCTTGGCAAGAAGGACATCATCTCGGTCAAGGCCCTCCAGCTGGCGCTGAGTAACGGCACCGAGCTGGCATACAGCAACTGGGACGGTGCCCACTTCGTCACCACCACCAAGGCCAGCAAGGAGGCCTATGATGAGGCGGGAATCAAGGATCCCCGGAAAGAGATCAGCATGATGGAAGTGCACGACTGCTTCTCCATCACCGAGCTCGTCACCATGGAAGACCTGCACATCTCGGAGCGCGGCAAGGCGCCGAAGGACATCATGGATGGCTTCTTCAACCGAGACGGCAAGGTCCCCTGCCAGGTGGACGGCGGACTCAAGTGCTTCGGCCACCCTATCGGCGCGTCGGGCTTGAGGATGCTCTATGAGATGTACCTCCAGCTCCTGGGCAGGGCCGGAGAGAGGCAGATAATGAATCCGAGGTACGGGCTCACCCACAACCTCGGCGGATTCCCCATGCTCAATGTCTGCAGTATCGCCATCATCGGCCGGTACGGGGACTGAAGGGAGGTGTAACCATGGCGGATCATTCAAAGGTCGGAAAAGAGTACGCCCCCATCGTCTGGGAGGTGGAACGGGGAAAGATCAGGGAGCTGGCCAAGGCCATCGGCGACCCGAATCCCATATTCCAGGACAGGGAGGCCGCGATAAAGGAAGGGTACAAGGACACGCCGGCGCCTGCCACGTTCCTCACCGTGCCCATGATGTGGTCGACCTCCATGCCCTTCGTGATCACGGACCTGGCCATCAACTTCATGATGGTGCTCCACGGCGAGGAGGAATACGAGTACTATCAGGAGATCTACCCCGGCGACGTCATAACCGCCACGCCGAAGATCGCGGCCATCGAGGAGAAGACGAGCAAGTCGGGCAGGAAGATGGACATGGTGACCGTGGAGCTGCTCTACACCAACCAGCGGAACGAGAAGGTCGCCAGGGCGCGATCGCTGCTCGTGGAACGGAAGTAGGAGGACAACCATGGCGCACGAAATCTATTTTGATGATATACAGGTGGGGACACAGATGCCCCAGCTCGTCAAGGGTCCCATGCAGAAGCTCCAGCATGTCATCTATGCAGGTGCCTCGGGCGACTTCAACCCGCTCCACACGGACGACGACTTCGCCAAGGCGGTCGGCATGCCCACCGGTGCCATCTCCCACGGCATGCTCGTCATGGGCTTTGTGGGGCAGGCCATCACGGGGTGGATCCCCAAGAAGTACCTGAAGCGCTTCGGGGTGCGGTTCGCCGGCATGACCAGGCAGGGCAACACCATAACCATCACGGGGAAGGTAACGGATAAAAAAAGCGTCGGCGGGGAGAACCTCATCACCTGCGAGGTGACGGCCGCAGACGAGACCGGCGACGTGAAGATCACGGGAAACTTCGATGCGGCGCTGCCGAAGAAGGGCTGACGTACGCACATATGAAGGAGGAGAGCAAGACATGGCAAAGATCGATTTGACCGGTAGGGTTGCGATTGTGACGGGGGCCGGTGCGGGGCTGGGCAGGCAGCATGCCCTGGAGCTCGCAAAGCGGGGAGCCAAGATCGTGGTGAACGACCTGGGTGGCACCCGCGACGGCGTGGGCCACAGCGACGCCGCGGCCAACAAGGTGGTGGACG
>DAOPXM010000071.1:0-5630 GCA_035352355.1 Deltaproteobacteria bacterium | reverse complement strand
GCAGTTCGGCAGCGACAACCAGACAGGCGCGTCGTGGCGCGTGCTCAAGATGATCGAGAAGGCCGCTGACGGGCACATCGAACAGTCCCTTGCCCTGGCGGCGGAAGGGGCGGCCTGGCCATGAAAGCGGGCCCCGGGACAAACGCACCCTGCACCAGGCCCGTCGGGGACGCCCGGGAGGAGAGGCCGTTCGCGTGCTCCCGCAGGAGCCCGTTCGGGCCGGTGGCCATCCTCTGGTCGGTCCACGGGGGAAGGCCCTTCGTCATGCGCGTGCTGCTCTCGCGACCCGGCGCAGCGGCCGACGGGCTCGTCCGCCCGCTCTTTCCCGGCATCGCGGAAGCGTCATGCCCCGAGATCGACGCGGTCGCGGACCTCATTGGCGCCTTCCTCGAGGGAGGCGACATCCGCTTTTCCCTCGACGTCGTCCGGATGGACCTCGCAAGCGCGTTCCAGCGCAGGGTGCTCGAGGCGGAGCACGCCATACCCCGGGGGAGCGTGAGCACCTACGGCCGGATCGCGTCCCACCTGGGCATCCCGTCCGGCGCCCGGGCCGTGGGCACCGCCCTGGCCACCAACCCCTTCCCCATCATCGTGCCCTGCCACCGCTCCGTCCGGTCCGACGGCATGCTGGGCGGATTCCAGGGAGGCCTCGCCATGAAGGCTGCCCTGCTGAGGATGGAGGGCGTTTCCGTCGCGGAGAAGGGCCGGGTCGAGGACGCTATATTCCACTACTGAAGAGGTGGTTCATGAGAAAGCGCTGCCCGGGCATGGACCCGGCGCATTTCAAACCCGGAGACATCAGCGAGCAGGCGTGCACCTCCTGCGGGGCCGGAATGGAGTTCTGGAAGGACGACGTGTTCCTCGTCTGCCAGGCCTGCGGGACCAGGAACGCCAGCGCGCGCGTCGGCAGCACCTGTCTTGCCTGGTGCAAAGAGGCGGCGAGCTGCGTGGGCAACAGGGACATCGAGGAGTGGCTGCGCCTGCACGGCGAGGGCTGCAAAAAGGCTTGAGCGGCTTTACGGGAACGGTGGGCGCATGAAGGTCGTGGCTGTCGTGGGGAGCTACCGCACGGGCGGCGTCGTGGACAGGGTCGTGGACGAGATCCTCGCCTCCGCACGCGGACAGGGCGCCGAGACCCCAAAGGTCTTCCTCATGGACAGGCACATCGAGTTCTGCAGGAACTGCAGGCAGTGCACCCAGGACCCGGGCCCTGCCCGGGGCACATGCCCGTGCGACGACGACATGGCGGCCATCCTGGACGAACTCGAGTCCGCCGACGCCCTGGTGCTTGCCTCGCCCATGAACTTCGGCACCGTGACCGCGGTCATGAAGCGCTTCATCGAGCGGCTGACGGTGTACGCCTGGTGGCCGTGGGGACGGTGGAGCCCGAAGGCGAGGAACCCCAGGAAGACGAAGGCGGCGGTGATCGTGGTCTCTTCCGCCGCCCCTGCCCTGCTCGTCCGCCTGCGGACGAACATCGCCGGGCTCCTGAAGACCGCGGCGTACCTTCTGGGCGCACGTACCGTGGGTGTCATCGCCGTGGGGCTGGCCGCCCGGGAGCGGCACCAGAGGCTCTCGAGAGGCACCATGGAAAAGGCCCGGCTCATGGGCAGGAAGCTGGTGGCAGGCAGCGGCCCCGGAAGGGAGGGGTGACCATGGACAGGGAAGCCGTGCGCAGGGAGATCCGCTCCTTCGTTGCCCGGCACCGGGGGGACGGCCTCTGCGCGACGCCGTGGGGAGAGCCCCTGGTGGGCTTTGCCGACGCGAACGACCCGCTTTTCCGGGAGCTCAAGGCCGCGGTCTCGGAGGACCACCTCCTTCCGGAAGACCTCCTCCCGGGGGCAAAGGCCGTGGTGGCCTTCTTCATCCCCTTCGGCAGGTCCGTGGCCAGGAGCAACGTGCGCGGAGAGCAGGCCTCCCGGGAATGGGCCAGGGCCTACGTCGAGACGAACGCCCTCATCGCGGCCGTGAACGCGCGCCTGGCAGCGCTCATCGAGGCCCAGGGCTTCGAGACCGCCCTCACCCCGGCAACCCACAACTTCGACCCTGTCCGGCTCATCAGCGCCTGGTCCCACCGCCACATAGCCTTTGTGGCCGGGCTCGGCAGGTTCGGCGTCAACAACATGCTCATCACGGAAAAAGGCTGCTGCGGGAGGTTCGGGAGCTTCGTGACCTCCCTGCCCCTGGAAGGGGACTCCAGGCCGGCCCCCGAGAGCTGCCTGCACCGGGCGGGCCTGAAGTGCCTGCGCTGCGTGGAACGCTGCGTGGGGGACGCCCTGACCCCCGACGGCTTCGACCGGGCCAGGTGCTACGCGGTGTGCAGGAGGAACGAGGAGCTTTACAGGGACCTCGGCACGGCCGACGTGTGCGGCAAGTGCCTGACGGGCCTGCCCTGCTCGTGGACGAATCCGGTGAGCGCCTCCGGGCAGAGATCCCCTGCACCATGAGGATCCCCTTCTCAGCCGTCGTCTTCGACATGGACGGGCTCATGTTCGACACCGAGCCCATGGCCCGCCGCGCCTGGGAGCTCGCCCTGGCGGAGTCGGGGCATGCCCTCGACGAGAGTGTGTTCTTCCGCATGGTGGGCAGGACGCGGCCTGCGGTCCGGGAGATCCTCCTCGGGGCCTACGGCCCGGACCTGCCGATCGACGCCCTGTCGGTACGCGTCCGCTCCCTCCTGGAAGAGGCCTTTGAAAGGCAGGGGGTGCCGATCAAGCCGGGCCTCCTGGAGCTGCTGGACGCGCTGGAGTCCGCGAGGATCCCCGTGGCCGTGGCGAGCTCCACCTTCCGCGACGTCGTCTTCGACCGGCTGAGACGGGCAGGTCTGAGTTCGAGGTTCAGGGCCGTGGTGGGCGGCGACGAGGTGAGCCGGGGGAAGCCCGCGCCCGATCTCTTCCTTGAGGCATGCCGCAGGCTCGTCGTGCCCCCGGGGGAATGCGTCGTGCTGGAAGACTCCGAACCGGGGATCAGGGGCGCCCACGCGGCCGGCGCCGTCCCCATCATGGTCCCGGACCTGGTCCCGCCCTCCGATGAGGTCAGGGCCATGGCCCACCGGGTCTTCCCCTCCCTGCTCGACGTGTTGACCTTCCTCGGGCTCTGATCCCCCCCAAGGCTGTTTGTTTCTCCCTGTGGCAAAAAAAAACGGGTGAGCTCCCGATGCACCACTCCGCCCTCGGGGTCGGTATCGGGGTCGAAAAGAAATAATCGGGATCGACCCCGATACAAGCCGCATCGTGCCCCGACGTGCGCTCACCCGCCCGCCTGCCGATCCCCGATCTTCTTCCTTGCCCGAGCCCTCGTAACCCTACAATTCTATCTGCGCCCCGATCTCGATGACCCGGTTCGGCGGCATCCCGAAATACGCCATGGGGCTCTGGGCGTTTCTCGCCATGAAGGAGAAGAGCCCCTTGCGCCACGCGCTCATCTTGGTGTGCCCGGAGGTGAGCAGGGTCTCCCTGCCCATGTAGTAGGTGGTGACGGCCGGGTCGGTCTTGAGCCCGAGCCTGGAGGCCATGGCCATGACCTTGGGCACGTCCGGCTTCTCCATGTACCCGAACCTGCTGATGAGCCGGTAGAACCCCTGTCCCAGGTCCTCGCCGGTGAGCCTCTGCCTGTCCGGGACCGTGGGCGTGTCGACCGTCGTCATGGTGAAGAGGATGACCTTCTCGTGGAGCACGTGATTGTGCTTCACGTGGTGCAGGAGCGCAGGGGGCGTGCCCTCGGGCGACACGGTGAGGAACACGGCCGTACCCTTGACCCGGTGCAGGGGGTGCTGCTTGAGGTCCTCGAGGAAGAGGTCGATGGGGAAGCGGCTCTGCATGAGCTTCTTGGCAAGCTGGTACCTGCCCTCCTTCCAGGTGGTCATGGATACAAAGACCAAGGCCGCCACGGCCAGGGGGAACCACCCGCCCTGGAAGAACTTGAGCAGGGTCGAGGAGAAGTAGGACAGGTCAAAGGCCAGGAAGACGGCGAACAGGGGCAGCGCCTTCCAGAAAGACCACTTCCAGACCCGGGTGATGACGAAGAAGTAGCTGACGGTGGTGATGGTCATGGCACCGGCGACCGCGATGCCGTAGGCACCGGCCAGGCCGCTGGAGCTCTGGAACGCCAGCACCACGCCGATGCAGGCGACCATGAGCGCGTTGTTCACGATGGGGATGTAGATCTGGCCCCTGGTCTCAGACGAGGTGTGGATGATGCGGATGCGGGGGCAGTAGCCCAGCTGGACCGCCTGTTGGGTCAGGGAGAAGATCCCGGAGATGAGCGCCTGGGAGGCGATGACCGCAGCCACGGTGGACAGGCCTACCATGGGATAGAGCAGCGCCCTGGGCACGAGCTCGTAGAAGGGATTGAAAGCCGCCTCCGGGTTCCCGAGGAGGAGCGCGCCCTGGCCCATGTAGTTCAGCAGCAGCGCAGGGAAGACAATGGAGAACCACGACACCCGCATGGCCCTGCGGCCGAAGTGGCCGAGGTCGAGGTAGAGGTCCTCGCACCCGGTGATGACGAGCACCACCGAGCCCAGGATGATGAACCCGTGGATCTTGTGCGCCGCGAAGAAATCATAGATGTACAGGGGGTTGACGGCCTGAAGGATCTGGGGGTTCTGTACCACCTGGTTGACCCCCAGTGCTGCCAGGGTGATGAACCACACGAGCATGACCGGGCCGAACACCCTGGCCACCCCGTGGGTGCCGATGCGCTGCACGAAGAAGAGCGAGAAGAGGATGAGGCAGGTGAGCGGCACCACCAGAGGGTTGAGCGCTTTCGTGGCAATACCGAGGCCCTCCACCGCGGACAGCACCGAGATGGACGGGGTGATGATCCCGTCTCCGTAGAGGAGAGCGGCACCGAAGATTGACGCCAGCACGACCGAGGAGTACACCCGGCTCGTCCGGGAGCCGTTGACCCCCTTCAACAGGGCCAGCAGGGCGAAGACGCCTCCTTCCCCCTTGTTGTCCGCCTTGAGCAGGAAGGTCATGTACTTGAAGCACACCACCACGATGATGGTCCAGAAGATCAGGGAAATAATGCCGAGGACGTTGCCCTGGGACACCGGGATGGCGTGGCTGCCCGAGAAGCACTGGCGGATGGCGTACATGGGGCTCGTGCCGATGTCCCCGAACACCACCCCCAGCGACCCCAGTATGAGCCCCAGGTTCCAGGCCTGGGGGGCAACGGGCTGGTGCCCGTTGGAAGGTTCTGACGGTACAGACTGCGCTGGTTCTGAACCCTGCATCCTCGACCCTCAATAAAGTATCCAGAGGCCAGCCTCCGGATCCCGGAAGGTCCACCTCCTCGTCGCCTGCGGGGTTAGCTGCCGGGCTCGGGCCGAAGAGTGTGCCCTACGCTTCTTCAAGCGATGCGCCCCTGATGATCGGGTCCCCCGCTCCCCGTTGATACAGAAGATTCAGCGGTTTGCATGAGACCTGATACTAAATAGCCCGGGTACTGTCAATCATAATACAGGCAAGCCGGCTCGAGGGGGAAGAGAGAAGGCCCAAGGCTGTCCCTCTTTTCGAATCCCCTTCCTTGATGATCACCTGCTTGCTTCTTCCCTGTCCTCGCTTCCTGATATCGAGACCTTTGCACAATTCAGTCATCGGTGAAGCCTGACAGGGAGTTGATTTCCA
>DAOPXM010000070.1:0-5701 GCA_035352355.1 Deltaproteobacteria bacterium | reverse complement strand
TCGTCTTCGAGATCGCCGGGGCGGACAAGCGCAGGATAAGCAGGCTCGTGGTTCACGCGCCGGCCCTGAAAGAAAACGCGTGAGGCGGATTCTTTTCCCGATCATTTCCGGCGTTCTCTATTTCCTGGCATTCCCCTCCTTCGATGTATGGCCCCTGGCATGGGTCTTTGCCGTGCCTCTCCTGCTGGGGGTGGAGCGGACGACCACCCGCCAGGCCATCCTCTCGGGCCTGATCGCGGGTTTCGTTGCGTGGGCCGGCGTTCTCTACTGGATCGCCCTGGTCATGAACACCTACGGCGGCATGGACCTGTTCACCGCGATCCTCCTGCTGACGGTCCTTTTGACCTATCTTGCGATCTATTTCGGGGCCTTTTCATGGGCGGCATCCCGATTCGGCTCATCGAGGTGCGCCGTCTTCATCCTGGCCGGCATATGGACCGGCCTGGAACTGTTCAGGTCATACGCGGTCTTCTCGGGTTTCCCCTGGGCCCTGCTCGGCCACACCCAGCTTCCCTTCACAGTCCTTGCCCAGACTGCTGAGCTGGGGGGGGTCTTTCTCATCAGCGCCATAGTCATGTGCGGAAACGTTGCCGTCTATCAGGCGCTCAGGAGGAGGTATGCACCGCTTGCCTGCACGGTGATACTGGTGGCTGCCTGTACAGTCTTCGGCGCCTGGCGAATGCAGACCGGCACCTTTGACGGGGTCCCCGTGAATGCCGCCGCGGTCCAGGCCAATGTGCCCCAGGACCAGAAGTGGAGGCCCGAGACGGTCAACGCCGTGCTCGACACCTACCTCTCCCTGTCCAGGGAGGCCATGGATCAGGGTGCCGAGCTGGTGGTGTGGCCAGAGACGGCCTGTACCTTCTACCTCTTCAGGCACTGGCCCCCGACCATGCGCGTCCTGGAGCTGAGCCGGGGGAACCGCGTGGACTTTCTGGTCGGCAGTCCGGCCTATGAGGATGAACTCTTCTACAACCGCGCCTACCTGCTGCGGGATGCGAAGATTCTGGGATACTACGACAAGGTTCACCTCGTCCCCTTCGGTGAATACCTTCCTCTCGCCTCTCTGCTGAGGAATCACTTCAAAGGGCTCACTGCCGAGGTGGGCGATTTCAGCGCCGGGACAGACCTCGAGCCGATTGAAGACATCGGCGTGCTCATCTGTTTCGAGAGCATCTTCCCCGCGCTCTCCCGGGAGCTCTGCGGCAAGGGGGCCAGGCTCATCGTGAACATGTCCAACGATGCGTGGTTCAAGACATGGTCGACACCCGAGCAGCACCTCCAACAGGCCTGCTTCAGGTCCATCGAAACGAGGCGGTGGCTCGTGCGGGCCGTGAATCACGGGATATCGGCCGTGGTGGACCCCTACGGGAGGGTCGTGCAGCGGATCGGGCTGCTCGAGGAAGGCATGGTCGTCCAGCGGATAGCCAGGATCGATGAGGTCAGCTTCTATGTCCGGTTCGGCCCCCTGATCCCGGTCCTGTGGGCCGTGCTGTCCATTATTGCAGCATTGACATTGCGCAGACTCGGTGATAAAGCCACAGGCGCATGATAGCAGACCTCCAGCAGCAGATAACATCCATTGGCGAGCGGCTTGGCGCCATGAGGGGGTATCTTTGAGATCCCCGCGCGCGAAAAGAGGCTCTCCGAGATAGATGCGCTCCTGGGCACGCCCGATGTCTGGAAGGACAAGGGCAGAACCAGGGACCTCCAGTCGGAAAAATCCAGGATATCGGCAATCCTCTCCCAGTGGAAGATCGTCTCGACCCTCTGGGACGACCTCCAGGTATTTCTCGATCTGGCCAGGGAGGACGAGCAGTCGGTGGCCTCCGACATCGAATCGACGGTCGACGGTCTCGAGAGCCACATCCACGACATCGAGAAGGCCCACGTGCTCTCGGGAAGAGACGACGCCAAGGGAGCCTTCGTCGAGATCCATGCGGGTGCCGGGGGGCTCGAGGCTCAGGACTGGGCGGAAATGCTCCTGCGCATGTACCTGAGGTGGGCCGAGATGAACGGGTACTCCTCCCGCATCATCGATATCTCGTCCGACGAGGAGGCCGGCATCAAGCACGCCACGGTGGAGGTCTCGGGGCAGTGGGCCTTCGGTTACCTCAAGGGGGAGACCGGGGTGCACCGGCTGGTCCGCATCTCCCCCTATGACGCCAACAAGCGCAGGCACACCTCCTTTGCATCAGTGCTCACCACGCCCGAGGTGGACCAGAACATCGACATCGCCATCGACGAGAAGGACCTCAGGATCGATACCTACCGGGCCTCGGGCCACGGCGGCCAGCACGTGAACAAGACCGACTCCGCGGTGCGCATAACGCACATCCCGACCGGGATCGTGGTCCAGTGCCAGAACGAGCGGTCCCAGCACAAGAACAAGGCATTTGCCATGAAGCTCCTGGCCTCCAAGCTCTACGAGCTGGAGGAGGTAAAGCAGAAGGAGCGCCTGAACGAGTTCAGCAAGGGCAAGAAGGAGATCACCTGGGGCTCCCAGATCCGCTCCTATGTCCTGCAGCCCTACCAGCTCGTCAAGGACCACCGGACCAACCTGGAAGTGGGCAACGTGAACGCCGTGCTCGACGGCGATATCACCCCCTTCATCGATGCCTACCTCATGCTTGCCGCCTCAGGGCGGGAGGGTGCCGATGCCGGACCCCATTAACCATCGCGGCGGATAATGCCGAGAAGACTCCGCGGATACGAAAAGAGAGCAGGAGACCATGCCGACAGAGACCATTCGCCTGGGTGAGAAAGAGATCATCATGGTGGGCACCGCCCATGTTTCGAAGACCTCCGTGGAGGAGGTCCGTTCGACCATCCGGGAGGTCAGGCCCGATGCCGTGGCCGTGGAGCTCTGCCAGGCCCGCTACGATGTCATGAAGAACCCGGGGATGTGGCAGAACATGGATATCTTCAAGGTCATCAAGGAGAAGAAGGCTGCCTTCCTCATGGCCAATCTCGTCATGTCCTCCTTCCAGCGTCGCATCGGCGAGAAGCTCGGCGTGAGACCCGGCGACGAGATGAGGGCGGCCATCGAAGAGGCGGAGGCGAACGGCATCGAGGTGGTCCTCGTGGACAGGAACGTCCAGGTGACCCTGGCCCGCACGTGGCGTTCGCTCACCTTCTGGGAGAAGATGAAGCTGCTCTACGCATCGCTGGTGGCCATCTTCGAGGCCGAGGACCTCCGCGAGGACGATATCGAGAAGCTCAAGGAAAAAGACATGCTCACCACTGCGGTGGAGGAGATGGCCAGGCACGCCCCCACCATCAAGGAGGTGCTCATCGACGAACGGGACGCCTACATGGCACGGAAGATCTCCGACATCCCCTCGTCGAGGGTCGTGGCGGTGGTCGGCGCCGGCCACATGAAGGGGATCTCCGGACAGATCGATCGTCCGGTCAAGGATCTGAACGCCCTCGAAGAGGTACCCGCCGTTTCCGGCACCTTCTGGGGCTGGGTTGTGCCGCTGTTCATCATGGCACTGGTGATCTCGGGGTTTTTCTTCGGCGGACCCAAGGACGGCTGTGACATGCTCAAGTCGTGGGCCGTCATCACCATGGCCTGCACCGCCATTGCCACGGTCATCGCCCTCGCCCACCCGGTGACCATAGTCGTGGCGACCCTCGTGGCGCCCCTGACGACCCTGCACCCGGCCCTGGCCTCGGGGTGGTTTGCCGGGCTGAGCGAGGCCTACATGAAGAAGCCCAAGGTCGCCGACTTCGAGCGTATCCACGACGACATCATGACCCTGAGGGGGTGGTGGAGGAATCCCATCACGCGCATCCTGCTGGTCTTCTTCATGTCCAACCTGGGCAGCAGCATCGGGGTGTTCATCGCCGCGCCCGTCCTTGCCAGGATGGCTATTGCGGGATAGAACCTTACCCGGGACCCTTCAGGGCCGGCCCCGAGGAGTCCCATCCGAGCCAGCCCCCGGAATCGAAGAACGCCGGCAGCACAAAGAGTCCTTCCCGTTCCACACGGCGGTGCAGGTGGCCGCATATCACCAGGTCCACACCCTTTATACCGGCAATGTCCCACCTTATGTCGGTCCTCATGGGCCGCACCACTGCGGATGACTTCACCAGGGCCTTCGCCAGGCGGTCCTTGATGGGGGTCGGCAGCATCCTGTCGATGCGCGCCATGACCGGCCAGCCGTAGCGGTGGAGCAGCCTGAATCCTTTGTCCGCATCGGTCAGGGTGTGTCCGTGGGCCAGCAGGATTCTTTTGCCTGCCGTGACAAGGGTCATCTCCTCGTTCTCGATGATATCCACGCCCCGGATGGGGGCATTCCTGAGGAGGAAGTCCCGGTTGCCGGGCAGGACATGGATCCTCGGCGACATCAGGGCTTGGATCACCGCAGGAAAACAACACGCCATTCCCGTATACCAGTAGTCGAAGAGGTCTCCCAGGATGTACACGTCGTCCTTGGCTTCCGCGGCACCGTTCAGCCAGGTGACGAAGCGCTCGATTTCATCTCCGGCATGAGGTCTGAGGTGGATGTCGGCAACGAAGCGCAGCACAGACACCATAAAGGCAAAAGTTGCTTGATATTGCAAGAAACATCTTTTATAACTGCCCGTAACCATGGGTTTGAAATTCAGGAGGGGGTCCTTGTACCTGGGGAGCGGGAGGAGGAACCCCAATAAATTCAAATATATACCTGTTATCATCATGGTCATGGTGATAATCGCCTATGCATTCCTCCACGGAGGGATGCACGCGAAGCCCCAGCCTCCACCCCACCCCCATGTCTCCGTTCAGGCCCGGCCAGATCACCAGCCGGTGCAGAAACAAACCGATCCCGCGACAGAAAACAGGGTAGAGCTCAGCGTGAATCCTGGCGACACCTTTGTCGGAATCCTCAAGGAGAACGGGATATCCATACAGCAGGCGCTGGACATCCAGAAGGCGGTGGAAGAAGTCTTCGACCTGTCCCGGCTGGACGTGGGAAACCAGCTCGTGCTCGTCTTCAGTCAGGACAACCAGACCCTCACCGGTCTCGAGTACGAGGTGGCGGCGCTGAGCAGGCTGTCGGTGGTCATCGACGGGGAGAAGATCGAGGCCAGGACCGAGAGGGTCGAGGGCATGGTCAAACCCCGCTACGCCGAGGACCTCAGAGAGATGGAACTCGAGATCAGGAAAGGGGACAGCCTCTTCAACCTCCTCAGGACCTGCGGCATCGAGGTCGACCAGATCCACAACCTTTCCCGGGCGGTCAGGAAGGAATACAACCTGTCGGCCATCACGCCCGGTCACCCGCTCAAGATATGGGTCAACGACCGGGTGCCGGGCAGACTTGCGAGACTCACCTATGACATAGATCTCCTGAAGTACCTGGAGGTCACACCCAACGGGAAGTCCTTCAAGGCGCTCACGCACACCAGGAAGAGAGATGTCTCCTACGAGCGGGCCCAGGGAACCATCAGGAGCTCCCTCTACGAGTCGGCGGTGGAGGCGGGGGTCAATCCCGAGATCGTCATGGACCTCACGGACATCTTCGGGTGGGACATCAACTTCTTCACCGACATCCAGGCCGGGGACACCTATGCGGTGCTCTATGAACGGTATTCCATCGCAGGGGAGCCGAGGGGTGTCGGCCGCGTGGTCGCCGCACGGTTCGTCCTGAGCAGCCAGGAGCGTCTCGCCATCTATTACGATGACGGCAAGGGACACCAGGGATACTATGAC
>DAOPXM010000069.1:0-5792 GCA_035352355.1 Deltaproteobacteria bacterium | reverse complement strand
GTCTGCCCTAGGGTACGGTATATGCCACACGTGAAGGCGGCAGGCTCCCCGGGAGACTGCCGCTTTTTTATTGTTTGGAGAAGACAATGCCGGATCAGATGAAAATTTTCAGAGACGTCAACGACAACGGGGTGCTCGTCACACAGGGCATGGCCTGCGACACCGTCACGCCCGTGGGTGCGTACATGGCACTCGTCGGGGAGTCCCAGGGATTTCTCCTGGAATCGGTGCCTGTCGCCTACAGCTTTGTCGGTCGTTTCGACGAGGCCGGAGTAATCGTCGTGGAGGAGGGGAAGGACAACCCCTGGGCTGACGCCCCGGTCATCGACCGCCCGCTGAGCTTCAACAGGGCCGGCCTGCCTCCGTTCATAGGCGGGTACGTGGGTTATATAGGCTATGACATGGTCCGAGGCGTGGAAGTGCTGCCCCGGCCTAAGCTGGGCTCGGGATTCCCGGATGCCCTGCTGGGCAGGGTGAGCACGCTGCTCGTCTTCGACCACCTGAAACAGGACCTCAGAATGCTCAGGGCGATACCCGTGCCTGGCATATCCGATCGGGATGCACTGGCAGTCGCCCGGGAGAGCTTCCGCGAGGTCGAGGAGGCCCTCGCAGCGGGCCGGGTCCCCGCCCGGGCGGGAATGCCCGTCGTCGGGGGCATTCGGGAGGTCTCCCTCTCTGACGCCGAGTTCACCGACGCGGTGCTCAGGGCCAAGGAGTACCTGCGCCGGGGAGACATCATGCAGGTGGTCCTGTCCCGCAGGGCGAGGATCGAGCTCGACGGCGAATCTTTTGACATCTACCGCAGGCTGAGGCGTATCAACCCGTCTCCCTATCTTTTTTATATACGCATCAGTGACGTGACCCTCATCGGTTCGTCACCCGAAGAGATGGTGCGGCTCCAGGGCGACACCGTCACCACGGTCCCCATTGCAGGGACGAGGCCCCGGGGCACGAGTGAGATGGAGGACGACGAGCTGGCGGCCGACCTCCTGGCAGACGAGAAGGAACGTGCAGAACACCTCATGCTGCTGGACCTGGCCAGGAACGATCTGGGCAGGGTCTGCCTGCCCGGCTCGGTTCGCGTGGTGACGAGGGAGAAGGTGAGGTTCTACTCGCACGTCATGCACATCGTGTCGTGCGTCGAGGGGGACAGGAAGCCCGGCATCAACGCCGTGGACGTGCTCAAGGCGTGTTTCCCTGCCGGCACGGTCTCCGGTGCCCCCAAGGTGCGGGCCATGGAGATCATCGACGAACTGGAGGGAATGTGCCGGGGGCCCTATGCCGGGGCGGCGGGGTACCTCTCGTACAACGGCACCATGGATACGGGCATTGTGATCCGGACCATCTTTTCTCGCGAAGACAGGACGTATCTCCAGGCCGGCGCAGGCATCGTGTGGGACTCCACACCCGAGCGGGAGCTCCGTGAGATCGACAACAAGCTCAAGGCCCTCCAGTCGGCCCTGGGAGGTGAAGCATGATCCTCATGATCGACAACTACGACTCGTTCACCTACAACCTGGTGCAGGCCGTCGCCGCCAGGGGCGAAGAGGTGGTGGTGAGGCGAAACAGGGCCATCGACGTGGATGGTGTCAAAACGTTGCACCCGGATGCGATCATCATCTCGCCTGGCCCGGGAACGCCCGAGGATGCAGGGGTCTCCGTGGACATCGTCAGGAGCCTGGCCGGGGTCATCCCCATCCTGGGCGTGTGCCTCGGCCACCAGTGCATCGCCCATGCCTTCGGCGGCCGCGTCGTGCTGGCCAAGAGGGTCATGCACGGCAAGCTCTCCCGGATATCCCACGACGGCACGGGGCTGTTCGAAGGCATCCCGTACGACTTTCCGGCAGTCCGGTACCACTCGCTGGCCGTTGAGGAAGAGAGCCTGCCGGTCGGTTTGCGCGTCTGCGCCAGGACCTGTGACGACGGCGAGATCATGGCCATCTGTGCCGAGGACCTGAGGCTCTTCGGCGTCCAGTTCCACCCCGAATCCATTGCCACCGACTTCGGCGAGCAGATCCTGGAACGGTTCATCGAACAGACAAGGAGGATTGTATGAAGGAGTCCCTTGAAAAGGTCATTGCAGGAAGGAACTTGTCCCGGCCCGAAATGGAGCGGTGTTTCGACATGATCATGTCGGGCCGGGGGAACGACGTACAGATAGGTGGCTTTCTCACTGCGCTGAGGATCAAGGGTGAGACCCCCGACGAGATAGAGACCGCGGCCAGGGTCATGCGCAGACACGCGGTGCCGGTGAACACCGGGTGCGGAACCGTCGTCGATACGTGCGGCACGGGTGGCGACGGCGCCTCCACCTTCAACATTTCCACGGCCGTGGCCTTTGTCATGGCCGGGGCGGGATACAAGGTGGCCAAGCACGGCAACCGGTCGGTGAGCTCGTCGTCGGGGAGCGCCGACTGCCTTGAGGCCCTCGGGGTGCCCATCAACCTGAAACCTGCCGATGCCGCCAGTGCCGTGAGAGACAAAGGCTTCTGCTTCCTGTTCGCGCCTGCGTACCACCCGAGCATGAAGTACGCGATGCCGGCACGGAAGCAGCTCGGCATCCGCACCGTCTTCAACACGCTGGGGCCCCTGGCCAACCCGGCAGGTGCCACACACCAGGTCATCGGTGTGTACTGCCGGTCCCTGGTGGACCCCATCTGCGAGGCGCTGAAGAACATGGGGCTCAAGGGTGCCATGGTGGTGCACGGCGGCCTCGATGAAGTATCGGTGTCGGGGCCGACCCGCTATGCCAGGCTCAGCGGCGGCACCATCAGCAGGGGCGATCTCAGGCCCGAGGACGCAGGGCTGTCCCCTCTGCCGGCGGACGAACTCAGGGTGACCTCTCCCCAGGAATCCGCCAGGAAGATCGTGGACCTCTTCGAGGGGGGCCTGGGAGGTGCCTGCCTGAACAGCCTGCTGCTCAACGCGGCCGCCGCCTTCATGGCCGTGGATGGTACCGTGGATCTGAAGGACGGCGTGGCCATGGCCCGCGAGGTCCTCACCGACAAAAGGGCGTTGGGCGCCCTGAACAGGGCAAGGGCATGAGCACTGACTTTCTGGAGAAGATGAAGGGTCTGTCGCGGCGGCGGGCGGCAAAGCTGGCCACGCCGGCGGATAGGAAGCTGCCCGTGAGGTCATTCAAGGCCGCCCTGCAGGCGCGCGGCCGGGCAGTCATCGCCGAGGTGAAGTATGCCACGCCTGCCGACGGGATGCTGGGCGTGGGCGATACCCCGGACGTGATTGCCAGGGAGTATGAGCGGCTCGGGGCCGCAGCGATCTCATGCCTCACCGAGCCGGAGTATTTCGCAGGACGGCTAGAATATCTTGCCGTGGTCCGATCGAGCTGCCGCCTGCCCGTCATGATGAAGGACTTCATCGTGGATGAGCGGCAGATCATTGCAGGCCGGGCGCTCGGTGCGGACGCCGTGCTGCTCGTCACCGAGATGCTGTGCCTCGAAGAGCTCAGGTCGCTGTATGTTTGTGCGCAGGACCTGGGCATGGACTGCCTGGTGGAGGTCCACGGTCCCGAGGGCATCGACAAGGCTCTGGCCATGGGTGCGAGCATCATCGGGGTCAACTGCCGGGACCTCAGGACCCTGCAGGTGGATCCGTGGCTGCACGAAAACCTCATCGCAGGGCTCCCAGCAGACGCGGTCAAGGTGGCGGAGAGCGGCATCACCTCGGGTGCACGGCTCAGGGAGCTTTCGGATGCAGGCTACGATGCGGTGCTCATCGGCAGGGCCTTTGCCGGAAGGACACTGAGAGAGGAGATCTTCCATGTGGGTCAAGATATGCGGCCTAACGAGGCGTGAGGATGCCATGACAGCGGCCGCCCTGGGCGCCGATGCCCTGGGCTTCGTCTTCACGCAGAGCCCGCGCAGGGTCTCCCCCGGATCGGTATCACCATGGATTCGGGGGATCACAGGCGCCGAGAAGGTCGCAGTCTTCACCACCGAGCCCGTGGATGTGATCCTTGATGTCTGCGATGGACTGGGCATCGACACCGTCCAGCTCCATGCGACACCGTCGGGTGACCATGTGCGGCTGATCCGCAGCTACGAAATCATCTATGCCATGGACGAGTACAGAAAGACCCTGATGCCCGGTTTCCCCTGCCGCGTCCTCATTGATGCGAGCAGGGGCAAGGGCATGCAGAGCCAGTGGAAGGAACGTGATATACCCTATATCCTGGCCGGCGGGCTGAACCCGGGCAATGTCCGTGAAGCCGTCCGCACAGCCAGACCCGCCGGCGTGGACGTGTCGTCCGGGGTCGAGGCGGCACCGGGCATCAAGGATCCCGTCAAGGTGGAGAACTTCATCAGGGAGGCCAGGTCATGAAGGGATATTTCGGAGAGTTCGGGGGGCAGTACGTGCCGGAGACGCTGCTGCCCGCGCTTGAGGAGCTCGAATCGGCCATGGACGAGGCATTCACGGGCAAGGACTTCCGGGATGAGCTTGACTCGTATCTCAGCGACTACGTGGGGAGGCCCACGCCGCTGACCCATGCGACAAGGCTCTCGGAGCACTTCGGGTGCGAGGTGTGGCTCAAGCGCGAAGACCTCAACCACACAGGCTCCCACAAGATCAACAACGCCATCGGCCAGATCCTCCTGGCCAGGCGCATGGGCAAACAGCGGATCATCGCCGAGACCGGGGCTGGCCAGCACGGCGTTGCAACGGCCACGGTGTGTGCGCTCTTCGGCATGGAGTGTCATGTGTACATGGGCAGCGTGGACATGGCCAGACAGCGGGTGAACGTGGAGCGCATGAAGCTCCTGGGCGCCAGGGTGGTGCCGGTGGACGGAGGAACCGCCACCCTGAAGGACGCCACCAGCGAGGCCATCCGCGACTGGATCGCCAACGTGGACACCACCTACTACCTCATCGGCTCGGCCATCGGCCCGCACCCGTATCCCACCATGGTGCGCGAATTCCAGGCCGTCATAGGCCGCGAGGCGAGAGAGCAGATCGTGGCGCACGCCGCCACACTGCCCGATGCCGTGATCGCCTGCGTGGGCGGCGGGAGTAACGCCATCGGTATATTCAACGCCTTCATGGACGATACCGCGGTGGAGCTGATCGGGGTGGAGGCCTACGGAGAGGGGAACGGGAGGCACGGGGCCAGCATCAGCTTCGGGTCTCCGGGAGTTCTCCATGGGACGCGTTCCTTTCTGCTCCAGGACAGGGACGGCCAGGTCAAGGACACCCACTCCGTCGCGGCGGGACTCGACTACCCCGGGGTGGGGCCGCAGCACAGCTTCCTCGCCGCCACGAAGAGGGCCCGCTACGGCCTGGTCACCGACGATCAGGCCGTAGCCGCATACAAGCTCATGGGGAGGCTCGAAGGGATCGTGCCCGCCCTCGAGAGCGCCCATGCCGTCGGGTATCTCGAGCAGTACCGCAGGGACAACCGGGGAAAGAAGGTCCTGGTCAATCTTTCCGGCAGGGGCGACAAGGACATCCATACCGTGATCGGAGGTGCATCATGATAGCGCAGGGCATTCGAAACCACCACAGGGCGGTCATCCCCTACGTCACGGCGGGACTGCCGGACCTCGATGCCACGGGCAGGATCATCGCGGCCCTGGCCGATGCAGGGGCCGCCGCCATCGAGATAGGCATCCCGTTCTCCGACCCCATGGCGGACGGGCCGGTGCTCCAGAGGGCATCGCACAGGGCCCTGCAGGCCGGTTTCAGGATGGATGCGCTCGTGGAACGTCTCGACGGCTGGAGCGCTACGGTCGATATCCCGCTCATCGTCATGTCGTACATCAACCCGCTCATGCGCAGGG
>DAOPXM010000068.1:0-6074 GCA_035352355.1 Deltaproteobacteria bacterium | reverse complement strand
TCGGCAGCGGCTCGGGGGAGATGCTGTGCACCTGGGCACGCGATCACGGCATCACAGGCACCGGCATCGACATGAGCCTGCTGTTCACCGAGCAGGCGAAACTCCGTGCCGAAGAGCTGGGCGTCGCCGATAAAGTCGAGTTCATCCACGGCGACGCCGCCGGCTATGTCTCCAGCGAGAAGGTCGGCGTGGCAGCCTGTGTCGGTGCCACGTGGATCGCCGGGGGGGTCGCCGGCACCATCGAGCTTCTGGCGCAAAGCCTGCGCGCCGGGGGGATCATCCTCGTCGGCGAGCCCTACTGGCGGCAGTTGCCGCCCACGGAAGACGTCGCCAGGGGGTGCCTTGCCAGCTCGATCTCCGACTTCCTCCCGCTCCCGGAGCTTCTCGCGTCTTTCGGCCGCCTCGGCTACGACGTCGTTGAGCTGGTCCTGGCCGACCAGGACGGCTGGGACAGATACGAGGCGGCCAAATGGCTCACCATGCGCCGATGGCTTGAAGCCAATCCCGGCGACGAGCTCGCGAAAGACGTTCGAGCCGAGCTGACCAGAGAGCCCGTGCGCTACGCAACATACTCACGCGAATACCTGGGCTGGGGCGTGTTCGCGCTCATGCCGCGGTGATGCGCGTGTCCGGCGAGAGGTGCGTATGAAGCTGAGCGATCTCGGTTTCGACCAGTGGTTCGAGGAACACGCCGCCCTGCCCCTCGGGGAAGACGGCGGCCTTGCCCGCGTATCGGCGGTGGACCGCGGCTCGTACCTGATCAGGAACGAATCCGGGGAGGTCCCGGCCGAGCTCACGGGCAGGCTCTCCTATCAGATCGACAACCCCCTCGACCTGCCGTGCGTCGGAGACTGGGTGGCGGCGCAGCTCTACGACCAGGGCACGGCGGCCGTCATCCACGGGGTCCTTCCGCGCCGGACATTCCTGCGGCGCAGGGCCGCAGGCGCGAACGTCGATTTCCAGATGATAGCGGCCAACGTCGATACCGCCTTCGTCGTTCAGTCGTGCCATTTCGATTTCAACCCCCGCCGCCTGGACCGGTACCTCGTCATGGCGGCGGACGGCGACGTCGAGCCTGTCGTGGTCCTCACGAAGACGGACCTGATCTCGCAAGCCGAGCTGGAGGAGAAGCTCGCGGCGGTCGCGTCCGCCGCGCAGGCCCGGGTGCTCGCGCTGAGCAGCGTCACGGGCAGCGGGTTCGACGAGCTCCGGCAGACACTCCGTCCCGGGAGGACGTACTGCCTCCTCGGCTCGTCGGGCGTGGGGAAGACGACCCTCATCAACCGGCTCGTGGGCCGGGAGGCGTTCGACACGAAGCCGGTCAGCGGCACGGGGGAAGGCACCCACACGACCTCCCGCCGCCAGCTCATCGTCCTCGACCAGGGCGCGATGCTCATCGATACGCCGGGCATGCGGGAGCTCGGCCTCGTGGGCGCCGGCGACGGGATCGAAGCGGGGTTCGAAGACCTCTTCGGGCTTTCCGCGAAGTGCCGCTATGCGGACTGCAGCCACGAGCACGAGCCCGGCTGCGCCGTCCGGGCCGCTGTGGAACGCGGCGAGCTGAGCCGGGACCGATACATGAGCTACCTCAAGCTCAAGAAGGAGTCGGACTTCTACCGCATGACCTACCTGGACAAACGGAAGAAGGACAGGGCCTTCGGGCGGCTCGTCAAATCGGTCAAGAAGCACATGAAAGACTGAGGCACAGGGGCACGCACACCGTGGGGAGGGCCGACGGCCTCGGCTGATACGGACTTCCGGCGCAACGGGCGGGCACCTTTCCGGGGTAAAACGATGAGAATCAAGTCCTTCGAGTTCAATCTCAGGGAGCTGGCAGGGTCCATGGGCGACTTCGGCACGCTGCTGCCCCTGGCGGTCGGCTACATCGTGGCCTGCGGCCTGAACCCGGCGGGATTCCTCGTGATGATGGGCCTGGCGAACATCGTGACCGGCCTCGTGTACCGGCTCCCCATGCCCATCGAGCCGATGAAGGTGCTTGCCGTGGCCGCCATCGCCCAGCACTGGTCGCCGTCGATGGTGTACGCCTCGGCGTTCGCGATGGGCATCGTCTGGCTGGCCTTCGCCGTGACCGGCGCCATAGGCTGGATCGCTCGGGTCACGCCCCTTGCGGTCATCCGCGGGGTCCAGGTCACGCTGGGCATCCTTCTGGCCATCGAGGCGTTCAAGATGATCTCCACGTGGTGGGCCATGGGGGCCGCCTCCATCCTCATCGTCCTGCTGCTGCGGCAGAACCGCCATGCCCCGGCCGCCCTCGTGCTCATGGTCCTCGGCGTTCTCGTCATGCTCCTCAGGGGACAGTTCCAGCAGGTCGTCCCCCCGGCATTCAGCCTCCCCACCCTTACGGGCTTCCGCCTCGAGGAAGTCTGGCAGACCCTTGTCCTGGCCGGGTTTGCCCAGATCCCGCTGACGATAACCAACGCGACTATCGCCACGGCCGCCCTCATCAGGACCTACTGGCCGGACAAGGCGGTGAGCGAGAGGCGGCTCTCCTTGAACCAGGGCCTCATGAACCTGGTCTTTCCGTTCTTCGGCGGCATGCCGATGTGCCATGGGGCCGGCGGGCTGGCAGGCCAGTATTATTTCGGCGCGCGCACGGGCGGCGCCAACATAATCGAGGGGATTATCGAGATCTCCCTGGGGCTGTTCCTGGCCGGTTCCATCGCCGGGGTGTTCACGTTCTTCCCCATGGCCATCGTGGGCGCCATGATGCTGCTCGTCGGGGTAGAGCTCATCAGGTTCGCCAGGGACAGCCGGTTCGACAGGGAGCTCCTGCCCATGGCCGTGACCGTGGCTGTTTCGCTGGCTTCCAACATGGCTTTAGGGTTTGCGGCAGGGATAGCGGCCCACCACCTGACGCATGCTGTCCTGAAGAACAAAGGCGACACCCATGACAGGCCCCGGTGAGAAGGAAACGCACCTTGCCCTTCCTTCCCGCCGGCCGGATAAGGTAGACAGGGAATGCAACCCGGGTTTACGGGTTGATGACAGGGGGACACCATGACGAGAGACCGGTTCAAGTTCTTCCACGAGCTCAGGGTCAGGTACGCGGAGGTGGACAGCCAGGGCATCGTCTTCAACGCGCACTACCTCACCTACTTCGACACCGCGGTCACCGAGTACCTGAGGAACCTCGAGTACGACTATCACACCCTCGTGGCCAACAGCGGGCTCGACTTCCATCTGGTGAAGTCCACGGTGGAGTACCTGAAGCCCATCGGCTTCGACGAGCTCATCGAGATCGGGGTCGCCGCGGGCAGGGTCGGCAGGACGAGCCTGACCTGGGTCCTGGGTGTCTTCAGGAAGGGCGAGCCCCATTGCCTTGCCAGGGGGGAGATCGTGTGGGTGTGCTCCAGGCCGGGCTCGGGCAGGTCCCATGCCCTGCCTGAAGACCTCGCGGGCCTGATAGCCGGGTACGAGAAGGGGGGGGTGAGCCGTGAGCCCGTCACCTGACCTGATGATCGTGGTCGGCAGCCGCAGCGGCGCCCTGTTCGCCCTCCTGTTCTTCGGCAGCCTCTTCGGGATGCTGGGGTGGACGCTCGTCCGGGAGGCCCTGCGCCGGGGCGTTTCTCCCGCAGGGGCCCGACTGCTGGGCGTACTGTCGTCCGTCCTGCCGGTCCTCCTCATCTGGTTCACCAGCCTGAGCGGGTTCTACGGGCTTACGGTCTCCCGGGACAGGGTCACCCTGTCCTACCTGGCCCCCTTTCTCACGAAAACGCTCCCCTCGTCCCAGGTGCGCCAGGCCGAGGCACTGACGGCGTTCAAGCTGAGGTGGCGCGTGCACCTGGTGCTCGCGTCCGGGGAGGAGCACGAAAGCGCCCTGACGGACAGGGAGACGGCCGAGCTCGCGGCGCGCCTGATACGGGCGCGGGTGACGGGTCCGGCAGGAAAGCGGTGAGCCGGTCCGCCGGTGAGAAGGGACACATGAATCCGCTCAGCGGACGGGCGATCGCCTTTCTTCCCGGGCTCGACGGCACGGGCATCTCCTTCGAGCCGTTGGCGCCCTTCCTGCCGCCCGATACGGCGGTCCGGGTGGTCCGCTATCCCCCGGAGAACCTGAGCTTCGCGGAGACGGTGCAGTGCGCTGCGGAGCAGGTCCCGCCGGACCTGGAGAACGCCGTGGTCCTGGCCGAGTCGTTCTCGGGCCCGGTGGCGGTCGAGCTGGCGGCCTCAGGACGCATCAGGGCGAAGTGCCTGGTCCTCTGCTCCACCTTTGCCCGGTCCCCCAGGCCGGTGCTCCTGAACGCGCTCCGGCACCTCCCCCTGGAGCGGGTCCTGGGCCTCCCCGTGCCCCGATTCATCTTCAGGCGCATCACCGCGGGAGGAAACGAGGCGGCGGACCTCTTCCTCGACCTTCTGAGCAGGGTCAGGGACCTGGTGCCGGCGGGCGTGCTCGCCCACAGGCTCGGGGTGATCGCCGGGGTCGACGTCCGGCACAGGCTCCCCTGCCTGAGGATGCCCTGCCTCTACATCCAGGCCGCCTCGGACCGGAGCGTGCCCGCGTCGTGCCTGCACGATTTCGCGTGCGCGGTCCCGGACCTGAGGGTGAAGAGGATGGTGGGGCCCCACTTCATCCTCCAGGCCCGTCCTGCGGCATGCCTGCAGGCCATCGGTGACTTCGTCCGTCTGGTGGAGGGCCGCTCCGTCGAACCGCAGTCCTGCCCCGGCGGCTGACGGGCGCAGCCAGCCGCCTTGCGCGCAGGTGCCCGCATGTGGTACAGGTCCTCGAAAAGATGACCGAACCCGGCGCCGCGAGCGCCCGACAGGACGTGCCCATGCTGAAGCCCGAACGTTCGTGCCTCGATGATTTCCCGGAGTGGATCCGGCTCGCCGGAGAGGTGGAGCCGCTCTTCGGCCCCATGGTAAACGACCCTTCCTTCCGCGAGGGGCTCAAGCAGGCGATCTCGGAGGGAAGGGCCGTCTGCGCCAGGAAGCATGAGGATGCGCGGGCCCTCCTGGGCGGCATCATCGTCTCTCCGGAGGACAACGAGATCCTCTGGTTCGCTGTGTCACAGGAGAGCCGCGGCCGGGGGACAGGCAAGGCCCTGCTGGCCGAGGCGGTCAGCCTCCTCGACCGCACCAGGCCCATGCAGGTGATCACCTTTGCCCCGTCCGAGCAGGAAGGCCTTCCCGCGCGGACCCTGTTCCAGGCCTTCGGGTTCGTGGACTCGCACCCGGGCGGTCCGAACCCGGCCGGGATACCGACCTCGGTCATGGTCCGCCCGCCTGACCTTTCCCGCATCCGCCCCTGCACCCGCGAAGACGTCCAGGTCCTCGCCCGGACGATCAGGGACTCCTTCAGGGACGTTGCAATCCGCTTCGGACTGACGCCGGAGAACTGCCCCAGGCACCCGTCGAACTGCACCGAGGAGTGGATCACGCTGGCCCTCGACCAGGGGGCGGCGTACTTCCTCCTCGAGCACGAAGGCGCCCCCGCTGGGTGCGTCGCCCTCGAGACGGGGGAACCCGGAGTCTGCTATCTGGAGCGCCTGGCCGTGCTGCCCGCGTGCCGGCGGAGGGGCTTCGGCAGGGAGCTGGTCTCGAGGGTCCTGGACGAAGCCCGGGCTTCAGGCGCCCGCCGGGTGAACATCGGGGTCATCGCTGCGCACACGGAGCTCAAGGACTGGTACCGCGGGCTCGGCTTCGTGGAGGGGGAGAGCAGGGATTTTCCCCACCTGCCCTTCCGGGTCGCCTTCATGTCCCGCGACATCGGCTGAGTGCCATCGGAAGCCGCCGTGACCCTCCCCGGACAGAACCCCCTGACCGTTGACCTTTCCCCCATAGGCCCCTATCTTTTCGTATATCCCGCATCGAAGGCCACTACCAGGGACCGGCCGGGAGAAGCGAGGGCGTGCAGATGAGAAAAATTGTCCTGTTGTCCTTCTTCGCCGCTTTGGTTATAGTTTTCCTGTACCGGCTGACAGGGGTCCTGGCACACGGCATCGCCCCGACCCACAACCGGCGGCCCACCCGGGCCGTGCCCCGGAACCCGACCGTCGGACCGGGGCTCAGGGCGGTATCGTAGCAGCTCACGGAACAGGAGACACCCATGCAGT
>DAOPXM010000067.1:0-6699 GCA_035352355.1 Deltaproteobacteria bacterium | reverse complement strand
TGCGATCCCGGGTGGTCCGGGTACGAGGTCGTGACCATGAGCACCCTCATGGAAGTTGTCCTATATCATCATGAAGGATAAAAACAAGAAGATAGCTGATAAAGTGGAGTTCGCATTCCGCCCGTGGAGCGTGCGGCGAGGCAGAAGTAAAATCGTAATGATGTATTACAAACATACGAAACATGTTGACAACGGCGTGCCGGCAGTGGAATAATACCGTACCATACAGATGTTGTTATGAGTTATTACATCAGGTGTGGGGACGTATTCCCCGGATCCTGCAAGTCTCGATCTGTTCTCGCTGTGGTCCTCCATCACGAGATCGGGGCATAATGGCCCGTCGTGTTTCCAGACGCCAGGTCATACGACAAGAAAAGGCAGGTCGCGTAATCGACATGGAACCCTTACTGTCCGGCATCAAGATCCTCGACTTCACGTACCTCCTCCCCGGGCCCTTCGCCACCATGATCTTGAGCGATCTCGGTGCCGAGGTGCTCCGGGTGGAGTCCCACACCCGCATGGACATGGCCAGGCTCGCCCCGCCCTACGTGGACAGTCAGTGCACGGTCTCGTGCATGCACGCCTTCCTCAACAGGAACAAGAAGTCCATCGCGCTCGACCTGAAGTATCCGGAGAGCATCGCCATCATCAAACGCCTCATCGCGGAAATGGGCTACGACGTGGTGATCGAACAGTTCCGGCCCGGTGCCATGGAGCGCCTGGGCCTGTCGTATGAGACGCTCTCCGGGATCAACCCGGGACTCATCTACTGCTCCATCACGGGCTACGGGCAGACCGGTCCCCTGCGCGACAGGGCGGGCCACGACATCAACTACCTCTCCTTAGCGGGCGTCATGAGCTACTCCGGATCGAGGGAGACGGGCCCGGGCATCATGGGTATCCAGGTGGCGGACGTGGGGTCGGGCTCCAACAACGCTGCCATCGGGATCCTGGCCGCCGTCATCGGCCGGATGAAGACGGGCAGGGGGCAGCACATCGACGTGTCCATGACCGACGGCATGTTCCCCTACCACGTGGTGAGCGCACTGGGATGCCTGGTGGGCGGGGCAGAGCCGGCCTACGAGACCGAGATCCTCAACGGCGGGTCCCTGTACGGTTTCTATGAGACCAGAGACGGCCGCTACCTCTCCTTTGGAGGCCTGGAGCCCCAGTTCCTGAGCGCATTCCTGCAGGCCCTGGGGCTCGGTCACTATATCGCCAGGCTCCTGGAGCCCGATATCAACGGCGAACTGAAGGACCGGGTCACGGAGGTCATCCGTTCGCAGGACCTGTCCCACTGGGTGCAGGTGTTCAGCGAGGTCGACGCCTGCGTTGAGCCGGTGCTGAGCGTCCTCGAGGCGACCTCGAGCCCTCACGCACAGGCGCGTGGGATCGTGGTGGAGGTGCCCGGGCCCGATGGATCGCCCATCCCTCAGGTGGCAGCCCCCATCAAGTTCTCTGGATACGAGCCTGCCTACGACCGGGCCGGACCGGCCCTCGGGCAGGACACGGCGGACGTGCTGAAGTCCCTCGGCATGACCGGGGATGACATAGCTGATCTGAAATCGAAGGGAATCATCGGCGGGGTGTAAGATTTCGTGAAAGGGGGTAATCAGGTATGGTTGGCATCACTGCGTATGGAGGGTACATACCGCGCTACCGGATAAGCCGCATGACCATTATCCAGAACATGGCGTGGTACTTCCCGGTGATCATGGCGGTGGCCGGCGGCGAGAAGGCCATTGCCAACTGGGACGAGGATGCGGTCAGCATGGCCGTTGCGGCGGCCTATGACTGTATGGCGCTCAAGGACAGGAAGAAGGTCGACGGCGTGTACCTCGCGTCCACGACCCTGCCCTTTGCGGACAGGCTGAATGCGGGGATCGTCGCCGCGGCCCTGAACTTCAGGGAGGAGGGCCTCGGGACAGCTGACTTCAGTGCCTGTATGAAGGCGGGCACGACCGCTTCCATCGCCGCCATCGAGGCGGTCAAGTCCGGGGAAAAGAGCAGCGTGCTCGTGGTGGCCTCGGACCAGAGGCGCACCAAGATGGCCACCATGTTCGAAATGTTCTACGGCGACGGCGCAGCAGCCCTGCTCTTCGGCACCGAGGACGTGATCGCCGAGTTCAAGGGCGGCTACTCCATAAGCTGCGACTTCGTCGACCACTACAAGGGCTATGGCAAGGAGTTCGACTACGGCTGGGAGGAGCGCTGGGTCAGGGACGAGGGATACGGCAAGATCATCCCCGAGGCCATAGCCGGGTTCCTCAGGAAGTACTCCATGAGCATGGCCGACATCAGCAAGGTGATCTACCCGTGCTACTTCACCGGCACCCACAAGTCCATAGCCAAGGGGATGGGCATTGATCCGGCCAAGCTCCAGGACAACCTCCACGGCATCTGCGGCGACACCGGCACGGCCCACCCGCTCGTCATGTTTGCCGCGGCACTGGAGCAGGCCAAGCCCGGGGATAAGCTCCTGCTGGCGGGATTCGGACAGGGGTGCGACGTACTGTGCTTCGAGGTCACGGACAAGATCAAGAAATTCAAGCCGGCCATGGGCGTGTCCGGCTACCTCGCAGCCAAGGTGGATTTCCCCAACTATCTCAAGTTCGCCAAGTTCCGCGACCTCATCATGGCGGACCTCGGCATCAGGGGCGAGGCGAACCCGAACTCCTCGCTGACCGTGCTGTGGCGGAAGCGCAAGATGATCCTCGGCTTCACCGGGCTCAAGTGCACCAGGTGCGGCACACCCCAGTTCCCGCCCATGCCGGTGTGCGTGAACCCGGACTGCCAGTGTGCGGGGCAGTTTACGGACTACGAGTTCGCCGACAAGCCCGGCAGGGTGGAGATGTTCACGGGAGACCTCCTCTCGCCTTCGGTGGATCCTCCCGCGGTGTACGGGATCGTCTCGTTCACGGGCGGCGGCAAGGCCTTCCTTGACTTCACCGACTGCGACATGAACCAGGTCAAGGTGGGCATGCCCATCAGGATGACCTTCCGGCGGCGTTCCCGAGATGCGATGCGGGGATTCACGGGCTATTTCTGGAAGGCCGTGCCCCAGGTGCAAGGGTGAGGAGGTGAGCCATGGCAAGCGGAATCAGAGATAAGGTAGCCATTCTCGGCATGGGGTGCTCCAAGTTCGGGGAGCGGTGGAACGAGAGCGCGGAAGACCTCCTGGTGGAGGCCTTCACTGAGTGCATTGCGGACGCCGGGATCGAAAAGAAGGAGATCCAGGCTGCATGGCTCGGCGTGTGCTTCGATGAAATCCACATCGGCAAGAGCGCCCTGGCGGCCTCGACCACGCTGCGTCTGCCCAACATAGCGGTCACCCGGGTGGAGAACTTCTGCGCCAGCGGTACGGAATCCTTCCGTGGAGCGGTCTACGCGGTGGCGTCCGGGGCCTGTGACATAGCCCTGGCCCTGGGCGTGGAGAAACTCAAGGACATCGGGTACGGCGGGCTGCCCGAGTTCAGCTCGGCCATGGGGATCACGAACTCGATGTGGTTCCCGAACCTGACGGCCCCGGGCGGATTCGCCATGCTGGCCACGGGCTATGCGGCCAGGTACGGCCTGGACATCCAGGAGGTCAAGAAGGCCATGGCCCACGTCTCGGTGAAGAGCCACGCCAACGGCGCGCTCAACCCCAAGGCGCACCTGAGGCGACCGGTCACCGAGGAGCAGGTGCTCATGTCGCCCATGATCGCCTTTCCCCTGGGGCTCTTCGACTGCTGCGGGGTCTCCGACGGCGCTGCCTGCGCCATCGTGACCACGCCCGAGATCGCGAAGTCGCTGGGCAAGAAGGATGTCATCTCGGTCAAGGCTCTCCAGTTGGCCCTTTCCAACGGAACCGAGCTGTCATACAGCGACTGGGACGGTGCCCACTTCGTCACCACCACCAAGGCGAGCGCTGCGGCCTATGCCGAGGCGGGCATCAAGGACCCGAGGAAGGAGATCAGCATGATGGAGGTGCACGACTGCTTCTCCATCACCGAGCTCGTCACCATGGAGGACCTGCACATTTCGGAGCGGGGCAAGGCACCGAAAGACATCATGGACGGGTTTTTCGACCGCGGCGGCACGGTCCCCTGCCAGGTCGACGGGGGGCTCAAGTGCTTCGGCCACCCCATCGGTGCCTCGGGCCTGAGGATGCTCTACGAGATGTACCTCCAGCTCCTGGGCAGGGCCGGAGAACGGCAGATCAAAAATCCGAGGTTCGGGCTCACCCACAACCTCGGCGGGTTCCCCATGCTCAATGTCTGCAGTATAGCCATCATCGGCCGGTACGGTGACTGAAGGGAGGTCATCCATGGCGGATCATTCAAAGATCGGAAAAGAGTACGCACCCGTCGTCTGGGAGGTGGAGCGGGGAAAGATCAGGGAGTTGGCCAAGGCCATCGGCGACCCGAACCCCATATTCCAGGACAGGGAGGCTGCAAGAAAGGAAGGATACAAGGACACGCCGGCGCCTGCCACGTTCCTCACCGTGCCCATGATGTGGTCGACCTCCATGCCCTTCGTGATCACGGACCTGGCCATCAACTTCATGATGGTGCTCCACGGCGAGGAGGAATACGAGTACTATCAGGAGATCTACCCCGGCGACGTCATAACCGCCACGCCGAAGATCGCGGCCATCGAGGAGAAGACGAGCAAGTCGGGCAGGAAGATGGACATGGTGACCGTGGAGCTGCTCTACACCAACCAGCGGAACGAGAAGGTCGCCAGGGCGCGATCGCTGCTCGTGGAACGGAAGTAGGAGGACAACCATGGCGCACGAAATCTATTTTGATGATATACAGGTGGGGACACAGATGCCCCAGCTCGTCAAGGGTCCCATGCAGAAGCTCCAGCATGTCATCTATGCAGGTGCCTCGGGCGACTTCAACCCGCTCCACACGGACGACGACTTCGCCAAGGCGGTCGGCATGCCCACCGGTGCCATCTCCCACGGCATGCTCGTCATGGGCTTTGTGGGGCAGGCCATCACGGGGTGGATCCCCAAGAAGTACCTGAAGCGCTTCGGGGTGCGGTTCGCCGGCATGACCAGGCAGGGCAACACCATAACCATCACGGGGAAGGTAACGGATAAAAAAAGCGTCGGCGGGGAGAACCTCATCACCTGCGAGGTGACGGCCGCAGACGAGACCGGCGACGTGAAGATCACGGGAAGCTTCGATGCGGCCCTGCCGAAGAGGGGCTGACGTACGTACATATGAAGGAGGAGAGCAAGACATGGCAAAGATCGATCTGACCGGAAGGGTTGCTATCGTGACGGGGGCCGGCGCGGGCCTGGGCAGACAGCATGCGCTGGAGCTCGCCAAGCGGGGCGCCAAGGTGGTCGTGAACGACCTGGGCGGCACCCGTGACGGTGTGGGCCACAGCGACGCCGCGGCCAACAAGGTGGTGGACGAGATCAAGGCCCTGGGCGGGCAGGCGGTGCCCAACTATGACAACGTGGCCACCATCGCGGGCGGCGAGAACATCACCAAGACCGCCGTCGACGCCTTCGGCAAGGTGGACATCCTCGTGAACAACGCCGGGATCCTCAGGGACAAGACCTTCAACAAGATGGAGGAGGAGAACTGGGACGCGGTGGTGGGCGTCCATCTCAGGGGCGCCTACTGCGTGAGCAAGCCCGCCTTCAACAACATGCGGGAGAACGGCTTCGGCAGGATCATCATGACCACCTCGGGGGCGGGCCTGTTCGGCAACTTCGGGCAGAGCAACTACGCCGCGGCCAAGCTGGGCATCGTGGGGCTCACCAACGTCATGAAGCTCGAGGGCGCCAAGTACAACATCAAGACCAACGTCATCGCCCCGGTGGCCGCGTCCCGGCTCACGGAAGACGTGCTGCCGCCCCAGCTCTTCGAGAAGATGAAGCCCGACTTCATCACGCCGCTGGTGCTCTACCTGGCATCCGAGCAGTGCACGGACACGGGCATGATCATCAACTGCACGCTCGGCTACTACAGCCGCTCCGCCATCGTCACCGGCCCCGGTGCCTTCCTCTCGGACGGGCACAAGATCCCCGAGCCCGAGGAGATCATGGCGGCCTGGGACAAGATCAAGAGCCTGGAGAACCCCAAGTACTTCGATCAGCTCCCCGAGATGTTCGGCGTGCTGGGCCCGCTGCTCCAGTAACAGGGTGTGAAAAATGGGGTCGGAGTCGATTTTAATCTGAAAAGTACATTCTTTTTTGAAAAATGACTCTGACCCCATTTTCCCATTTCCCCATTTTTGTGAGGATTTCAGAGAACGGGCCCATCACGCACCCAGCCTGAGGAACCGCACCTCGTCCTGCACGGGCAGGAACACGGCCAGAGCCTCCTCCTCTATGGCCCCGACCGTGACCACGTACCGTCTGTCCCCGTGGAGCTTCATGTGAAATCCGGCCGCGGCCGGAATCCTGCGCATGGACTTCCCCCCCAGCTCCACCACGGACGGCGTGTGGGAGTGGCCCCGGAACAGGATGCGGCAGTCGATGATGCCCGCCAGGTCGATGAGGGGGTGGCCATCCGTGATGGGCCAGCTCGCCGCTGCCGGAAAGTCGAAGGGGGCCGAATGGGCGAAGCGGACGTCGCCGAGGGTGATCGTATACGGCAGTGCCTCGAGATACGACAGCACCCCAGCTGGCAGGCTGTCCGCGCGTTCGCCCTGGTGGTTGACGAGGATGGCGTACTCGTTGTTGCCCCGCAG
>DAOPXM010000066.1:0-6994 GCA_035352355.1 Deltaproteobacteria bacterium | reverse complement strand
CCTTGACCAGGGGAACATTATTCAGAATGGACATAATCAACACGAACATAGGTGATTTCCCCAGCTCCCTGGAGTTCAGCCTGAGCTGGTGGGCTACGGAATATCTGGTCGGCTTGGGAGGTGACGATCTGCAAAGCGGTTATTTCAGCACGGACAACGACAACAGGCTCTCGCTGTGTGATTTCACCATGGCAGACACCGATGTCTCAGTCATTGACACCCTGATAGAGTCTCCGGGGCGCCAGAACATACTCTTCCACGGTGTGCCGGGCACGGGCAAGACGTCCATCGCCAAGTGCTTTGCAAGCAGGCACGGCAAGGCCCTCTTCACCGTGAAAATGAAGGAGTGCGGAGACAACCAGGACAGGCTCCGGTTCATACGGGTGACCATGAACTGCGCACCGGAGGACAGCTCCCTCATCCTCGTGGATGAGGCGGACGAACTCCTCAATTCGGAGAGCTCGCCACTACACAGGGGCAATGCCTCCAAGGGGTTCATCAACGACCTCATCGAGGGACACAACCACAAGGTGATCTGGATCACCAACAGGATAAGCGAGATCGACCCTTCGACGCTGCGACGGTTCTCGCATTCCGTCGAGTTCGGGAAGTTCGATACCAGGAGCAGAATAAAGGTCCTCTCCAACGAGCTCAGAAAAAGAAAACTCCAACACTACATGACCTCTGATGAAACCAGGGTGCTGTGCGAGACCTATCGGGTGAATGCCGGAGGGGTCGTCGATGCCGTGAACATGCTCGAAATGAGCGGCTCCATGGGCAGGGATGCTGCTCTGAAAAACATGCGGACGGTCCTGAGCAGGCACGAACAGATAACCACCGGAAAGAGGCCCCCGGTCGTCAAGAGGGTTCTCAGTGACTACTGCATTGAGGGTCTGAACATGAACATTCCCCCACAGGACATTGTCGAGAAACTCGCACGCTACACACGTCACTGTGACGGGGCCCCTGAGTGTTACAGGACCATGGCATTGCTTTTCCACGGGCCCCCGGGAACAGGAAAGACGGAGTTCGCCCATTACCTCGCCCGCGAACTGGGATTTGAGCTGTGTGCCAGGCGATGCAGCGACATCGTCTCACCCTTTGTGGGGGAAACGGAGCAACGTATAGCCGAGGCCTTTCACGAAACGGCCGAGTCGGAAGGCATTCTCCTCTTCGACGAAGCGGACAGCTTCCTGTTCCCACGGAGGGATGCGGTCCGATCATGGGAGAGGAGTTCCACCAACGAGTTTCTCACCCAGCTGGAGTCCCACAGGGGCATTGTGATCTGTGCGACCAACGACATCGATGGCCTCGATCATGCGGCCCTCAGGAGGTTCCGGCTCAAGGTCCATTTCCGAGTCGTCACACCACAGGGCATCCTGCTCCTTTACCGCAGGATGCTCGGTCCACTGGTGAGTGACGACTGCTCCTTGAACGAACTCCAGGTTCAGGAGCTCTGCGGGATGAGTGGCCTCACCCCAGGAGACTTTGCCGTGGTCCGTGACCAGTTTTTTGGAGAGGCACAGGAACATGTGACCCATGATGTCCTCGTGCAGGCACTGGCATGTGAGCTCCTTTACAGGAGGAACAGGAAACCCCAGATCGGGTTTATGAGGTGCGAGAGCCACAGTGATTGATCCCTTGAAAGACAAGACTGGAAGTGCTGGCAGGGATACGGTGATGAAGACCCTGACGGTAAATCACGGAGGTTTGTCATATGGCGTTTGAGCTTCTGTTCGATGGGCTCTGTCCCGAGTGCCTGGCTAAGAACACGATACAAGCACTCTGGCTCAATACTAGTGATATCTTCGAATGTCCGCGCTGTCATCTCCAGATCTCACTGGTATCGGGCATGCGGGCCACGATCTGCAGGGAACGTGGGCGAGGGGAGTTCAGATCTCTTGATGACCTGTATTACTGCGCGACGAGACATGCCAGAGGCCTCCTGCTGGTCAGGGAAAGCCTCAGCAAACAGTACGAAGCGGATGGTTTTAATGTTATAAAGGACGCACATGAACTGAACGCTTATCTGCATGAGGTCAGAGGAGTGGGTTGAGATGTATTTTTATATTCTTTGGACAAGGCCGGCGTACAATGAAACTGCCTGATACTTCATGCATGCCGGAGCGGTCACTGCACTTTCTCCTTGTCCCTGACAGGGCATCCGCGAGGATGGTGCGGCGGGAGGTCGCGACCGCCGGGGCCCGTCTGGGCGTGCTTGTCGGGACGTGGCCCGAGCTTGTCGAACTGGCATTGGAGAATTCACTGACAAGCCTCCAGGACAACGCATGGGACGAGACATTGTCCCGTGCAGCACATGACCTCACCGACACATTCTGGGCCGGAAGCCTGGAGGTTGCACCCAGGGAGACGCTGTCGAGCCTGAACCAGGCGTTGTGCGTGCTCCTGGAAGGCGCCGGCCCGGGCAGGAACATCGAAGCCGTTGAAGGAGGTGGCCTTCCTCGCAGAACCTTGCGCCACCTGACGGATCTGGCCAGGCTCCACTCAGCCATGGGAGAGATTCTTCCCCCTGCGCTCGCGGGCATCGATGCCCTGTTGAGGGTCAAGCCGGATGAAGATCTCCGTTCCATTGTCGTGTACCGTGTCGAAGGGATGCCCCGCCTCTCGCCCTGGCAGTCCGCTCTTGTGAAAAGGCTGTCAGGTGACGGCTTGGAAGATCACGACCCGGAACTTCTGGACATTCTGGGCAGGAGCCTTTCATGGACACCCACCGGAGATGTTCACACAGCGCTGGGTGCCATTCAGGCCCGGCTCTTCGAGTCATCTGATCCTCAGCTCCATCTCGACGCAACGGCCCAGTGGATAGGCGTGCGCGACAGTCTGGAAGAGGTCGAAGTGGCTGCCGGGATGATCCAGAATGCCCTTGCCGGGGACACGACCCTTGCCCCGGCGGACATCGGTCTGCTGGTCCCGTACGACAACCTCTACCGGGGTGCCCTCAGAGACGTGTTCACATGGGCTGGCCTTGCCCTCTCGGGCCTGTCCGCAGAGAGGGCCCTGCGCGACCTGGGCAGGGAAGCTGTCCTGTACTTCCTCATCTCGCGGCGCCGGCCGGCACCGTCCATGGCGCTGGCCTCCCTCGTGACATCGCCCCTCATGCCGTGGACGACACTGCAGGGTTATGCGCTGGCCCGGGAGATCATGAACGGCAGGTTCGACCTCAAGCCCGCCGAGGACATCACCTCTCAGGGCCGCGAGATGCTGCGTCTCCTCGGCAACGCCGCAGCCGACGCGAAGCGACTTCCTGCAGACCTCGAGCGCTTCGCCTCCCTGCTGCACACGCCTGAAGGCCTCGAGCACCACATGGCGCGTGCACGGGCAACCATAGCCGAGGTCATTCCCCTGGCCCGCAAGGACCCTGACACAGCGATGAAGGAGATGCTCCTGGCCGCTTCGCCGGAGACTCTCAGCCAGAGGCGCGATGATCCACTTTCCCGCGAGGGGATCGCGGTCTTCCACGAACATGAAGAGCCCTGGCGCCGGGTGCGACGCCTGTATGTGCTGGGATTCGCGTCCGGACACTATCCCCTCGAAGCGCCCGTTTCACCGGTGTTCTCGGAGTCGGACCTTGAAATGCTCCGTGACCGGTGCGGCTATGCCATCGAGTCGGGGAGCGATAGCAGTTCCCGCAGGAGGCAGCTGTTCCTCCGCCAGGTCAGGAGCACATCGGACAGCATCACCTTCTTCATACCGCGCAGGGATGACTTTGGCGAACCGCTCTCGCACTCCCAGACCCTGCCCTTCATGGCATGCCTCTTCAAGGGTGTCGGCGAGCCCGGGGACATCGTACGTGACCTCGACCGGCAGGACGCCGCGGCCCTGGTCACCGGCCTCGCCCTGGCAGAACCTTCAGCACCCGTACCCCCCCGGCCTCTGGCGGCGAGGGATCCCTCCCTCGGGCAGGACCTGCTTCTCATCGGGGGAAGCGACGGGGCTCCCAGGCCCCAGTCGCCCAGCGCCCTTGAAACCCTCATGGTGTCACCGCTGGCATGGCTGGTCATGACCATGGGCCTCGAACCTGCGGACTGGGAGCCCGACACCCTCGACGCACCTGGAAAAGGGACCCTGGCCCACTATGTGTTCGAGTACCTGTTCAAGCCTGATGCCGCTGTTCCGGACGAGGAAGAGATCATGAACAGGGCCCCGGCCCTGCTCAACGAGGCGATCATCACGGTCATGCCCTTCCTCCTCGGTCCGGAGTGGCATGTGGAGCGGAGCCACCTCCTCAACGAGATCGAGCGGGCAGCGATCCGCTGGGCGGAATTCCTCAAGCAGACAATGGCGCAGGTCCTCGGCAACGAGGTCTGGCTCCAGGGGATGTTCGACGACCTCCCGGTGCGTGGGAGAACGGACCTGCTCCTGCGCCTCCCCCGCGGGAGGGTCTATGTGGTCGACTACAAGAAGTCCAGCGGGAAGTCGTACCGTGACCGCATGAAGAAAGGCTTCGACAGCCAGGCATCCCTGTACCGCATCATGCTGAAGACTGGCAAGGCATCGGGAAGAGAGGGGAGCCGCATCGCCGAGGAGCTCGGCAGGGTAAGGGACATCGGCGTGCTCTACTACCTCATGAACGACCAGGTGACCCTCACGGACAGCGACGGGTGGATAGACAGACAGGTCCCCGGGGTGGAGGAACTCGGCGGCGGTGTCTCGAAACAGGCACTGGCCCTGATCAGGGAGAGGGTGATGGAGCTCAGGGCAGGCATTGTCAGGCTCAACTACGAAGACGAGGCCGACACCTTCGAGAAGCGCACCGGCATCAAGCCCTATGCCCTGGACAGAACACCCCTCATCAGGCTCTTCACCCACCCGGGATCGCGAGGTGAACGGTGAGCCCTGCCGAGCTGATCATCATCCCTGCCGGTGCAGGTTCGGGAAAGACCTACACGATCCAGAAGCAGCTTGCCCGGTGGGTGATCGAGGGCAGGGTGGCCCCGGAGAAGATCGTCGCCGTCACCTTCACCGAGTCGGCCGCCGCAGAGCTGCAGGACCGCATACGGGCGGAACTCGTCAGCCAGGGCAGGCTCGAGGAGGCGCTCAGACTCGAACAGGCGTACATCAGCACCATCCACAGCTTCGGGCTCAGGCTCATCACCGGGTTCGCCTTCGACGCGGGCATCACCCCGCAGCCGCGCAAGCTCAATGATGACGAGCAGGGCATTCTCATACGGCTTGCCCTCGCCACGACGCAAGAGGCGGACGAGGTCATGGGGAACCTGTCCAGGCACGGCTACCGGTATGACTTCAACACCGACACGGGACCCGAGGAGGCCTTCCGGGACCGCATTCTTCTCCTCATGGAAAAGCTCCGCTCCATCGGCAGGTTCGAAAAGGACGAAACCCTGGTCGAGCATGCATTCCTCAGGATCGGCGAACTCTACGAGGCACTCGGTGACCGGGACATACAGAAGCAGGCGCTTCGTCGTGCCATCGAAGACCTCCTCCGGGCATTTCCCGAGGACCTCTCCTCGCGCTATGCGGATGTCAAATCAGCGTCAGACGAGCTCAGGAAAAATTTCAGAGACATGAAGAGGGCCCTGGTGGGCTCTTCACTGGACGAAGACTGGAAGCTCTGGCAGGACCTTCGGAGTCTCCGCGTCTCGAACAAGAAGACAAAACTGCCGCCAGGCTACGATGACCTCGCCGCGGCCGTCATGGCTGCAGCCGGTGAGCTTCCCAGACACGCGGGGCCGCTGGGCGATGCCCTCGATCATGTGGAGGCCCTTCTCAACGCCAGCCAGGACGCCCTGCAGATATACAGCCAGAGGAAGCGGGAGAGGGGCCTCGTCGACTACACCGACATGCTCGCCATCAGCCACCGCCTCCTCTCGTCCGTACCGGAGATCATGGAATACCTGAGGAGCCGGGTCGACTGCCTCATCATCGACGAGTTCCAGGACACCAACCCTCTCCAGTTCTCGCTCCTGTGGTCCCTGCACACGCTCGGGGTGCCGACCCTCATCGTGGGCGACGTCAAGCAGGCCATCATGGGTTTCCAGCACGCCGACCACCGACTCCTCCTCCAGCTGCAGAAGACGTTCAGCTCCTCCATACGGCCTCTTGAGAAGAACTGGAGGTCCACCCCCGGCCTCATGGCATGGATCAACACCGTGAGCGCCCGGCTGTTCGGTGACGGCTACACGCCGCTCGAGCCGCAGGCGAAGTACCCGAGCTCGCTGGCCCCCCTCGAGGCCATCGTGTTCAGGGAAAGGCCGGAACGGGGCAACATGTCGATCACTGCCCGGCACACGTCCATGCGGGTTCGCGACCTGCTCCTGGACGGCTCCCAGGAGGTCTATGACAGGCAGACAAAAGGCCCACGGCGACTGCGAGGCGGGGACATCGCCATGCTGTGCCCCAGCCATGTCAAAATCGAGCGCTATGCCGAAGAGCTGCGGTCCCTCGGGATAAGGTGCCGGGTGGAGGAAGACGGGTGGTTCGATTCCCGCGTCATCCAGATCGCATGCCATGCCCTTGACCACGTCGCGGACCCTTCCGACCGGCACGCAGGACTCTACCTCGCGGTCACCGAACTGGGAAACCACACGCTCGAGTCCGCCCTGACGACAATGGTCAGGGAGGAGGACCTGTCCGACCCTGTCCTGGCCTCCCTCGAACCCTTGATAGACAGGATCGAGGAATACACCGTCGATGAGGTGCTGGACGAGGTTATTGCCGCCCTTGACCTCTTCGGAAAGATATCCGTGTGGCCGGATGCGGCCCAGGCCCGGGCGAACCTCCTGCGGCTCCGGGGCGAGGCGGTGGAGTTCATGCGGGCGAACCGCGAGGCCCTGGCGAGCGGTGGGTATTACGGATCGGGAGTGAAGACCTTCCTGTCCTGGATCAGGGCCAAGGTGGAGCGAGACGACAAGCAGCCCGATCCGCGGTTGATCGACGAAGACGCCGTGACGATCACCACGTGGCACAGGGCCAAGGGCAGGGAGTGGCCCGTTGTCGTGGTGTGCGGCACCGA
>DAOPXM010000065.1:0-7817 GCA_035352355.1 Deltaproteobacteria bacterium | reverse complement strand
AAATACCAATCAACCCCAGATAAACACTTCTTGCCGGATTACGCAAAGGTCTCATATCTTCTTCCTCACAGCTCGATCTGCGCACCGATCTCCACCACCCGGTTCGGCGGGATGCCGAAGAAAGACATGGGGCTCTGGGCGTTGCGCGACATGAAGGCGAAAAACTCCTTTCGCCACTTCATCATGCGGCTGTCCCCGGAGGTGAGCAGGGTCTCCCTGCCCAGGTAGTAGGTCGCGAGCGCGGGATCCGTCTCGAGCCCGAGCCTGGAGGCCATGACCATGACCGTGGGCACGTCGGGCTTTTCCATGAACCCGAACCTGCTGATGAGCCGGTAGAACCCCTGCCCCAGCTCCCTGACGGCGAGCCGCTGCTCATCGGGCACGGTGGGCGTGTCGGCCGTCGTCATGGTGAAGAGGATGACCTTCTCGTGGAGCACGTGGTTGTGCTTCACGTGGTGCAGGAGCGCAGGGGGCGTGCCCTCCGGGGTCACGGTGAGGAACACGGCAGTGCCCTTCACCCTCTGGATGGGATGCATTCTGAGGTCTTCGAGGAAGAGCTCCGTGGGGAAACGGCTCTGCTTGAGCTTGGCGCCGAGCTGCTGCCTGCCGTCCCTCCAGGTGGTCATGGATACCAAGACCACGGCTGCCACGGCCAGGGGGAACCACCCGCCCTGGAAGAACTTGAGCAGGGTCGAAAAGAAGTAGGACAGATCGAAGGCCAGGAAGAGGACGGACAGTGACAGCGCCTTCCACAGGGGCCACTTCCAGACCCTGGTGATGACGAAGAAGTAGCTGACGGTGGTGATGGTCATGGCACCGGCGACCGCGATGCCGTAGGCACCGGCCAGGCCACTGGAGCTCTGGAACGCCAGCACCACGCCGATGCAGGCGACCATGAGCGCATGGCTCACGATGGGGATGTAGACCTGGCCCCTGGCCTCCGACGAGGTGTGGATGATGCGGATGCGGGGGCAGTAGCCCAACTGGACCGCCTGACGGGTGAGCGAGAAGATCCCTGAGATGAGCGCCTGGGAGGCGATGACCGCAGCCATGGTGGACAGGCCCACCATGGGATAGAGCAGGGACCTGGGCACAAGTCCGTAGAAGGGGTTGAAGGCCGCCCCCGGGTTCCCGAGGAGGAGCGCGCCCTGGCCCATGTAGTTCAGCAGCAGCGCAGGGAAGACAATGGAGAACCACGACACCCGCATGGCCCTGCGGCCGAAGTGGCCGAGGTCGAGGTAGAGGTCCTCGCACCCGGTGATGACGAGCACCACCGAGCCCAGGATGACGAACCCGCGGACCCCGTAGGATGAGAAGAAATCATAGATGTACAGGGGGTTGACGGCCTGAATGATCCGGGGGTTCTGCGCCACCTGGCTGCCTCCCAGCAGCGCCAGGGTGATGAACCACACGAGCATGACCGGGCCGAACACCCTGGCCACCCGGTGGGTACCGGTCCGCTGCACGAAGAAGAGCGAGAAGAGGATGAGGCAGGTGAGCGGCACCACCACGGGTTTGAGCGCCTTCGTGGCCACGCCGAGCCCCTCCACCGCGGACAGCACTGAGATGGACGGGGTGATGATCCCGTCCCCGTAGAGGAGAGCGGCGCCGAAGATGGCCGCAAGGACGACCGAGGAGTACACCCGGCCCGCCCTCCGGCCGTCCGCACCTCTCACCAAGGCCAGCAGGGCGAAGACGCCCCCCTCGCCCTTGTTGTCCGCCTTGAGCAGGAAAGTCATGTACTTGAAGCACACCACTACGATAATGGTCCAGAAGATCAGTGAAATGACGCCGAGGACGTTGCCCGGGGACACCGGGAGGGGATGGCTGCCCGAGAAGCACTGGCGGATGGCGTACATGGGGCTGGTTCCGATGTCCCCGAACACCACCCCCAGCGACCCCAGGACGAGCCCCAGGTTCCTGGCAACCGGGGACACCGCCCCCTCCCCTGCCGCCCGGGAACCCGTTCCCGACGAGGTGGTATCGTTCATGGCCGACCATCCGTTTCCGGGGAGGCGCAGCCCGATCCGCTTCCCCGATCTTCCGGCACAGTGAGCCGCCGGGTCCGGAAGAACGCATCACCCCGGCAGCTTCGAGCCCCCCGGGCAACGGGTGAACGCGGTCAGGCCTCCCCGGCGCTCGATTGGCTATGCCTTGTCAAGATTGTATGATACGTTGAATCCAGCCGGGTCAAAGGGGCAGGAACGGGTCTTCCCCCCCCTGCCTGCGCATGACCTGTCGGCACACGCGGAAAAGGAGGTCGCATGCTGAAGACCCTGAGGAAGATACTGCTCATGGACAGGCACACCTGCCCGTGGTGGCTGGCATACACATGGGACCACCGCCTGCGGACCCTGTTCCAGGACCCGGAGGACATCGTGTCGCCCTGGGTGAAGGAGGGGGACCGCGTCCTCGATGTGGGCTGCGGCATGGGCTTCTTCTCCATCGCCATGGCCGGGTACGTGGGCGGGACCGGCACCGTGTACGCGCTGGACATTCAGCAGCCCATGCTCGACATCCTCATGAAGCGCGCCCGTCTCCGCGGTGTGGAAAGCCGCATCAGGCCCGTCCTCTCCGACAGCCGCGACCTGCCGGTCCCGGTCGGCCTCGACTTCGCGCTCGCCTTCTGGATGCTCCACGAGGTCGACGGCCAGGCCGGCCTCCTGAAAGGCATCAGCTCCGTCCTGAAGCCAGGAGGCAGCTTCCTCCTGGTGGAACCCAGGGTCCACGTCACGAAGAAGGCCTTCGAGAAAGAGCTCGAGCTCTGCCGCACGGCAGGGTTCACACCCGCAGGAACCCCCGAGGTGGCCCTGAGCCGCGCAGTCCTCTTCTCCCGGTAATCCCGGTCTTTCTCCCTCTCCGAAGCAGAGCTGCTAGGCTCTCCCCAGCTCGGGGTCGGGGTCGGTATCGGTATCGGGGTCGATCCCGAGGTTCCTCGTACGAAAAGAATCCGAAAAGGGGACAGATATATTTTTTATAAAGAATCTGTCACTTTCCGGTGCTTTTCGACCCCGATACCGACCCCGACCCCGACCCCGATTAAGGCGGATTGAGATCACCAGGGGAAACCTCATTTTCCTTCTTAAGGCCGGTATGCCTGGAGGTGCCCGGATGGATCAGTTCCAAGCGTTCATGGGGCTTGTCGGCGCAGCCATCGACGGGGCGGGCGTCCTGGTGGTGACCGTGGGCATCGTCCTGGCCACGTACCGCTTCCTGTTCCGGGTCACGCAGGACCCGTACCGCGTGTACCGCCAGGACATCGGGCGCGCCATCCTCCTGGGGCTGGAGTTCCTCGTGGCAGGGGACATCATCCGCACCGTCGTGGTCTCCCCCACCCTCCGGAACGTCACGGTCCTCGCCCTGATCGTGCTCATACGGACCTTCCTGAGCTTCGCCCTGGAGCTGGAGCTGAACGGCAGGCTGCCCTGGCGGCAGAGCGGCTGAGGGCGGCCCGAAGGCACCTGTCCGCCGGGCGGTTTGATTTGCCCCCTGCAGGCGGTTACCATGTCCTTAAGGTGAAAAGGAGGTGCCCTTGGACGTGAGCGTGGCTGCCGGGCTGTTCGTCGTGGGGCTCGGCCTGATCTTCCACTTCCGCGAAGACCTCGTGAAAGGTGCCGTGGGGGCCTCATCGGGCCTCGGCACGACCGCGTACATCGTGTCCATCGTCCTCATCGTCCTGGACCCGGGGAACCTCATCGTGGGCATCACGGGGTCGATCGAAGGCCTGGCCGGCATCGCCCTGGGCTCGGTCGTGGGGGCCTCGATGGTGACCATGGCCCTTGCCACCGGGGTCATGACCCTCATCACGCCGGTGAGCTTCCAGGACTCCCCCAGGCGGGTCCTCGTCCTGCCCCTCATGGCCGAGGTGCTCTTCGGCATCCTGTCGCTGGACGGGCTCATCTCACGGACCGACGGCTCGGTCCTGCTCCTGGGGTTCGTGCTCTCGGCCCTGTACCTCCTGCGCCTGAGCAAGCGCGGGCTCGACATCCGGCCCTCGGGCGAGATCGTGTCCGTCCTGGACAAGGGCGCCTCGCTGGGCAGGAGGGAGTCCCTCCTGCTCATCGGGGTGTCCGTCGCGGCCCTGGTGATCGGCAGCATCATCCTCCTGGCGGGCGCCAGGGTGCTCATGGCGGGCTTCGGGGTGTCGGACACGGCCTTCGGCATGACCGTGCTCCCTCTCCTCGTGGGCCTCGAAGGCCTTGTGAGGGAGTTTCCGGCGTTCATCAGGAAGCGCGTCGAGATGAGCTACGCAGTGATCACCGGGCCCACCCTGGCCTTCTTTTTGTTCAATGCAGGCGTCATCGCCTCGGTGCAGCCCGTGCCGGTGGATGCCCGGACCCTGTCCTTTTACCTCCCGCTGACCGTGGTCACCACCATCGTCAGCTCGGCCTTCATGTACACCGGCCGCATACCCCGGTGGGGCGGCGCCCTTCTCCTGATCCTGTACATGGCCTTCTTCGCCGGCGGCTTTGTCCAGGCCCCGTGGTGAGGCTCCCCGGATGAAGGAACGCGGGCCTTCCCGGCAGGAGCTTATGGCCGCCCGCGGCAGGACCCTGCCCGACCTCATCGTCCCGGGGCTCAAGGTGCTGTTCTGCGGCATCAACCCGGGGCTGTACTCCGGGGCGGTGGGTCACCACTTCGCGCGGCCCGGCAACCGTTTCTGGCCGGCGCTGCACGAAGCGGGCTTCACCGACCGGCTCCTCGACCCCGGAGAGGAAGAGAAGCTGCTGGAGTACGGCTGCGGGATCACGAACCTCGTGAACCGGGCCACGGCGGGTGCGAACGAGTTGAGCCGGGAAGAGCTCAGGGAGGGGGGGCGCAGGCTCGCCCGGAAGGTCAGGGAATACCGGCCCGGGTTCATCGCCTTCCTCGGGATCCAGACCTACCGGATCGCCTGCGACAGGCCAGGGGCCGGGCCGGGGAGGCAGGGCACGGGCATGGACGGCACCGTGGTCTGGGTGCTGCCCAGCCCCAGCGGCCGCGTCACCCGCTACCGGTTCCGCGAGCTGGTGAGCATGCTCAAGGAGCTCAAGGCCGCCTCCGACGCCGCAGGGTAAAGAAAAGGGCCGGGGATTTCACCACCCGGCCCTGTGCTTTGTCCGTGTATGGGCTTACGGCCTAGTTGTTGACCGGCAGGTCGGCCAGGCTCGGGGGCCTGGAGGATACCTTGGACTCGTCGATGATGGTGACCTTGTGGCTCTTGCGCGCGTCCTGCCGATACTGCTCCACGGCCATCTCCTTCTTCCGCTTGAGCAGCTCGCTGCCGAGCTTCTTGAGCTCCGCCGGGTCGGCGGTGCTGGGGTCAGCCTGCTGGAGGCTGCCGAGCCAGACGACGTACATCCTGTTGCCCGCTGCGTAGGTCTTCGGGGTCTTCAGCTTGTCCAGGTCGTCCTTGACCCCTTCGAGTGCCTCGAGCTGCGGCACCGCATAGGCTGTCCGCTTGAAGGCACCGGTGGTCTGGCGGGGCATGGACTCGAGACGGGCGCGGTCCTTCTCCAGGCTTGCCGCGAAGGCCTTTGCCTTCTCGTGGGCCTTCTCCATCTTCAGGTCCTGGATCACCCGGTCCTTGACCTCGGTCAGCTCGGGGATGCGGGCGCCCAGCTTGCTTTTCACCATGTAGATCATGTAGCCGTCGCCGGTGTCCACCACGGTGCCGAGCTCGCCCTCGGGGTAGAGGAACGCGCTCTTGTGGATCTCGGCCGCGCCGGCGATCCCGATGTCATCGCCCTGGGAGAAGGGTCCGACCTCTTTTACCTCCAGGCCCTTTTTCCGGGCATAGTCGGCCAGGTTCGCGCTCCCCTGCTCATAGAGCTCCTTGAACGAGCTGTCGGCATCGTCGCCCGCCAGGATCTTCGCCCGGCTGGCCTTCATGGACTGGATCACCGTGGCGGAGGCATCCTCGAACGAGGTTTCCTTCGCCTCTTCCCTGGACTCGAGCTTGAGGATGTGGAAGCCGAACTGCGTCTTCACCGGCCCCGCGACCTCGCCCTTCGCCATCTTCGTGTAGGCATCCCTCATGGGCTGGGGGAGATTGCCGGCGGGCATCATGCCCAGGTCGCCGCCTGCGGCCTTCGTGCCCGGATCTTCCGAGTACTGTCTGGCCAGCGCGGCAAAGTCACCGCCGGACCTGGCCTCGTCGAGCACCTTCAGGGCCGTCGCTTCCTTCTGCGCCGTCACGTCGGGGTCGGCTCCCTGGGGAAGGGCGATGAGGATGTGCCTGCCGTGGATCTCCGCCTCGGTGGAGAACTCCGCCTTGTGCGTGTCGTAGTATTCCCTCACCTCCTCGGGCGTCACCACCACCTTGTCCGCGTAGCTCGCAGCCGGGAACAGGACGGCCGTCAGGGTGACCTTGGGCGGGACCTTGTACTTTTCCTTGTTCTTGTCGTAGTACAGCCCTAGTTCCTGGTCCGTGACCGTGATGTCCTTGAGGTAGGACTGCGCGTCCACGGTGAGGAAGTTGAGGTCGAACGTGTCGTTCTGGTACTTGTAGTAGGACATGACCTCCTCGGGGGAGACGATGAGGTTCTCGGTGAGCATGCCGTAGAACTTCTCCTTGAGGATCAGCTTCCGCTGCTTCTCCTCGAACTCGGCGGGGGTGAGCCGCTCGTGATCGAGTATCCTCCGGTAGTTCCTCTCGCTGAACTGCCCGTTCTCCTGGAACGGCGGGTAGCTCCTGATGACGCTCTGGAGCTCTTCGTCCGAAACGGTGACCCCGGCCTTGCCCGCCTCCACCGAGAGGATGTAGTCGTCGATCATCTCGTCGAGCACGCGCTCCTTCAGCCCCATGGCCTTGATCATCTCCGGGGTCAGGGCGCTTCCCACCCTCTCCTGGAGCCCCCTGATCACATCCTCGTAGGCCTTGGCGTACTGCTGGTTGGTGATGATATACCGGTCGACCTTGGCTATCATGTTTGCTTCTCTGCTCCAGTAGGTGCTTCCCCCCCAGAAGACGAAGACGACGATGATCGCTCCGAAGATTATCCACTTGACCCAGGTCTTGGATCGATTCCTCATGTAGGTAAGCATGCGTTCTCCTTCTCGGGCTCTCTCAAACAAAATATATTGATGGGGAAGATAGTTGAATACGGGAATTATTGCAAGGGTTTCATTCTTGGAAACCACCACCCTGACCAGCTCCGAAGATCATGTTTTCAAAAGGAAACTTATCAGCTCTCCCTGCGGCGCACACCCTCCTGCCTTTCCTGCCTCCCGCCGATGTGGTATAAGGGCATCGGATCATATTTACTGACAATAAGGAGGACCTGCGTGGACAAGCTGATATTCTACCTGGGGGCCGCAACTTTCGGCGGAGGTGTTTTCCTGTTTCTCTACGAGGGGATCATGTACATCATGAACGACGAGTGGTACCAGCGAACCCTGATCTTTCTCGTGGACCACGGGCCGGAGTCCCTTATCGCGCAGGTGGAGGCGAGCCCCGGGCTGGCAAACGCCCTGGACTCCTGCCCCCTCTTCCTGGCGCTCATCCTCCTCGGCATGCTGCTGCTCTTCGTGGGCTCGCGTCTGGGGACGAGGTATTCGGGGTAATCGCCGGCAGGGAGAGGCAGGTCGTTGGCGGTTACGGGTGCCGGGTCATTGATGTGCTCTTTTCTACAAAAAACTGAGACCTTTGCGTAATCCGGCAAAAAGCGTTTATCTGGGGTTGGCTGGTATTTTTTCATCAAAATATCAAGTCTAGCGGCTCATTTTTCTGCCAAAACCATCCCTATTCTCATCGTGTCTGGCGGTATTCCCATACCCCAGGCACACCAGTCCCTAGATCGCCATCGCAGGTGACGCTTTCCTCATCCCCGAAAGGT
>DAOPXM010000064.1:0-7873 GCA_035352355.1 Deltaproteobacteria bacterium | reverse complement strand
CGCCCTGCCAGCAGTCCATGTCGATGCAGTGGCAGACGGTCTCGGGGGGGACGTACTGAAGCAGGATCTGGCTGTCGGTTCCCCAGGATTCCTTGATGATCATGTACGTCTCCTGGGGCGAGAGCTGCTCCAGGATCTCCCGGGTGTAGTCGGAGTCGATGATGGCGCGGGCCCGCTGCGCGGGCGTGGACTGGAGGATCTTCCCCAGCTCGTTTTTGAGGGCAATCTTTGTATCCATCACACCTGGTTAACACACTTCGAAAAGCCATATCAAGAGAGTGCTTCTGCGTGTTCCGCTCGTAAATCTTTATGGCTTCAAAGGGGATTTTCTCAAGGAGATGCCCTCTCCTACAGCTCGCCCATGTCCGCTCGCAGGGCGGCCAGGGACCTGGCATAATCGGACCGGGCCAGGATGTAGTTCATCTGCGCCCGGTTGAGCAGGGCCTGGGCATCGAGGATGTCGGTGGTGGTGGCCACCTGGAGGTTGAACCGGTCCTTCTGAATGCGCAGGTTCTCCTCTGCCTGGGCAATGGCCTTGCTCGCCACGCCGATCCTGGCGTTCGCCTCCACCGCGGAGAGGTAGTCGTTCTTCACCTCGAGGGCCACCTGATCCTTCTGGGACTGGAGGAGGAAGGTGAGCTGGTCACGGTCCGCAATGGCCCGGGACACGCTGTAGCGGGACGCGCCTCCCTGGAAGACGTTCCAGGAGAGCCCGAGCCCTGCTGTCCAGGTTTCGTCGTAGTCGATGTCGGGTTCCTCGCCGTATTTCGTGAACGAGGCCGATGCGGCCAGGTTGGGCAGGTACCCGGCCCGGGCGATGGTGATGCCCTTGCTGGCGCTGTCGATCTGGAGCTCGGTCACCCGGATCTCCTGCCGGTTCTTGAGGGCTGTGCCGATGGCCTCATCGAGGGTTGTCCCCAGCTCCTGCATGGGGATCTCCCGGTCGGTCTGGATGGGGACCGAGAGGTCCCTCCCCAGGAGCCGGTTCAGGCCGGACTCGGCGACCTTGGCCGAGTTGTCCGCCTGGATGACGGTCTGCTGACTCTGGGCATAGCTCACCTCGGCCTCCAGGAGGTCGTTCTTGGGGATCATGCCCTGGCCGTAGAAGGCGTTGGCCACATCGAGGTGGGCCTTGATGGAGGCCATGGAGCTCCTGGCCACCTCGAGGGTCTGCCTCGCCTGGATCAGGCGGTAGTAGCCGTCGATGACCTGGCGCTTGAGGTCCCTGAGGGTCTGGTCCCTGTTCAGGGTCGAGGCGCGGTAGGTGTTTCCCGCGATCTTGTAGGCGTTGTACAGGGCCCCGCCCATGTAGAGGGGCTGGGTGGCGGTCACCTGGAAGCTGTAGGTGTCCTGAAAGCCCGTGGAAACGTCGAAGGGAACGACTGCCGGCTGTCCTCCCACGATCGTGTTCATGGGGATCGTCATGGTAGGTGTCGTGTTCTGGTGCTGGTATGAGTAGTTCAGGTCCACCTTGGGAAGCAGGTTCGCAAAGCTCACGCGCTCCTCGAACCTCCTCCCCTGGACATTCTGCTCCTCGGCCTTGACCACGGGATTGTTCTTCAGCGCAATGGCGATTGCCTCGTCCAAGGTGAGATAATCAGCGGCATGGGCTGCAAGGCCGGCCGCGAAAAAGATACCGATAACGAAAAGGATAACACGTCGGATCACCACAAACCTCCCCTTCAAAGAAAACATGCTTCAGGATAGAAGAATGCCTGAGAAAAATCAAGCATGTTCGGGATGATGACCCTGCGGCCCCATGGGCCGCACCTCCTTCCTGCCAGGGAGCCTCATTCCAGCGAGTGGAACACGAGCCCGGTGGGGATCTTCGGGTGAAAGGTGGTGGATTCCTGGGGCATCTTGAGCCCGGTCTCGGCGATCTTCAGGATGTCGTCAACCGAGCTCGGGTTCAGCAGGAAGGCGATGTCCGCCTTCTCCTTCGTCACCATGTTCAGCGCCGCCTCGGCAGAGCTGGTGTAGACTAGCCGGCTCCCGGATACGGCAGGGGAGATGCCGAGGATTGGCTCGAGGATGCACTCGTGCAGCAGCGTCACGTCCAGCTCCTTGAGGAGGGGATGCAGCGAGTTCGGCAGGAACGCGTCCGGGGATGCGTCCTCGCAGAGCTCGAGGAGGTAGTACCTGGGGATGCCCTTCACGAAAAGGCCGAGCGTGCCCCTGCCCCCCTTGTTCAGCGCGGAGAGGAAGGCCTTGCGGTTGTCGTAGGGGATCATGTTGAAGATCTCCTTGATGCGGTACTCGAGATCCACGAGCCCCACGCCCATGCTGTCCGGCACCACCCGGTGGGTGGGCAGGATGGTGATGCCCTCGTCCTTGTTCGTCAGGTACATCTGGATGTAGTCGAAGCTCTGGTTGCCGTCGGCTTTGCCCGTGGCGGCCCGCATCCGGTCCCGGTAGGTCCTGGCCGTCTCGTAGCGGTGGTGTCCGTCGGCGATGAGGATCTTCCTGCTGGCCATGAGCTTGGTGACCGCGTCGATGAGCGCCTTTTCACGGATGATCCAGAGCCGGTGGTATTCCTTGTGAAGGTCGAACTCCATGTCCGGATTCTTGAGCGCAGGCCTGATCCTGGTTTCCACAGTCTTCTTCGGGTCGCTGTAGATCCCGAAGACCGAGCTGAAGTTCATCCGCACCTCGTTCATGAGGCGCAGCCGGTCGAGCTTGGGGCCTTTCTGCGTATATTCGTGGGGGCGGATGTTTTTCTTGTCGTCGTCCTCGAGGTGGACCGAGGCGATGATCCCCCTCCTGGTGTGGGTATGGTCGCCCATGGTGTAGGTGTGCTCGTGGTAGTACAGGGCGGGCTCCCTGTCCTCGATGAGCACCCCGTCCGAGAGCCACTGCTGGAAGTAGTCCCTGGCCCTGGTGTAGCGGTTGTCCGTCTTGCTGTCCTTGGGCATCTGCCTGCCCAGCACCAGCCTGACGGCGTTGTAGGGGGAGGCGCTGTAATACTCCTCCACCTCATGCGGCGAGATGGCGTCGAAGGGCGGGCAAATGACCGAGCCGATATCCACCTTTTCAGGATTGTAGCGTATTCCTTTAAAGGATCGTATCTTGGGCATTCACCTTCTCCTTTCGATGGCTTGAGCATGGATGTAAAGTCAGAGAATGCTGTATATATGCGCCCATGGAAAATATCAACTGCAATTTGAGGGAATGATTCACCGGCCTTGTCTCCCGAGCTTTTTTCCCACTTTCCGCATGGCCCTCAGGGCCTTCGTGGGGAGCCACAGGGAGCTCAGCAGATTGCCCCGCTCGAGCAGGCGCCTCTCGTCCCTGTCCAGGAGGCCCGGTGAGAGCTTCTCCTTCACCTTGGCATATCCCATCCAGTCGATGGCCTCGAGCAGCCTTTTCCCCGGGCACCTCCAGGGGAGATAGACGCCGGAAGCGAAGTCCACGAGATAGGGCCTGCCCTCCTCGTCGATACCGTAGTTCCTCCGGTTCCTCAGGTCGAGGTGGATCACCCCCCGGGCGTGCATGCCTTTGATCAGAGCCTTCAGGGATTCGTAGTACGTCTTGCCGGGCGCGGGGCCTGCTTCCCTGAGGTTCCTGCCTCCCATGAACACGGTGAGCAGGGTGTAGCGGTCGGCCCCCGGGAGCACCCCGGGGATGCCCTCCAGGCCGTCCAGCCTGCTGTAGATGAACCGCTCCCAGGCTACCAGAATGCTCCCCAGCAGCCTGACGGGAGCCCCCTTGTCCCGGTAGGTCTTCTCCACCGCGAGGATTTCGCCGAGCGTGATGAGCCTGACGTCCGGACCGTAGGACCTGGCCTTCTTGAGCTTCCGGGGATTCATGCAGGGGTTGCCTCCGTCCTGCGCCGTGCGCGCAGAAACCCGTCAACTGCTGGATGGACCGTCACGTGAGCTCCCTCGATTTTTGCCATGGAATCCCTTATTTATTTCTATCATTGCCCTGGCAATTATGCAATGATGCTGACGACCAACCCGGAGAGCGCGATGAAGATACAGGGAAGGGTACACTGGAACGCCAAGGGATTCGCCTTCGTGGTCCCCGAAGAGGGACGCGACGACGTGTTCGTCCCCCCTGAAGGCCTCATGGGCGCCATGAACGGCGATCTGGTGGAGGTCTGGGCCCACCGGGAGAAGCGGGGGCTCCGGGGGGAGGTCCTCTCGGTGATCAAGCGCAACCCCACCACGGTGAGCGGCACCTACCGCGAAAAGAAGAAGCGGGGGATCATCATCCCCTTCGACCCCTTCCCCTACACCGTGGTAGTGCCCCACGAGTGCCGGGGCACGGTCAGGGACGGCGACCTGGTGACCGCCGTGGTCACCCCGCCCAAGGACGTGTCCAGGACCAGGTCGGTCACGGCCCGCATCGAGCGCCTCCTCGACATCCCTGAGAACACCGCCGACGACCTGCGGTACGTGGCCATCAAGTACGGACTCCCCTGGCTCTTCCCCGAAGAGGTCGAGAGGGAGGCCCTGAAGGTGTCCCGCATCCGCATGGAAGAAGAGCTCCCGCGGCGAAGGGACCTCAGAGATCGGGTCCTCTTCACCATCGACGGCGTCACCGCAAAGGACTTTGACGACGCCGTGGGCATTGAGAAGCTGGGCGACGGCTCCTTCCTTCTCACCGTTGCCATCGCGGACGTGGCCCACCTCGTGAAAAAGGGCACCCTCCTCGACCGGGAGGCCTTCAACCGCGGCTTCAGCGTGTACTTTCCCGAGGAGGCCATCCCCATGCTCCCCGAGGTCCTTTCCAACGGCGTGCTCAGCCTCAAGCCAGAGGAAGACAGGCTTGTCATCGCGGTGGAGATCCGCCTGGGGCCCCGGGGCAAGGTCCTCGAGGTCGACTGCTTCGACGCGGTGATCCACTCCCGGGCGCGGCTCACCTACGAGGAGCTCAATCCCTTCCTCAAGAAGGGTGCATCCCCGGACACGCTCGACCCGGAAGTGGCCCGGCGGGTCGTGGAGCTCCACCGGATGGCCGGACACCTCTACCGGAACCGCACCCGCAAGGGGGCGCTGGATTTCGACATCTCCGAGGTGGGCATCACCATCGGCCACGACGGCGACGTCGACCGGGTGTACCGCTACCAGCGGGGCCCTGCGGAAAAGCTCATCGAGGAGGCTATGCTCTGCGCGAACCATGCGGTGTGCGGCTTTCTCGAGAAGCACGGCATGCCCATCCTCTACCGGGTGCACGAGAAGCCGAGCCCGGACGACCTCATGGCCCTCTACGAGACCCTAAGCGAGATCGGGCTCGAGAAGGAGGAACTCGCTTCCTTCTACCGCGCGATACAGACCCGGAAGAACCTCTCGTTCGCGCTCCAGCGCATCTCCACCATCTACAGCGAGACCCCGCTGCACTCCTTCGTGAACCAGCACATCCTGAGGGCGCTGAAAAGGGCCAAGTACTGGTTCGAAGACCTGGGGCACTTCGGCCTGGGCACCGAGTCCTACACCCACTTCACCTCCCCCATCCGGAGGTACTCCGACCTCATCATCCACCGGATCCTGAAATCCGTGTTCAGCTCCCGGGGGCTCACGGAAAAGGAGCGGGACAAGCTCCGGAACTACGTCAAGTTCATCAGCCCCGAGGTCTCGGACAAGGAGCGCAAGACCGACGACGCCATGTTCGAGGTCATCAGGCTCAAGACCGCGGCCTACATGCAGAGGCACCTCGGAGACGAGTTCTCCGGCGTGGTCACGAGCATCCTGCCCTGGGGCATGTTCGTAGAGATCTTCGACCCTCCCTTCGACGGGCTCGTGTCCCTCTCCGACGTGAAGAGCGCACGCATCGAGGAGGGCAGGGCGGTCAAGTTCCGCAGGCGCACAATCTCCATCGGGGACATCGTCAACGTCCGGGTGTCCCGGGTCGACCCTCTCAAGGGGCACGTGGATTTCATGCTCGTGAACCGGCCCCGGCACGGCGAGGGCCCGGAGAGCTGAGGCCAGGCCCGGCGAAGTTCCGGGCCATCCTGCCAGTACCTGTCTAATAAGATGAATGTACTGCCTTTTCAGGTGCTCGAAACGAACAAGGGCAACAATCAGGGCGCGAATAAAGTGACCGTTCAGGAGAGGGCAGGCTCACGACGCCTGCAGGAGGGGCTTAAGAAGCCTTCTTTTTCAGTGCGGAGCCGCCCAGGTAGGCCTCCTGGATCTTCCGGTCCGCCTTGAGCTCGGATGTGGGGCCCGAGGCAACGATCCGGCCGGTCTCCAGCACGTAGCCCCGGGACGCGATCCTGAGCGCCTTCTGGGCGTTCTGCTCCACCAGGAGGATGGTGGTGCCCTGGCCGTTGATCTCGGCGGTGATGTCGAAGATCTGCTTCACGAGGATGGGCGCCAGGCCCAGCGACGGCTCGTCCAGCAGGAGGACCTTGGGCGCGCTCATGAGCGCCCTGCCGATGGCGAGCATCTGCTGCTCTCCCCCGGACAGCGTGCCCGCGAGCTGCGAGCTCCGCTCCTTGAGGATGGGGAAGAGCTGGCGGACCCGGCGCTTCGCCTCGGCCACCTCGGCCTTCTTGTCCCGTTGGGTGTAGGCGCCCAGGTTGAGGTTCTCCTCCACGGTGAGCGTGGGAAACACCCGGCGGCCTTCGGGCGACAGCGAGATGCCCTTGCGCACGATCTCGTAGGCAGGTACCCGGTTCAGGGCCTCGCCGTTCAAGGTCACCGTGCCCTTCTCGATGGGCACGAGCCCAGAGATGGCCTGGAGCAGGGTCGACTTCCCGGCGCCGTTGGCGCCGAGGACCGTGATGATCTCGCCCTCGTCGAGGTGGACGGAGACCTCCTTGAGCGCCTGGATGCCCCCGTAGGAGATGGAGAGGCCTTCAATGCTCAGCAGCGGCGCCATGGGCCTCTTCCTCCTCGTCGTCCTTGCCCAGGTAGGCCTCGATCACCTGGTCGTTTGAGTAGATGTCCTCGGGGAGGCCTTCTGCGATCTTGCGGCCGCCATCGAGGACCACGACCCAGTCCGAGATGCCCATGACCACGTTCATGTCGTGCTCGATGAGCAGGATGGTTACGTCGTCCTCCTCGATGAGCGCCTTGAGGAACACCATGAGGTCCTCGGTCTCCCTGGGGTTGAGCCCGGAGCTGGGCTCGTCCAGCACGAGGAGGTCCGGGTTCGACGCCAGCGCCCGGGCGATCTCCAGCATACGCTGGGACCCGTAGGCGATATTCCTGGCCAGCTCGTCGCGGACCCTCCCCAGGTTCACCTGCCCGAGCCTGCGCTCTGCGGTCTCCCGGATGCGCCTCTCCTCCCTCCGCTGGGCCGGGGTCTTGAAGATGGAGGGGAAGAGTCCGGCCGTACCCCGGCAGTGCTGGCCCGCCATGACGTTTTCAAGACAGGTCATGTCCGGGAAAAGCCGGATGTTCTGGAAGGTCCGGGCGATCCCCGAGGCGACGATCCGGTGCGGCTTGCGGCCGGTGATGTCTTTGCCGTTGAAGATGACCTTGCCCGCCTCGGGTTTGTAAATCCCGGACACCACGTTGAACACCGTGGTCTTGCCCGCGCCGTTGGGGCCGATGAGGCTCAGGATCTCGTGTTTATGGACCTTGAGGTCCACCTCGTTGACCGCCGTGAGCCCGCCGAAGATCTTTGTGAGGCCCTTGGTCTCCAGGACCACGTCGTGGGAAGAGTGATGTCTCCTATGCATCCGTCCTCCCCGTGCCCTTGAGCAGGGAGCGGAACGCCACTGCCCCGCGCTTGCGCGGCCAGGCGCCGCCGGGGCGGAACATCATCATGAGGATCATGGCCGAGCCGAAGATGAGCATGCGGTACATGGCGAACGGCCTGAAGATCTCCGGGAACAGGGAGATGAATGCCGCGCCGATGAGCACGCCCGGGATGGAGCCCATGCCGCCGATGAGCACGATGCAGAACATGAGGCACGACTCCC
>DAOPXM010000063.1:0-8554 GCA_035352355.1 Deltaproteobacteria bacterium | reverse complement strand
ATCTGGTGGAACATGGGGGTGTGGCTCACGTCGGAGTCGCACCGGTAGACCCGGCCGGGCGCGATGATCCGCACCGGCAGGCCGCTCTTTTCCATGACCCTGATCTGCACCGGCGAGGTGTGGGTCCTGAGCAGCATGCCCTGCTGGAAGTAGAAGGTGTCCTGCATGTCCCTGGCGGGGTGGTGCTCCGGGATGTTGAGCGCCTGGAAGTTGTGGTAGTCGTCCTCCACCTCGGGCCCGGAGGCCACGGTGAAGCCGAGACCGAAGAAGATGTCCTCGAGCTCCCTGATCACGGAGTTGATGATGTGGATCCCGCCCCTGCGGGGGGCCCTGCCGGGCAGGGTCACATCGATGCCGGCGCCGGCGGACGAGCGTTTGAGCTCGTCGGCCCTGGCGGCGATCGCCTCTTCCATGAAGGTCTTCAGGGTGTTCGAGAGCGCCCCCATGCGCGGGCGCTCCTCAGCCGGGATGGTGCCCATCTGGCGGAGGATGGAGGTCAGAGCCCCCTTCCTCCCGAGGTATTTCACCCGCATGGGCTCGAGATCATCTGTATTGCGTATCTGATCGAGTTCTTCGCAAAAGGACTGCTTTAAGGCTTCGAGCTGGCTTTCCATCCTATGCCTGAATCACATTCTCCACGATGTAGGAAAAACCCTTGGGATCGGTGACCGCGATGTCGGCGAGCACCTTCCTGTCGAGATCCACGCCTTTGACGTCGAGCGCGTGGATGAACCGCGAGTACGTGTAACCCCGCTCCCTGAGCGCCGCGTTGATGCGGGCTATCCACAGCGTGCGGAACTCCCGCTTCTTCTGCCGCCTGTCACGGTAGGCATATGCCAGACCCTTGTTCAAGGTTTCCTTCGCTGCCCTGAGAAGGTTTCTCCTGCCGCCCACGAAGCCTTTCGTCAGCTTGTGGAGCTTCCTTCTCTTCCTGACTCCTATCTTGCCGCGTTTTACTCGCATTTCCGTAACCCCTTAGATATATGGCAACATCCGTCTGACGCCGCAGATATTCGCCGAGTCAACGAGTGTTGATTTTCTCAGGTTGCGTTTCCGTTTCCTTGACTTCGAAGAGAGCAGGTGGCTTGCGTACGCCTTGCTCCTCTTCACCTTGCCGCTTCCGGTAAGGCTGAACCTCTTTGCCGCGCTCCTGTTTGTCTTGAGTTTCATCTCATGCTCCTCTTTCTACTTCGGGGCAAGCATCATGATCAGGGTGCGGCCCTCGGCCTTTGCGTCCGACTCGACTGCTGCCAGCTCGACCGTATCGTCCTTGATCCGGTTGAGCATTTCCACACCTTTGTCCATGTGTATGATCTCCCGTCCCCGGAAGCGTACCACGACTTTTACTTTATTCTTTGCCATCAAGAACCGCTTGATGTGGTTCATCTTGAACTGATAATCGTGCTCGTCGGTCTTGGGCCTGAATTTAATCTCCTTGATGACGACGACGGTCTGCTTCTTCTTTGCAGCGCTTTCCCGCTTCGCCTTCTCGTATTTGAACTTGCCGTACTCCATGATACGGCACACAGGAGGGGTGGCCTTCGGCGCGATCTCGACCAGGTCCATTCCGTAATCCCTCGCCCGGTCGAGCGCCGCCGGGACGGTCATGATCCCAAGCTGCTCACCATCGGGCGAGATGACACGCACGCTCTCAGCGTTTATCGCGTTGTTGATCCTGATGGTATCCTTGTCTTTCCCCGATTTTTTAAAGCCTTCTTTAGCTATAACGCCCTCCAGTTTTTTAAAATTACGCGCCTTTGTAACCTACTGATGTAGGAATTGTCAATATGGATTACAACACTGGCTGTGCATCCTTTATCAACTGGATGAACTCGTCCGTCGTCATGGCCTTCTGCTCGCCGCTCCGGTCGCGCACGGTGACGGTGCCCTCCTCCTTCTCCCGGTCGCCGATGACGAGCATGTAGGGCACCTTCTGCAGCCGCGCTTCCCTGATCTTGAAGCCGATCTTCTCGTTGCGCAGGTCGGTCTCCACGCGGACGTCGTTCCTGATGAGCTTTGCCGCCACCTCGGCCGCATAGTCGGCCTGGGCGTCCGTAATATTCATTACTACTGCCTGCACGGGAGAAATCCACACGGGGAAAGCGCCCGCGAAGTGCTCGATGAGCACGCCGATGAAGCGCTCCAGGGAGCCGAGGATGACCCGGTGGAGCATGACCGGCCGGTGCCGCTCGCCGTCGGCGCCCACGTAGTGGACGTCGAAGCGCTCGGGCAACTGGAAGTCGCACTGGATGGTGGCGCACTGCCACTCCCTTCCGATGGCGTCCTTAATCTTCACGTCGATCTTGGGTCCGTAGAACGCGCCGTCACCCTCGTTGATCTCGTACGCAAGGCCCTTCCTGTCGAGGGCGTCCTTCAGGGCGTTCGTGGCCATGTCCCACATCTCCTGGGAACCCATGGACTTCTCGGGCCGGGTGGAGATCTCCATGGTGTAGGAGAACCCGAAGACTGCCATGACCTCTGCCACCATGTCGATGATGCCGTTGACCTCGTCGATGATCTGGTCGGGCCGGCAGAAGATGTGCGCGTCGTCCTGGGTGAACTGGCGGGTGCGCAGCAGGCCGTGGATCACGCCCGACTTCTCGTTGCGGGTGACGTTGCCCAGCTCGAAGTACCTCAGCGGCAGGTCGCGGTAGCTCCTGACCTTGGACTTGTAGATGAGGATGTGGGAGAGGCAGTTCATGGGCTTGATGCCGTAGAGCTGCTCGTCGAGCTCGGTGAAGTACATGTTCTCCTTGTAGTTGTCCATGTGGCCCGAGATCTCCCAGAGCCTGCCCCTCAGGATCGCGGGACCGTAGACGATCTCGTAGCCCCTGCGGAAGTGGAGCTGCTTCTCGAACTCTTCCAGCAGCGAGCGGAGCCTGCCGCCCTTGGGCATGTAGATGACGAGCCCGGGGCCTGCGTCCTCGGAGAACATGAAGAGCTCGAGCTCACGTCCGAGCTTGCGGTGGTCGCGCTTGCGGGCCTCCTCGAGCAGGGTGAGGTATTCCTTGAGCTCCTTGGGCGTGGCGAAGGCGGTGCCGTAGATGCGCTGGAGCATCTTGTTCTTCTCGTCGCCCCGCCAGTAGGCCCCTGCCACTGACATGAGCTTGAAGGCCTTGACGTAGCCCGAGGAGGGCACGTGCGGCCCGCGGCACAGGTCGAGGAAGGAGCCCAGCTCGTAGAGGGATACGCTCCTGACGTCTTCGGGCAGGTCGCCTATGATCTCGACCTTGTAGGGCTCGCCCTTTTTCGTGAAGATCTCGACCGCCTCTTCCCGGCTCACCTCTTTGCGGACAAATGGCTGGTCCTGCTTGACGATCTCCTCCATCTTGGCCTCGATCCTCTCGAGGTCTTCGGGGGAGAAGCTCTGGTCGAAGTCGAAGTCGTAGTAGTAGCCGTCTTCGGTGGACGGGCCGATGGTGGGCTTGGCGCTCGGGAAGAGCTGCTTGACGGCCTCCGCCATGATGTGGGAGGCGGAGTGGCGGATGATGGCCAGGCCGTCGGCCGAGTCGATGTCCACGGTCTCGATGACCTGCCCTTCCTTCAGAGGTGCGGACAGATCCTTCAGGACCCCGTCGACCCGCGCTGCAACCGCCCGCTTGTTCCTGATGACGTCCCTGACAACTGATCCTTCCGAAGCTGTGGGCTTGCCGTCCACGGTTACCTGAGGCATATGCGCTCCATACAATATGAGCACGCAGAAGCGCTCTTCGCGCTGCTCCGTGCTATCTTTTCTTACACGAAAACTGGCTCTGATCTCCACATATTGGGAGATTCACTCTGGTAGTATCGGGAGATAGCATCTATGATTGAAAAAGTAAATAGCTTATACTTTGGCGGCAGGTGGCTCTTGGGGCTCCAACTCATGCTCACAACGCTTTCTTCCACACACCTTGTGAAAAGACATATTGCTTGGAATCCACCGAGATCTTGGAGCCCTCTTTTACATGGATCTCCTTGTTCACAACACCCACTTCTCCACTTAGAAACTGAACAGAGTGCTTTAGCCCGCCCTTATAGGTGCACTTGAACTGAGCACCCGGTATCATCACGATCTGAAGGCCATGAACACCGTTTACGTCCTCTGGTTTCTGCCCGATGCCGTTGCAGGTCAACTCGAAGTTCGTATTGCCATTGTATTTTGCCAGGCGCTGCTTCAGTCCGTCGGACAGCTCCGGATGCGGGAGGTTCGTATTCTGGGAGACGCAAACAATGGCCAGATCTACCGCGTCCTTTGCCGATTCGGGAAGAGAATCGGATCTGCTGCAGGAAACCAGGAAAAACGCTAGAATTGTCACGGCAATTATACTGTAAGATTTCATATTACCACCCTTCAATACAGTAATATTAACCTAAGCAGTGTAATAATATACCCCTCGCGCAACTATTCCACAATGGTTTACTCTCGTCGCAGCAAGAAGGCGAGCTGATCCAATACCAAGAGCCCGCACAGGGTTTGCACAGGTTCAAAAGAGGGGTTTTGGGGGTGTAACCGATTGAAATAATTGGTAGGCACGCAGGGATTTGAACCCTGGACCCCCACCGCGTCAAGGTGGTGCTCTCCCCCTGAGCTACGTGCCTGCAACTGCCCTTTGGTTAACCTGTATGCAGATCGTTTGTCAATCGGATTTTCATGCCTGCCCCTCTGTTCATGCAATTTTTTCCTGAATGATTTTCGAAGATCCTGAGGGCCTTCACACGGCCCTGCGTGTGTGCTACAAGGAGCGGACATTCGTTGTTCGAGAAAAGGAATCGTATGAATATCCAGGCGCACGAGATCGCGTTCGACTTCGACGGGGTGGTTGCGGACACCTTCAGGCTGTTCGTCAGCATGGCCAAGCAGGAATTCGATGTGGACATCGACTACGAGGAGATCACCGAGTACGACTTCATGCGGGTGGTGAAGATGGACCAGGAATACGTCGCCCGGATCTTCGAGACCCTCACCTACCGCATCCACGAGCTGGACCTGCATCCCAAGACGGGGGCGGACGAAGTCCTCACGAGGCTGGGCCAGGCAGCCCCTCCCCTTTCCGTGGTCACGGCGCGCCCCGTCAAGGAGCCCGTGGAGCTCTGGTTCGAAAAGCACGTCCCCGGGCTCGTGCCCGACTGCCTGAACATCATAGCCACCAGCGTGAGCACGGCGAAGCTCGAGATTCTCAAAAGCCTGGGCACGAGATTCTTCGTGGAGGACCGGATCGACACCTGCCACCTCATCGCGGCCCACGGCATCACGCCCATCGTGTTCGACCAGCCCTGGAACCGGGTGGACCACCCCTTCATGGTGGTGAAGACCTGGGAGGAGATCTCGTCGCTCATCGATTGGGGCGGCAACGCATAAGCACACCGCCCCGCTGCCGGAGAAGGCATTTTTGCTCCTCCCCGCATGATCACACCAGGACCCCTCACCCTGCAAGGGGCGGAGTCGCTCAGCCAACCCTGAACCCTGAAAATCAGATCCCATCTCCCCTTGCTGGAGAGGGGCAGAGAGAGGGCTCCGAATATTCAGGCGTGGACGCACCCCTCCCCGAGAGGGGTTTTTTCATGCTGAGGGAACGGGACGAGAACCCTGCCCCGCACGGGGCGTGGTTCCCTATTCCTCTTCCCTGAGGGCCTTCCTTAAGGACTTCTCGATGAAATCGATGTGCTCGATCGTGAAGGCCTTGGCGGCGTCCGGATTTCTCTTGTCAACGGCCTCGATGATCTTGGCGAGCTGCTCCACGATCTGGGCCGAGGAGTTGTCCACCCGGGCGAGCTTTTTCCTGCTGTAGGGGAAGGCGCCGGTGAGCACGTGGGCGATGGAGTCCCGCAGGTGCACGAATATGGTGTTCTTCGTGGAGTCGGCGAGGATGTCGAAGAAGTCCGAGTAGAGCTTGCCGCCCTCCTTGGACGTGAGGACGTTGTTCTCGCCGATGTCCGCGATGCGCTCGATGAGCTTGGTGAAGCGCTTCTTCTGTTCCTTCGAAACGTTCTTGGCCGCAAGGTAGGCGGCCTCGGAGTCGATGAGCCGTCTCACGGCCAGGAGCTCCCATATCTTGTCGTGGTCGACGGAGATGAGATCCTCGATGGAGGACTTCACGTTGTCGGTCAGGGACCTGACGTACTTGCCCTTCCTGTCCCTGGACTCGATGTAGCCCTTTGCCTCGAGGAGCTTCATGGCTTCCCGCAGGGAGATCCGGCTTATGCCGAACAGCTCGGTCATCTCCTGCTCGGAGGGGAGCTTCTCTCCGATCTTGAGCTTGCCCTGGGAGATGAGCTCGATGATCTGGTTCATCACCAGGGTAGGTATATCCGGGGACTTCTCGATTCTGGACAGACCTGGGAGTTTGGTTTTCTTTATCATGATCAGCCTCTACCTCCTAAATACACAAAGTATTATAAGTATACAAGCTTAAGATACACCGCCAATGCTGTATATTTCAAGTAAAAAAATTGTCACAGCCCCGGGTCGAGGATGAGCTTCGGCTTGAAGTCGAGATAGTCCGCCGAGGCGAACTCGAACCGGATGCCTTCCACCGTCCGATTGAACCCGCCGTAGTCGAGGCTGCCCAGGTGCATGTGGCCGAATACCCAGATGTCGCAGCCGAACTCACGGGCGATGGCCACCGCCCTGCTGGGCCTGCCGTCCAGGGAGATGGGCGGGAAGTGTGTCATGACGATCCTCGTCTTCAGGCCCCTGGGCAGGGTCTGGAGGGACAGCCTGAGCCGGTCGAGCTCGCGCTCCCAGATCTTCTTGTCCTCCGGCGTGGTGTGCTCGAGCTTGAGGTCCGGGTCGAGCCAGAGGCGGGACCCGGCGATGCCGATGTCATCGAACACCACCGATGAGTTCTGCAGCGGGACGATCGACTCGGGCACGGACTGCCTCACCTTGCTCAGGCTCGCCCACCAGTAGTCGTGGTTGCCCTTGATGATGATCTTTTTCCCGGGCAGGCTTCCCAGGAAGGCGAAGTCCTCCACCGCCTCGCTCAGCCGCATGGCCCAGGAGATGTCGCCGGGCACGAGCACGAGGTCGTCTTCCGCCACGACCCCGGGCCAGGCGGTCCTGATCTTTTCTGCATGGTCCAGCCAGGCAGGGCCGAAGATGTCCATGGGCTTGTCCACCTGGAAGGACAGGTGGAGGTCAGAAAGTGCGAAGATCCTCACCGGTCTTCCTTCCCTCGAGTATGTCCCGGGCCATCTTGCAGTCCGCCTCGATCTGGTCGACGAGGTACTGCTTGTCAGCGAACTTGATCTCGCCGCGGATGTGCTCCACGAACTCGACGGTAAGCTCCCGGCCGTAGATGTCCTCGTCCAGGTCGAAGATAAAGGCCTCGATGGAGGTGCCCACATCGCCGAAGGTGGGGTTGTTGCCGATGTTGACCACACCCTTGAGCTTCCTGTCCCCGATGTAGATATGGACAGCGTAGACCCCGTAGGCCGGGATGAGCTCCTTGTCGGGCTTCACGTTGGCAGTGGGGAAGCCCAGGCCCTTGCCCCGGGACATGCCGTGGACCACGGGCCCGTGGATGCGGAAGGGGAACTTCATGAGAGCAGCCGCCCCGGCCACGTCGCCGGAGAGGATGAGCTTTCTGATGAGGGTGCTCGACACCACGCTCCCCTCGCAGCGTACCGGGTCCACGCACTCCACGAAGAAGCCCCGCTTGGCGCCCATGCGCTTCAGGAAGGGGATGTCGCCCATGGCCTTCCTGCCGAACGTGAAGTCGTACCCCACGACCACGCCCTGGGCGCCGATCCGGTTGATGGTGATCTCCTCCACGAACGCCTCGGGATCGGTGTCCGCCACCTCGTGGGTGAACGGGGCGATGACGAGGTGGTCCATGCCCAGGCAGCGCACGGCCTCGATCTTCTCCTCCACCGTGAAGATGAGCTGGGGGGTTACGCCCTTGAGCACGGAGGCGGGGTGGGGGTTGAAGGTGTAGACCACCGAGGTCCCCGATATCTTTGCGGCATGGGACTTGACCCGCTGGAAGATCTTCTGGTGGCCGATGTGGCACCCGTCGAAGTTGCCGATGGTGACCACCGGCCGCACGAACCTCCCGGGCTCGAGGTCTTCATTTTTCCAGATCACGTCCATGCGATACATCCTTGACAAAGAATGGTGCAAAACTATATATGAGATTCACCTGATGAATTCAAGGTCAGAGTGCCGGGATGGCGGAATTGGCAGACGCGCTAGATTCAGGTTCTAGTGGGGGTAGCCCTGTGCAGGTTCAAGTCCTGTTCCCGGCACCAATTCAAATCTCAACCAAATCGAATTGACCGTGATCAGAAATACGTTTACTACGATTATCCTTGTTTCCAGATGTACATCAGCCACATAACAAAAATACCCTCATTTTTTACTTTGACCTCTTGAGATTATCAGCGCGTGTTACATTTATTAATTATTAAAGTCAGAACTCATGACAAGCTGAACTTCTTAGTTTAGCGGCCAGGGACTGGCCGCTTTTTTTTTCAAGAAGGTCCTTCGCTCAGACCCCTTCTTAGTTAATATGAGGTACTACGGCCTGTTTGCAAACTTATGACCGAGCCACTGCATCAAAATATAAATGAA
>DAOPXM010000062.1:0-9377 GCA_035352355.1 Deltaproteobacteria bacterium | reverse complement strand
TGGTCGAGGAGAGGGTCCGCAGGCTCGAGGGGAAATGACAGCCCGGCGGCATCCTACCCCCCGGTGCGGGAACGGATTGTTGCCTTCAAATATATCGGTGATTTTTTGTTAAAGTATCTTCACGCCGTGACGATAACAATAAAAGAATTAAAGAAAACCATGAAAGGAGGTCGATGATAACCCTGTCAGATCGGGACAGAAAAACCGATCGAGTAAAAAAACATATTGGCCAAGGAAGGCCAAAACAAAAACATCAATCAAGGAGGATTGAATTATGGCACTTCGTATCAATACCAACGTAGCGGCACTCAACGCACACCGTCAGTTACTCGGGACCGAATCCAGACTCAGCATGAGCATGGAGAAGCTCTCCAGCGGTTATCGCATCAACCGCGCGTCCGACGACGCAGCAGGTCTGTCCATTGCCAACAGGCTCCGCGCAGAGATCCGCTCCCTGACCGTTGCCTCCAGGAACGTGACCGAGGGCAGGGCCATGGTGTCCATCGCAGAAGGCGCCGCAGGCCAGGTCGAAACCATCCTCGAGCGTATGAAAGAGCTCGCGACCCAGGGCGCATCGAGCAATGCAGCCCAGGACATCAGCAAGCTGAACGCAGAATTCAGCGCCCTCAAGGAAGAAATCACGAGAATCGTGAACGACACCAAGTATCAGGGTGCCACTCTGCTCAAGGGCTTCGGCAGCTCGGTGGACACGAACTCCACGGTCAACACCGTCGCCGCCTTGGACTCCATCGCCCTCAGCGGCGCATCCGAAGGCACCTACAACATCACCGAATCAGCGTCGGGCGCGTGGAGCATTGCAGGCCCGAACGGCGTTACCCAGCAAATCACTGTGGACGACGGCGGGCCGCAGACCCTGAACTTCGATGCACTTGGCATCACCATCAACCTGAACGCGTCCTACGCCTTCGACACGACCGATGGGGACTTTAATGGCACGACCATCATAGTCGAAAGCGGCAGCGCCCGTTACCAGGTGGGCTCCGGCAACGCCAATGGCGAGGACAAGATCGACCTGGCCATCAGCAGCCTGACGATTGCGGACCTCGGCCTCGATTCAACCGACCTCGCCAGCCAGACCAATGCGGCTGCCGCCCTCACGGCCATCGATAGCGCCATCGACGCTGTCGGCGTCGTGCTCGGCAACATCGGTGCGGTCATGAACCGGTTCGACTACACCTACTCCAACCTGCAGGTGAGCATCGAGAACTTCTCGGCCTCGCAGTCGGTCATCAGGGACGTCGACATGGCAGCGGAGATGGTCAGCTTCACCAAGAACCAGATCCTCCTCCAGGCCGGCACATCGATGCTGGCGCAGGCCAACATGTCCTCCCAAAGCGTGCTGAGCCTGATGCAGTAACGAAGTGAATGCCGAGCGGGTCATGGGCTCGCCCCATGACCCGCAACGCTGAAAGGCGGGTGTGGCCATGAGGATAGAGAGCATGAGAACATTACCAGTGGATCCTGTCCGGGTGGAAAGATCCGGAGGGGGCTCTGCGGCCATTGCCCAGGTATCCCCGCATCACACGAAGGAAGCTGCGCAGCCCAAGGAAACTCTTCAGAAAAAGACCCTGTCTGCCGATGATGTCCAAAGGGATATTGAGGCGATCAACGATCAGCTCGAAAGTATGAACAGGTCCATCAGATTCAGCATCGACGATTCGTCAAAGGACGTCGTGGTGAAGGTGGTGAACAAGGATACCGGAGAGGTGATCAAGCAGTTCCCGCCCGAGCAGGTGCTGAAGCTCAGAGAACGGCTGAACGAGATGGCCGGACTGCTCGTGGAAGGGCAGGTCTAGGATCAGCAAAGAGGTCAGGTCTCGGCATGCATCCCGGGACCTGGCTGTTTTCACTGAAGAGTAGTGGGGGACCCAATGGCATCAACATCGTTTATCTCCGGTATGGCGTCCGGTCTGGACTGGCAGACCATGATCAACCAGCTCATGCAGCTCGAGCGACGGCCTGTCACGCTCCTCGAGGGCAATAAGTCCGACCTCAGCGACCGCTACGATGCCTGGTCCGACGTCATTTCCAAACTCTCGACACTGAAAAGCTCCGCCTCCGCGCTCTCGTCCGCCGACGACTTCAACCTCTTCTCCGCGAGCGGGTCCGTCACCGGCTCCGATGCCGACGTGAAAGACCTTCTCAAATACGCGGTGGGGTCCACCGCGTCCGAAGGCACCTACAACATTACCGTGAACAACCTTGCGACGGCGCAGAAGATCGCCTCCAAGAGCTTCAGCTCCACCACAACCGACCTGGGGCTCACTGGCGACCTGATCATCAACGGCCGCTCCGTGAGCATATCGGATTCCGACAGCCTTTCAGACATCCAGTACAAGATAAACAGCCTGAACTCGGGGGAACACCCCGCGGGCGTCACGGCTTCCATCATCTCGGTGTCCAGAGGCGAGTACCGCCTGAGCCTCACCTCGAAGGCCACGGGGGCCGATGGCCTCTCCATCGCCAACGGCTCAGGCGATGACATCCTCTCTCAGCTGGGCCTTGCCGACGAAACGCTTTCCCTCAGGAACGGCATCGCCGGCGGCGCCCGGTCGTGGAACCTCTCGAGCTCCTCTGAATCGGTGGGCGGCCTGCTGGGGCTGTCGAACGCGGCCTCCGGCACGGTGACGGTAAATGGGATCGACGTCTCCATCGACCTTTCAGAAGACTCCCTGGAGGAGATCGCCGACAGGCTCACACTGGCGGGCATCAGAGCGTCCGTCGTCACGTCCGAGGAGGACGACGAGACCGTGTACACCCTCCAGATCGAAGGGGTCGCGGGCGCGGAGAGCTTCGACGACCCGGACAATGTGCTCCAGGCCCTGGGCGTGCTGAAGCAGGGATTTTCGGCAGTCACAGGGGTCACCGGCTCCGGGAAGAACACAGCGGACGGCACGACGATAACCGGTGACACGCTCCTTGCCGACATCGACGGGTACGCCACCTGGACCCCGGGCGACACCATCTCCATCGGCGGGGCAGACCACTCGGGGAACCCGGTGAGCGCCACGTTCACCATCGAGGCAGACTCCACCGTCGACGATCTCCTGGCAGCCATCGAGGCGGCCTACGGCGGCAACGGCGAGGTCTCTGCCTATCTGAACGGCGATGGGGCTATCGTGGTGGAGGACAACACCTCCACGCTGCCCTCGAGCCTTGCGCTCACCCTCTCAGCGAACATCCAGGACGCCGGCTCCAGCCTCGCATTCGGGTCGTTCACCCTCTCCACGGTGAGGAACCGCGAGATCGTGGCCGGGGAGGACGCCCTCATCACCCTGGACGGCGTGAGCATCACGCGCTCCACGAACAAGATCAGCGACGTGATCGCCGGCGTGACGCTGGACCTTGTCGGCGCCGACGAAGACGCCACCGTCACCCTCAATATCACCCGGGACACCGGGGGGGTGAAGAAGCTGATACAGGATTTCGTGAACAGCTACAACTCGATCATGACCTATATAGAGGAGCAGCAGACCGCGACCGTCTCGGATGACAAGGAAAAAGCCAAGACAAATCCCCTCTTCGCAGATTCATCGCTCCGTACGATCAAGAGCACGCTGAGGAGCACGATCATGTCCGCGGTGAGCGGCATCGATTCGACGCTGACCCACTTGAGCCTTATCGGGATCAGCGTCGACAAGAAAGGCCAGCTCACCATCGACAACGACAAGCTGGACGGGTATCTCGAAACGAATTTCCAGGACGTAATGAACCTCTTCACTGCCCAGGGGACGAGCACGAGCAGCGACCTCACCTACGTCTTCTCAAACAACGACCTGGACGAGGGTGACTATGAGGTGGAGATCACCCAGGCAGCGGAAAAGGCCACGGTGACCGGGACCGGGTTCGGGGGAGGCTCCCTGGATGCGGACCTCACCCTGACCATCACCGACGAAGCGGGCCGCGTGGCGAATATTTCCCTCTCCGCGGGGTGGGGGATCACCTCCATCGTGAACGCCATCAACTCCGAGCTGTCACGGGACTTTCAGGAAATCCGCGTGGGGGAGAACCGATACTACTCCTCCAGCGGCGCCGACCCGGACTTCATCGACGCGAACACGACCTGGGCCAGCGTCTACGACTCGAACGGCATGAACGCGGGCCTGGAGGACGGGAGCACCATCATGTTCTCGGGCACGAACAGGGCCGGCAAGGCTGTGAGCGGGAGCTACACCATAACGGATGCGGACACGGACAACGTGGGCGGCCTGCTGAGTGCCATCGAGAGCAAGTTCGGCACGGGTTACGACGCCTACATCGATCCGGAAGGACGCATAGCGATCAAAGACACCGTCACAGGGGACTCTAAACTGACCCTGACCATAAATGCCACGGCGAATCTCGATTTCGGGGCCATTGACGTTGACCCCTCCGGTGCAGACGGTTCCCGGGAGGGGAGATACCGCATGAGCATCACCGCCGAGAAAGTCGGTGGCGAACTGAAGCTCTCCACCGACGCCTATGGCGACTTCGGCTTCACTGTTGCCGTCTCGGGAGCCGACCCGAATCCCTTCGGCATCACCGAAACGACCTACACCGGAAAGGATGCGGCCGGAAGGATCAGGAAATCAGGTTCTGAAGACTGGATGACCATGACCGGGGATGGGCAGACCCTGACCGTCGATGGTGACCAGGCCGCCAAGGGCCTGACCTTGAGATACACGGGCACGGGAGGCGATCCGCTGAGTCCGGTGACGCTGGACTTCTCCTTCATGAAGGGAGTGGGCGCGAAACTGGACCGCGCGATCCACTACATGACGGACAACCTCGACGGCTACATAGTGGACAAGCAGAAATCCCTGAAGAACCAGATGGACAGTATCGATAAAAAGATAGACAGGATGGAAGTGAGGTTCACGAAGTACCAGGAGAGCCTCATCGCGAAGTTCACGCTGATGGAGAAACTGCTCTCGCAGATGCAGTCCCAGCAGTCCGCCCTGTCCGGCCTGCTCAGCAACTACAACAGCTAGAAGGATCACCTGTTCCAGGCATGGCAAGGGGATGCCGGTCTTGACCGGCATCCCCTTTATGTTGTGTGCCGAGTGCGTTCGACAGCCCAACCGCCTTGTATGAACCCGCAGGCAGGGTGGTGCGGGAGGAGGGTCGCTGTAAGGCGCCCCCCCATCCCGTTTCCTTTGGAACGCTCTAGTTGCACCCCGCCTCGGAGATGCCGAAATCCGCTGCGTACACGATGACCTTTGTGCCGCCCATGTTCGCGCTCTTGAAGTAGGAGCACTTCAGCTCGGGCTGCTTGTTCTTCGCCGGGTTGGGCCACAGGTAGCTCGCCCACCCCGAGCCGGTTTTGTGTGCCTTGTGCTTCATCTCGGCCCCGAAGTACTTGCCCGCCGCGTCCTTGATGGCCGTGCAGTCCTTGCCCACCAGCTCGGGGGCGACCGGGTGCATGAGCACCACCGCGCTCATGTCCGTGACGTACACGTACCCGGTGCCGTCGCCGAAGCGGTATGACTTCAGCTCGTCCAGGGCAGCCTTGCCCTTGTTCTCGATGACCTTGACGCCGTAGTTCACCCCGTCCATGAGCACCTTTCTTTTTGCCGCGTCGTCCGCGAACGAGGATGCGGTTATTGCCAGGACCCAGAACACCAGTGCTGCAGCCGCGCCGAAAACCTTCCCTTTGCTCATATCCTTACCTCCATGTTGTGTGTTCCTTCGTGCTGTGAAATGACCGGAGGCTCTTTCCGTCATGTCAAAGAGCGATCGTGCATGACCGGGAGAGCTGTACGTAAGGATACCTATCGACAATTGACGAAAATATATGAGTATTATTGATGTATCTAAATAATAGGGAGCGAAATGAAGGTGTTAATCGCTGTCAGCACCACCGGGGGAAATACGGTGGACCTTGTTCCCTGTCCTGAGGACGATGTCGCCCCGCTCGTCCTCTTCCATCATGAGGGCGAGGATGTAGTAGGCGGCCCGGGAAAAGCGCACCTTCATGTCGTTGAGCACGGTGCAGTACATGACGTTGCCGTCCCCGATGCACAGGGTGGCGGGGTCGAGGTCGTGGAGGGACCCCGTGTTCAGGAGCACGGCGAGCCCGGTCTCGGGCTCGCCCCTCACCGAGGCGACCACGAAGGGGGTATCCTCCACCTCGAGGTAGCACATCTCCTGCTCGAGGACGATGCGGTACCTCCCATGCTCATCCTTCTCGAGCGCGTTGCAGAAGTATTCCAGTACCAGGGGGTTCACGATCTCGCGGCCCTGATAGAACCACTTGCCGTCCTTGTCTATGCTGATCCTGCACGATTCCGTGACATCCCTCATTCCGCTGCGTTCCATTGATCCGCTCCCTCGTTTTTGATTCCTTCTTTAAGATAATACATGTTTCCCCCGGAAGCATCAATACGCCTTCGCGCTGATTACGGATTGTTGATTACTCGGTCGGACTATGTTAATCAGGCTGAATGTCATATACATACACCCGGTGACAAGGGGAGGCTATGGCGAAAGGCGACAAGCAGGAAATGATCATCGACGCGGCGCTCGAGGTGTTCCGCGAAAAAGGATATGCCAATGCCAGGATGGCGGACATCGCCCGCAGGGCAGGCGTATCGTACGGCCTTGTCTACCACTATTTCGGAAGCAAGGAGGTCCTGTTCGACCTCATCGTGGAAACCTGGTGGAACGACCTCTACACCATGATGGACCGCGAAAAGAAGGCCACCGGCGACTTCAGCGACAAGCTCATCCATATCATCCAGTTCTTCCTGGAGACGTACGTCCAGAGGCCCAACCTCATCTCCATCTTCGTGAGCGAGGTGTGCAGGAGCTCGGTTTACCACACCGAGGAAGGCCTCTCCAAGTTCCTGAAATTTTTCAGCCTGTGCGAGGAGATCATGCTCGAGGGCCAGAAGAGGGGGCTGCTCAAGGAGGACGTCCCCACCCACCATCTCACGTACATATTCTACGGGGCCATCGAGACCTTCATCTCCGTCATGGTGCTCGGCAAGGAGCCCCTCACGAAGAAGCGGCAGGAGCGTGCCGTCCACGCCATCATGGAAGTGTTCATGCACGGCGCAAAGGCGTAACGACAGCGCCCCTCTGACTCGCGTCTCTCGAGGCAGGCCTTTTGCCACAACGCACAGGGGAAGGGAAGGCGATGAAAGGGAACAAGGTCATCATCTGTGCAGCGCTCGCAGGCCCTGCAACCATGAAGAGCCAGAACCCGGCGGTCCCCTACACGCCGGACGAGTTCGCCGAGGAGGCAGCCCGGTGCTTTCAGGAGGGGGCTGCGATGGTGCACGTGCACGCCCGGGACGACTCCGGCATGCCCACCCACGAGATCGACCGCATCAGGGCCACCCACGACGCCATCAAGGAGAGGTCCCCGGAGCTCATCGTGAACCTCACCTCTGCCGTGGGCTTCGGCAAGACACCGGAGCAGCGGCTCGCCCAGGTCATGGCGGTCCGTCCCGAGGTGGCGTCGCTCAACACCAACTCCATGAACTTCAGCCTGATCGACCGGGGCACGGGCCGCATCGTGGCCGACCACGTGTTCGAGAACACCTTCACCATGCTCCAGGACTTCGGCCGCGCCATGGAGAGCGCCGGTGTCAAGCCCGAGATCGAGTGCTACGACATGGGCGGCATCGACAACACCCTGCTCATCGCCAGACAGGGCATCTTCTCGACCCCCATGGTCTTCAACTTCGTCTGGGGGGTGGCGGGCGGCCAGCGGTTCCGGCCCGACGCCTTTGCGGCCATGGTGCACGCGCTGCCCCAAGGCTCGGTGTTCACCACCTGCGGCATCGGCATCGAGCAGTTCCCGGCGGTCACCATGTCCTGCCTCATGGGCGGGCACATGAGGGTGGGCCTCGAGGACAACATCAGGGTACCTGGGGGCGCCCTTGCGAAAGGGAGCTTCGAGCAGGTGGCGCACGCCGTGAAGATCGCCGCCCTCCTCGACCGGGAGCCGGCCACGCCCGCGGAGGCCCGCGAGATCATGGGCATCAGGCGCTGACGGCGCGAAGATGAAGAGAATGGAGAGGCTCATGACGTGCCTGGCGCTGTTCGCCACGGCCGTGAGCACCGCTGCATGGGCGCAGGGTATTACCCGGTACACCGTCAGGGAAGGCGATTCCTACGCCCGGATCACGGGCCTTTACCTCCCCCTGACCGACGCGTACACCAATAGGGAGCTCATCGAGGAGATCATGAGGATCAACGGGATGGATTCCCGGGCCCTGTCCGTGGGCAAGGCGCTCAAGGAAGAGGGCGCGCACCTCTAGCCTCTCTCTTTCTACCGACCTTGATGCTCTTTCCCCCGCCGTATCCGGAGGCAAGGTTTCCAAAGGGGAAGCCGAGAGCCGGATGGACCCAGCGCTTCCCGTATCCGTCACTCGACCGGCCGACGCCGGCATCAGGTGTTCTCCCCTGCCTGACGGTTTACTTCAATCCTTTCACAGGTTAGAATCAGCCATGGATCGCTGGCACCTGTACGTGGTACGCACCATCGACGGCTTTCTCTACGCCGGCATCGCCACCGACGTAAGGAGGCGCTTCAAAGAGCACCTCTCCCAGGGGAGGAAGGCTTCCCGGTACCTGCTCGCCCACAAGCCCCGGGAGCTGGTCTTCTCCATGGCGGTGGGGGACCGGGGCCTTGCCCTGAAGGTCGAGTATCGCTTCAAGAGGCTCTCGAAAGGGGCAAAGGAACGGATCGTTCAGTCGGGGCGCATGGCGTTCGACCGATCTTCCGGGAGGATCGAGCCCATAGAGACGCATCCGAGAGCTGGTTCCCGGGAAACACTCGTGATATCAGGTGATGATATGAACGCAAAGACGGTCTATTCGACAGAGCACGGGCGGATGTGCCCGGAGTGCGGCCGCCCCGCTTCCGGCTGCATCTGCGCAGACGGGAAGCAGGCCCCCAAGGGCAGCGGCACGGTCCGTATCGGGCGCGAGACCAAGGGGCGCAAGGGAAAGGGCGTCACCGTGATCACGGGCCTGCCCCTTGACGAAGACGGTTTACGCGCCCTGGCAAAGGAGCTGAAAGCCAGGTGCGGCACCGGCGGCACCGTGAAGGGCGGGGTGATCGAGATCCAGGGGGACCACCGCGCGGCCCTCGTGGATGAGCTGAAGAAGAAGGGATATCCGGCCAAGCTCTCCGGCGGGTAGGGAGCGGCGGAAGGGCGCCATGCCCGCTGCAAAATATTACCACTACCAGAAAAGATGTACTTCAAATTCATTTTGTGAGGCTTCGCCACTGTAGTACTAGGAGGTTCATGACCTCAATAGCACATGCTTCCTTTCCAGCATATTCTAGCTAGAGGACATCCTGCAGGCACTTGATGGCGCAGAACGCGCCGCACATGGTGCACACGTCGTCGCGGCCGATCTCG
>DAOPXM010000061.1:0-10112 GCA_035352355.1 Deltaproteobacteria bacterium | reverse complement strand
CGGAGAGCACGTTGTTCCTGCCGCACGTGTGCTCCGTGATGCCCAGCGTGTAGCAGCACATGACCGGCTTCACGCTGGCGAGCTTCCGGGCGATGGTCCTGATGAGCTCGGTGCTCACCCCGGAGATCTCGGCTGCGCGCTCGGGCGGGTACTCCATGACCGTGGCTTTCAACTCTTCGAAGCCCTTGCAGCTGTTTTCCACAAAGGCCTTGTCGTAGAGGTCCTCGGTGATGAGCACGTGCATGAGGCCGTTCAGGAAGGCGATGTCGCTCCCAACCTTGATGGGCGCGTGGATCGTGGCGAAATCAGCCAGAGGCTGCTTCCTGGGGTCCACGAGGATGAGCTCGCCGCCGTTCATGACCGCGTTCTTGAGGAAGGTGGCGGCCACCGGGTGCGCCTCGGTCATGTTCGACCCGATGACGAGGAACATCTTTGCGTCCTTGAATTCGCCGAACGAGTTGGTCATTGCCCCGGAGCCGAATGCGATCGCCAGACCGGCGACCGTGGGGGCGTGTCACGTTCGCGCGCAGTGATCGATGTTGTTGGTACCGATCGCCGCGCGGAAGAGTTTCTGCATCTGGTAGGAGTCTTCGTTGATGCTCCGGGCGCAGCTGACACCAGCGATGGCGTCCGGTCCGTGCTTCTTGATGATTGCCTTGAACTTCTTCGCGACCAGGTCCAGGGCCTCGTCCCACGAGGCCTCCCGGAACTCGCCGTTCTTCTCACGGATGAGCGGGGTGGTGAGCCTCTCTTCGGAATAAATGAAGTCGTAGCCGAAGCGGCCCTTGACGCAGAGTCTTCCCTTGTTCGGGGACCCGTCCTCGGCGCCGGTGACCTTGAGGATCCTCCCGTCCTTCACGTGGAGCATGAGCTGGCAGCCCACGCCGCAGTACGGGCAGGTGGTGCGGACCTTTTCGATGTCCTTGACGCGGCCCTGGAACTTCGCCTTCTTCTCGACAAGAGCGCCCACCGGGCAGGCCTGCATGCACTCACCGCAGAACACGCAGTCGCTCTGGTCGTAGCGCACGTCGCCGCCGGCCACGATTTTGGCGTGCGGCCCGCGGTTTCCGAAGGAGATGGCCCGGTTCACCTGGACCTCCTGGCAGGCCTGGACGCAGCGTCCGCAGAGGATGCACCTGCTGAAGTCGCGGATGATGAAGGGATTCACGTCTTCGGTGGGGTACGGCTGCGGGGTCTCCTCGAACCTGAGCGTGTCGATGCCGTAGTGGTAGGCGAGGTCCTGGAGCGTGCAGCCGCCGGACCGCTCGCAGGTGATGCAGTTGTGCTTGCCGCTGGCGAGGAGGAACTCCGTGGTGAGCTTCCTCGTCTTGTGCACCCTGTCGGTTTCCGTGTCCACGGTCATGCCCTTCTCTGCGGGTGTGGAGCAGGCCGCCACCAGCGACCGCGCGCCGGCGACCTCCACCAGGCATATGCGGCAGGCGCCCGTGGGGGTGCAGCCCTTCAGGTGGCACAGAGTGGGGATTCTTACACCATTACTCTGTGCTACTTCCAGGATGGTCTGGCCGGGCGTGAACCCGACCTGCTGCCCGTTCAACGTCAGTGCGTAGCCTTCCATAGGAAAAACTCCTCGATGTTAATAGTATTTTTTTCATCAGTGCCCGAGATGGCTTTCAGGGACGAACCTGAATGAGCCCTCAATCCTTACTATGTTCCTTTAAGCCTTATAGCGGGTTATGTCAAGAAATACATAGTAACCCCTTGCCGTCATCTCCCCGACATGGTATTCACGTGCATTCAGACAGGCATAAGCACACTTGCACCCCAAAGGAAAAAACCGCATGAAGAATATTGAAGACACGCTCAAGAGACTCGAGAGAAGCCTGACCAGCGCCATGGATCGCAATCCCCACAGCTCGTGCATCATCTCCGCCTTCAGGCCCCTCATCATCGCCAGGACGAGGCTGGTTGACTCCCTCGAGCTTCCCGGGAACGAAGAGTTCACCCTCGACAAGGCCCGGTTCAAGGACGGGGTGCCCCTTGCCAGGCAGAGCGGCTACTTCCGCGAGGACGACCCCTTCGAGTCGGTCGCCATCTCCCTCATGCCCGCCCTGAAGGCCGGGTTCCCCGATCAGGTCACGACCTGGGAGCGGCTCACCGGCCTCATCGACAGCAGGGAGATCAGGCTCTATGATTTCTTCCAGGCCTACCCTTCCGGCGGGGAGGAGATTATCGAGGAGTGGGCGAAGCTCATCGACGCAGACGTCCGCATCGTCGGCTTCCTCGCTAGGTCCGTCGCAAAGACGATCCTCGAGAGGAGGGCGCTTGACTGGGCCGGGCTCATCAAGGACCTCGAGTGGGAAAAGGGCTACTGCCCCATCTGCGGCTCCTTCTCGCACATCGCGAAGCACAAGGACGGCACCGGCGAGCGCTGGCTGTACTGCCCCATGTGCAGCCACGAGTGGAGGTTCAGGAGGGTGGTGTGCCCCTGCTGCGAGAACGACGACCAGAAGACCATGAGCTATTTTCACGTGGAGGAAAAGGAGAAGGAGTCCGCCTTCGGCTGCGAGATGTGCAAGGGCTACCTGATCACCATGACAAAGGTGAGCGACCTCAGCGAGTTTAACCCGGAAATCGCGGCGCTCAGCCTGGCACACCTGGACGTCATCATGCAGGAGAAGGGCTACGTCCCCATGTCCCAGGCCGAGTGGAGCGCCTTTGCCTAGGAGCTTCAGGGCCGGAACCCTCCACGCCGGCGATTGTCAGGCATAAGGACCGGCCCTCACCCTCGACCCGGGATCGATCTTCAGCCGCCCTTTCCCGGGCACACAACAGCACATCCCCATCCGGCACCGGACGATCTAACAGCCGATCTCCCGTCCAGCTCCATCCAGTTCGAATTACCTACAATATCCATTTCACGAGGCTTTTTATGCTCGCTCAGACTTATTATGTTAAACTTAACACACTTCAACTGTTTTCAATCAGTTACATGTAATCAAACATTGACTATTCACTCATCCCTGCGGTATTATGCATATGGTTATATATGAACCATTATACATAGTGGAAGGAGAGCGTGAATGGAGATTACCAGAAGAGGTTTTCTCGCCTTGTCCGGAGCCGTAGGCTCGGGAGCCGCCCTGGGGGCGTTCGGCCTCATGGGCCCGGTCAAGGCGTATGCCGACGAGCTCAGCAAGATGAACAAGGTCAAGACGTCGAAGCAGTACACGACGATCTGTGCCTACTGCTCATGCGGCTGCGGGCTCATCTGCAGTGTTGACAGCATGACAGGCAAGGTATTCAGCATCGAGGGCGACCCTGAGCACCCCATCAACGAGGGGTCCTTGTGCGCGAAAGGCGCCGGTTTCTTCGACCTCACCGAGGCCAACAAGCACCGCCTCCGCAAGGTCCAGTACCGGGCACCCTACAGCGACAAGTGGGAAGAGAAGGACTGGGACTGGGCATTGAACCGCATCGCACGCCTCACCAAGGATGCCCGCGACAAGGACTTCATCGTCACGAACGAGAAAGGCCAGCTGGTGAACCGGACCGAGTCGGTAGCACACCTCGGCTCCTCCAACATCGACAACGAGGAATGCTGGCTTATCTCCATGTCCGTAAGGGCCATGGGCCTGGTGTATATCGATCACCAGGCAAGGGTCTGACACAGCCCTTCCGTAGCGGCTCTGGGAGAGTCGTTCGGTAGGGGTTCGATGACGAACCACTACATTGATCTGAAAAACAGTGATGTTATCCTCATCATGGGCAGCAACGCCGCAGAGCACCACCCCATGGCGTTCAAATGGATCCTCCGGGCAAAGGAGAGGGGAGCGAAGATCATCCACGTAGACCCGCGCTACACCCGCACCTCGGCCCGCTGCGACTACCACGTCCCCTTGCGGTCGGGCACGGACATCGCCTTCCTGGGGGGAATGATCAACTACATCGTCAATAATGACAAATGGTTCCACGACTATGTGATCAACTATACCAATGCATCATTCCTCGTAAACCCGGACTTTTCCTTCAATGACGGCCTGTTCTCGGGGTATGACGCAGAGAAGCGGAAATACGACAAGTCCACCTGGACCTTCCAGACGGATGCGAACGGCATTCCGCTCAAGGACCCGACCTTGCAGGATCCGCGCTGCGTGTTCCAGCTCATGAAGAAGCACTACTCGCGCTATACCCTGGACAAGGTTTCCAGCATCACGGGCGTATCCAAGGAGAACCTCCTGAGGGTGTATGAGGAATACAGCGCAACCGGCGCCCCGGACAAGGCAGGCACGGAATGCTATGCACTCGGCTGGACCCACCACACCACGGGAAGCCAGATCATCCGCACCATGTCCATGATTCAGCTCCTGCTGGGCAACATGGGCATCGCGGGCGGCGGCGTGAACGCTCTCCGCGGCGAGCCCAACGTACAGGGTTCCACCGACCACTGTATTCTGTACGGCAACCTTCCCGGCTACCTGAAGATGCCGTCTGCTTCATTGGACACTATAGAGAGTTACCTCGAAAAGTATACACCCAAGTGCAATGACCCGCAGTCAGCCAATTACTACACGAACTATCCCAACTTCTTCGTGAGCTGGCTCAAGGCCATGTACGGCGATGCAGCAACACCGGAGAACGGATTCGGCTATTCATGGCTTCCGAAGATGGATGACGGCAAACACTACTCCCTCATGCACCTCTTCGACAGGATGTACGCGGGCAAGGTGAAGGGCCTGTTCTCCTACGGGACCGACCCTGCGGTGAGCTCGCCGAACTCGAACAAGGTCCGCAAGGCGCTCGAGAAGCTCGACTTCCTCGTCTCGGCCAATATCTTCGACAACGAGACAGCCTCCTTCTGGCACGGCCCCGGTGTCGATCCCAAGCAGGTCAAGACAGAGTGCTTCCTCCTGCCTGCGGCAGCCACCATGGAAAAGGAAGGCAGCCAGAGCAACAGCGGCAGGATGGTCCAGTGGAAGTACAAGGCCACTAATCCTCCCGAAGACGCCCTTTCGATAGGCGATATCCAGATCCGGATAATGGATACCATCAAGTCCCTCTATGCCAAGGAGGGAGGTCCCAATGCCGAGTCCATCCTCAACCTCAAGTGGGACTACAAGAACCCCAAAGGCGAGTTCGACGCCCTCAAAGTGGCCAAACAGATCAACGGATACTTCACCGCGGACGTGGAGATCGACGAAAAGGGCGTGAAGAAGCAGTTCAAAAAGGGTGATCTTGTTCCCACCTTCGGCATGCTCAGGAGCGACGGCACCACGGCATGCGGCAACTGGATCATGTCAGGCTCCTTCGGGCCCGACGGCGAGAACAAGATGGCCAAGCGCGGCAAGGACGACCCCACGGGGTTAGGCCTGTATCCGAACTGGGCCTTTGTATGGCCGGTAAACCGCCGCATCATCTACAACCGGGCATCCTGCGACATCAACGGCAAGCCCTACAACCCCAAGAGAAAGCTCCTGGAATGGAAGGATGGCAAGTGGGTGGGCGACGTGCCCGACGGTCCGTGGCCGCCAATGGCGGACAAGGTAAACGGGAAATATCCGTTTATCATGAAGACCGACGGCGTTGCGTCTCTGTTCGGTCCGGCCATGGTTGAAGGCCCGTTCCCCGAGCACTACGAGCCCCTGGAAGGCCCGCTCGCGAAGAACCCGCTTTCGAGCCAGCTCATCAATCCCACCATCGAGATCTTCAACAGCGAGCTCGACAAGGTGGCCAACGCCAGTGAGCAGTTCCCCTACGTGTGCACCACCTACTCCTGCACTGAGCACTGGTGCACCGGAGCGCTCACCAGGTGGCAGGCATGGCTGCTCGAGATGCAGCCCGAGCTCTACGTCGAGATCGGCGAAGAGCTGGCGCGCAAGCTGAGGATCGGCAACGCCGACTGGGTGAACGTCTCGTCCGCCCGCGGCAAGGTGAAGTGCAGGGCCATGGTGACCAAACGGTTCGTGCCGTTTACGGTCGAAGGCAGGACCGTCCACCAGGTGGGGCTGCCGTTCAACTACGGCTGGCTCTACCCCGAAGACGGGAGCGACTCTACGAATTTCCTCACACCGACCGTGGGAGACGCCAATACCTTCTGCCCTGAGTACAAGGCCTTTATGGTCAATGTGGAAAGGGTATAAGGGGGTGAGCCATGAAAAATAACAGCAAAATAGAATACGTAAAACTCATCGACACCACGCTGTGCACAGCGTGTCGCGGCTGCCAGGTGGCGTGCAAGCAGTGGAACGAGAACCCTGCGTCCATCACGAAACAGCACGGCACCTATCAGAACCCGCAGGACCTCGAATGGAACACGTGGACGCTGATCCGCTTCCAGGAGTACACGGACAAGGACGGCAACTTCAAGTGGCTGTTCCGCAAGGACGGCTGCATGCACTGCACCGATGCGGCCTGCGTGAAGGCCTGCCCGAGCGGCGCGCTGCACCACGCGGATTTCGGGGTCGTGGCTCAGAACAGGGACCTCTGCATCGGCTGCAAGGCCTGCACCTCGGCCTGCCCCTTCGACATCCCCCGCTACAACAAGGCGACGGAGAAGACCTACAAGTGCGACCTCTGCTACGACAGGCTCAAGAACGATCAGCCGCCGGCATGCGTGAAATCGTGCATTACCGGGGCACTGACCATGGGCGAAAAGGAGACCATGATCAGAAAGGCCCATGACCGCCTCGAGAAGCTGGGTGGCAACGCGGTCCTCTACGGCGACAAGTTCGTGGGGAGCACGCACGTCATGTACATCCTTTCAGAGCCGCCGGCCGTGTACGACAAGCTGCCGGTCAAACCGAGCGTACCCATGTCGGTCATACTCTGGAAGAACCTGTTCAAGCCCTTCACCCTCATCGGGATGGGCGCCGTGGCCGGTGCCGCAGCGCTGCACTACCTGATCAAGGGCCCGCACGAGGCACATGAGAAGAAGGAAGGGGGAGAGTGATATGTCGAACCATACAGCTGAAATGATAACGGTTACGGACGCCACCGAGCGCATCGCCCACTGGGTGCTGGCGGCGAGCTGCCTCTTCTGCCTGTTTTCCGGCCTGGGCCTCATGTTCCAGTCATGGAGCTTCATTCCGGCCCTGCTCGGCGGCTACTATGCCACCATGTGGATGCACATCTTCTCGGGCATCGCCTTTGCAGCATCCCTGATCTACGGCTTCTTCATGTGGGTGAAGGACTGCACCTTCGAGCCTGACGACGCCAAGTGGATCATGAACGGCGGGGGCTACCTCTGGCCCACGAACAACCTTCCACCGGTCTACAAGTACAATGCCGGCCAGAAGGCGTTCTTCTGGTGCGTCGTATTCTTCGGCGTCCTCATCGTCGCCACCGGGCTCATCATGTGGAACGCGGATTTCTTCGCGCACGTGGTGGCCCGCTGGGCATTCGCCCTGCACGCCCTGAGCGCCATGGTCATCGGCTCGTTCTTCGTGGTGCACCTCTACCTGGGCACCATCGGGAACCCGGGCACGGTGTCGGCCATGTTCACCGGCAAGTGCAGCAGGGCCTGGTGCGAGACGCACTGCCCGCGCTGGCTCGAAGAGAGGGACGGCAAGAACGCCGGCTGATCCAGCCCTGCACACCGCTTCTCCCGTCCGGGGGAAGACAGGGACGATCAGTTGTGGTAACAAGAAAATCGCGGCTGCCTTTCACGGCAGCCGCGATTTTTTTCGAGAGCATGTGCAAGGTGATGGATGAAAAGGGTCAACGGTTGCCGGGCAACCGGACCGCCCTACCCCCTGCAGCCCGTGCCCAGTTTCACGAACACGATCTCCTGCCTTTCCTGATCGATGCCGCTCATGGTGAGGACCCACTTCTTCGCCTGCCACTTGGAGGGGAACACCACGATGGTCCCCTGCCGGTCCCGCAGCCACTGAAACCTGCCCGGGTCCTCCCCGCACGCCCCACAGGCAACTGCCCACCTTTCCGGCATAACTCCTCCCGGCATGAGAATATAAACATTTCAATTATGCTTTATCATGCATATGTGCGGGACACAATGTTCTTGAAGAGAAACCGATGCCCCTGCAGGTTAGGGATATACAGGGCTTGCCGGATATGCCAGGGGAATAACTGGTAGCGGGGGGAGTATCTGGACCTCCTATCTCCCTGCACTGATGCGGGTTTACAGGCGGTCCGCTACTTTTGGGCACAGTATTCAACCTGCTCATCTCCTTTCTCTTGAGTTTTTTTCAATTGAGCCTATTTGTCAATCATGCATAGTATGTCGATAATATATCGACATAGCGTGCTTTATTTGATAAGAGGAACGAGAGCCATGCCCTTGCAGATGGAGTGCGTACCCAGACGGTATGAAGATCACAGGTCGCGCTAAAGATCTGCAGGGAAAGGAGACAGGGTGCCTTCAGTGATCGAAAGGATCAGAAAGACTGTAACCAGGGAGGAGTTTGACTATCAGGTGCTCACTTCCAGCCTGAGGGGATACTCTTACCCAAGGGACAAGATCACCGACATCCTGAGAGAGGGACAGATCATACGGGTCAAGAAGGGCCTGTACATCTTCGGCCCTGACTACAGGAGGAGACCATACTCACGGGAAGTCCTGGCCAACCTGATCTACGGCCCTTCTTACATCTCCCTCGAATATGCCCTGGCCTACCATGGTCTCATTCCCGAACGTGTCGAAGCACTCACATCCGTTACGACAGGGAGGACAAGGACATTCACCACTCCTGTGGGGGTATTCACCTACCACATGATTCCTCTCCGGGCATTCCAGACAGGTATGATGAGAGTCGACCTGGACGATGGTGGGGCCTTCCTCATCGCCACCCCGGAGAAGGCCCTCGTGGATAAGGTATTTGTTGACCGCACGTCCGAGATAAGAACACTCAAGGGACTGGAGGCATACCTGTTCGATGATCTCCGCATCGACCAGGACATCTTCGGCAGGCTCGACGAGGGTGCGGTTTCCGACTGTGTAGATCGTTATTCATCAGCCAAGCTGCAGCTCCTGAGAAGCCTTCTCAGAAAGTATCAGAGACAAGGGAGCGAGGAACGCCATGCATGATGCGGTAACCCAGATGCTCCGGAAGTATCCCTTGGACAGGTTTGAAGACTATACCAAGGCTCTGCGGGAGATCATCCAGGAGATCGCCCTGCTCGGCCTGTGGAGGAGCAAGTTCTTCGAAAAGGCTGCGTTCTATGGAGGAACGGCGCTGAGGGTCCTCTACGGTCTCGACAGGTTCTCCGAGGACCTGGACTTCACCCTGCTCCAACCCATGGGTGATTTCGATCTTGGCACATTCGGTTCATCCCTTGAGAAGGAACTCCTGGGATTCGGGTTTGAGATGCATCTGGAGCAGAAGAATAGGGCTGTTCAGAGCCCTGTGCAATCAGCATTCCTGAAGGCGGACACCTTCAGCCAGATGCTCGTCATCGAGATCGGGGAAGAGATCCTCAGGCAAGTCCCCAAGGGGCAGATGATCAAGATCAAGCTGGAGGTGGACACGAACCCTCCTCCGGACTTCTCCACGGAGACGAAGTACCTCCTGGCTCCCATCCCGTTCCCGGTGAGAGTGCTTGCCTTGCCGGATCTGTTCGCAGGCAAGATGCACGCTGTGCTGTACAGGAGATGGAAGACACGGGTGAAGGGAAGAGACTGGTATGACCTGGTGTGGTACGTATCCCATCATCCTGAGCTGCATCTCGGGCACCTTGAACAGAGGATGAGACAGACCGGTGACTGGATCGGCCCTGAGAGGCTGACTGCCGAGGCGTTCCACAGTGTTCTTCATTCAGCAATAGATGCCCTCGACATCGAAAAGGCACGTGCAGAAGTGTCCCCGTTCATCAGGGACCCGGAGGTGCTGTCGATATGGTCCAGGGATTTCTTCCATGACATCGTCTCCAGGATAAAGCTGGTGTGAGCCAGTACGGGGAGACGGAGCGACGAACACTCGCTCCGTCATGCCCGCCACTGTCATCTTGGAAACACGGAATAATGTTTGATTCAGATTGACAAGGCCATTGGAAACGAGGGTGTCAGAATTTTAGTGTAAATGGCAATTATCAGTTAGCGTCCAGGGGCACCCTGTCCCCGAACAGGATCAGGAACTGATTCATATGTAGTAGCTAAGACCCGATCTGACAGGTGGTCCCCTTTCTGAAGTTCTGTCTTG
>DAOPXM010000060.1:0-11118 GCA_035352355.1 Deltaproteobacteria bacterium | reverse complement strand
GCAACTGCCACATCGCGGTGGGCGCCTCCTACTCGGACACCTACGACGGCAACGCGGCGGAGCTCACCAGGGATAAGAAGGCCAGGCTCGGGTTCAACGATTCGGCCCTGCACTGGGACCTCGTGAACACCCAGGACAAGAAGGTCACCGCGCACCTCGAAGATGGAGGGATCAAGACGATCTACGAGAAGGGGATATTCACGTACTGACCCGTAAGGGGCGCAGACGTGCAGACAGCAAAAAAGGCAGCGCCGTGAAGGACGCTGCCTTTTTTTACCCGCAAGTCCCGGCGCTACTTCACGGGCACGAAGCCTTCCTCTCTGACGATCTTCCGGCCTTGACCTCCCATGACGAAGTCGAGGTACTTCTTCACGTTGCCCCGGGGAGCGCCGTTCGTGTACAGATAGAGCGGCCGGGACAGGGGATAGGTCCCACCCGCCACGGTTGCCTCGGTGCACTTCACGCCGTCGATCTCAACGGTCTTGACCTTCTTCGTGAGATACACGAGCCCCACGTAGCCGATGGCCCCCGGGGTCTGGGCGACGATCTGGGCTATGGTCTGGTTCGAGGCCGAGGTCAGGGCGTCTGGGCGCACCCGTGCCTTGTCCAGGGCAAGCTCCTCGAAGGCCTCGAAGGTCCCGCTCGAGCTGTCGCGGGAAACGACGACGATCCGTGCCTTCCTGCCGCCGATCTCGGACCAGTCGGAGATCCTGCCCGTGTAGATTGCCTTGACCTGTGCGCGGGTGAGCCTGCTCACCGGGTTCGAGGGGTGGACCACCACGGCGATCCCGTCCATGGCGATGACGTTCTCATGGGGGGTCACGCCGGCGGCCTGTGCCTTTGCCGCTTCTTCGGCCTTGATCTTCCGGGAGGAAGAAGCGATGTCAGTGGTCCCGTCGATGAGGGACGCGATGCCCACCCCCGAGCCGCCGCCCTGGACCGAGATGGCGATGCCCGGATTCCTGTCCATGAACTCTTCCGACGTTACCTGGACGATGGGGAGCACGGTGGTCGAGCCCTTGACGGTCAGCCCCTGGTCTGCGGAAAACACCTGGGCTCCTGCCAGAGCGATGAAGACTGCGGCCAGTATCCCCTGAAAAAGCCTCCTGCATGCTTTCATGCCATCCTCCTGAAGGGTTGTTCCCTGCGGATTATTCATTCCCTGTTAAGAAGAGATAAGTATCCGGTTAATTCTCTGTTAAGAAGGGGTCTCAAGGCTTTTATGGATGTATTGCAACCGGAAAGGGCGCCCTAACGGGATGACCGGGATCGCGCCGGACCGTTGAGCCTGCGGTATTCCTTCACGCTCATGCCCGTCCACTTCTTGAAGGCCCGCCGCAACGTGGTGGCCTCGGTGAAGCCGATGCGCGCGGCGACCTGGTCCACGCTCAGGTGCGTGGTGGTCACGTACTCCTTTGCCAGCTCGATGCGCACCTCGTCGAGGATGTGCTGGTAGGTGGTGTGCCGTTCCTGGAGCCTCCGCCTCAGGGTCCGGGGGCTCATGGCGAGTCTGTGCGCCACCTCGGGGAGGTGGGGGAGCTGGCCCATGGAGGAAACCACGATCTCCCGGATGGAGCTGATAAGCTCGTCGCTTCCCCTGAGTCTGGCCTGGAGAAGCTGGCACTGCTGCCGGCAGATGAGCGCCATCCGGGGGTGGCCCGTGAAGGTGGGCCTGTCGGAATAGGAGGCCTCCACCAGGAACAGGTCCGCCCCGGTCCCGAAGGCCACCGGGCAGGAGAACAGCTCGCGGTAGAGGTGTCCGTGGGCGGGCTCGGGATAGGACAGGCGGATCTCCTCGTACCGGAACCCCTGGTTCGAGAGGAAGGAGGCTGCCGTGTGGAACGCTGAGAGCAGCTCCTCCACCGCATAGATCCACACCTCACGCGCGGCGATGGGGAAGGCCGGTCTGATCTCCCAGGTGCCCAGCTCGCTCCCTTCATGGTAAGTGAGCTTTACCAGCGAGCCGTTCAGCTCCCAGAACTTCATGGCCGCCTCGTTGGCCTCCCTGAGCGTCGGGCTGGAGATGATGGCGTAGCCCAGGAAACCCAGCTCGCCCAGGTTCTGCTTCGCGCCGAGGCTCAACCCGAGGGCGGGGTTGCCGGTGAGCCTCAGGGCATTGGCCACGATGGCCAGGTACTGGGCGTGCGTGACGAGGGCCTCTGCATCGGTCAGCCATGCCTCATCGAGGCCCGTGCCCGCAAGGATCTCCCCGGAAGGAAAGCCCATGGATCGAACCTGGACGGCCAGCCACCGCGCACTGTCCGAAGGTATCCTGTCACGCATCACATCCACGCCCCCAGATCAACAGGCCTCACGGCTCACAGAATATGCTGGAATCTTACAATGATTTCATTTACATGTCAAATATACCAGGGGCGTGCCGCCCGTACATTGGCCTGATTTCTCATGTATTTGACCTGATCGGCACTAGCCTCGATGCCCCTGGCGGGTTAGATTTTCCTTATACGATGGGGAGCTGTGATGGAGGATTTCAGGGACAATACAGTCGATTCGAAGCTCGTAGCGCTCATGAAGAGGTTCTTCCCCACGCCGGTTACCCGGGTCATGGACCGCCAGGTTTCGGGGTCCCGATAAAGGCCGGCTGGAGGCAGAAGGGCATGAAGGGAAACGATACGTACATACTGGCCATCGACCTGGGGACATCGGGCCCCAAGGCCGCGCTCGTCTCCGTGCGCGGCGAGGTCATCGACAGCGAGTTCGCGGAGACCCCCGTGAACCTGCTGCCGGGCGGCGGCGCCGAGCAGGACCCCGAGGGGTGGTGGCAGGCCATCGTGAGGACCGCCCGGAAGGTCCTTTCGAAGGGGCTTGTGAGGCCCGAGAGCATAGCTGCCGTAAGCGTGACCACCCAGTGGTCCGGCACCGTGGCCGTGGACCGGGAAGGCGACCCCCTCATGAACGCCATCATCTGGATGGACTGCCGGGGCTCGGAGGCTCTGGACGAGATCCTCCAGGGGCGGATCAGGGTCATGGGCTATCCCCCGCTCAAGGCCCTGAGCTGGCTCAGGATCTCAGGCGGCGCGCCCACAGCCTCGGGCAAGGACCCCATCGCCCACATCCTGTGGCTTAAACGGGACTGCTCCGGCATCTACGAGAAGACTTACAAATTCCTCGAGCCCAAGGACTACATCAACCTCAGGCTCACGGGCAGGTTCGCCGCCACCTACGACTCCATCCTGCTCCACTGGGTCACGGACAACCGCAACCCCTCGAAGGTGGTGTACTCGGACAAGCTCCTGAACATGGCCGGCATCGACCGGGACAAGCTCCCCGACCTCATCCGGGCGGTGGACATCCTCGGACCGGTGAAGGACGAGGTGGCCCATGAGCTGGGCCTGAAGGAAGGCACGCCCGTCATCGGCGGAACGCCCGACGTGCCGTCCGCGTGCGTGGGCTCGGGCGCGGTGCGCGACTACGAGGGCCACCTCTACATCGGCACCTCCTCGTGGATCTCAGCCCACGTGCCCTTCAAGAAGACCGACCTCTTCCACAACTTCGGCTCCTTCCCGAGCCCCGTGCCCGGGCGCTACCTCATCCTCAACGAGCAGGAGTGCGCAGGCAAGTGCCTCACCTGGCTCAGGGACAACGTGCTCTACCACAAGGACGAGCTCATGCAGGAGGAGCGCACGCCGGACATCTTCAAGTTCCTCGACGCCATCGTCACGAGGGTCCCGCCGGGATCGAACAGCGTGATCTTCACACCCTGGCTCTACGGGGAGCGCACGCCCGCGGAGGACTGCCACATCCGGTCGTCCTTCTTCAACCTGTCGCTGGAGAACACCCGGGAGGACATGGCCAGGGCTGTGTTCGAAGGCGTCGCCTTCAACCAGAAGTGGCTGCTGGGGCCGGTGGAGAGGTTCATGGGCAGGCGCTTCGCCTACCTCAACTTCATCGGCGGGGGCGCCAACTCCGACATCTGGTCCCAGATCCTCGCCGACATCCTCGACCGGCCCATCCGCCAGGTGAAGGATCCCATCTTCGCCAATGCCCGGGGCGCCGCCTTCCTGGCAGCCATCGCCCTGAAGCGCATCACGGTGGACGACATCCCGGACTGCATCGGCATCAAGGCCGAGTACCGGCCCGACCCGTCCAACCGAAAAGTCTACGACGAGCTGTTCGCTGACTTCCTGGACCTCTACCGGGTCCACCGGAAGGTCTGCAGCCGCATGAACAGGAGAACCGCCCCGAACGTGTGCGCACTGCCGCCGGGGGCGAACGATAAGAACACGGAGGAGAGCGTCCGATGGAATACCAGGAGATAGTCGAGCGGAGAAACGAGATCCTGAAGAGACCCGTAAAACCCATCCCCGAAGAGAGGCTGGCCAGGGAGCGGGCCCTGCTCACCGAACGCTGCAGGCGCTCGGTGGAGATCTTCGAGAAGGCCAAAGGCCTCATCCCCGGGGGGGTGGAGCACAACCTGAGCCAGAACAAGCCCTTCCCCCTGGCCATGGACCGGGCCAAGGGCTGCAGGGTCTGGGACGTGGACGGCAACGAGTACGTCGACTACCTCATGTGCGGGGCGCCCATCATCCTCGGCCACGCCTTTGACGAGCTCGATTCGAGGATCATAGAGCTCATCAGGGAAAAGGGGCCCGCCACCGGGCTCACCTCCGAGTACGAGCTCCTCGCGGCGGAGGAGATCATCAGGCACCTGCCCTCGGTGGAGATGGTGCGCTTCCTCCAGTCGGGCACCGAGGCGGACATGGCGGCCATCCGCATCGCCAGGGCCTTCACGGGCAGATCGAAGATCATCAAGATGGGCGGCAGCTACCACGGGTGGTCCGATCAGATGGTGTACGGCCTGCACATCCCGGGCACGGGCACGCTCAACTCCCGGGGCATCCCGAACGAGGCCTACGCCCACATCATCGACGTCATGCCCAACGACTTCGATGCCCTCGAGCAGGCCTTCGAGGCCAACAGGGAGGGCGTTGCAGGGGTCATCGTGGAGCCCATCGGCGGCGAGTCGGGCACGCACCCGGTCCACCCGGACTGGAACCGCAGGATCCGGGAGCTGTGTGACGCCTATGGGGCGCTCCTCATCTTCGACGAGGTGGTGACCGGGTTCAGGCTCGACATGGGGGGGGCCCAGAAGCTCTCGGGCATCATGCCCGACCTCACGGTCCTGGGCAAGATCGTTGCCCACGGCTACCCGTCCGCGGGCGCGGTGGCAGGGAGAAAGGACGTCATGTCCGTGTGCGCGGGCGGCCTGGGCGAGAAGATCTACATCGGCGGCACCCTGGCGGCCAACCCCATCTCCACGGCGGCCTGCTACCATGCCCTGAGGCTCATGGAGGAACACGACGCCGTGAGCCGGGCAAAGGCCTACGCGGACAGGGTCACCGCAGCGCTCAACGACCTGTTCGCCACCCGTCCGGACCTGGGGTTCTTCGTGTACAACTTCGGCCCCATCATGCACTACGTGACCACCTCGTTCTTCTCCGTGGACATCACGCACCCGGACGCCTTCATGCAGATCCTCACCCGCAAGCAGATCGCGGACGACTACCAGGTCGTGTCAACGGCCCACGGGCTCTGCACCCTGGCCGGGACCCGCATGTATTCGTGCATGCAGCACGACGACGAATCGCTGAGAAAGACCCTCGAGGTCTGGGACCACCTGCTGTCCCTGATCCCCAGGGATTAAGAGAACATATAATCGAGAAGGAGGGTACACGGATGGACAGATTCGCAGACAAGCCCATAGCACTGCCCGAGGGCATCGATATGGAGAACCACGTGGTGGCCACCTACTGGGTCAAGGCCGACCGGCACATGGACATCGAGCTCATGGGCCAGATCCTGGCCATCGAGCAGACCACCGGCACCTGGGTCCCGGTGCCCGGAGAGACCCCTGAGGTGCGGGCCAAACACGTGGCCAAGGTCATCGGCGCGTACGAGGCGCCCTCGTACGAGTACGGCGTCCCTGAGGACGTGAAGGAGCGGCAGTTCATCGTCCAGATCGCCTTCCCCTCGGCCAACGTGGAGGACCAGCTCCCAATGCTGCTCACCGCCACCATCGGCAACATTTCGCTGGTTCCCAACTTCAAGCTCCTCGACCTGCGCATGCCCAGGGCCACCCTCGATCAGTACCAGGGCCCGGCCTTCGGCATCGACGGCTGGTACAAGGCCCTGGGCATCGAGAAGGGCAGGCCTCTTCTGAACAACATGATCAAACCCTGCAGCGGCTATCCCCTGGAGGTCGGCGCGAAGCTCTTCCGCGAAGTGGCCATGGGGGGGTGCGACGTGATCAAGGACGACGAGCTCATCGCCAACATGCGGTACAACGACGCGGTCGAACGGGTGAAGACCTACATGGCCATCGAAAAGCAGGTCTACGAGGAGACGGGCGAGCACACCCTGTACACGGTCAACGTCACGGACCGGCTGCCCCGGATGTTCGACCTGGCGAAGCGCTGCATAGACGCGGGCGCCAACGCCATGATGGTGAACTACCTTGCCGTGGGACCGGAGGCCATGCGCGCCCTGGCGGAAGACCCGTACATCAACGTGCCCATCCTCGCCCACATGGACGTGGCGGGCGTGTACTTCATGTCGCCTCACCAGGGCATCTCCTCGCCCATCGTATTCGGCAAGATGGCCCGCCTCTGCGGCGCAGACGCCATCGTGCTGCCGTTCTCCCTGGGAGGCAAGGGCATTTACATGCACGAGCGCTTCATGGCCACCTGCCGCAACCTCACGTACCCCTTCGGCAACCTGAAGCCCACGCTGCCCATGCCGTCGGGCGGCATCACGCCCGCCAACGTGCCCGACTGCATCAACAACCTGGGCAGGGACATCATGATCGGCTCGGGCGGAGGCATCCACGCCCACCCCAAGGGCCCCACCGCAGGCACGAAGGCCTTCCGCCAGGCCATCGACGCGGTCCTGAAGGGCATCCCCATCGAGCAGTACTCGCAGGAGCACGAGGAGCTCGGGATTGCGCTCGGGACGTGGAACAAGAAGACGGAGTTCACGATCTGAAGAAGAGAGAAGAAGCCGGAAGAAAGGAGAAAACCGGTCCCCTCTCCCCTTGCGGCGGGGTCGTATGATGGTTATGCGAGCAGGGATCCGTACATGAGCTGGTACCTGCACGACGGCGCCGAGGACGTGTCAGCCCAGACCAAGGCGTGCGCGCGGGAAGCGGCCCGGGTCCTGTTCCACGAGCGCCACCGGGAGGGCCTGGCCTTCCTGGACCGGGCCACGGAGGCCGTCCTCCGCGAAGTGGGCCGCATGCTGGGGATGTTCCTGTCGGGCTGTGCAGCCCGGTGAGGATTCTCGTGAAGCGGCCTTGCCCGGTGCTGACCGCGCCTTCCCTCGTACTGCACATACATGACGCTCCGGCGGCCGGAAAACGAGACCCTGGAACATTTCCCTCGGAAAGCAACAAGCCTTTTGGCGGGTACCCCTGGAAAATATACTTTGACTCTTGGTCGGTTATTATCTATATCACTACATCGCTTCATATGAAAGGAAGGTCTCTTTCCCGTGGAGAAGGCGAAAAAGGGAGACACGGTCAAGGTGAACTACACCGGCAGGTCCGAGGACGGGACGGTCTTCGAGTCGTCGGTGGGCCTCACCCCGCTGGTGTTTACCATCGGGTCGGATGAGGTGGTGCAGGGCTTCGAGGAAGCCGTGGTGGGCATGCATCCCGGGGAAAAGAAGACCGTGGTGGTCCAGCCGGAGGACGGCTTCGGCATGTACGACGAGGACCTGGTGTTCGAGGTCGGCAAGGACGAGCTCCCGGAGGACTTCTACCCCCAGGTGGGCATGGATTTCGAGATGGTGGACGAGGAGGGGCAGGAGCTGTCCGCCACCATCATCGAGGTGCACCCCGATTCGGTCCTCGTGGACGCCAACGCCCCTCTTGCCGGGAAGTCGGTGGTCTACGAGATCGAGCTTTTGGAGATCGTGCCCGGGAAGAGACCTCTCAAGCCGGCAAACGGGTAGGGCACCCTCACAGCGCCAGCGGCTCGATGCACTCCGGGGCGTCGAACGCGGGATTGTTCACCAGCCGGGACACCTCGAAGGCCTCCATCCGGCCTGCCCGGTAAGGACCGATGCACTCCATGAGCCTCCCTTCGCCCACGTCTCCGGGACTGAGCCAGGTTTCGTAGTCTCCCTTCCTGAGGATGGCGGGCATCCGGTCGTGGATGGCGACCACCGTCTCGTTGGCCGTGGTGGTGATGATGGTGCTGCTGACGACCTTCTCCCCCGAAGAGGGGTCGGTCCAGGCATCCCACAAGCCGGCCATGCCGAAGGGCTCCTGGTCCTCGAGCCTCACGAGGAAGGGCGTCTTCACTCTTCCCGCTGATTTCCACTCGTAGAACCCGTCCGCGAAGATGATGCACCGCCTCTTCCGGAACGGCACCTTGAACGAGCTCTTCTCCAGCAGGGTCTCGCCCCTGGCGTTGATCATCCGGGCGCCGATGGAGGGGTCCTTTGCCCAAAAGGGGATGAGGCCCCACCTGGTATAGACCAGCTTCGGCCTCCCGGTGTTCAGCACCGCGAGGATGTTCTGGGTCGGGGCTATGTTGTAGCGGGGCCTGAACCCGGAGGAGACCTCGGGGCCGATGTCGAGCTCCGGGATCTGCACCTTGATCCTCTCGGGATCCGCCACCTGGATGAACCGTCCGCACATCTTTCTCCCTGCCTGTCCTTTCACCGGAAGTATGGCATACCAATACGCCTGTCATGCGGAAACTTCAACCTCCGCACGTCCCCGGCCCGGACCTTCGAACGATCATGCAATGCCCTGACAGGGAGGCGCCGAAAAGGTGAGCATCTCGCTGCGGAACACGACCACCCCGACCCAGCCGTGCCGTCGAAGAGGCTATCACCGGGCCTGCAGCCGATGCTCACGGATGAACCCACCGGTCCCTGAATGCGAGGTGACAAGAGGGGCGGTTTGGGTACATTACTCTTTAAAGATGCACTGTTTTTCTGCGGGGGCAGATGAATGACACTTGGCTTTCTCGGATCGATGGGCATATCCCGTTTCTCTTTCAGGCAAACACCCCATGCATACCGTAATGAACGAGACCAGGGCGGTGAAGGTCCGGCCACACCTGTGCCCCTGTTCCGTCCTCCTGCATGCGGCCACGTCCGACAGGCTCGGGCTGACGCTCGTGCGCGGGCTCGTGAGATCGATTTGATATCCCTGGTGATAAAGGAGGTTGTACCATGAAGAACGCTTGGTTGTTGGTGGGTATTCTCATGTTGGCCCAGACTGCCGTGGCAGGTCCCCTCGAGGAAGGATGGACGCTCTCCAAGCAGGGTGAAGGGATCACGGTGTACACGCGCCCCATACCCGGCCTGCCCATGAAGGAGTTCATGGGGGAGGGCGACGTGGATGCGCCGCTGGCGGTCGTGCAGCAGGTCTTCCTCGACTTTCCCTCGTACACCCAGTGGTACGGCATGTGCAAAGAGTTCCGCCTTCTGAAGACGCTGAACGACAAGCCCAACCACTACATCGTGTACTACGTGCTCAGCAGCCCATGGCCGGTGAAAGACCGGGACATGGTCCTCGACATCCAGACCGAGGACCTCTCCAGGGAAGGTAAGGTCATCCTCAACATCAAGGCCATCCCGGACGAGCTCGTGCCCGTGAGCAAGAAGTACGTGCGCATGACCCGTCTCATCGGCAAGACCACCATGACAAAAGTGAACGACACGAAGACCCACGTCGTGCTCACCATCAATTCCGACCCTGCAGGCTCGGTGCCCATCAAGCTCTCGGACATGGTGGCGAAGAACCAGCCCTTCAAGACCATCCAGGGCTTGAGGGAGATGGTGAAGAAGGATATATACTACCAGAAGGCAGGGGTGGAGAAGTAGGCGGCCCTCTTCGCGAGGCAGGGTTTGGGAGTCGGAGCCAGGCGTCCCCTGCACGACAACTTCAGGAGAAGGCGTCATGGGGCAGGAGCACTGCTATCCCCGGTACGTGATGCGGTTCTGTCCCAGGTGCGCATCCGGGGATTTCCGGTTCAGGCAGAACCACTCGTTCCTCTGCGGGGACTGCGGCTTCGAATTCTTCATCAACGCGGCGGCCGCGGTCGTTGCCCTCATCGAAGACCGTGAAGGGAGGCTGCTGCTGGTGCGCAGGGCCCGCGACCCCATGAAGGGCATGCTCGACCTGCCCGGCGGGTTCGCAGACCCGGGCGAGAACGCGGAACAGGCCCTGGCCAGGGAGGTCGGGGAGGAGCTGAACCTGGAAGTGGAGCGCTGCTCATATTTCTGCTCGCACCCCAACACCTACCTCTACGGGGGCATCGTCATTTATACCCTTGATCTCGCCTTCACGTGCTCGGTGCGCGACCTGAGCGTGATCAGGGAGGGGGACGATGCGGAGGAGCACCTCTTCCTCCATCCCGAGGCTGTCCCCACGGGGGAGGTCGCCTTCGACTCCATCCGGCAGGTGATCCAGCGCTACGCATCCTCCCGGATGAAGGGGCGGGGCAGGGGCTGAAAACCCGGGAGTTTCGGGATACCCGGGCGCGATTCACGCCGCTTCAGACAGTGCGGCAGTCCATGGAAAAGAAGACATGAAACAGGAACAGTTCTGGAAAACGACCCCCTTGAGCGAAATGAGCCGGGAGCAGTGGGAGTCCCTGTGCGACGGATGCGGCAGGTGCTGCCTGCGCAAGATCCTCTTCGAGGACACGGGTGAGGTTTCCTACACCAGGGTGGTCTGCAGGCACCTCGACCTGGTCTCCTGCAGGTGCACGTGCTACGACCAAAGGGCCGAGCTCATGCCGGAGTGCCTGGTGCTCACGCCCGGGAACCTGCCCCAGGCCCTGCACCTGCTCCCCGAAACCTGCTCCTACCGCGTCCTGGCGGATGGGAGGGATCTCCCCTGGTGGCATCCCCTGGTGAATGAGGACCCGGACACGGTTCATCCTGCGTGCATCTCCATCCACAACCACATGGTGAGCGAGGTGAAGGTGCGCACCGAGGACCTCGAGGATTACGTCATCGACTGGGTGTGCACCTGACGGGGGGCCTCCCTACAGGGCGTCCTTGTGGTGCTTGATCACCTTGCCCTGGACCATGTAGATCACGTCCTCGCAGATGTTCGTGGTGAGGTCGGCCACCCGCTCG
>DAOPXM010000059.1:0-11902 GCA_035352355.1 Deltaproteobacteria bacterium | reverse complement strand
TGGGCAACAGCCTGCCCGTGGAGCTCCAGTGGGAGCTCGTGCGATCGGTCCCCGGACTCGAACGTGCCGAGATCATCAGGCCCGCGTACGCCATCGAGTACGAGTACGTACACCCCACCCAGCTCCTGCGTACCCTGGAGGCGAAGCGGGTGCAGGGGCTGTACCTGGCCGGCCAGGTCAACGGCACCTCGGGATACGAGGAGGCGGCGGGGCAGGGCATCGCGGCAGGCGTCAACGCGGCGCTGAAGATCAGGGGTGAGGCGCCGTTCATCCTGGACCGTTCCCAGGCCTACATCGCGGTCATGATCGACGACCTGGTGACCAGGGGTACCTCTGAACCCTACCGGATGTTCACCTCCCGGGCCGAGTACCGGCTCATGCTTCGCGAGACCAATGCCCTGTTCCGGCTGAGCGGCGATGCCCTCAGGCTCGGGCTCATCGGTAAGGAGCGCCACGAGCGGGTACAGGCCGTGGCAGACGAGGTCGCATCGCTCCTCAGGTACCTGGAATCCACCACGGTCGTCCTGCCCGGTGATCTCCCCGAGCTCTTTGCCACCCGCGGGAACGAGCAGGAGCGGACCACCCTGGAGCGCCTCCTCAAGCGCCCCGAGGCCACACTCGCCATGTTCAGGAGCCATGGACTGATTCCTCCAGCACGTCCGCTGGTCGAGGCCGAGGCCGAGGTGCAGATCAAGTACGAAGGGTACATCGACCGCCAGCTCAGGGAGATCGGGAGGCTCAAGGAGCTCGAGCGGATGGATATACCTGCTGCCATGGACTACTCGACCGTTCATGGGCTGTCCACCGAGCTCAGGTGCAGGCTCGACGGCATAAGGCCCGCCACCCTGGGGCAGGCATCGCTTGTCGAGGGCATGACCCCCGCAGCCCTGCAGGCCATTGGGCTGGCCGTCCGGATGGTGCAGGCAGGGATTACTCCTTCAGGAGCTCCCGTGCGATGACCAGGCGCTGGATCTCCGAGGTACCCTCGTAGATCGTGGTGGCCCGGGCATCGCGGTAGAGGCGCTCCACCTTGAAGTCCTTGGTGTACCCGTAGCCGCCGTGGATCTGGAGGGCGAGGTAGGCGGTCCGGTTGGCGGCCTCGGACGAGAAGAGCTTGGCCATGGATGCCTCCTTGGTGAAGGGGACTCCCTGGTCCTTCTTCAGCGCGGCCGACATGGAGAGAAGATGCGCGGCCTCGATGCCGGTGGCCATGTCCGCGATCATCCACTGGATGGCCTGGAAGGAGCTGATGGAACGGCCGAACTGCCTGCGTTGCCTCGCATATCGGACGGCCTCGTCCAGGCATGCCCTGGAGATGCCGATGGCCTGGGATGCGATGCCGATGCGGCCGCTGTCCAGGGCGCTCATGGCGACCTTGAACCCGAGCCCCGGCCTGCCGATGAGGTTCTCCTTCGCGACGCGGCAGTCCTCGAAGATGAGCTCGACCGTGTTGGAGGCACGCAGTCCCATCTTGTCTTCCCGCGACCCCACGGAGAATCCCGGGGTCCCCCGCTCGACGATAAAGGCCGAGAGGCCCTTGTTGCCCTTCTCCGGGCCGGTCCGGGCGATGAGGTTGATCACGTCAGCGTATGCGCCGTGGGTGATGAACACCTTGGTCCCGTTGATCAGGTAGTGGTCTTTCCTGTCCTGGGCGCTGATCTGGAGGCTGCCCGGATCGGAGCCGGCACCGGGCTCGGTGAGCGCGAAGCAGCCCAGGAGGTCTCCCTGTGCCAGCCTGATGAGGTAGCGGACCTTCTGCGCCTCGTCCCCGAACTTGAGCAGGGGTTCGGTTGAGAGGTTCGCCACCGACATGGTCACGGCCGTGGATGCGCAGGAATAGGCGATCTCCTGGAGGGCCAGGCAGTAGCTCACCGCCCCGGCTGCAGCGCCCCCGTACTCCGCCGGGACCATCATGCCCAGCAGGCCGAGTTCGCCCATCTTTCTCACCACATCGGCGGGGAAGATCTCCTCCCGGTCCCTCCTGGCAGCCAGCGGCTCGAGTTCCCTGCGGGCGAAGTCCCGCGCCATGAGCCTGACCATTTCCTGTTCCGCGGTTATGGTAAAGGGCATGGCGTCACCTCAGGGTACGTAGATGACCACCAGGAGCTCCGCCTTTTCCCTGGTGGGGTTGCTGAGCTTGTGGTGGAGGGCGGAGTTGAAGTGGATGCAGCCGCCTTTCTTGAGGGTCGTCACGTTCTGGCCGACCTGAATGGTCAGGCCTCCGTCGAGGACATAGACGAACTCCTCCCCCTCGTGGTGGTACTCGACGCCTTTGTGTTCTGTCTGGGGGTCGATGGTGACACGGTATGCCCTCAGGTGCTTCTCCTCGCCGGGATGGGTGAGCGGTGCGTAGGCATAGGATGCGACGCGCTTCTTGTGGCTTTTCGTCCGCCTCTTCGACGCCTCTTTCTCCTGCGGCGCCTGGAGCTGTTCGATGTCCACCTTGAAGGATCGGCCGATCTGGAGCACCAGGGCTACAGGAGGTGCTATCTTTCCCTCTTCCACCTGTTCGATGAGATCTGCAGGGTATCCCGTTTCCCGGGCGAGGTCATCGATGCCGAGGCCCTTTTCCTCCCGCATGGTACGGATCCTCGCGCCGAAGGAGTCTTCCTTTCTTCGGGCCATGCGTTCCTCCTCTCGTGTGAACGGTTATGGTCTGTTCGGGTGTGGCCAAGAGGCGAGGATAGCACAAGGACATACCGTGTGAACAGACGTTATCTCGCGGGAACGGGTGGGCTGTCCTGCGGGCGGTCAGTTTCTCCCGTATATGTGCGGCCTCTTGAACCTGAAGAAACCGTCCTTCTCCTCGAGTTCGATGGTCCCCGCCTCGTCGTCGAAGTACTGCTCCCTGAGCTCCTTGAGTTTTTCTACGAGCTCCGGACCCTGGTATACCTGCTCGGCGGCATCGCGATCCTTCATGTACTGCATGCCGATCTCCCAGCGCAGTTCCCTGTCCGCATCGCGTTTTGCCATGGCATCGATCTGCTCGTCTGTCATCCCCATGTTCCTGCGGATCCTGTTTACCTCCTGCCGCCGCTGCCCGGGGCTCATCCGTTTGAGCTCGTCCTGGACCGCGTCGATGCTGAAGAAGACCTTTGAAAGCAGTTCCTTGTGCTCCAGTACGTAGCCCTCAGGGGTGTTCTCGTACGTTTCATGGATGACGGCCCGGTACAGGTCCAGCTTGTCATCCATGGTCGTACCGTCGGCATCGTTCAGCGCGGCCAGGGTGTCCTGAACCTTCGCCCTCCTCGCCTCGGTCGCCAGCATTTCACCTGACCAGATCTCCCGGGCATCCTCGCCGAAGAGCTCCATTCTCTTCTTCCAGAGAGCGTCCAGCCTCTCTTCCGGCCCCATGCGAAGGAGCATGTCCCTGTTGTCTTCGAGCCAGCGATCATACTGGTCGAGCTTGGCCAGTGTCTCCATGATGTCCCCTGCATGATCCGGGAAGGCCCTCCTGAGCAAGGCACGGAAACGGGACGCCCCCTTGTCTGACTGCATGGCCACGAAATAGTCCCGTAGCCCGACCAGCGATGCCTGGGTGCCCTTTTCCGAGATGGTGGCACCGTAGTACCTCTTGAGCTCCTTTACATACTGGTCACTGAACGGGTCGCTCCCGGTCAGGGGTGTCTTCAGGAGTTCCTTGGGGGCGACATGGACGGCAGGATCCGGTTGTGTACGCTGCGCGACGAGAAGATAGGCAAGGAGTACGACGGCGGCTGCGACAACTACGATGGCTGCACGTATCAGCTTCGTTCTCACGGGTGTACTCGCCTCCGGCAGGTTCATGCTGCGGTCTGATAAGGGTCCCAGGGGTTCCCCATGAAACCCTGGGACCCCCTGCATGCTAGAGCTTCGGCTGGAGCTTGGCCCAGATCAGGGTTGCGAGCTTGTAGGAACCCGAGTTACTGGGATGGACCCCGTCATAGATGATGTCGGAGCTGGTGATGTTTGGCCGGGGATCGATGAACACGCGGTAATTGGGGGCCGCCGTGGCATTCTGCACCGCCAGGGCGAGCTTGGCATCCCCGTAGGAGACTGCCGGGTTCAGCCTTGTGGTGCCGAACAGGCCGTTCTTCAGGTTGTAGTACCCCAGGAAGATGATGTTGTCCACACCGTCCCTGCCCATCTGGTTCAGGAGGTTCACCACGTCGACGTAGCAGTCGTCGATGAGGGCCTTGCACGAGGACGAAAGTCCCGACTCCCACCAGTCGACCTTGCAGTTGTAGGGGTCGAACAGGGTGGCCGGGATCAGGATGTCATTGCCGGCGGCATCCATGAAGATGGTGCTGATGTTCGGGTCGTCCGCCTTCGCGTCGTCGTACTGGTCTGCGATGTGGCTGACCATGGACCCCGACAGGGCGTACCTGCGGAAGGTCTCTCCGGCCCAGCTGTGGAGGTTGTCCTGGATCTTGCCTGACAGGGCGAAGATGGAATCCCCGAGATTGACCACGTCGTTGCGGGTCGCATTCGTAATGATGGGTACGCTGATCAGTGAACACCCGGTCACCACCATCAATGCAATGAAAACCACCAAGCCCTTAACCAACATCCCTGATTTTAAGTCCTTCATCTGTTCCCCCCTTGCTCACATCGAATTTTTTGATACATGAATACCGCAATCCATTGCCTTGCACGGAAACAACAGGGTTGTTCCCTCCTCCTCACAATGCAAAGAAGCCATCATCATATATAATTATTTATGTACATTATTACCCGATGTCAATACATGGACTTCAAGCTGATCTCCATGATATGTATCTTGAGACCCGGGGGGTCAGGGTTCAGAAAAGCACCACGCACGAGGAGGACCTGCCATGGCACTGAAGGACCGCGAGATGGAAAAGGGGTATCCGCGCATCCAGGCTGCAGCCAAGCTGAGACGGCTGGCCGATGCCCTGGAAAGGGGCGAGCCGTTCCGCATACAGGTGGGTGGTGAGCGCATCACCATCCCGCCTCAGGCAGTCTTCAGCATCGAACACGACCGGAGCGGAGACTCGGAGGAAGTGGAGTTCGAGTTCTCCTGGAAGCGCCGGTAGCGATCGGGCCACGGATCACTCGAGCTCCTTGAACCGTTCCACCGCCATGGCTCCGTACCGGCCGCCCGGGTCCATCTGGATAACCTGGACGAGCTGCTCCTTGGCGAGCTCCCGGGCGCCCATCTGGAGATAGAGGCCGGCGAGGTCCCAGCGGGCCTCGGCATAGCCGGGGAATTCCAGGATGGCGTGCTTGAGGGCGCCCACCGCATCATCCGGCCTGCCCTGGGCGACATAGATCTTGGAGAGCAGGTGCCATGCCGGTGCGTAGTGGGCATTGCGTTCGAGGGCCTTCTGGGCATACTCGAAGGCCAGCGGCAGGTGCTTCTTCTGGAGGTAGACCGTGGCGAGGTTGTACAGGACGAACTCGGGTGTCTCGTAGAGCTCGTCCTCGAGGGCCTTCTTGAAGTAGGGGACTGATTCGTCGTACTTTCCCTGGGCTACGAAGAGGGTGCCCTTGAGATTGTAGGCCTCGCTCTTGAGCCCCGGGTGCTCGACGTCGAGCCTGTCGGCATACTCAATCGCCTTGTCCACGTTTTCAAGGGCCTTGTCGAATTTTTCCGATTTCCAGTACGCCATGGCATAGGCGTAGTAGACCTCGGGGTCTGTCGGGTTGGCGGCGGCAGCCTTGCGCAGTTCGATGAGGGCGCCCTGGATGTCGTTCTCCTGGATCTTTCCCATGGCCAGCGCCACCATGGGTCCCGACAGCGCGCGCTGCTCCTTGAACTGGCCGGCACACCCGAGCGCCAGCGCGGTGATGACGATGCAGAGAATCAGTCTTTTCATCATGGATCCGTCTCCTTGTGGAGGGATATGCGAATCCCGTCGACAGACAATGTGGAGCCTCACCTCATGGTCTTGCCGATGACGTACCAGCCGTCCTCCGAATCGGACTCGGTTTCCACGAGCAGGTGGATCACGGACAGGGATGGATATGCCCTTTTCAGGTCGTCCAGATCGACGGGTTCGAACTTCTTCTTGTTGTTCAGATATGCGTCCGGTGTCAGTGCGTTGGACTCGTAGTTGTCCTTCGTCCTGCGGGAGATCTTGTCGAGCGAGTATTTCTGCGAGCAGGAGGTCTGCTGTATGAGCAGGGTCCTGCCGTGCCTGGCGGCGACCTCGGCCGCGCGGCGCCTCAGTGACTGGGTGATGAACGTGGCGTCAAGGATCACGCCCGCGCCCCGGGACGCGAGATCGTCGGCCCGGGAGAACATGGTGTCGTAGACGAGCTTGCGCTTGTCCATGTCAGAGGCCACCTTCTCGTCGAAGATGTCCTCGTCCTTGAGGACCTCCCTGCGGATGATGTCGGTCCGCAGCATGGTGTAGCCCTTGATCCGAGCGATGACCTCGGTGGTCTCGGTCTTGTTCGTGGCAGGCAACCCGCAGGCAATGATCACCATGCCATCGTCAATGTTTTTCTCGACGTATGCTTTGAAAGGCTCTCTCACGCTCTCCACCTAGCCGGTACAATCCCTTCAGCGATCCGTATGCCCGGTAAGTCCGTCGCGGGCACTCACCCCGCATCCTTATATGCCAAACTGATCCGCAACACAATCAGGTACATCCACGCTGCCCATGAGGACAGGCTGCTGGTGGCAGTCGGATCCTCCCGTGGCCAGCATATGGTGATCGTCGGCAAAATCCCTGTAGAAGGAGGATGCCTTCGCGTCATGCCGGGTGTGCCAGCACTCGATGCCGTCGATGAGGGGTCGCATGATCTCGCCGATCATGCGGGCCTGCTCGGCGAGATCCGGCACGAGGACCGCCAGGGACGTCCCCTTGGGATCGTTGGGGTGGGCGATCACGATCCTCCCCCCGGCACCGCGCACCAGCGAGGAGGCCTCTTCCAGTGTCAGGGGCAGCTTGGGGACGTCGCATTTCACAAGGTACCGGTCGAAGGCCTCCTGCTTGCTGGCGACGATGCCCCTGCTGATGAGGTAGCTCGCTATGTGAGGCCTGCCGAAGGAACCGTCCACGCTCGCCTCGATGGCCTCCATGTCCCGCTCGGTGAACAGCTGACTGCCTTCCCTGCGGAATTCCTCGTTGAGGTTGTCCAGGATCATCTGGGCGCGGCGCTTCCGGTAGCCCCTCAGCTCGTCGAGCTTCTCGTTCAAGGGTCTGTTCTCGACGTCGAAGCCGTACCCCAGGAAGTCGAGGGAGGCGGGTTTGCCCCTGGTCCAGCGGTCATGGACGAGCGTGATATTGAGCTCCACCCCGGTGAGGTACCTGATCCCGTGGCGCCGGGCCCGCTGGTGGGCCTCCTTCTGTGCCTGCAGGGAGTCGTGGTCCGTGATGGAAATGAGGCCGATGCCACGCCGGGCCGCCTCGGGGAAGATCTGCTCCAGCGGCCACCGGCCGTCGGAGCCGTTCCTCGAGTGGACATGGAGGTCAATCTTCACGGCTCACGTACCTTCTGGCAAGGTCGTAGTACCTCCCCGCCGCCCTGAGGGCCTTCGCCTTCGTGGCCTCGTCGAGCCCGGCATCGTCGAGCATGAAGGAGGTGACCTTGGCGCGCACGTAGGCACGGTAGGTTTTGTAGAATCTCAGGACATCCATGAGCCCGACGTCGCCGGACTCAGCCACGTATGACTGCACGAACGCGTCTGCGAGGGCCTGGTGAGCGTTGTAGTCGAGGTCCATGGCCAGGAACGCCACGTCCGAGGCCACGTCGCCGTACCGGAACCGTTCGTTGAACTCGATGCAGTCGAAGACCGAAATGTTCTCGCCGTCCACGCAGATGTGCTGGAGGTGCAGGTCACCGTGGCACTCCTTGATCCGGCCGCCCGCAACCCTGTCCGTGAAGACATCCGCCCTGTTCCGGAGAAAGGCCATGCTCCAAGTCCGGATGGCATCATAGGCGTCACCCGACAGCGGACCGCCGATGTACTTCGCCGTCTGCTCGAAGTTCTCCGTGATGTTGTGCGAGATGACGTCGAGGCCGCCGAAGGGCCGTGCAACATCGTCGCTCGCGATGGTGTCATAGACGCGGGCCAGGTGGATACCCACCCGGCGGAGCACGTCGTCGCCGGCGGCGCCCCTCTCCAGCAGACGGTAGAGCATGTGGTCCTCGCTGATGCGCCGCATCCTCAGGGCGTATTCCACAACGTTCGAATCGTCGCCGAGCAGGTAGGTACCGTGCCTGTCCGAGATCGGTACCACGGCAAGGTACACATCCGGGGAGAAGCGCCTGTTCAGCCGCAGCTCCTCTTCGGTGTAGAATCTGCGTTTTTCCAGGGTGCTGAAGTCGAGAAAGCCGAAGTTTACGGGCTTCTTGAGCTTGTACACATGTTCGTCCCCGATGAACACCCAGGAGATGTGCGTCTGAACAAGGGCGACGCTGCTTGGTTGTTCCGGATACGAAGCGGGGTCCTGAAGAAAATCTACGAGCGGCGTGTCCGCCATTACACCATACCTCCTGCGAGCTGCCCGCAGGCAGCCAGGATATCCCTGCCCTTTTCCTTGCGGAGCATCACCGTGTAGGGGCTGTCCCTGAGGCGGGCCTCGAAGGCCGCCACGTCGGCCGGGTCAGGGGCTTCGAGGGTGCACCCGGGCCAGGGGTTGAACGGGATGAGGTTCACCTTGGCCCTCAGGCCGTGGAGCGCCCTGATGAGCCTGCGTGCATGGGCAGGGGAGTCGTTGACGCCTTTGATGAGCACGTACTCCACCGTGATGCGCCTGCGGTTGGGCAGCTCGTACTCCCTCAGTGCGGCGAGGAGGTCCGCCAGCGGGTACTTCCTGTTGACGGGCATGATGGCCGAGCGCGTCTCATCGTCCGGGGCGTTGAGCGATACCGCCAAACCGATCTCGGTATCACGGGCCAGGTCCTTCAGTGCAGGAACGATGCCGCAGGTCGAGATGGTGACCCTGCGCTTGGATATCTGGGGACCGTCCGGATCGGTGATGACGTTCGCCGCCCTGATCACGCTGTCGTAGTTGAGCAGCGGCTCGCCCATGCCCATGAACACGACGTTCCTGATCTGCCTGTGCGGGAATTCGTGGATGGGGTAGACGACCTGGGCGACGATCTCGCCCGGGGAGAGGTTCCGGGTGAATCCCATGGTGGCGGTGAGGCAGAACCGGCAGCCCATGGCACAGCCGACCTGGGAGGAGATGCACACGCTCCAGTGATCCTTTTCAGGGATCAGCACGCTCTCGATGATGCAGCCGTCATTCAGCCTGTATGCAAGCTTCTCCGTGCCGTCAGATGAAACCTGCCTGCCCACGACAGGAGGGTAGGCGATCTCGAATGAACGGGCCATCTCCCCGCGCAGCTCCCTGGGGAGGTTGGTCATCTTCGAGATCTCGCGCACACCCTTCGAGAACACCCAGCTGAAGACCTGGTCGCCACGGTAGGTTTTTTCCCTGAAGAGCCGCTCGAGGTCATGCCTGTCGCAGTCCAGCAGGTTGAGCTTTGCGGGAAGGGTCTGACACGCGTCGTTTCCCGTGCGGTCTCGAAAGCTGTCTGTGCGTAGGCTCATGCCTGGGACCTTTTCTCCCCCTGCCCATCGGCCATGTACCAAGAAAACATGTGGCGCGCCCGACAGGGATCGAACCTGTGACCTTAGGCTCCGGAGGCCTACGCTCTATCCTACTGAGCTACGGGCGCACATCCTTCAGTTTTTCTTCATCAAGTGCTCGACTGCCTTTTCAAGACCGTGAAGCGTTATCTCGAACATGGGGAATACCTCCTGGACCGCCTCGATGGTCTGGGTGTGCGACCAGGTATATTCATACTTGGGGTTGAGCCATACACTATGTTTGAACGTCTTGGCAAGGAATTCAAGCTTTTTTATGCTCGGGTCGGACCGGGAGTTGTAGTAGATGCTGCCGTTCCGGCTGAACAGCTCGTAGGGCGCCATGGACGCGTCGCCCACGATGATCAGCCGGGTAGCCGGGTCGAACCGGGCGAAATCCTCGATCATGACGGGTTTGTCGTAGCGCTGGGGGTCCTTCCACACCCGGTTGTAGACGGTGTTGTGGAAGTAGTATATCTGGAGGTCCTTGAACTGGTTCTTGGCGTGGTTGAACAACACCTGGACCACGCTGATGTAGGGGTCCATGGAGAAGCCGCCGTTGTCGATCATGAGGATGATCTTGAGCTTGTCCTTGAGCGACCGGTCGAAGACGATCTCGATCTCGCCGGCGTTCTTCATGGTCTCGTAGACCGTTTTGTCGATGTTCAGGTGGTCCTTCGGCCCGGTGGGCACCATGTGGCGGAGCCTCTTCATGGCGTCAGAGATCTGGGAGGGGCCGAGCCGTATATCATCGGTATAGTCCTTGTACCGCCGCTCCAGGGCGACCTTGACCGCCGATTTCATGCGCGAGGCGCCCCCCACGCGCATGCCTCCCGGGTGGTACCCCGAGTGGCCCACCGGGGACGTGCCCCCGGTGCCGATCCACCGGTTGCCGCCGTCGTGGCGTTCGGTCTGTTCGGCCATGCGCTGGCGGAAGTACTCCTCGAGCTGCTCGGGCGACAGTCTGCTGAGGGTCTCCTCGTCGATGCCGAGGAAGTCCGCCATGACCTTGGGGTCCTTGAGCCATTCCTCGAGGAGGGCCTTGATGGCCAAGTCGATCTCGGCATAGGCCTCGGGGCTCAGTTCGGCGCCCTGGAAGAAGTGGGCAAAGACCTTGTCGTACGTGTCGAAGTGGCGCTCCGACTTGATGAGCACGGCCCTGCTCACCGAGTACAGGTCGTCGAGCGAGCCGATGCAGCCCTTGTGAAGCGCCTCCTGGAGCCTCAGGAAGCTCGAAGGCGAGATGGGGACACCCCGGTCCCTGAGGAGGTAGAAGAACTCGGCGAACATCTCTTCGGGCCCGCCCCGTTCAGTACGTCCCCGACACCTGGCGCTGGACGATCTTGTAGTCCTCACTCTTCTTGAACAGGACGCCCAGGTAGGGGATGTCGTTCTTGGCCAGGTGCCTGGGGTCGAAGTTCCTGTCCATGAGCAGGATCCTGACCCAGTTGATGAGCTCCCTGGTGGCGGGCTTCTTCTCGATGCCCCGGATGCCCCGGAGCCGGTAGAAGGTCTCGATGCAGGCATCCGAAAGCTTCCTGTCCAGGTCAGGGAAGTGGGCGTGCACGATCTTGTCCATCATGTCGGCGTCCGGGAAGGCGATGTGGTGGAACACGCACCTGCCGAGGAAGGGGTCCGAGAGGTCCTTCTTGGCGTTGCTCGTGATGATGATGATGGGTCGGTTTTTCGCCCGGACGGTCTTGTCGATCTCGATGATGTCGAAGGACATCTGGTCGAGCACGTCCAGGAGATCGTCCTGGAAGTCGGTATCCGCCTTGTCGATCTCGTCGATGAGCAGGACCGTCTTCCGGTCGGAGACGAAGGCCTGGCCGATCTTGCCCATCTTGATGTAGTCCTCGATGGTGCTCACGTTGCGCTTCGAGTCGCCGAAGCGGCTGTCGTTGAGTCTGGTCAGCGTGTCGTACTGGTACAGGGCCTCCACGGCCTTCATGCTGGACTTCACGTTCAGAATGATGAGCGGCATGGCGAGGTTCTCGGCGATGGCGTGAGCCAGCAGGGTCTTGCCCGTGCCGGGCTCGCCCTTGATGAGCAGGGGCATCTCGAGCCTGATGCTGGCATTGACGATCTTGGACAGCTCCGGGTCGAGGACGTAATTGTTGCTACCGGTGAATTCGTGGGTCTGCATGTGATTTCTCCTGAAGTAGACTATAGCCTTCTTCCCATAGCACACTCTGCAGGGGGTGGAAATAGGGAGGAGGGGGGGGGTGTTCTTTGGCCTTTCCCTGACCTGCTCAATGCGATCAACTTCGTGTGATTGATAATAATCCATCGGTCGAACCTGATCAAAACCGGCAGGTTAGGACTCCCCTAACCAGTGTGTTTTGCTGAACAGGT
>DAOPXM010000058.1:0-12789 GCA_035352355.1 Deltaproteobacteria bacterium | reverse complement strand
TCCACTATCTCCAACTTGCCGGGTTTTATGATTTCTTTCCAGTTCTTCTCAATCATTCTATTCCCTTGTTTTTTATTTTATTTTGAATAGAACTCAACAATCAGTGTTTCCTCTACTGCCATGGGCATGTCTTTCCTCTCAGGCAGTGCCTTGACGATCGCAGCCTTTGCATCGGTATCGACCTCGATCCAGCTCACGAGCCCGCGCTGCTCCCTGAGCTCCAGGGAGTGGACGATGGATTCGAGGGTCTTGCTCTTGTCCTTGACCTTGACCTCGTCCCCGGCCTTCACGAGGAAGGAGGGGGTGCCGGTCTTGCGTCCGTTCACCATGATGTGCCCGTGGTCCACGAGCTGCCGCGCCTCGGCGCGGGAATTGGCGAATCCGCTGCGGTACACGATGTTGTCGAGTCTTCTCTCGAGAAGCACGAGGAGGTTCTCGCCCGTTGCCCCGCGCTGGGCCTTGGCCATGTCGTAGTACTTGCGGAACTGGGACTCGGAGACCCCGTAGGTCCTCCTGACCTTCTGCTTCTCTCTCAGGTGGGTGCGGTACTCACTGGCGCGCACCCTCCCCTGTCCATGCTGCCCCGGGGGATACTCCCTCGTCACGACGGCGCATTTGTCGGTATAGCAACGTTGTCCTTTCAGAAAGAGCTTGACTCCCTCTCTCCGGCAAATCTTGCAAACAGGGCCTGTATATCTAGCCAAGGTTCTTCCTCCTTATACCCTTCTTTTCTTCGGCGGCCTGCACCCGTTGTGAGGTATAGGAGTCACATCCTTGATACCGGTGATGCGGATGCCGCTTGCATTCACGGCCCTCAGGGCAGACTCGCGCCCGCTGCCGGGGCCCTTGATGTAGGCAAATGCGCTCTTCAGACCCTGCTCCTGCGCCTTCCTGCAGGCTTCCTGTGCGGCCATCTGAGCGGCGAACGGGGTGGATTTCCTCGAACCCTTGAAGCCCTGCGCGCCGGCCGTGGACCAGGAAAGGGTGTTCCCCGCCGGGTCGGTAATGGTGATTATGGTGTTGTTGAAGGTGGCCTGGATGTGGACGACACCTTCGGTAATGTCGCGTTTCGTCTTCTTCCTGCCGGTTTTAGCTCTTGTCGCTTTTGCCATGAACTGTTTCTCCTCGTGTTATTTCTTCTTGCCTACCACCAACCGCCTGGGACCTTTCCTCGTCCGGGCGTTGTTGTGGGTATGCTGACCGCGAACCGGCAGGCCTTTCCGGTGTCTCAGGCCGCGATAGCTTGCGATGTCCATGAGCCGCCTGATGTTCATGGTGGTCTCACGCCGCAGGTCGCCTTCAACGGTGAAGTTCTTGTCGATGTAGTCCCTGATGGCGGCTATTTCCTGCTCCGTGAGATCGTCGCTCTTCTTGGCAGGGTCGATCTCGGTGGCCGCCACGATCTCGCCTGCACGGGTATGCCCGATGCCGAAGATGTAGGTCAGGGCGATATCGATTCGTTTGTTCCTCGGTAAATCTACTCCAGCGATACGTGCCATTGGAAAGTCTCCTTACCCTTGTTTCTGATTGTGTCGCGGATTCTTGCAGATGACACGGATGTGGCCGTGCCTCTTGATGACCTTGCAGTCCCGGCAACGTTTCTTGACTGATGCGTTCACTTTCATAATCCAATCCTTTATTTTGATCTGTACACTATCCTGCCCTTGGTCAGATCATAGGGCGAGATCTCCACCTGGACTTTGTCACCCGGCAGAATCCGTATATAGTGCATTCTCATCTTTCCGGAGATATGGGCAAGTATCTCATGGCCGTTCTCGAGCTGGACCTTGAACATCGCATTGGGAAGGGGCTCGATGACCACCCCTTCTGTCTCGATTACATCCTTTGCCATATTCGGTTTAAGCCCCTATCGCCTTTTTGATATCGGCCTGGACGTCTTCCATGCTCTTCGTCCCGTCGATCATCCGCACGATGTTCGCCTTGCCGTAGTACTCGATGAGCGGGGAGGTCTGGTCGTGATAGGTCTTCAGCCTCTGGCGGATCGTCGCTTCCTGGTCGTCGTCCCTCTGGTACAGCTCTGCGCCGCACTTGTCGCACACGCCGTCCTTCTTCGGGGGATCGAACTTGATGTGGTGCATGTAGTTGCAGCCTTTGCAGGTCCTTCTGCCCGTGAGCCTCTCGACGAGGAAATCGTCAGGCACGTCGATGACCACGACGTGGTCGAGCTTGGTGCCCATCTTCGTGAGGATCTCATCGAGCGACTTGGCCTGCTCGAGGGTCCTGGGGAAACCGTCGAGGATGAAGCCCTTCACGCAGTCGGGCTTCTGGAAACGCTCGTCAACCATGCCGCACACGACCGAATCGGGAACCAGGGCGCCCTTGTCCATGCACTCCTTGGCCTTCAGCCCCATGGCAGTGCACTCCTTCACGGCTGCCCTGAACATGTCGCCCGTCGAGATCTGGGGAACGCCCAGCCGGTCGATCATTCTCTTTGCCTGTGTCCCTTTGCCTGCGCCCGGAGGTCCGATCAATATGATATTCATAATTCCCCCTATAAGAATTTTTATCTCCGCGATTTGATGCGGCCCGTCTTCAGCAGGCCGTCATACTGGCGTGAGATGAGATGTGACTCGATCTGGGACATCGTGTCCAGCGATACGCCGATGACGATCAGAAGCGAGGTCCCGCCGAAGTAGAACGGCACGTTCGCCCAGCCGATGAGGATCATGGGCAGCACGCAGATGACCGACAGGTAGATGGCGCCCACGAAGGTGAGCCGGGAGAGCACCTTGTCGAGGTACTCCGACGTGGCCTTGCCCGGACGGATGCCCGGCACGTAGCCGCCGTGCTTCTTCAGGTTCTCGGACACGTCCACCGGGTTGAACACCACCGCGGTGTAGAAGTAGGTGAAGAACACGATGCCGATGACGAAGATGAAGTTGTACAGGAACCCTCCCGGGCTCATCGCGTCGGCAACGGCCTTCATGAATCCCACCGTGGGGAAGAACTGCGCGATGGTGGCCGGGAACACGATGATGGACGACGCGAAGATGGGCGGGATGACGCCCGAGATGTTGATCTTGAGCGGCAGGTGGGTGCTCTGCCCGCCGTAGACGCGACGTCCGCGTATCTGCTTGGGGTACTGGATGGGGATCCTCCGCTGGGCCGTCTCCATGAACACGATGCCCGCGATGACCAGGAGCATCATGGCCGCGATGACGATCAGCAGCATGATGGGGAGCTCGCCGCTGGCGGTGAGCCGTACGCTGTTGTAGACCGCTATTGGCAGCTGCGCCACGATGCCAGCGAAGATGATGAGCGAGATGCCGTTGCCGATGCCGCGCTCGGTGATCTGCTCGCCCAGCCACATGAGGAAGCAGGTGCCCGTGGTCATGGTGACGACGGCGATGAACCGGAAGCCCCAGCCCGGGAACATGACCACCGGCTCCCCTGCGGGACCGGTCATCTGCTCCACGCCGAAGGCCATGAAGTAGCTCTGGATGATGCACAGGAACACGGTGAGGTATCTCGTGTACTGGGTGAGTTTGTGCTTGCCGGCTGCACCTTCCTTCTGGAGCTGCTCGAAGGTGGGATGGATCATGCCCAGGAGCTGCACGATAATGGATGCGCTGATGTACGGCATGATGCCGAGGGCAAAGATCGACAGGGTCCTCAGACCGCCGCCCGAGAACATGTCGAACATGCTCAGCAGCGTCCCCTTCTGCTGCTCGAACCACTCGGCCATGATGGCGGAGTTGATGCCCGGCGTCGGGATGTGGATCCCGATGCGGTACACGAGCAGCATGGCCAGGGTAAAGAGGATCCTCTTCTGGAGCTCGGGGACCTTTGTCACATTTTCAAGACCGTACGCCACGTATCACCTCTTACTTCACGACAAAGGTACCGCCTGCCGCCTGGATCTTTTCCACAGCGGACTGGGATGCCTTATCGAGCTGCACGTTCAAAGCCTTGTCGAGGTCGCCCTGGGCCAGGAGCTTCACGGCCGTGTCCGAGGTGCGGATCTTGCCCATGAGCTTCAGGGCCGCTATGTCGATCACGCTGCCGGGTTCGAAGTCTGCCAGGTCCTTGATGTTGATGACCGCGTACTCCTTGCGGAAGGGGTTCTTGAATCCTCTCTTGGGGAGCCTGCGGTAGATGGGCATCTGCCCGCCTTCGAACCAGGAGGGCACCTTGCCGCCGGACCGGGCCTTCTGGCCCTTGTGCCCGCGCCCTGCCGTCCCGCCCTGCCCGGAGGCATTGCCGCGGCCCACGCGCTTGATCTTCTTCTTCGAGCCCGGGGATGGTGACAGATTGGATAGATTGATCATGACCTATATCTCCTCCCATGTGAGCAGATGGGAAATTTTCCGGATCGCGCCCCGGGTGGCATCGTTGTCGGGATGGATCTTGGACCTCCCGCGCTTGCCCAGGCCCAGCGCCTTGACCGTCGCTATCTGATCCTTGGTGCTGCCGCTTATGGACCGATTGAGGGTAACCTTAATCTTGTCAGCCAACGTAGTATCCTCGCTTTGTATAAAAACTTACGCAGACGGATCGAGGGATATGCCCCTCTTCGTCTCGACCTGCTTCTTCGTCTCCATGTTCAAGAGGGCATCGAAGGTGGCCCTGATGACGTTGTTGTGATTCCTGGAACCGAGCGTTTTGGCAACGACGTTGCGCAGACCCGCAGCCTCGAGGACCGCACGCACCGCATTTCCTGCGATGATGCCGGTACCGGGCGCTGCCGGCTTGAGAACCACCTGAGAGGAACCGAACACTCCGATGATGGGGTGGGGAACGGTGCCGTCGATGATGGGGACCTCCACCATGGACTTCTTTGCCACCTCATAGCCCTTCCGGATGCTGATCGCCACTTCCTTGGCCTTGCCGATGCCATGGCCCACGTGCCCACCGCCGTCTCCCACGACCACGAGCGCGCTGAAGCGGAACCTCTTGCCGCCTTTCACAACCTTGGCGACGCGGTTGATGTACACGACCTTATCGATTAACTGTTCAGTCTCTTCAAAGTTTTCTCTGTCTGCAAACCTTGCCAAAGCTCATCTCCTTGTCTAGAACTTAAGTCCGCCGGAACGTGCACCCTCAGAGAGGGCCTTGACCTTCCCGTGGTAGCGGTAGCCGCCACGGTCGAACACCACATTCTCGATGCCTTTCGCTTTTGCCTTCTGAGCCAGGAGCTCGCCCACCTGCTTGGCTGTCTCAACGGTGAAGCCCTTGACCTTGCCCTTTATCTCGGGATCCATGCTCGAAGCAGCCACCAGCGTGATACCCTTGGTATCGTCGATGATCTGGCTGTAGATGTTGGCGTTGCCCCGGTACACGCTCAGGCGCAGGCGCTCGGGCGTGCCTGTGATCTTCTTGCGGATCCGTGACTTCCGATACTCTCTGGCTTCCTTGGGACTCTTCCTACCCACAGTACTTCTCCTTTATCTTAAATCCGTCACTTGCCCTTGGTCACGCTCTTGCCCGGCTTGATCCGCACCACCTCATCGATGTAGCGGATACCCTTGCCCTTGTAGGAGTCGGGCTTCCTGATCCGCCGGATCTGGGCAGCGATGTCGCCGAGCTCTTCCTTGTCGATCCCGGTGATCTCGATCACGCCGTCCTTGGACACCGTGCCGCTCACGCCCTTGGGAAAGGTGTATTCCTTGGGCTTCGAGTACCCGACGTTCAGGACGAGCGTGTCGCCCTTCATCTCGCCGCGGTAGCCCACGCCGACGATCTTGAGCTTCTTGGTGAAGCCCTGTGTCACGCCCACGACCATGTTGTTCACCAGCGTGCGCATAAGTCCGTGATAGGCTTGCGTCTGCCGATCGTCGTCCATGGTCACCAGCTTGAGAACGCCGTCTTCCAGCCTGTACTCGATGTTGCCCACGCGTTTCCTGCTCAGCTCGCCCTTGGGGCCCTTCACCTGGACGCTCTCGTCGCCGATGGTGACCGTTACGCCCGTGGGCACCTGAATGGGCATCTTTCCTATCCTAGACATGAATCAGCTCCTTACCAGACCCGAATGAGTTCCTCGCCGCCCACGTGATTGGCACGCGCCTTGTGGTCGGCCATGATGCCTTTGCTCGTGCTCACGATGGAGATGCCGAGCCCTTTCCGTACCTGCTGGATCTCGTCAGCCTTCCGGTAGACCCTGCGGCCAGGCTTCGATACCCGCTCGATCCCGGTGATCACGTGACGCGAGTTGAGGTACTTGAGGTTGACCCTGATCAGTCCCTGCTTCCCGTCCTCGATGACCTTGTATCCCTTGATATATCCTTCTTTCATGAGGATGTCGGCGATATCCATCTTCACTTTGGAAGCGGGGATGTCGACGCTTTCCTTCGACGCCTGGGCGCCGTTGCGTATCCTCGTGATCATGTCTGCTATTGGATCAGTATGCATCTCCAGTACTCCTCTACCAGCTGGATTTTTTTACGCCTGGTATCTCGCCCTTCATCGCATAGTTTCTCAGGCATATCCTGCAGATGCCGAACTTACGGTAATAGGCGTGCGGGCGGCCGCACAGGGAACACCGATTGTAATTCCTCACCTTGAACTTCTTCGGCCTCTGCTGCTTTGCTATCATGGATTTCTTTGCCATAGCCTCTCCCGTTACTTCCTGAATGGCATACCAAACGCGCTGAGCAGGCTCCTGCCTTCGTCATCCGAGCCAGCCGTGGTGACCATCGTTATATTCATTCCCCTTAACTTGTCAATGGCGTCGTACTCTATCTCCGGGAAAACAGACTGATCATTCAGTCCCAGGGTGTAATTCCCGCGTCCGTCGAACCCCTTCGGGGAGATGCCGCGGAAGTCCCTCACGCGGGGGAGCACTGCATTGATGAGCCGGTCCAGGAACTCGTACATCCTGTCGCCCCTCAGGGTCACCGTGGTGCCGATGGGCATGCCCTCCCTCAGCTTGAAGGAGGCGATGGACTTCCTGGCCTTGGTGACCACGGGCTTCTGGCCGGTGATGGCGGTGAGCTCCGCCACTGCCCGGTCGATGATCTTCACGTCCTGGACAGCCTCGCCAAGACCCATGTTCACCACGATCTTCGTGATCTTGGGCACCTGGTTGATGTTCTTGTAGCCGAACTCGCTGATGAGTCCCTGAACAACTTCCTTTTGATAGAATTCCTTCAGCCTAGCCATGTTATGCCATCCTTATTTATCCAGCTCTTCGCCGCACTTCTTGCAGACCCGAACCTTTTTACCGTCGTCGTGGAGCTTGTAGCCGATGCGGACGCCCTTGCGGCACTTGGGGCACACGGGGGCGACGTTGGATGCATCGATGCTCGCCTCTTTCTCGATGATGCCGCCCTGGGAATTCTGCGTGGGCTTCTGGTGACGCTTGATCATGTTCACCCGCTCCACGAGAACCCTTCCCTTCTTGGTCAGGATGCGCAGGACCTGTCCCTGCCTGCCTTTGGACTTGCCGGCCAGCACCTCGACGGTATCGCCTTTCTTCACTCTCTCTAACGCATGCTTTTCCATACCATTACTCCTACAGGACTTCGGGTGCCAGCGAGGCGATCTTCATGAAGTTCTTCGCCCTGAGCTCCCGTGCCACCGGACCGAATATGCGCGTCCCGACAGGCTCGTTCTGGTTGTTCAGGATCACCGCCGAGTTCTCGTCGAACCTGATGGATGAGCCGTCGCTGCGCTTGTGGGTCCTGGTGGTCCTCACCACGACCGCCTTGACCACGTCGCCCTTCTTCACCTTGGAGCGCGGTATGGCCTCTTTCACGGAGCAGACGATGATATCACCCAGAGAGGCATAGCGCCTCTTGGAGCCACCCAGGACCTTGATGCACATGAGCTCTTTCGCCCCAGAGTTATCCGCGACCTTGAGTCTTGTCTGTTGCTGAATCATTGTTCGCCTCCACCTCTACAACTATTCCTGTCTCTCCAGGATGCTCACAACCCTCCAGCACTTATCCCTGCTCAAAGGCCTGCATTCACGGATCAACACCTTGTCGCCCATTCTGCACTCGTTCTTCTCGTCGTGGGCCTTGTACTTGGTCCTTCTGCGGATATACTTCTGGAAGACCGGATGCTTCTCCAGCCTCTCGACGGTCACCACGACCGTCTTATCCATCTTGTCGCTGCTGATGGTCCCCGTCATTTCACGTTTAATGGACTTTTCCGTCATGACACCTTCTCCCGGAGGATGGTATTGATCCTCGCCACGTCCCGGCGCAGCTTCTTGATCAGGCTCGGGTTCTCGAACTGACCCATCGAGTTCTTGAAACGGGCGTTCATGAGATCACGGGCAAGCTTCTTCTTCATCTCGCCAAGCTCGTTTGCATTCTTGTCGCGCAGCTCTTTAGCCTTCATGGAGCCCCTCCCGAACAACGAAACCGGTCTTGATGGGCAGCTTGTGCGAAGCGAGACGGAACGCTTCCTTCGCGAGCTCCAGCGAGACGCCGTCGATCTCGAACAGGACCTTGCCGGGCTTCACCACGGCTACCCACTCTTCAGGCGCGCCCTTGCCCTTGCCCATCCTGGTCTCCGCCGCCTTCTTGGTGATGGGCTTGTCCGGGAACACCCTGATCCACACCTTGCCGCCACGCTTGATATGCCTGGTGATGGCAATACGGGCCGCCTCGATCTGCCGTGCGGTGACCCAGTTGGGCTCCAGGCTCTGGAGACCGTAGGTCCCGAACGAAACCCGGGCGCCCTTCTCCGGGCTCCCTCTCATGCGGCCCCGCATCTGCTTTCTATGTTTAACCTTGTTTGGCTGCAACATGGCTCATATCTCCCTTACGCTGTTGCCTCTTCCTGTCTTCTCATGATCTCGCCATGGAATACCCAGACCTTCACGCCGATGACGCCGTAGATGGTGTATGCCTGGGAAAAACCATAGTCTACATCGCTCCTCAAGGTGTGGAGGGGGACCCGGCCTTCGCGGTACCACTCGCGGCGCGCGATCTCGGCGCCGGCAAGCCTGCCCGCGCATGCCACTTTGATGCCCTGGGCGCCCATGCGCATGGCCTGGGTGACGGCCCTCTTCATGGCCCGCCGGTAGGCGACGCGGCGCTCCAGCTGGCTGGCAATGCCGTCGGCAATGATCTGAGCATCGGTCTCGGGCCTGCGGACTTCCTTGATCTCGAGCATGATCTCCTTGTCCACGAACTTTGCCAGGTCGTTCTTTAGCTGTTCGGCGCCCTGACCCTTCCTGCCGATGACCAGCCCGGGCCTGCCCGTGAAGATCACGATCTTGACCTTGTTCGCGGCGCGCTCGATGATGATGTTCGAGATGCCTGCGTGGGCCATGTTCTTGGTCACGAATTCGCGGATCTTCCTGTCCTCGACCAGAAGGTCGCCGAAGCCTTTCTCGGCATACCACTTGGCCTTCCAGTCCTTGGTTACTCCGAGCCGAAACCCATATGGATGTATCTTCTGTCCCACCGGATACCCCTTTCCTATAACTCGTCAAGAACCACGCTTATGTGGCTTGTTCTCTTCAGAATCCTCGTCGCTCTCCCCTGCGCGCGCGGCATGAACCTCTTGAGCATGCTCGCCCCGTCCACCTGGATGGACTTCACATAGAGGTTGTCCACATCGACCTGTCCCGTGTTCATGGCGTTCGCCACGGCGGAGTTGAGCACCTTGGCGACGATGCGCGCCCGCTTCGTGCCCAGGAGGTTGAGCATCCGAAGGGCCTCGGCGATGGGCTTGTTGCGCACCTGATCGGCGATGAGCCTCGTCTTCTGGGGAGAAACCCTGGTGTGTCGTAAGACTGCCCTTGCTTCCATTGCTATTTCCCCTTCTTCTGTGATTTCCTGTCCCCGGCATGCCCGAAGAAGGTCCGGGTCGGGGAGAATTCACCGAGCTTGTGGCCGATCATCTCCTCGGTTACGTACACAGGAACGAACTTCTTGCCGTTGTGGACAGCGAACGTGAGCCCGATGAATTCGGGGAGGATGGTGGACCTGCGGGACCACGTCTTGATCACCTTGCGGCTCCCGGATTCCTGGGCTCCCAGCACCTTCTTCAGAAGATGATCGTCTACAAAGGGTCCTTTTTTCAGTGAGCGGGCCACGATTACTTCCTCCTCTTCACGATGTAGTTGTTCGAGCTCTTCTTGCGCCTGCGGGTCTTGTGCCCCTTGGTGGAGATGCCCCACGGGGTGACCGGGTGGTTTCCCTTGACCCTGCCTTCACCGCCGCCATGGGGGTGGTCGACCGGGTTCATGGCCACGCCGCGCACCGTGGGCCTGATCCCCATCCAGCGCTTCCTTCCTGCCTTGCCGATGGATATGTTCGAGTGGCTGGTGTTGCCCACCTGCCCCACGGTCGCCTTGCACTGCGCGAAGATCATCCTCACCTCGCCCGAAGGCATCTTGAGCTGGACGTAGTCGCCTTCCTTGGCCAGGACCTGTGCGTAGGTCCCTGCGGAGCGGATGAGCTGGCCGCCCTTGCCGGGCTTGAACTCCACGTTGTGCACCTGTGTGCCCAGCGGCATGTTCTTGAGCATGAGCACGTTGCCGGGACGGATGTCCGCGTCCTCGGCAGCCAGGACCGTGCTCCCCACGGCAAGCCCGTCGGGCCAGAGGATGTAGCGCTTCTCGCCGTCCGCGTACTGGATCAGCGAGATGCGGGCGGAACGGTTGGGATCGTATTCGATGCTCACGACCTTGCCGGGGATCCCGACCTTGTCGCGCTTGAAGTCGATGATGCGGTACAGCCTCTTGGAGCCGCCGCCCTGATGCCTGACCGTCACCCTGCCGAGATTGTTGCGGCCGCTCTTCTTCTGGAGCCGGATGGTGAGGGACCGTTCAGGGGTATCGGTGGTGATCTCCTCGAACGTCGACACGGTCATGGACCGCAGTCCAGCTGATGTGGGCTTGAAGTTACGTATACTCATTTCCTATACCCCTTCATAGAACTCAATGGACTCGCCGTCCCTGAGGGTCACCACGGCCTTCTTCCAGTTGGAACGCTTGTAGCCGTGCATGCCGAAGCGCTTGGTCTTGCCGTTCATGTTCATGGTGCGGACGTCCTCCACGTGAACGTTGAAGAGGGCCTCGACCGCCTGCTTGATCTCTATCTTGTTGGCGTCCTTGTCCACGGCGAAGAGCACCTGGTTGTGGTCCTGCCTCAGGCTGGTGCCTTTCTCGGTAACGATGGGCCGCTTTATGATCGTCGTTATGTCCTTCATTACTTCAGCCTCTCTTCGATGTACTGGATCGCTTCCTCGTCCATGATGAGCCCCTTGTACTTGAGGATGTCATAGACGTTCAGGCCGCGCACATCGAGCAGCTTGGAAGCGCTGTGGTTCCGGGAGGCGAGCGACATCTCGGTGCTCATGTTGCCCATGACCACCAGCGTGTTCTCCATGCCGAGCGTGCCCAGCGCGCCGGCGTAGAGCTTCGTCTTGGGCTGCTCGAGGGCCACCTTGTCGATGACCTTCATCACGTTCTCGCTCAGCTTCATGGAGAGCGCGCAGCGCAGGGCCTGCTCGCGGACCTTCTTGGGAAGCTTGCGGGCGTATTTCCTGCCGTTGGGACCGAAGTTGACGCCGCCGTGCCTCCACAGGGGCGAGCGGTTCGAACCCGCACGGGCCCGGCCCGTGCCCTTCTGACGGAAAGGCTTCATGCCGCCGCCGGAGACCTCTGACCTGGTCTTGGTCTTCGCATTTCCGGACCTTCTGTTTGCCAGCTGCCAAACAACGACATCGTGGAGCAGATAGGGCTTCACCTCGGCGGCGAACACCACATCGCTCAGGTCGAGCTGTTTGACCTTCTCTCCTGCCATGTTGTACACATCAACCGTTGGCATCACTACACCCCTTGCTTCTTCATCAGTACGACGAGACCGCCCTTTGCACCGGGCACAGCCCCTTTGATCGCGATGAGGTTTTCATCAGGGAGGATCTGCACCACCTCGAGGTTGCCGACGGTTACCCGCTCGTCACCCAGGTGTCCTGCCATCCTCTTGCCTCTCTGGACCTCTCCGGGGTCTGTAGCGGAACCGATGGAACCGGTTTCCCGCAGGATCAGCGCTCCGTGGGAGCCTGGCAGACCGCCGAAGCCGTGTCTCTTGGTAACACCCGCAAACCCCTTGCCCTTGGACCTGCCGGTGACGTTGATCTTCTCGCCTTTTACGAACAGGGAATCCACCTTGATTTCCTGACCCACTTCGAGGGCGGCGACGTCTTCGCAGGGGACTTCCCGCAAGTGATAGAAGTAACCCGCGCCTGCTCTGCTCTGGTGGCCCTTCTCGGGCTTGTTCACCCGCTTTTCCTTCTTGGGGCCGAATCCGAGCTGGATGGCGTTGTAGCCATCCCTGTCCACGAACTTCTTCTGGATGACATAGCAGGGGCCGGCCTGAATCAGGGTAACGGGGATGATCTCACCCTTCTCGTTGTATACCTGGCTCATACCGAGCTTTTTTCCTAAGATCCCTTTTACCATTGGTCAACTCCTCGTGCCTGTTAGAGCTTGATTTCTACGTCTACGCCCGCAGACAGGTCCAGCTTCATGAGCGAATCCACCGTCTGCTGGGTCGGGTCAAGGATGTCGAGGAGCCGCTTGAAGGTGCGGATCTCAAACTGGTCCCTGGACTTCTTGTCAACATGGGGAGACCGCAAAACGCAGAACTTCTCGATTTTCGTCGGAAGCGGAATGGGACCTGCCACGCGGGCGCCGGTCCTCCGTGCTGCATCAACTATCTCCTGAACGGACTGATCAATCAGCTTATGGTCATAGCCTTTTAATCGTATGCGTATCCTCTGGGTCTCCATTTCCGTAGCTCCTGTTTTCGCTTACTCGATGACTTTGACGATGACGCCTGAGGCAACGGTCCTGCCGCCTTCGCG
>DAOPXM010000057.1:0-13799 GCA_035352355.1 Deltaproteobacteria bacterium | reverse complement strand
GCCTCGGCTCGGCCTTCTTCCTGCGTTTCAGCCCGATGAGCCCGATGAGCCCGGAGCCGAAGATGAGCAGGCTCGTGGGAATGGGCACGGCGTCGAACATGGCGTAGCTCGTGTGGTCGCTGCCGCTCGGGTTGGTCAGCAGGTAGAAGAGCGCGAAGGCGCCGTCCCGGGGCGCTGTCCAGGTCCACTTCGTCCAGGGTTCGTCGCCCTGGCCGCCGACCTCGGGCACGTTCGTGAAGTACACCGGGTTGAAGTCGAACGACACCACCCCGATCTCCAGGATCGAGGTCAGGGTAAGGGGGACCCGCGCGTCGAAGGCCGCATAGCCCGACAAGGTGTCGCCCCGCTGGGCCGTGAAGGTCTGGTATACACCCACCATCACGGCGTCGATGCCGCGCGCGTTGGTGGTCCTGAGCCTCAGGAAGCTGTCCCCCTCTGTGGGGGTCCAAGTGACGGCCCCGTCCGGGTCGTTGCCTGTGTGGGATGTCAGCACCTGGGCGTAGCTCTGGCCGATGCCGTCGGCAACGGTGTACGCTGAGCCGTAGCGGGGGTCGATGTACACCGTCCAGCCGGTGAGCCCGTCCTCGAAGCCGAAGTTCGGGAGGCTGATGGGTGCCGAGAAGGCGGGTGTGGCTGAAAGAATGAACAGAACAAAAAGCGTGGTGATTGCTGCCCGGGTTTTCATGATATACTCTCCAAATTCATTTTCAATATATTCAGTATAAACCATTTCAATGATTAAGTCAAATCGAAATAATCGAATGAATAGCAAAAATGACTACTTCCGAAGCATGTTGTTCAAGGGAGGGCTTTTTGTGGGGGGATTGAACATGGCACCTCTCCCTGTCCCTCTCCCGCACGGGGAGAGGGGGCATTTGTTAAGCTCGCTGTGGGCGTGTTCCAGGTGAAAGGGGGCGAGCGCTGTGCTCCGGGGAAAAGAGGGCCGGTCCCGAAAGGACGGGGAGAGGCGGTCGGCCCGGGCCTGGCCGGACGCCGGCGCCTGGATGTCAGTGCTTCTTCTTGTGGTGCTTCACTTCCTGGAGCTTCACTTCCCTGGGCTTGGATTCGATGAGGCCCTGGTAGGTGTCGTACAGCGCGTTGTAGCTCTCCTTGAGCCTCCTGTTCTCCCGCTGCACGTGCGCGATGGACTCCTTGAGCATGGCGATCATGTCGCTCTGGTCCTCGGGCTTCTCCTCGCTCTCCAGCCTTTCCTTCTCCGCCTGCAGGGCCAGGTACTTCTCCTTGAGCCTCGAGTACTCGAAGATGAGCTTGTCGTTCTTCTTCCGCTCCTGGGCGTAGAGGTCCTTCATCTTCCTTACCAGCTCCTCCCTGTCGCTGTCCGACCTGGTCTGCAGCGCGGCCATCTGCCCCTCCACCAGGGACTGCAGCGCTTCGAGCCTGGTCTCGAGGGCCTCGAGCCGGCCCATGACCACAGCGCCTGCGTGCTCGGGCTGCGGGGGGGCATCGGGTGTCTTGTCCTCCTGCGGGCACATGCCCAGGCCCATGCCGTCCCGGTCCGTGATCACCTGCTCCACCACCAGGGTGTCGATGATCTGGAGCTCGTCGGCAAACCCGTACACGAGGGCCGAGTCGCAGAGGATGTTGATGGTCCGGGGTATGCCGCCGCTCGCCTTGTGGATCAGGTCGACCGCCTTGGTGGTGAAGAGGTCGGGCCTGCCGCCTGCCTTTTCGAGCCGGTGCGCGATGTAGGCGCCGGTCTCCTCGCGGGTGAGCGCGGGGAGGTGGTAGGCCACGCTGATGCGCTGGTTGAGCTGCGTCATGTCCCTGGCCTTGAGCCGCTCCCTGATCTCGGGCTGCCCCACGAGGATGATCTGCAGGAGCATCTGGTCGTCGGCCTGCAGGTTCGAGAGCATGCGGATCTCTTCGAGCGCCTCCTTCGAGAGGTTCTGGGCCTCGTCCACGATGAGGAGCACCCGCCGGTCCTTTGCGTAGCAGTCGATGAGGAAGCGGTTGAGCGCGTCGAGGGCGCCAGACTTGCCGCCGCTTGCGGGACCGAGCTCGAACTCGCTGAGGATCATGCCCACGAGCTCGCCCGGGGAGACGTTCGTGTTGAAGACCACCGCCACCTCGAACTGCGACTCGATCTGCCTCAAGAGGTGCTTGATGAGCGTGGTCTTGCCCGAGCCCACCTCGCCGGTGAGCAGGATGAAGCCCACCTTTTCCATGAGCCCGTACTCGAGGTAGGTGAGCGCGTTCTCGTAGCGGTGGCTCAGGTAGAGGAAGTCCGGGTTGGGGACGATCTGGAATGGCTTTGTGGTAAAACCGTAATGGCTATTGTACATGGCTGTTCGCGTCGTTCCTCTTCGGGGAGCTGTCCTGCCCCGGCGGCAACGGGCGCCCCCCTCACACCCCTGCAATTCGATCCTCAAGCGCGGAATATGCCATCATTAATATATGCTGGAAAAAAACTCAACATGGATATCAGCACAAGAAGGGGACAGGTTTATTTTTCACTGCCAAGGCGGTGGAGAGCAGTATCCGCCAGTGAATGTGAAAAAAATCCGCCCCCTGTTTCCTCAGCCTTTCTTCCTGGCGGCTTCGCCCACCTCGTTGTCCCTGAGCGCCCTGGCCATCTCCACCGTGGGCTCCGGCAGCGTGTGGACGGCTCTGCCCGTGGACAGGGCCAGGCAGTAGACGTGGGAGAGCTTCTCGAGGAGCTCGGCGTGGTAGAGGGCCTTTTCGAGGGTCCTGCCCAGGGCGAGGGCCCCGTGGTTCTGGATGAGGTAGGCGTTGGCGTTGCTGCCTACCTTGCCCTCGACGTTTGCTGCGAGCTCATGGCTGCCCGACAGGGCGTAGGGGATGACCTCGACGGCCTGGCCCAGGGCGAAGGAGACCTCGTCGAACAGGGCCGGGATGGGCTCGGCCAGGACGGCCAGCACGCTGGCGTACGTCTGGTGGGTGTGGACCACGGCGTTCACGTCGGGCCGGCTCCGGTAGATGGCGCTGTGCATCCCCGATTCCATCGAGGGCTTGAGCGCGCCGCCTGCTTCGATCAGGGCGAGGTCAAAGCCCACGATGCAGATGTCGCCTGCGGAGAGGTCCTGATACCTCGCAGAGGACGGGGTGATGGCCATGGCCTGCTCGCCGTCCACCCGCACCGACACGTTGCCCCCCGTGCCCCGCTGTGAGCCGAAGTACCCGTGCTCCGAAAGCCACAGGCTGGCGGAGAGCACCTCTCTCCTGTACCCGTCGTAGATCTCCCTGGTCATGGTTTCCTCCTTGTTCACCTTATCTTATACCGCATCGGAAAAAGGGGACAGATTATTTTTTTTCTGAATTATTTCATGGGGAACCAAAAAATACCTCTGTCCCCTATTTCCAATGTCCGATTATCCCTGGAGAAAAAGTTGCCATGATGTTGCCTTTCAGGGGGTGAGGCCCTACATAAGAAACACACAGAAAAGACAATGATCACACCCCACAGGAGGTGCTTTGATGAACGTTATTGCTTCGGAAAAAGAAGAGTTGAAGAGGGCGATCAAGTGGGTGTCCGAGCACCTGGAAGAAAAGAACGAGCAGTCGCTCGGCAAACTCATCAACAAGGCAGTGTTCACATTCAATCTTTCACCGGCGGACGCGGAGTATCTCTCCCACTTCTTCCACGACAGGGAGAAGGTCCATTGATCCGGTTGAGCAGGATGGAGAGGAAAAAGGGGACAGATTTATCTTCAGCTCTTTGTTGGCAGTAATAAACAACAAGTTCGGAAGGCGCTGAACATAAAATCTGTCCCCTTTTTCCTGCCCTTTTCAGGGGTAGATGAAGGGGAGGATCCAGATGCCGGTGTTCGCGGCCGCGTGCACCACGAAGGGCGCCCAGATGCTGTTCCTCCACTCGAAGAGAGAGGCGAAGAGCAGGCCGCCGATCAGTTGAACCGGGAAACCCCCGGCGTGGAGGGACGCAAAGAAGAGGGCCGACAGGACGATGGTCCCGAGCACGGGCAGGCGCTCCCTGAGCCAGGAATAGAAGAGGCCGCGGAAGAAGAGCTCCTCGGCGAAGGGGCCGAGCACGCACCCCACGAGGAAGAAGAGCGCCGGGCTCTCCACGTGCTGCCGGGAGAGCAGGAGCTTCAGCACCCCTCCCTGGAGCACGAGCCTGCTCGCGAGGTCCACGAGCACCACCACGGCCCCGAAGAGCAGAGAGACGCCTATGCCGACGAGCACCTCCCTGGGCAGGGACCGGGCCCTGACGCCGCAGAGGTCGAAGGCGAGGAAGAGGATGAGCCCCGTCTGGATCAGCCGCGCGGCAGCGGTGTAGAGGAGGGGGTCCACGGGCAGGGAGAGGGGCCTGTAGAGGAGCCTCAGGATCAGCTCAATGCCGACGACCAGGATGATAACGAGGCTGCGCCTGTCCATATCTACCTGAACTGTATACGATTGTGCCTCACGTTCCACAAGAGATAAAAATCCCGCACCTAAGGCCATGGGAAATTGACGCGGGCAGGAGAATCTGGTTTAACCATGCCTATGAAAAGGATCGTCATCGGAACCGCGGGCCACGTTGACCATGGAAAGACCTCGCTCATCAAGGCCATGACCGGGGTCGACTGCGACCGGCTCAAGGAGGAGAAGCAGCGGGGGCTCACCATCGAGCTGGGCTTCACCTTCCTCGACCTGCCGTCCGGGACCCGCGTGGGTGTGGTGGACGTGCCGGGCCACGTGAAGTTCATCAGGCACATGCTCTCCGGCGCCTCGGGCATCGACCTGGTCATGCTGGTGGTGGCGGCCGACGAGGGCGTGATGCCCCAGACGGTCGAGCACATCCAGATCTGCAGCCTGCTGGGCATCGAGCGGGGCATCATCGTGCTCACCAAGATCGACATGGTGGATGACGACCTCCTGCAGCTTGCGAAGTCCGACATCCAGGACTTTGTGTCGAAGACCTTTCTGAAGAACGCCCCCATCATACCCGTGAGCTCCGTCACGGGCGAAGGGCTCGAAGAGCTCAAGAAGACCATCGACGAGCAGCTTGCCGACCTGAGCGAGCGCAGGCTCACCGGCATACCAATCCTGCCCGTGGACCGGGTGTTCACCATCAAGGGCTTCGGCACCGTGGTCACCGGCACCATGAAGCAGGGCTTCTTCGAGGAGGAGCAGGAGGTGGAGGTCCAGCCCGCAGGGCTGAAGGCCCGGGTGAGGAACATCCAGGTCTACGGCGAGGACGTCGATAAGGCCTATGCCGGCACGCGCACCGCCATCAACCTCCAGGGGCTGGCCACCGAGGACATCGCCCGGGGGCAGTGGGTGGTCCCGGCGGGCACGATCGCGCCCACCGAGCTCATGGACGCCCGGATCGACCTCCTCGACGACCCGGGAAAGGCCATGGTCAAGGTCCACATCGGCACCGCCGAGGTCATGGCCGAGATGAACCTCAGGGAGGTCGAGGGCACCCACGTGGCGAGGATACGTCTGAAGGAGCCCGTGGTCGCCTGCGTGGGCGACCGGTTCATCGTCAGGATGGTCTCCCCCTCGAAGACCGTGGCCGGCGGATGCGTGCTCAACCCCTCCCCGCACCGGCGCTATTCGGAAGAGATCGTCCGCGACCTCCTCGATCCGGAGCGCACGAGCCAGACGAGGGGACTCATCAAGGACGCGGGCCTCAGGGGCATCTCCAAGGGCGAGCTGGCCGCGGCCTTTGCCGAGAGCATCGCGGCCGTGGACAAGGCCCTTGCGGGGCTCCTGTCCGGCGGGCAGGTGGTGCGCTTCGACCCCAACAACGACCTGTACGTGTTCGAGGAATACCTGAAGTCGCTCATCGAGCTCATGAACGGCAAGATCGGGGAGTACCACCAGTCCCACCCCTCCTCGCCAGGGGTCTCCCGGGAGCACCTGCGCTCCTCGCTCAAGGGCAGCATCGACCAGAAGCTCTTCCACAAGGCCCTCACCGAGCTCGTGAAGAGGGGGGCGGTGGAAGAGGACGGCCCCAACATCAGGAAGAAGGGCTTTGCGCCCTCCCTGGGGGACGCCCTCGGGAACATCGGGGAAAAGGTCTGCCTGAAGCTCGCGAAGAACGGGTTCGAGCCGCCCAGGGCGGCCGAGATCGCGGAGCACCTGCGGATAAACCCCAAACAGATGGAGGAGGTGCTGAGCTTCCTCACCAGGCAGGGCAGGCTCACCAGGATCAGCGACGACCTCTACCTTACCACCGAGCTCGTCACGGAGCTGAAGGAAAAGGTCAGGCAGTTCATAACCGAGCACCAGTCCCTGGCGCCGGGCGACATGAAGACCATCTTCGACGTGAGCAGGAAGTACGCGATCCCCTACCTCGAGTACCTCGACCGCATCCACTTCACGGTCAGGGTGGACAATGTCCGGAGGCTGGGCTCCGGCAGGTAGGGCCCTTTACGCCCCGGCTTTCAGCATGCTGCGGATGAGCCGTGCCCGCTCCTTGAGCGTGAGCTTCAGATACAGCGGGCTCATGATGAGCGCTCTGATGATCTCCCTCTTCGTCATGGCTCAGTCCTCTGCCCCATCCAATGCCAGAGCTGTGCCAGAAAGGCGGGGATCAGTTATATCGATAGGTTAGGTTCAGGAAGCCCGGGGAGGGCGGCTCGGTCCAGGCAGGATATTTGATTTTTGGCCACATTCCTTGGCAATTCTTCCCGGACATCACCTGCAGGGCGCGAGCGGCAGGCTGCCTCGCGTCAGCGGCAGGCGGTGGGACGGGAGGGCCGCCCTCAGGACTTCTTCTCGGGCTGTACGCCCGTGGAGCATGCCCTCGAGATCAGGGCGTCGAGGTCGTCCTCGAGCTGGACGCCGGGGAACTGGCTCTTCACGTACTGGAAGCGTTTGCACGCGCCCGTGTAGTCCTTCTTCTTGAGGTAGAACTTCCCGATGTAGACGTAGTTGGAGGCGAGCACCTTCCTGGCGGCCGCCAGGTTGTCCCTGGCCGGCTGTGCATACTGGGACGACGGGAAGGAAGATAGGAAGTTCTCGAAGGCGCGGATGGCCTTCACGGTCTGGGTCTGGTCCCTGTCGGGATCACCCATCTGGTTGAAATGGCACAGTCCCACCCGGTAGAGGGCGTAGCTCGCCTCGGGATCGGTGGGGTAGAGGAGCCTGTACTCCTCGTAGCTCTGGAGGGCGGACTCGTAGAGCTCGCTGTTGTAGTACAGATCGGCGGTCGCCATGAGCGCTTTCTTGGCGAGGTCGTCGCCGGGGTAATAGGTGCGCACCTCCATGAACTTTTCAGAGGCCTGGTCCACCTTTCCCTTCTGGGCGAGCTCCGAGGCCTCCTGGAAGATCTCCTGGGCCGTGCGGACCCCTGGCTGCTCGTGGGCGCACCCGGCAAGGAAGACGAGGAAGAGGGCGATGGGGAAAAGGACGGTATGTATGCTGATATTCTTCATGGAGAAATGCATATAATAAAAAGGCGAGAACATCAAGGAACGACCTCGACGATCGTCCCGTTTTTGACCGTGAGGAGGTAGATGGCCTTGCTCACGGACCCGTTTCTCCCGAAGGTCGTGGTGCCGGTGACGGCGGGGAAGCTCTGCAGGGAGCCGAGGCCCGCCTGCAGGGAGGCCCTGGTGGGAGAGGTCTCTCCTGCGAGGCTCTGCAGGATGGTCGCCGAGTCGTACGCGGTCGCCTCCCAGAGGGAAGGCCTGTAGCCGAACGTGGAATGGAATCTGTCGTTGAAGGCCTGCACCCTGTGGCTGGCGGAATTGCCGTAGAACCCGGTCACGAACAGGGCGTCTTCCGCTCCTCTGCCCCCTATCCGGGCGAGCTCCGGGCTGTCCCACAGGGCCGGGCCGAAGAGGCGCACGCCTTTGATGTTCAGATAGGGCAGGTAAGAGGCGATCATGCCGGCGTTCTGCGCGCCGTCGGGCACGAGCAGTCCCTGGAACGATGCACTTCCTCCCTTGGCGCCCCTGAAGAGCTTCTGCACGGACCCTTTGAAATCGCCCAGGTCCGGCGAGTACTCCACCTGCCTGATCACCTGGACGCCGTATGCCTTTGCCTTCCGGGCAAAGGTGGCGGTGAAGGTCTTGCCGAAGTTGTCGGTGGGGTAGAGGATGCCGAACCGGGTGATGCCGCGGGCCGAAGCGGCCTTGAGCAGGGCCTCCACCTGGACGTCCACGGACACGAAGTTGCTGAAGCAGAACGAGGTCCCTGAGGCGGCCGTCTCCGCCCGGGTAAAGGGCAGGAAGGGGATGCCCCTCTTCTGCGCCTCCCTGCAGGCGATGCCTCCCGCGGTCTCACCCACCGGCCCTATGACGGCGACGACGCGGTCGGTGGCGTCGAGGGCCTCGATGATGCCCGGGATGGCCTGCTCGTTGTCCCCGTAGTCCCTCACCGCATAGGACAGCGGGGAGGAGGGGTCCGCGCCGAACACCCCTGATGCGAGCATGATGCCCTTGAGCGCCTTCTGCCCGATGGTTTCGTACTTGCCGCTCAACGGAAGGAGTACGCCCACGGTGCCCCTGCTCTGCTCCGAGCCTGTACCCGGCCAGGACAGGAGATCGTCTTCCCCGGAGCCTGAGGTGGGGGCCGAGCCCTCGCTCAGGGCATCGCTCACGAGCTTTGCCTTCCGGGCCAGGAGAGGGTCTCTCAGGAGCTTGTCCTGCGCCTTTTCCTCACAGCCTTCGAGCACGTCGACCCGGTCGATCCCCTCGAGGGAGGCCTTCCACAGGGGCAGCAGCACCTGCCGGGATGACGTGTCCCCGTGGGGGAAGATCGTGGAGATCAGGACCATTGCCTGCTCGTGCTTGCCTTCGGCAGCGAGCCCCCGGGTGATCCTGACGCCGTATCCGACGAGCTTGGAGTCGGGTTTTTCGAACATGTCCAGGTAGAGGTTGTAGGCCTCGGTGAACCTTCCCCGGCCGACCTCTTCGGCCAGGAGGCCCTGCCTTGCCTGGGGGATGAGCGGCGATCTGGGGTACGACGCCAGGAAGGCGCGGTACAGCTCGATGGCCCTGTCCGGGTCGCTGGGCGCGATGACGGAAGCGGCCTGGTAGAGCGACTTGGGCGCCAGCTCGCTGCCCGGGTAGGTCTTCCAGAGGAGGGTGTAGCTCTGGCACGCCTCCAGCGCCTTCCCGGCCTTTTCCTGGATCACGGCGTTGCTGTACAGGGTCTCGGCGTCCGGGACGATCTGCCTGGCGGGAGCTGCGCAGGCCCAGAGGAGCAGGCACGCGCACAGCAGGTGCAGCATCTTGGGGAGAAGCTTTTTATCCATGATATCATTCATTATATTTGGAGTTGCCCGTATGTCAACAAGTAGTAGAAATTACTGAATGAATAGCGTTTCCCCGATCAACTTTTTGTCTTGACAAGCATGCTGCAGTGCTGAAGTATACAGTGCAAAATTTTTCGAGTAAAGGAGAAGTCTGGTGGCAGACCTAGGGAAGAGATACAAGTGTTATAAATGCGGCACGAAATTCTACGACATGAACAAGCCTCAGCCGGTGTGCCCTTCCTGCGGAGAAGACCAGAACATCGAGGAGAACAAGAAGCTGCTGAAGCGCAAGCGGAGGCGCGTGCTTTCGAAAGTCAAATCCGATATCAGGCCCATGCCGGACGATACCGAGGACATCATCGAGACCGACGAGGAGGTCGAGGAATACGTTCTCGATATGGAAGACATCGTGCTTGAGGAAAACGCCGACTATTCGGTCGACGACTGAACTACCCGTTCACCAGACGCGTGCATGCGGCTGCTTTGGCTTCATGCACGTTTTCATTTCAGACCACAAACGCATCCGGCTGAGCCCAAGGCGTATTGATCGGGCACGGTGCTGAAACACAATCGGCGGCTACTGCTTCTCTTTCGTCCTGTTCTTGCCGATGCTCCCCACCTGTTCTTTGATCTTCTCCTGGATGTTCTCCTGGATGTTCAGGGGCTTCTTCTTGGCGACGTGCTGGTATACGGCATTGGGAAGCACCACCCGCGCCCTCGCCACCACCTTGTTTGAGTAGGGGAGGATCTTCGAGTTTTTGAGCACGGCGGAATCGCCGGGGAGGGCTATCTGCAGGAGGGTGCCGACGATCGCCACGATGATGACCCCCTTGACGAGGCCCAGGAGGCCGCCGAACGTCCTGTCCACAATCGAGAGGCCCGAGGCCTTGGTCATCTTCTGGAGGACGAGCAGGAGGAGCTTGACCGCGATGAAGATGCAGAAGAACACGAAGAGGTAGCCCAGGGCCCCCTTCGGGTTGTCGATGTGGACAAAGGCCAGGACCCTTGAGATGAAGGGCTCGAGCTTCTTGGCGCAGACCAGACCGGCAATGATCGCGACGAGGGACGATACGTTCCTGATGAGCCCCTGGGCAAACCCGAGGCCGAGGAACCCCAGGCAGACGATGAGGAAGAGCGCGTCGAGCGAGTTCACTGCTTGGCTTTGGTCAGCTCGATCCAGGCGACATCGGCCAGGGAGATCTGGTAGGCGCCGAACGACGTGCTCCCGTACACCCTGGACAGCTCCTTGATGGTGAGGTTGCACATCCGCTGGGAGTTCTTCAGGGTGACGCAGGCGGTCTTTCCCTTGATCTCGATGCGGGATATCTGGTCAAAGGGGATGATGACCTTGCCTTTGCCCATGTTGGCCTGGAAGGCGGTCTTGGCGTCGATGGTGACCGAGCTCAGCTGCACGACGTTGTTGTCCACATCCATGAGCTTTGCGTCGTACGCGATGCCGGGGACCGCCTGGTTTCCGGAAGGGGCTGTCCCCATGCCGCCCGACATGCCCATGAGCATGGACGAAGCAAGAAGAACCACCAGAGCGCATGCCGCGAAACTGAAACGACGTTTCATCGATTTCCCTCCTCCCTTACCACACCTTCCCTCGTCAATGCCCCGATGACCCCTTCGAGCAGGTCCTTCCTGCTGAGCGGGTAGGTTATCCGCACCTGCGCGGCGTTCGCGTCCGTGGTGGTGACGATGCCCAGCCCGTCGTAGCCTTCGAAGATGAACCGCAGGTAGGAGATGTTCTCCCGGCTCAGTCGGAGCGTTATTGTCCCTGTTTCCCACACGCGACAAAGGGATACCATACAAGGGCCTTCTGCGCAAGCAGGTGATGGGCGCGGGCTGCACGCCCGGGTCGGTCTCCCCTTGCATCCGGCGGCGTTCTCTGGTACGGATTCGTTTCAGTGAAAGGACTCCCGGCAGCTCTTCAGCAGGGTGCTTACGGAAGAGGGACGTGGCCTGCCGCGGGGCGCGTCGAGGCAGGCGGGGGGCTCTTCCGCTGGCGGAAACGGATAAAGCTACCTTCTTGTTTATCCCGGGAATAAATATCTTGACAGCAGATGGGTTGAAATGATAGGAAAAATCCGGATGAATGAGTGAAGCGCCATTCATTATGTTATCAAGGCAAGGAATAAACAGCCCCTGGAAGATCGAGCGGTTATAAGTTTTTGGGTTCTGCAGGGCGTTGGTCGGGCAGGGGCAGGATAACCGGACATCTGGAAAAGGAAATAGGATGAAAAAATCCCTCTCTGCCAAGAGCTCCTCATCCTGTGCTGTTCCTCCAGTCATGGGGATGGTCTCTGATGGTGGTCCCGGTTGCAGAGAGGGTGCGTCGTTCCCCGGCAGTTCGCTGCTCTCCCGGCCGGGCGGCCGTGCGGAAAATGCTTCCGCCGGCACCTTGGTCGTAGCCTTTCCCATTCTGTTTGGTATATAATGGAAAGACGTCCGGGGAGGACGGTGCTTGAGAGAAAAAAGCAGTCCGCGCTTCAACGAGGCAGGCCGCTTTTCTCGGTGCAGGACATGCCGTGAGGCCAAGGGCGGGCCGATGATCGGCAGATCCTGAAGGGACAACGGGATATATCGGGAGGAAGCTGGTTGGTTAACCAGGGCGATGGGTGAAGCTTCGGATTCAATGGATCTCCGGCACGCTCGTCACGATTGGCCTCTGACGCTCCTCATATACGCCGCATAAGGAGGTATGGTTTGATAGAAATTAATTTTACCTTTTTAATTCAGGTCTTCAACTTCTTCCTTCTCATGTACATTCTGAACAAGCTCCTGTACAAGCCTGTCCTCAAGATCCTCGAAGAGCGGGACAAGAGGGTTGCAGGCGGGATGGAAGAGGCCAAGAAGCTCGTGGAAGACGGCCAGGAGATATTCGCCTCGTACAACCAGAAGCTCCACAGCGCCAAGATCGACGCCATCGCCGTGAAGAACGCCACACGCAACCAGGCCGTCGACCAGGCCAACGCCATCATCGAGGATGCCCGCAAGAAGGCTGAGACCATCGTGGCCGACGTGCAGAAAGAGATGGCCGAGGAGATCGCGAGGGTGAAGAAGGAGCTCGAGCCCGAGCTCGGGATCATGGCGTCCACCATCGCTCAGCAGATCCTGGGGAGGAAGGTCGCATGATGAAGCGTTTACCCAAGATAATCCCCCTTCTCGTCGTCCTGGTTTTCGCCCTTGTCACGCTCGCCCTTGCATCCGCAGGCGGAGAGGGTGGGGGAGGCGATGAAAGCAGCCCCGTGTGGACCATGATCTGGAGGATCTTCAACTTCCTCGTCCTCATGGCCCTGCTCTGGAAGCTCCTCGCCGACAAGATCAAGACCTACTTCGTCGACCGCCGCGCCGAGATCGCCCAGATGATCGAAGAGGCGGACAAGGCCAAGGCCGACGCCCAGAAGCAGTTCGCCGAGTACAACCAGAAGCTCCAGAACGTCGAGAAGGACATCCAGGAGATCAAGGATGCCATCATGGGCGAGCTCGAAGGCGAGAAGCAGCGCATCCTCGACGAAGGCAAGGTCGCTGCAGAGCGCATCGTGGCCCAGGCCAAGTGGTCCGCCGAGCAGGAGGTCCTCAAGGCCAAGAACGCGCTGAGGAACCAGGTTGTCGACATGGCGGGAGACATGGCTGCAGGTCTGGTCACGAACTCCATGACCCCGGACGATCAGAAGCGTCTTATCGCTGAATACCTCGATAAAGTGGGGAACGAAAAGTGAAGAGTGACGTAATCGCCAAGAGATACGCCAGGGCCCTGTACGACCTTGGCCAGGAAGAGGGGAAGGAGAAGGCATTCCTCGAGGAGCTCCAGGGGATCGTCGGGATCATCGGCGAAAACGAAGAGCTGAAGTCCATCCTCGAGAGCCCGCTCTACGACATCGTGCTCAAGAAGAGGATCCTCAAGGAGGTCGCTTCGAAGCTCTCCATGTCTCCCTACACGCAGAACTTCATGAACATCCTTCTGGACAAGGACAGGTTCTTCGTCCTGTCCGAGATCCTCGACGCCTACAAGGCGATCCTGGACGAGATCTCCGGCAGGGTCAGGGCGAAGGTCGTCTGCGCAACCGCGGTCGACGATGCCCAGCTCCAGCAGGTGTGCCAGACGCTCTCGAAGGTGTTCAAGAAGGAAGTGGACGTAGACGTGAGCGTAGACCCGACCCTCATCGGCGGCATGATCGCCGAGGTCGAGGGCATGATCTATGACGGAAGCGTGAAGACACAGATATCGAAATTAAAACAGAGTTTAAAAGGGGAGATGTAGGATGCAGATAAGGGCCGAAGAAATCAGTAAGATTATTAAGGACCAGATCAAGGGATACGAGAAAGAGGTAGACGTTGCCGAGACTGGTACGATTCTGAGCGTCGGCGACGGTATTGCCCGTGTCTACGGACTCAGAAACGTGATGTCCTCTGAACTGATCGAATTTCCTCACAACGTCATGGGCATGGCCCTCAATCTGGAAGAGGATAACGTCGGTTGCGTTCTGTTCGGCGAGTCCGTCGGCATCAAGGAAGGCGACACCGTGCGCAGGACCAAGAGGATCGTGGAAATCCCGGTGGGCGAGGGCATGCTCGGCAGAGTCGTGAACGCCATCGGCGA
>DAOPXM010000056.1:0-13970 GCA_035352355.1 Deltaproteobacteria bacterium | reverse complement strand
GGGAGATGTGCTGCAGGGTGTCGGGCCAGCTCGCCTCCACGATGTTCTTGATGATGTCGAGGACCTGGGAGTGGAAAAGCATCACGTTGACGCCCTTGAAGAGGTAGAAGGGATAGGTGGTGCCGACCGTCGGCTGGAAGGGCAGGCGGAACTCCGACATGCGCACGATCCGCAGGACCATGTTGCCGTCGTCGGGCCTCAGGTAGAAGAATTCTGCCGGGATGGCCTTGCGCTTGTGCATCATGAGCATGTCGCCGAAGCCCCGGGACCACTTCTTCACCTCGCTGAAGATCTTGACGACCTCTTCCTTGTCCGTGATGAGCTTGCCGTGGTCGCCCTTGACGGAGCGCAGCTGTGCGAAAGCCTCGATGGGGGTATCTGCAGGGGCGAAGTCGATGCCCACCCGGGACGGGACGCCGGAGCCCAAGTAGGCGATCTGACCGCGTATGTCCGCGGCGATGACCGTGCCCTTGTTCTCCAGGGTCTCTATGTGGATCTCCCGGCCCTGCTGGAGCAGGGAAAACCCGTCGTTCGCCAGGACCCCCAGGCCGCCGATGGAAATGTCCAGGACGGGCAGCTTCAGCACGTGCCCGCTGATCCTGGCTTTGGCATGGAGGTTCCCCCACGGGAGGGTTCGCTGCCGTTTTGTTTCTCTCTTTTCCATTATCACTATCATCGGATGGAGATGAGGGAAAACTTTACTGATCCTGCAAACAAATCATCACTGAAGCGGGGTAGCGGCCTCCAGTCAACGGGAAGAGAAGGCCCGGTGTGAGCCCTGTCTCTTTGGCGGTTTCTGGCCACCCCGGAAATATTACGGTTTTCTGAATACATTCAAGTACGAGAAGGAAAAAAGGGAATTTGCGGTCATTGCGAAGAAACCGCAGGGAGCGCAGAGCACCCCGGACATTGCAAAAAGGGACAGCAGCCCCTTGTGCTGCTGTCCCATGTTCGATCCTGATCTGACGCGGCCTCAAGGGGCCGTCTCCCATGGTCCTGCTCCGTGCCCCGGTCCGGCAGGTATGATCCGCATGCGGTGCCCTGCCGGACCGAGGCCTTCCGGTTCCTCACTTCTTCTCTCTCGTTTCTCCCTCCGTCTCGAGCTCCACGTCCTCGACCCTCACGGTGCCGCGGATGTCGCGGTTTTCCATACGGATCTCTTTTTTCACGTGCACGGTCTCGCGGACCCGCTGGGAGGTCTTCACCTCGACGTCCTCTTCCATGAGCGGGATCGCTATCCGGTCTTCCTCGAAGACGTGCTCGCCGGGCATGGCCTCAGCCATTCCTTCGCCGGTGGCGCGGGTGCGCTCGATTATGATCTCTTCCTTCCGCACCGGCACGGTCATGGTCTTGTCCTCGGTATGGGTGAACTTCCTCAGGTGGACTTCGCCGCGCTGCTTTTCGACCTTCTGTACCTGGAGGTCTTCCTCCAGCAGAGGGATCTCGATCTCGCGGCCTTCCTTCAGGTCTTCCCTCCTGCCCCATGCGGCATAGCCGGGGCCTGCGGCCTCGAGGTCGCCGGTACTGCCGACGTAGCCGCCGGTCTTCGCTTCACCCAGCTCTTCCCTGCCCGGGCCCACGACTCCGCCTTTCGTCCCGCCGGCAAAGCCGGATTCGCCCTCCGTGGCGGCGCCACCCTTCATGCCTCTCAGATCGCTGCTGCGCAGGTGGACGATCATGTCGTTGTCATGGACCTCCACCACATCGTCATAGCGGATGGTGTAATCCTTCGGGAAGAAGATGCCCTTCTCGATGTTGAGGCTTTCCTCGAACAGGGTCGTCACCTTTCCCAGTTTCTCGCCGTCTTCGCTGTAGGCTATCATGCTGCCCTTTATATTGGGATGCTTCCTCAGAAACTCTTCTCTGTGCATCATAATGTGCTCTCCTTTTCGTTCTCGGGTTGTATTCCACGCATGTCCCGTGACCGGTTCCGTGGATCACGAACCTGCAACCGGCGGATGATCATGCCGGCAAGAATAACGCGAAGATAAAAAAGGCGATCCCTGACAACCCCTATCCCCTTTGGTTCACGCTGCCGCACCCTCTCTGCCCGTACGTCAAATTAACCCTATGGGATATCGTTTCACGGCTTCTGTAGTGATGCACATATGAAAGTCAAGATACGCAAAAGGGCCCCGGTATCGGCGTTCCCGCATGCCCATGTACCGATCCGGCGGACGAAACGCTGAAGCGTGGTCCCGGCATGGAGGTGCATACCGTTTGCGGCGATCGTGCCGGGGCAATAAAAAAGTCCGGGGACCGTTCAGTCCCCGGACACCTTCTTCCGTCTTTTCTCTTCTTTCTATTTCCCTTTGAAATTCGGCTTCCTCTTTTCCATGAACGAGGCCATGGTGTCCGCCAGGTCCTCGGAGGGGAGGATCATGGCGGAGCGGGCGGCCACGTATTCGAGGCCGTCGGCGATGCTCTTGCCCCTGCAGAAGTTCAGCACGTCCTTCACGCCCTGCACAGCCAGCGGCGCCTGGGCGGCGATCTCGAGGGCCAGCTCCTCGGCGGCCTTGAGCAGGGACTCCTTGTCCGGGTAGACGTCGTTCACCAGATGGATGTCCTTGGCCCTGGCGGCGTCGATGTACTTGGCCGTGAAGGCGAGCTCGCGGGTGAAGCCCTGGCCGATGATGAGCGGCAGGCGCTGGAGCACGCCCACGTCGGCGATGATGGCCACCGCGGCCTCCCTCAGGGAGATCTTGGCGTCGAGCGACGCCAGGCGGATGTCGCAGCAGGAACCCAGATCCAGGGCCGCGCCGATGCAGTAGCCGTGGAATGCGCAGATCACGGGCTTGGAGCACTTCTCCACCGAGCTCATGGCGTCCTGGAGCGGGAAGATGTCCTTGAACAGCTTCACGGTCGCCTTGGCGCTGAAATCCCAGTTCTTGAGCGTCGGGATGAGCGGGGCCATGCCCATGAGGTCGATGCCCGCGGAGAAATCCTTGCCCTCCCCGGCGACGATGGCCACGCGGATCTCGTCATCATTTTCGATGTCCTTGAAGATGGGGATGATCTCGGTCCAGGCCGCAGGCCCCATGGCGTTCTTCTTATCGGGCCTGTTCAGGAAGACCCAGGCGATGTGCCCCTGTTTTTCGACTTTGTAGAATGTGTACGGTTCACTCATGAATGGTACCTCCTCGTCCTTCGTCACTCCAGAGTAGAACGAGAAGGGGATTGTTGTCAATAATCGAGGAAATGAAAGGGCTTCCGGAAGAGGGTAGGGAGGCAGGGCCTGCTCAGGGCCTCGATCTGCTCTCGAGGTGCCTGCCCACGGCCATGAAGAGGTCCATGCACTGGTCCATGATGTTGTCGAGCGGGGTGAGGCACCCGTTGAGAACCCACTCGTGGGAGATAAGGATGATGGAGCCAGCCAGGCCCGTGGGCACAATGCTGCCCTTCCAGGCCCCTTCGGGGATGCCCGGGAAGGCGCTGCTCAGGAACAGCTTCGTCATGTCCGCCAGCAGGCGCATGGCGTCCTGGTACTGCCGGTCGATCTTCGGGCTCACTCCCAGGACCTCGAAGAGCTGCACCTGGGCCTTACGGGGGTCCTGCTGAAAGCTCTCGAGATAGAGCCTGAGCGAGGCCGTGGCCGCCTCCACGGGCCTGCCCTGATTCTCTTCGAAGGCCTTCAGGGCGTCGGCCTTCAGGGAGTCCACCAGTTCCTGGTACACGGCGGACAGGAGATCTTCCTTGCTGCCGAACGACTCGTAGAAATACCGCTCCGTGAGACCGGCCAGAGAGCAGATGGTCTTGATGTTGGTCTTCGCATAACCCCTGGAGCCGAAGGCCTCCAGCCCAGCTGCAAGCAGCCTCTTCCTGCGCTCGGTCTCCCGCAGGTCCGCCTCGACGCCGCCGTAGGTTCGCTGGTGAACAGGTTTGCTCTTCATGCATCGAATTCTGACAATATCCCTTGTCAAAGTCAAGGGGGTCTGATAGAAACTGACAATATGTCGTGTCAGATACTATGAGGAGGTGAGGGTGTCATGATCGAGCGCAAGGATATCGAGTTCGTTTCGGGCGGGCAGTGCTGCCGCGGGTGGTTCTACCGGGCCGAGGGTGAAGGGCCGCTCCCGTGCATCGTGCTGGCGCACGGCTTCGGGGGTACCAAGGAGCTGAGGCTGGACGCCTATGCCGAGACCTTTGCCGAGGCGGGCTACCATGCCCTGGTTTTCGACTACCGCCACTTCGGCGACAGCGAGGGCGAGCCCAGGCAGGTTCTCGACATCAAAAAGCAGCACGCCGACTGGCACGCGGCCGTCCGGTTCGCCCGCACGCTCCCCGGGGTTGATGCGGGCAGGATGGTCCTCTGGGGGACATCCTTCAGCGGCGGGCACGTGGTGCCGGTGGCCCTCGGAGAGACAGGCATCGCCGCGGTCATCTCCCAGGCCCCCCACCTCGACGGCCTGGCCACGGCCGTTGCCTCCGGGCTGGTGCAGAACGTGAAGCTGGCGCGCGCCGCCTGGCGCGACCTGATGTGCATGGCCCTGCGCCGTGACCCGTACTATGTGCCTATCGTGGGTCGGCCCGGGGCCGTGGCGGCCATGACCGCACCGGACGCCGAAGAGGGAGTGAAGAAGCTCTATCCCGATGGGTACGAGCCCAACGAGAACGTGGCTGCCCGCATCTTTCTGTGGGTGGGGCTCTATTCCCCGGGCCGGCTGGCACCGAGGATGAAGATGCCCTGGCTCATCCAGGCCGCGTCGAACGATCTGACCACGCCGGTGAGGCCGGCGTACCGTGCAGCCCTGAAGGCCCCCTCAAGCCAGCTCATCGTCTACACGTGCGGGCACTTCGACGTGTACGTGCCGCCCCGGTTCGAGCAGACAGTGGGGGACCAGCTCACGTTTCTGAGAAATGCTCTGAGATAATCAGGCTCACCCTCACGGGCGAGCCCTGCCGTACAGAGAAAAGGGGGTTTTGTCATGGAGTACTTCCGCAACAGGAACATCCTCGTCACGGGTGCCTTCGGAGGCTTTGGCCGCTGCTTCACGCAGCAGCTTCTCGACTGCGGGGCAAACCTTATCCTGAGCGATATGCCGCAGGCCGCCTCGGCGGAGAGCCTCGGTATGCAGGGGACTGCGGGCCAGGGGAGGGTCGTTTCGGTCATCCCCGCGGATCTGTCCACGGGCGAAGGCTGCAGGGCCCTGTATGACGAGTTCAGGAATCTCGGTATCGGGCTGGACATGATCGTCTACAACGCGGGCATCGGGTTCGGGGGAAATTACCTCGACGTGCCCCTGGAGCTCAACGAAAAGGTCATCTCCGTGAACCTCCTGTCTGTCATGCGGCTCAATGCCCTCTTCCTCCCCGGGCTCATCTCCCGGGGGTCGGGGCACCTGATCTACGTGTCCTCGGTTGCCGGGTTCGTGGCCACCTCGCTGGGCGCCTCGTACTCCACCTCGAAGTTCGGCGTGCGCGCCTTCGCCATGGCCGTGCACGGCGAGGTCAGGAGGCACGGCATCAGGACCACCATCGTCTACCCGTTCTATTCGAAGACGCCCATCCTGAGATCCCGGGTCTTCGGGGACCCGAAGGTCTCGGTCATGCCCGGGTTCTGCGCGAGCTCGCCGGAACACGTAGTGGCTTGCGCGCTGAAAGGCGCGCGCAGGGGCAGGCTCCACGTCTGCCCCGGGTTCTTCTCCAAGCTCATGTGGGCGGCCGTGCGCCTCTACCCGGTCATCTCCGACCAGCGCAGGATAGCAGGGTGCTCATCGTGAGAAGGCAGGTCTTGATTTTTTAGCTTGGCACGGAATTTATATTCTGCAATATATTGGCTAAGCAAGAGAGAGGAGGGTTTTTCCATGTACAAGATTGATCTGCTGAATAACATCTCGGAAAAAGGGCTCAGTCTTTTCACGGACCAGTACGAGTACAAAGCCGGCATTTCAGAGCCTGACGGCATCATGGTGAGGAGCAAGGAAATGAAAGACATGACCCTGCCTCCGAGCGTGAAGGCCATAGCCCGGGCCGGCGCCGGCGTCAACAATATCCCCATCGACAAGTGCTCCGAGAAGGGCATCGTGGTTTTCAACACCCCGGGCGCCAATGCCAACGGCGTCAAGGAGCTGGTGGTCCTGGGCATGCTGCTCGCCTCCCGGAAGGTGGTCGAGGGCATCTGCTGGGCCAAGGGGCTCGTGGGCGAGGGCGATAAGGTGCCGGACCTCATCGAGAAGGGCAAGTCGAAGTTCGGCGGCACCGAGATCCTTGGTAAGAAGCTCGGCGTAGTAGGCCTGGGCGCCATCGGCACCATGGTGGCGAACACGGCCGAGGGCCTCGGCATGGAGGTGTCCGGGTACGACCCGTTCCTGTCCATCGAAGCGGCCTGGAGGCTGTCCCGCACCGTCAAGAAGGCCCCGAGCCTGGACCGGCTCCTGGCGGAATCCGACTTCATCTCGCTGCACGTTCCCCAGAACAAGGACACCAAGGGCTTCATGAATGCCGACAAGTTCGCCATCATGAAGAAGGGTGTGGTGATCCTGAACTTCGCCCGGGGAGGGCTCGTGGACACACCGTCTTTGAAGAAGGCCATCGAGGACGGGACCGTGGCGTGCTACGTGACGGACTTCCCGGATGAAGAGGTCATCAAGCTGGACAAGGTCATCCCCATCCCGCACCTGGGGGCCTCTACCGAGGAGTCCGAGGAGAACTGCGCCATCATGGCGGCCATGGAGCTCATGGACTTCCTGGAGAACGGGAACATCAAGAACTCGGTGAACTTCCCCGACTGCTCCCTCGACAGGACCGGCAACAAGAGGCTGACCATCTCGAACCAGAACGCGCCGGGCATGATAGAGAAGATCACGCACCTCCTGGCGGAGAGCAAGATCAACATCGCGGACATGATCAACAAGAGCAAGGGCAACGTCGCCTACAACATCATCGAAGTCGACGGCGACGTGTCCGACGGCGTGGTCGAGAAGATTGCATCGGCCGAAGGCATCATCGGGGTCAGGGTCCTCTAGGGCCGCCCCTGCGTCATGTGAACCCGGGGGAGGCGTCCGGCAGGGCTGAGCCGGACGCCTCCCCTCCATCCTGTCACCCCTCCCCATTGACATGTTCAGGTGAAATCACTAGAAAGGGAGCAAAGGAGCGAAGCATGCCCATCTACGAGTATCAGTGCAGGGATTGCGGGGAGGAATTCGAGAAGCTCGTGCCCATGTCGGCCAGGGAGCCTGACTGTCCCAGGTGCGGGAAGGGGAACGTGAAGAAGAAGATATCGCGGGTCGCCTCGGGCAAATCGGGTTGCGGCTCGTGCGCGTCGAGCTCCTGCAGCTCCTGTTCGCCCAGCCACTCCTGAGGTTAGCGCTATAGACCCCCGGTCAGGGGGTCATGAAGCTCAAGAAAACAGGTCCACGAGCCCGATGGTTTCTTCCCGTTTGGGCCCCACCGAGACGATGGCGGCCTTGACCCCGGTCTTCCCTTCAATGTAGGCGATGTAGTCCCTGCAGTTCTTGGGCAGCTCGTCAAAGGACCTGATGCCGGAGATGTTCTCCTCCCAGCCGGGAAGCTCGTCGTAGACCATTTCGAGGTCAGGGTACATCTCCAGGTCAGCGGGCATGTTCTCGATGATGGTGTTGCCCGACCTGTAGGCGGTGGCCACCTTGATGGTCTCGAAGCCGGTGAGCACGTCGAGCTTGGTGATGGCGAGGTAGGTGATGTCCGAGAGTCTCACAGAGTGCCTGAGCGTCACGAGGTCGAGCCAGCCGCAGCGTCTGGGCCTGCCCGTGGTGGCGCCGTATTCGCCGCCGAAGGCCCGCAGGCGCTCGCCGATCTCGTCCTTGAGCTCGGTGGGGAAGGGGCCGCCGCCCACGCGGGTGGTGTAGGCCTTGCAGATCCCCAGCACGGTGTCGATCTTCGTGGGCCCGATGCCCGATCCGACGCAGGCCTGGCCCGCAACGGTGTTCGAGGAGGTGACGTAGGGATAGGTGCCGAAGTCCATGTCCAGGTTCGCACCCTGGGCGCCTTCGAACAGCATCTTCCGGCCCTGGCGGCAGTGCTTGTCGATGAGCACTGCCGCATCGGCGACAAAGGGCTTCAGGCGCTCGCCCAGGCCTTTGAACTTCGAGAAGATCTCCTCCTTGTCCATGGCCTTTACCTTCAGGACCTTTGTCAGGTACTCCTGTTTCTCGTCGAAGAAGGCATCGAGCTTCTTTCTGAGCTGGCCCTCGTTCACCAGGTCGATCATGCGGATGCCGCACCGCCTGGCCTTGTCCTCGTAGGCCGGGCCGATGCCCCTGCCGGTGGTGCCGATCTGCTGGGTGGCCTCACGGGCGTGGTCGATGGCCTTGTGGTAGGGCATGATCACGTGGGCGCGGTCACTGATGGCCAGGGTGTCGGGGGTGACGGTGTAGCCCTTTTCCCGCAGGGCGTCGATCTCGTCGAGGAGGATCTCCGGGTCGATGACCACGCCGGACCCGATGATGCAGAGCTTGTCGTCGTGGAGGATGCCCGAGGGGATCAGGTGGAGGATCACCTTCTTGTCTCCCACCACCAATGTGTGACCGGCATTGTTGCCGCCCTGGAAACGGATGATGAGGTCTGATTTCTCTGTAAGGAGGTCGACGACCTTGCCTTTGCCTTCGTCACCCCACTGGGTGCCGACAACGACGACGTTTGCCATAGCACGCTCCTGCTTTTTTCGCATTCAGCTCCCGTCAGCTGACGACCCCGGCCGGCGCCTGCGGGAAACCTGCCGTTTCGCCCTGTCCAAGGGCTTTTTCCGGGGTTTTCTCATGTCTTGTCCCTCTGACAGTCTGATCAAACCCGGCCCACTTGTAACAAATGGCCACAGGCGTGTCAATAATTTACAGGGTATTCATCGAACATATTCCTGAACGCTTCAGGAGACGGTGCTCCGGGCTGTTTCTTCCTGTCCTCCCGGCCCGGGGACCTCGCCGGCTGGGTATGGGCTCGAAGGGCAGGATGGCGCGTTGTATCTGAGAATGAAAGGCTTTTTCATTTTACCCCCAACTGTGGTATGGTGAAGGCACAATCGATAAAGAACGAAGGAGGAGAGAATGGCTGTCGTTGAATGGAAAAAGGATGGGACGGTCGCGATCGTGACCATGAACACACCCGAGAACAGGCACAACCCGGATTTCGCCTCCGGCATCATCAAGGCCCTCGAAGAGGCCGAGGCGGACCCTGAGATCAAGTCCGTGGTGCTCACCTCCGTGGATCCCAAGAACTGGAGCCTGGGCATCGACCTCACCTGGATGACCGGCTGCATGGCCAGCAACGACCTGGACTCCATCAGGAAGTTCATGTACGTCCTGAACAACATGTTCAAGAAGATCCTCCTGTGCCCCATGCCCATCATCGCCGCCATCAACGGACATGCCTTCGGCGACGGGACCATCCTCGCCTGCTGCTGCGACTTCCGCTTCATGAGGGCGGACCGCGGGTTCTTCTGCTTCCCCGAGGTGGACATCAACATCCCCTTCCTCCCGGGCATGCTCGCGATCATGAAGAAGGCGCTGCCCTACTGGAAGCTCGAAGAGCTCGTCTACAGCGGGAAAAGGGCGGGCGCCAAGGAGCTCGAGGAGTGCCATGCCGTGGTCAAGGCAAGCGAAAACGCCGAGGCCTGCCTGAAGGACGCCATCGAGTTCGCCAGGACCTTCCAGAAGGGCAGGACCATCTTCTGGGAGCACAAGAGGCGGCTGCACAAGCACATCATCAATATCATCGACACCGAAGACAACGAGTTCATCGAGCCGCTGAACCTCATGGTGCAGTAATGAAGGAAGCCGGGATCCCGGGCCTTTCATCCCGGGATGCCGTGCTTTCAAACCTGTCCGGTATCGGGGTCGATTCCGAAATGTCCCTTTCGACCCCGATACCGACCCCGACCCCGATGAAGGCAGGAAAAATTATTATGCCGGCCAGGTGGAGTCATGCGTAAAGGAGAACCGAACAGCCCTGCCCGCAAGGGGAGAAGGGACCAGGTTTTCAGGGATGAGGGACGGCTTCCTGTCCTGCATATGCGCTACGCAATCCATCGGGTGAGATGAGCAGGGTCTTCCTTCCCCCCCGCTACCTGAGAAGCCCATCCCTGCAGACGGTCCTGTCCAGCCTGAGGCTGAGAGTCCTGGGCAGGGACCCCCTGGCAGGGGCCACCCGGGAGATCATTCTCACCCTGGCGGGCGGCGTCAGGCTTCAGGGCTTCCATTCCCAGGCGCCCGGGGGCTCGTCGCGAGGCATGGCCATCCTCATCCACGGCTGGGAAGGGAGCGCGCGCTCGACCTACATCCTCCACACCAGCCGGTTCCTCCATGCCCGGGGCTTCGACGTGTTCCGGCTCAACCTCCGGGACCACGGCGAAAGCCACGGCCTCAACGAGGGGCTCTTCTACGGCACCCTCCTCGATGAGGTCTTCGAGGGCGTCTCCCGGGCCGCCTCCCTGAACCGGGGAGGCCCCGTCGTCCTTGCCGGCTTTTCCCTGGGCGGCAACTTCGCCCTGCGCATCGCCATGAGGCTCGGGGAGGACCCGGCCTTCAGACTCGACCACGTGCTGGCCGTGAGCCCGGCCCTGAACCCGGCGAAGGCCACCGACGCCATCGACGGCCACCCCCTGCTGGGCCCGTACTTCATGAAGAAATGGAAGCGCTCCCTCAGGCTCAAGCAGGAGCTCTTCCCGCACCTCTACGACTTCACCCCCATGCTCGCCATGGGCAGCATCCGGGGCATCACCGAGGCCCTCATCCGGCGCTCGGGGATCTACCACAGCGCAGACGAGTATTTCCAAGGTTACACCCTGAAGGCCGATGCCCTCAGGGGCACTCCCGTCCCGGTCACCATCGTCCACGCCAAGGACGACCCGGCCGTGCCGGTGGAGGATTTCTCAGGGTTGCTTATTGCATCGAACCATCGCCTGATTATTCATAACTATGGAGGGCACAACGGGTTTCTCTACGGCATATGGGCTCCGAGCTGGTATGAGCAGGAGATGATGCAGATCCTTGGACATGACGGGGGCGTGCGATGACGGATCGGAACAGCCTGAAAGAACGGTTCATGCAGGAGCTGGACAAGGTGATCAGGAAGGTCGAGGCCGGGGAGGGGCCCGCACCCGGCGAGTCGAACGGCTCCCTGAACCGGATAGAGATCTACGAGGGCATGATCCAGCACTGCGCCGTTGCCATCTTCGCCATCGACACGGCCCACCGGGTGATCCACTGGAACAGGGCGTGCGAGGAGCTCACCGGGCTGAAGGCAGAGGAGATCCTCGGCACCCCCCGGCACTGGATGGCCTTCTACGACCACATGAGGCCCTGCCTCTCCGACCTCCTGGTGGACGGGAGGGAGGAGACCCTGCAGGAACACTACCGGGTGTTCGGCTCCTCGGTGCTCCTTCCCCACGGCCTCCACGCCGAAGGGTGGTACAGCAGCGTGGGGGGCAAGGAGCGATACCTCATCTTCGACGCCTCCCCGGTGTACGATCACGACGGCACGCTCGTGGCCGCCGTCGAGACGCTCCAGGACATCACCGAGCTCAAGCGGGTCGAGGAGGAGCGCGAGCGGCTCAACGTCAGGCTCCAGTACGCCATTGACCGGATCAAGACCTTGAGCGGCCTCATCCCCATCTGTGCCGGCTGCAAGAAGATCCGCGACGACAAGGGCTACTGGAACGGGCTCGAGGAATACCTCGAGCAGCATTCGGATGCGTCCTTCAGCCACGGCCTCTGTCCCGAGTGCTTCGGCAAGTACTTCCCGGACGCCAAGAAGCCCAAGGCGTGAAGGGCCCGAGGCCCGGCGGCTTTTCCCGTTCTGAAAGCTTATTGACCCGGGGCCGTTCTGCCGGGGTGTCCGGTGACGGCATGCCCTGCGGGAAAAATTCAGCCGGTCCCGCCCATGCATCCCAACCGCTGCAAACGGATGAGCAAACGGGAGCGATCGATACCCATGGGCGGTCAAAAAAATATTTTCTACCCGCTAAGATGAGAAACAGTCCATTTTTGCCTGAGGAACATTTTGGCGGTCCCGAAGAGTGTGGTATAAGCAAGGCATCACCCTCCCATGATGAACAGGCTCCCGTGAGGTCCGGGGCATGGGAAGAGAAAAGCCGGGGGCCCAAGGCAGGCGCCCTGCGCCACCGTTTCTCGAGAAGGAACAATCGACAGGAGGATTCATGATCGCACCTTACGACGGGAAAGTGCCCAGGATCGGCAAAGACGTCTTCATAGCGCCTACGGCGTGCATCATCGGCGACGTCGAGATCGGGGAAGGCTCGAGCATATGGTATGGGGTCGTCATCCGGGGTGACAGCGCAAAGATCAAGATCGGCAAGAACACCAACATCCAGGACAACTGCACCCTCCACGCGGACGAGGAGAGCCCGCTGGTCATCGGCGACTATGTCACGGTGGGACACAATGCCGTGATCCACGGCTGCACCATCGGGGACGACTGTCTCATCGGGATGGGGTCCATTATCCTCGACGACGCCCACGTCCAGAGCGGGTCGGTCATCGCCTCCGGGTCCGTGGTCAAGGAAGGCGGCGTGATCAGGCCCTTCTGCCTCGCCTCCGGTTCTCCTGCGGAGGTGAAAAAGGAGCTCGGCCCCGAGAGATCGAAAAAGAACAGGCAGAACGCCAGGATCTATATGGAGCTCGCCAGGGCCCACAGGAAGGCCCATTCCGGAGAAGGGGAAGAAAAGGCAAAAAGCAAGGCAAAGTCCTGATCGTCCCGCCCCGCCATACCCACTCACGTGTCATGAACGAACACCCGGCCAGGGGCGCGCCCGCCCCCGCCGGGTGTCGCCGTTCAAGGCCGTATTGAGTATGCTGCCGGGCGAGCGCATCATGAAATGATGGAGGGTTTCAGGGCAGACCGTTCACGTTGCGGGATTGCCCTGAGCAAAAAAAACTGTTTGCTAAAATTTCCATTTGTGAGATGAACGGGGAAATCCGATAGGAGATGGATATGCTTACACAAATACAACTGGAGAGGTACGCCGACGTTCTGCTTTGGGGCCTCAAGACCGCGAGGGCGGAGAGGTTCAGGAAGGGTGACGTCGTGCTGATCCGCTACGACCTTGCAGCCCTCCCGCTTGCCGAAGTGCTCTACCCCAGGCTTCTGGAAGAAGGCTTCAACACCGTTCCCCGCATGAGCATCACCGAGCGTATGGAGAAGGATTACTACCGGCTCTCAGACCAGTCCCAGCTCGTATTCAAGGTCCCCGGGGAGCAGGAGTTCGTCAGCTCGCTCAACGGGAGCATATCCCTGAGGGCGCCGAGCTCCATCACCCACCTGAGCTCCATCGACCCGGCAAAGATCGGCAAGGCCATCGTCTCCCGGAAATACTTGAGCGACATCCTTGATGCCCGCGAGGCGGCGGGCGCCTTCGGGTGGACCCTGTGCATGTATCCCACCGAGGAGCTCTCGAAGCACGCGGGCATGAGCCTGGATGAGTACACGGACCAGATCGTCAGGGCGTGCTTCCTCGGCCGCAAGCACCCCGTCACTCACTGGAAGGAGATCTACAAGGAGGCCCAGTCCATCAAGAAGTGGCTCAACTCCATGAAGGTGAAGTTCTACCACGTGGAGTCCGAGAGCATCGACCTGGAGATCTTCCCCGGCGCGCGCCGGAAGTGGATCGGCATCTCCGGGCACAACATCCCCAGCTTCGAGCTTTTCCTCTCGCCGGACTGGAGGGGGACGAGCGGGATCTACTACGCGGACCAGCCCTCCTACCGCAGCGGCAACTACACCAAGGGCGTGCGCCTCGAATTCCGCAACGGCTCCGCCGTGGAGATCGACGCGGAAGAGGGCAGGGAGTTCGTGCAGAAGCAGCTCTCCATGGACGAGGGCGCGAACAGGGTGGGCGAGTTCTCGCTCACCGACAAGCGCTTCTCGAAGATCGACCGCTACATGGCCAACACCCTGTTCGACGAGAACTACGGGGGAAAGAACGGCAACTGCCACATCGCGGTGGGCGCCTCCTACTCGGACACCTACGACGGCAACGC
>DAOPXM010000055.1:0-14412 GCA_035352355.1 Deltaproteobacteria bacterium | reverse complement strand
TTCACGAGGACCAGGCCTTCCTGTATGCCGCTTTCCCGCAGGCATTCCTCCACCTGGGGAGTGATGTTGATGAATTCCATGCGCTTGCTCGTGTTGAACCAGAGCTCCTTCCTGTACGACTTCATGCTTTCCTGCCCCCTTCTCTCCGAGTAAGGTCACCTTTCGCCGAGACCGCAGGCATCAGCGCCTGCACGACCCGTTCTGGCCCCCGTTCCGGCAGTTGCGCCCCATGATCCGGCACTCCTCGCCCTCGAACTCGAACTCCACCGTGGAGTGGTCGATCCCGTGGCTCGCCATGATGTCCCGGATGCGCTCCTTCAGGTGCAGGATCCTTTCCCTGTCGAAGTCGCACGGGATCACCACGTGCATGGTGAGGATGTGGTCGTGTCCGTCAAGGGTCCAGACATGGGCGTGGTGTATGCTCCCCACGCCATCGAGCCGGCCGACTTCCTCCTCGATGGCAGGCAGGTTCACGCTCCCCGGGATGCCCTGGAGGAAGATGGTCATGGTGGGTTTGAGATTCCTGAGCACGTTGAAGAGCACATACCCGGTGATGAGGATGGACAGGAAGGCGTCGAGCCAGTGGACCTGCCAGAAGAGCAGCACCAGGCCCGTGACGAGGATGGCGGCCCACCCCAGGACATCCTCCAGGAGGTGCCAGGTCACCATCGTGACGTTCATGCCCTCCTTGCCCCTGAGCCTCAGGGCTGCCACGCCGTTCACGAGGATGCCCAGGACCGCGAACCCGATCATGCCCGGGGCATGGGACGGCTCAGGGTAAAAGAGCCGGGGAATCGCCTGGGACAGGATGAAGAACGAGCCGACGATCAGGATGATGATGTTGATGAGCGCCCCCAGGAGCGAGAACCGCTGGTAGCCGTAGGAATAGTGCTCATCCCCGGCCTTCCCGGACAGGCGTTCGAAATACCAGGCAGATCCCAGCGCGAAGCTGTCTCCCAGGTCGTGGATGGCATCAGCGAGGATGGCCATGCTGTTTGTCAAGATGCCCCCCGCTATCTCGATGACGGTGAAGAGGAGGTTGAGGAAGAAGGCCTGCCTGATGCCCGCGGCCCCTTCGTGGTGATGGTGGTGATGATCGTGCGCGCCGCTTTCTTCTCTGTTCATGCTATTCCTTCACATCTTGTTAAAGCTCTCCCTATTATAAGATCCTCTGAATGAGAAGCAAATAATCATGCATGTCGTCCGGGGCAGATCCTGCCGGGAAGGGCCGAAAGGTATGCCCGGGATCTACGGTCTCAATGCCGTCTGAGCGGTGGTGTGCCTGCCCTGCCTGAGACCGAGCCAGGCCTCCGCCTCCCGCACATCCCTGAAGATCCTGAGCTCGAGCTTGAGGTCAGCGTTCTCGGTGAGGATGTCGAACATCCGGGCGAGTCCGTATGCGAGGCTCGTGCGCACAACCACCGCCCATCTGAGGCGCCTGTCTGCGGGCAGGTACCGGGGGAGGAGCATGGCATGGCTCCTGATGTCGTTGCAGGACAGGGCGCCTGAGGCCTCGCTGAAGTCCGACATCCCCCGCATGACCGACCCGAACCCCGGATCGCTCCACATCTGCTGAACAGAGTCGTTGAGATTTTTGAGACTGGCCTTTCCGAGATGCCTGATATACCCCATGCCCAGGCCCTGGTCGATGTGGAGCTCGAACCAACCGGCATTCCCCTCCATGGCACCCTCCCCGGCTTAACAAGCCTTACTGCAGGCAATTCACACCAACGAGCTCAAGCTGCCCTGACGGCTGCGCGCCTTCCCCATACATCCTGGTGAGCTCAAACCGATATCTCCAGATGGACTTCCTTGCGGCTGTCCCCTTCTTTTGTACAGAAGAGGCGGTTCACGGTTTCATAAGCGTATTATATAATATTATTATAATGGAAACTGCTTCTTTGGCAAGGGGGGAGGATCCCCTTTATTCAATGATCCTGCCACATTCAGCCCATCACAGCGCCCCTGTGTCCGGCAGACCTCGCTGCCGCAGCTCATGCCCGAGCCTGCCTGCCGACCGCAAAGCCTTCGAGATCCAGGGTCACGAACAGGAAGCCCTTGTCGCGCAGGGCAGGGACGATCACCTCCTTGCACTCGAGGGCCTTCTCCATGTCGTCGATCTCCACCACCGCTGTTTCCAGGGGGAAACACCTCACCCGGCAGACCGAAAATCCGAGCCTCTTGAGAAAGGTTTCCGATTCCTCGACCCGTTTGAGCTTGTCCCGGGTGATCTCGAGCCCGAAGGGAAACCTCGAGCACAGGCAGGCCGTGCTGGACAGGTCCCAGACGGGGAGCCCTATCTGCCGCGCATATTCCCTGATCTCTTCCTTGGTGACCTCGAACTGGGCAAAGGGCTGCCATATGCCGTCTTCCCTGCTTGCCTTCATCCCGGGGCGGTACTCCGAGAAGTCGGATACGTTCAGGCCGTCGGCAATGGTGTCGAACCCGTGCTCCTCTGCCCAGATTCTCGCAGAGCGGTCCCTGACCTTCCGGCACAGGTAGCAGCGCTCCGGCGTGTTTGCAGACAGCAACGGGTCAGTTTCGAGCTCGTCGATGGACACGACGTCGCAGGGGATTCCTATGAGCTCCGCGATCAGCCGCGCCTCGACGGCGTCTTCCTGGCGGATGATGGGGGAAAAGAAGGTCAGTGCCTGGGCGCCCGGGCCCAGGACATCGTGGGCGAGCCATGCCAGGAGGGTGCTGTCTAGACCTCCGGAGAGGAGGACCAGGAGCTTCCCCCTGCTTCTGATGGCGTGCCTGATGTCATCGAGCTTGCTCACCGCTTCTCCTCCGGATGGCCCTGAGGATCCGAACCGCCGCAGCGGCAGCGCCGACGCTGTTGCCGATGTTGAGCACCATAAGCCCGGGCATGCAGCTCTGGAGCATGGTCCGAAGCGCGGTGTCCCCGGAGCCCCCCATGCCGTAGCCTATGGGCGTGGGCACGGCGATCACGGGCTTGTCCGTTATCGAGCCGATCATGGTGGGCAGGATCCCGTCCATGCCGGCAAACACCACGAGCACATCCGCCTCCTTCGTCGTCTGCACACCCAGAAACGGCCGGTGCAGGCCCGACACGCCGAAGTCGAAGGCCCGGATGACCTGTGCTCCGACCTCCTCGAGGAGCAGCGCGCATTCCTTTGCCCAGGGGGTGTCCGCGGTCCCGGCGGTGAGGATGCCCACGCTGCCCAGCCTTTCGGGAACATAGCCCGGGTCGCTGAGCACCACGAGGCTCCCTCCCTGGGCAAACCGGTACTCGGGGAAGGTCTCCCTCAAGGACAGGACAGCGTCCTCGTCGGCCAGGGAAATGAAGGCCTGCCTGTTCACCTCCAGAAAATGCCTGGTTATGTCCTTGATCTGCTGCAGGCTCTTGCCCCGGGCGTAGATCACCTCGGGGAAGCCGGTGCGGTTGTGGCGGTGGAGGTCGAGAAGGAAGTCTTCCCCGTGCTCGTAGAGCGCCCTCACCAGCAGCTCTTCCGTTTCTTCGATGCTGAGCTCCCCCAGCCTGACCTTCTCGAGCAGATCCCTGATCATTGCCACCTCCAGCCCCAGTCTTCAGTTCTCCTGGTCGTCATCCCGTGCGGTCCTCGGTCGCCTTTTCCGCGGCACGCCTCACCGTCCCGATGGAGACCCCCCGCTGGGCAGCGATCCGGGCCACGTCGCTGTACTCAGACTTGATGCGCTTCGTCCCGTCGGGCAGCGTGCTCTCCTTGACCGTGATGTCTCCGAACTCTGTGCTGATACGATAACTGGTACGCTCCAGCACCCTTCTTTCAACAGGGAAATACCGTACACCGATGGAAGGGGTGTGGATCAGCAGGGTGTTCACCACCCCGTCGAGGCAGGCCTCCGTGCAGATGGCATGGAAGGTGACTCCCGGCCTTCCCCGCTTCATGATCTTCGGGATCAGGGACGCATCCCGTGCCCCGGCATCGAAGAGCCGTGAGAGCGCCCCTTCCGTCTCTTCCGGGTTCATGTCGTCCACGTCCGCCTCAACTACAAAGGTGCGCTCGCCTTCGCGCCGTGGCGCCTCCCGGCACAGGATGGAGCGGCAGAGGTTCGGCCAGTCGGGGATCTGCCGGTCTCCGCAGCCGTACCCCACCGCTGAAACGATAAGGTCTGCCGGCGGGTCGCCCTTTCGGGCAAGGGCCGCGATGACCGCCGCGCCGGTGGGGGTGGCGAGCTCGGAGGTGATGTCGGTGAACCTGACTGGCCAGCCTTCGAGGAGCTTCACCGTTGCCGGCGCAGGAAGCGGGATGACGCCGTGCCTGGATTTCGTGGTGCCCGTGCCCAGGGGGACGGGCCTGCTGTAGATGGCGGTGACCCCGAAATACTCGATGGCTGCGGATATGCCCACGATGTCGAGGATGGAATCAAGGGCCCCCACCTCGTGGAAGTGGACATCGTCGACGCTTTCGCCGTGCACCGAGGCCTCTGCCTCCGCCAGGACGCGGAAGACCTCACGGGCCCGCCCCCGTACAGGCTCGGGGAGGGGGGAGAGGATCTCGTCCCTGATGAGGGCGTGGGTCCTCTCTTCATGGGAGCGCCCGCAGATGAACGCGATGTCCAGGGAGCTGATGCCGTTCACTGACCGCCGGGCCGTCTCCAGCGAGTACCCGCTCACGGGGAGCATCGCGAAAACCCCGTTCAGGTAGTCCACCGGGCACCCGAGATGAACCAGGCTTCCCAGGAGCATATCGCCGCTGATTCCCCCGATGGGGTCGATAATGAGAATTCCCATGCCGTACTCCTCCCTGTGTCCCCTTTATACTATAATGGATCGAGAAGCCATATCATAGCCTCACTTTCACCAGGGCATGGCCCTCTGCAGGACCTCCTTTTACTGGTCCGGCAAACAGATCATTAAAGCGGGAGCCCGGCATGGGACTGCATACCGTTCACGGCAACAGGCGCCGGGTCAATAACCGGTGGATATTTAGGCTGCAACCATATATTCTTTCTGGTAATTACATACAATCACCATACCACGCAGGAGGGGACCATGGATCTTGACGAGGCGATTCTGGGCAGAAGGAGCGTCAGGAAGTATACCGACCAGCAGGTGACCGACGACGAGATCAGGGCCCTGATCGAAGCCGCCCGGTGGGCTCCCTCATGGGCCAACACCCAAGTCTGGGAATTCATCGTGGTCAGGGACAGGGCGCTCATCGAGCAGGTGACAGGGGCCTATGTGGAGAAAAACCCGGCCACCAAGTGCTCCCTGAACGCCTCCGCCCTCATCGTGGCCTGCGCGAGGGACGGGGTGTCGGGGTGCTACGACGGCAAGGATGTCACGAAGCTCTCGAAGTGGTACATGTTCGACCTGGGCATGGCTGTCCAGAACCTTTGCCTCAAGGCTCACGCAATGGGGCTGGGAACGGTCGTGGTGGGATTCCTGGACCACCAGGCCTGCAGGAGGATCCTCGAGGTTCCCGAAGGGTACGAGGTGGTGGCCGTGCTCCCCGTGGGAAGGCCCCTCGCTCCGGGCAGGTCCGGCCCGCCGCGCAAGGAACTCTCCGACTTCCTCCATCGCGACAGGTTCGGCAAGGCATTCTGATCCCTCACAAAAACGAAAGGGGGCTTGCTTGTATGGCTGATTACGGAGTGCAGCTCGAGCGTATCGGGAAGGTGGCGGTCGTCACGTTCAACAGGCCCGAGAAGAACAACGCCTTTGACGAACACATGTGGGTGTCCCTGGAGCTTGTACTGTCGGCCCTCAGAAAGGACCTGCCCAGGGCCGTGGTCGTTACCGGTGCGGGGAACAAGGCCTTCTCGGCGGGGTTCGACGTGAATCCGGAAAACCCGCTGGTGTCCCGCCTCATCGAGGCCGTGGAAAAGCATCAGAAGGGGCCTGCCATGGATCTCATCCGCAGGGTGAGGTCCGATACGGACGGCCTGGTCATGCTGCCAGTGCCCGTGATCGCGGCCATCAACGGCCTCGCCTACGGCGGGGGCGCCGAGATAGCCTGCCGGTGCGACCTGAGGGTGATGGACCCGGGTGCACGCATCTGCTTCTCCGAGACGAGACTGGGGCTTATGCCCGACCACGGAGGGGTGGTGGGGCTCACCCGGCTCATCGGCCCCTCGAAGGCAGCCGACCTGATCCTCACCGCACGGCCCGTGGACGCCGGAGAGGCCCTTGCCCTGGGGCTGGTCAACCGGATCAGCCAGCCCGGCAGAGCGCTCGAAGAGGCCCTCTCGCTGGCCCAATCCATTGCGGAAAACGGCCCCCGTGCAGTGCGCCATGCCCTGAAGGTCATCAGGTCCGCCCCTGACCTGGCCTGCACCGAAGCCCTTGCCCTGGAGACCTACGAGGCCGTCGACCTCATCGCTGAAGGCGAGTGCGTTTACGGGATCACGGCTTTCCTCGCACGGCAGAAGCCGGAGTTCCCCTGACCCGGGGATTTTCGCAGGAGTGTGAGCCCGGGAACCGACTGGACATTGGGCGGCATGAGGCCGGTCCGGCCCATGCGCTCATGGTCGGCTCAGGGCCTGCCTCGGGCGACCCTTGATATGCCGCCCCGGTTCGATATCATTTTTTTATTGAGATGATCGGTCCAAAAGGAGTCAGACCATGGCCATATCCATGTCGAAAATATCGAAATGCGATGTCACGGACTGCTCGTACAACATTGACAGAAAATGCCACACCATTGCCATCACCGTAGGGGACTCATCCTGCCCCCTGTGCGACACCTACCTCGCATCCGGCAGCAAGGGCGGCGATCTTGAGGTGATGGGAGGCGTTGGAGCGTGCAAGGCATCCGAATGCAAGTTCAACGTTGCCTTCGAGTGCAGCGCGCTTACGATCGATGTCGGACCTCACAGCAATCACGCCGACTGCAGAACATTTACACCCCGCTGAGGGCTGACGCCTCGTACAGACGCGCCTCAGGAGCCGCATCCCGCCAGCAGCTCCTCCTCTTCGCCTCCTTCCCTGCGTGATGTTTCATGACTTTTCCCCAGCACGCAGAGCTTGCCCCGCTCCTGGGAGAGGCGCCTGCCCTCGAGCACTTCCTCGGGATTCTGCAGCAGCCGCCTGATCTCGTTTTCTACGAGAGAAACGTAATAGCCGTGGAAGATGCGGTGGTCAAAGGTCATGCAGAGCTTCAGGACGGGTCTGACAACGAGCTTGCCGTCTTCCACCCAGGGCCTGTCCTTAATCTCGGGCAGGACCAGGAGAAAGCCGCACCGCCCCACCGGGATCAACGGACCGTATGCCGACTCGATGCCGTGCATGTTCACCGAGGATATGACTGCTGAGCCGAAGGGGTCATCCGGGAAGCCCAAACGGGTGAAATCGAGGCCGATCCTGTTGACGAAAAAGCTGGCGATCTTCACGATCGCTTTGGTGAACGAAATGGAGCAGTGGTTCACGAGGTCTTTCGATACCTGGAAGTGCGGCCCGCGGTTTTCCCTCACCGCGATCGCTCCTGCCCGGATCTCCCGGGAGAGCTCCAGGATGTTCTTCCCGTCGGCGTCGGCCACCTTGATCGCAGAGATGTCGTCTCCCGAGTCCAGGGAGACCATGAGCACGACGTCCGCCGTCTTCCGCCGAAGGATCCTGTTCCCCTCTACCTTTGCGTTGATTTGGGGGTATTTCCGCAGGACCATCCCGAGGATCTTGGTGCAGAGGTGGGTAACGGTGACCACTTCGCCGGTGCGCTCTCTGAGGGCGGTGATCCATGCAAGCGCGTTCGTCATGTCGACATTCATGCTGCTGAAAATGAGCGGGCTGTCGGGATCCCTCCACCATGCTGCGGACATCTTGAAGCAGGACGGGATATGCTGGGGCTTGGCAAACCGGGATTTCCTGAACAGGTTCATCATGTACTCTGACCTCCTTGCATGAAAAGTACCGTCATCTAATTGCAATCATTGCCGGTCACGCTTCCTGCCTCACGGTTCGGAGGGCTCGGGAATTCGGGCAACGGGGAGAGGAATATCATGGAACATGCCAGCTTCGAAGGCCGCAAATACTAATTCACTACCGGGCAACTGTCAGGCAAAAGCTGGTATTGTATTTTATTATGGCAAATATATCCTTGGGTTATGCCGTTTCTCCATAGTGGTTACTTTTTTACACACAGGGTAAATTATTACTCTCTCAAAAAGCTGCTCTTTCACAGGACGCTAAGCCAAGCCGTGAGCGAGGCTGAATGAGGTTCACTTCGTCTCTCCCGGATCGGGCGGGACGAGCGGCTGCATGGTTATCTCCATGCGGCCGTTATTGTGGTCTCTCTGGGGGTCGCCCGTGGCTGATACCAGAAGCGGGCTCACCCCCCTCCTGATCAGCTCCTCCCTCACCGCTTCACCCCTCTGCATAGCCAGCCTTTCCCGAAGCTCAGGCGGCGTTTCCCTGTCCGCATCCCCGAAGACGGTAATTATGCTCTTGCCGTCCGTGTTTGCCACGCGGGCGAGCGCCCCGAGCACCGGGAAGATATCCTGGGTAAGCCGCGCCGTTCTCTGCACAAAGGCGGATTTCTCGGTAGTTACAATCTGCAGCGTGTTTTCGGTGAGCTGGCTGACGATCACCTCGTTTCGGTCGATCCACGGCGCAAGGGCTTCCTCGAGCTCCTTCCTCTGCTCAGCCGTGCGTTCGACAATGGCATTCCAGGCGGTCGGCCCCACGAGGGATCTGTCCTGGCTGCCGTACAGGGGATCGTAACGGACGATGCTCTCCCCCAGGTTTTCCCTGTCGGGCCCGTTCTCCGGAACCGGCATGCTCCCCGTCCACGAGCACCCGGCAAGGATCAGGAGCACCCCGAGGATAGCCACCAGACGCATATGAGCTTCTCTTCCGGTCATGGAGGACCCCACAAGAGCATCCCCCCAAGGCAATCCTTTCATTTTCACAGGCATAGAGGTTAACAATACGCATGATGCCGCTCATCTCAAATGACTGCCGGCATCCTGAGCGAAGGGATCAGCTTCTCATGTCCCTTGGCCTCCGGAGTATGTTCCGGTGTGTTCGAGCGTGCCGCAACCCCGTCCGGCTCACTGGCTGCAACCGACGTTTGATACACCCCTTCTCACCCTTATTTCTTCATTTCATGGAAGGCAGTCTGCACCGAATCGTTATCATCGGCGGGGGATTTGCAGGAATCCAGGCAGCGCGTTCCCTTCGAGGCATGCCCGTTCACATAACCCTTGTGGACAGGCAGGACTTCAACCTGTTCCAGCCCATGATCGTTCAGGTGGCAACCGGCATCATCGGCCCTACAGAGATCACGACCCCGCTGAGATTCATCTTCAGGGACCAGGAAAATGTCCGCATCCGCCTCGACGAGGTCACGGGATTCGACCCTGGGCACCGTCGGGTCCTGCTCGGTGGCGGAAGCCTGCCTTACGACACACTCATCGTGGCCGCAGGGTCGAAGACCAATTATTTCGGACATAAAGAATGGGCTGAGCTTGCTCCCAGCCTCAAGACGATTGCCGATGCGGTGGAGGTCCGCCGGAAGATCTTCTCTGCACTGGAGCAGGCGGAGAGCGAACCCGACGAGGGGACAAAGGGCGAGTGTCTCACTGTTGTGGTCGTGGGGGGCGGCTTCACTGGGATAGCGCTTTCCAGCATGATCGCCGACATCTCCAGGAAAACCCTTGTCCGGGAATACTCATCCATATCGCACAGGGGGGTCAAGGTCCTCCTCCTCGAGGCTGCAGACCGCATCCTTCCCCATTCGCCCGCGTTCTTCTCCCGGAAGGCCCGCAAGGCACTCGACGAAGCAGGCGTCACCATACGGGAGCGCTCACGGGTGACCGCCGTGGACCGCACCGGACTCACAGTGGAACATGCCGGAAAGAATGAACGCATCCCTGCCAGGACTGTGCTCTGGGCTGCCGGCGTGAGCGCATCGGACCTTGGGGCAGCCCTCGCCGCGGAGACGGGGGCAGAGCTGGACCGTCAGGGGAGGATCATCGTACACCCTGACCTGAGCATCCCAGGCCGTGAGGACATCTTCGTCATCGGAGACCTTGCTCACTTCTCCGTTCAGGGGGGACAGCCGCTCGCCCCTCTCGCAGCAGTGGCCAGTCAGCAGGGGCGATATGTGGGCACGCTCATCGGGAGCCGGCTTCTCGGGAAGGGCCAGGGCAGTCCTTTCCGGTATCGGGATCGGGGGGTATCCTCGGTCATCGGCCGGAGGAAGGGCATCGTGAGGATCGACTCATTTTCTCTCAACGGCTTCCCTGCACTGATCATCTGGCTATGTGCCCATCTCCGCCTTCTCCCACCCTCCCAGAACCGTCTCATCATCCTGACGAGATGGCTCAACCTCTCGTTCCACAACTCTCTGGGGGCACGGCAGCTCACGGTGGAGGACGTGCGGCGTCTCAGCCCTGATTCCACGTCAGGCAATGCCTCTGCGATCAGACCCTGAACCTGACGATGACCGGGATGGCCGATGAAAAGGTCGGGAAGGTATAGATGGTGTCATGGAGGTCATGGGCAGTGATGCCGAACTTCATGGCCAGGGCGAAGATATTGATGAGTTCCTCAGCATTGTGGCCCAGGATGTGGGCCCCCAGGATTAGGTCTGTCCTCCGGTCGATGATGACCTTCGAGAAGGCGGCCTGCTCTCCGTGGATCTGGGACACCCGCAGACCTCTCAGGTCGTGGACCGCGGTGGCGAACTCGAAGCCCTGCCTCTTCGCCTCGTACTCCGTCAACCCCACGCTGGCAGCGGAGGGGATGGTGTAGACCGCCATGGGGATGAACCGGTAATCCACTGCCTCGAGATCCTTCGAGGTGATGTTGTTGGCCACCACATGTCCCTCGTACGAGGCGACAGGGGAGAGGTGGGGAGAGCTGCTCACCGCGTCCCCTGCCACGAACACGTCCGGGTTCGTCACACAACGGAGATACTGATCGACGACGATCCCCTTCCGGTCTGTGGTGATGCCCGCCTTTTCCAGGTCGAGGCCGTCGATGTCGGCAACCCTGCCCGCTCCGTTGGCGATCACCTCTGCCTCGAGAGTGCTCGAAACCGGGATGTTGGGAACCGTGAGTGTCACGGAGGCCCCTTGGTCGGTCTTCTGTATGGAGTCCACATTGACCCCTGTGCTGATCACGACCCCCAGGGTCCTTGTGTAGCTGCTCAGCCTGTCGGTGATGTCTTCCTCCATGTCGGGCAGTATTCGGGAAGCCGCCTCGAGGATGGTAACCCTGGTACCGGCCCGGGCAAAGGTGTGGGCGAACTCCATGCCGATGGCGCCTCCCCCGATGAAGATGAGGGAAGACGGCAGAGTGTCGAGCTCGAAGAGGTCGTCGCTCGACAGGGTGTACTCGAACCCGGGGATGGGAAGCTTTCTGGGTTTTGACCCTGTGGCGATGATGATCTTTTCGGCCCGGTATTCGACGCCGTTCACCTCGACGCTCTTCGGTCCGGTAAACCGGGCAGCCCCTTCAACTGTCTCGATCCCGAGTGAATGGAACCTGTCCCTGGTTTTAGCCGGAACATCCCTGATAATATCCCGCTTGCGGTCGATGAGTCCTTTCCAGTCCCACTCCACGCCTTTCACGCTTATCCGGTGCTCGTGAGCCTTTCCAATGCAGTCCTTGGCAGCGGCGGCGGTGGAAAGGATCTTTTTGGGGATGCAGCCCCGCAAGGGGCAGACCCCGCCGAACCCGTTCTTCTCAACGACCAGGACAGACACACCGGACCTGCGCGCTATGATGGAGACCGCTACCCCTGCCGGTCCGGCACCGATCACGATGATGTCGAAGCTGCTGCTCATGAACACCTCTTCCCGGACCGATGCAAGCAGAGGCCGGGTGTTTCATATTGGGAGCTTTAAGATGGCCAAGTATTTTTAATAAGGTGAATAGTAAGGACAAGGGCTGTTTTTTCAAGGATGACCGCTCGGGGTACGGATAGCCACGAAACACAGCACTGGTGGAATCAAGCCGGTTCGGGACAAAACAGTCCGGGCCCGGAAGATCCGCGGCCCGGACTAAGACCTGCTCCATCCATATGCTGCTCGGGAGCGGTCAGGCACTCTGAAGAGGCTCCCCTGGCACAGCAATCAGGGGAGCCCGCAGATACAGCCAGCCTCAGTCAGCAATGTAGCGCACAGCCTTGATGGTCGGGGTATTATTCAGGAAGCTGGTCGACAGGAATCTGAAGTTGAAGCTTTTCGAGCTGTTTATCCCGATTTTGCCGTTGCTCGAAGTGGACCTGAACGTCACGACGTTGCCTGACTGGGTGGCGGTGGCACCCGAGATACCAGTGACGAACGCATTGTTCATCTGCACGTCGACCTCCCAGCCCGTTGTCGCCTTCGTGCCCTTGTTGCTGATCGTGACGTTGGCCGCACGCTGCAGAAGAGACCACCCGATGGACATCTTGGCGGTCAGCACCGGATAGGTTGGATCTACCGGAGGATCAACCGGGGGATCATCGTCGACCGGGGGATCTACCGGAGGATCAACCGGGGGATCATCGTCGCCCGGTGTTCCGCCCCCGCCTTCCGGCAGAGTGTAGGTCCAGGGGCTGTAGGTGCTGGAGGCGTGCGTGTAGTTGTCATAGGCATATTTCGCACAGTAGTTGCTGAAGTCCAGCAGGTTTGCAGGCGTGACGATGGAAGACTCGCCCCGCAGGGTATCCAGGAAAGCGGTTGCATTATCGTAGATGGTGGTCTCTATGGGCCTGATCCACGTCAGCGCGGCGTTGAGGTTGTTCTTGTTCATGGTCGTGTCATACGGACCCCAGATGACGTCACCCCGGTTGGAGTTGTAGATCAGGTTGTTGTAGGTTTCCCGGGCATCCTCGGCCATGGCCAGGAGGCACGTGTCGTTTGTGTCGGTCATGGCGCCGGAGCTCGAGATTTTGTCCATGTACACATAGGGCGAAATCCCGCCGGCGGCGGGGAAGTAGGGCACATATACCCCGATGGAGGGCTCGCCCATGCAGACCCAGAAGGTCGTCAGGCTCGGATCGTAGCCGTTCTCGACCCCTTCCACCACGAGCCCGGAGCGGGTAGCGCTCCTGCTGACGCAGTAGGTGGTGCTCCAGTTGGTGGCTGTGGACGAGCTGGAACTAAGCACCTTGCCCTGGGTGAGGTCCTTGCTGACCGTGGTCATCATGGTGCGGGGGGTGAGCTGGTTGGCGCTTCTCAGGGAGGAGATCCTGGCCGTTGCCATGGCCAGGCGCTCCTGCCCCGGGTTGTCCGGGATCCAGGTGTGGGAATTGGTCCGCACGAACCAGCCGTTGTTGGCAACGGTATACGTGGTGCCGGTGTCGGTGGTTACCACACCGTTGTTGGCGTCAAACTTCCGCGATAGGATATACGGCGTGCCGTTTACGGTTGATCTGCCGGTATACAGCTCGTAGAGGGCCGCACCGCCATGGGCATCGATAGCCACGAAATTGCCGCTGATGGTCCTGCCTGCATTGGACGCCGGCCAGGACTTGATGAACCTGTCGAAATCGGCAAGGGTGACGCATCTCTGTATGGCCTGCATCATGAACGTGACGTTCATGTTCCTGGTCTCATTGATAGGGTTGGTGGTGTCCTCGTATACCGAGGTGCAGGCCATGGCAAAGCCTTCCTCGTTGACCCCTCCCTGTGGGCACCTTGCGTCGCCGCTGCGGTTCTGTGTCACCGAATCGAGGTGGTGCAGCAGCATGTAGCCGCCGCCGTTGCCTGCGGCCGGAAAATATTTCACCTGCTGAGCTATGTCGCTCGAAGAATCATAATTCTTCCAGATGAACGGCCTGCCGGTTGGGCTTGCCCAGGATGCAACCACCGCCACGTCACATGTCCACGCCTGCATCCCGAATATCAGAAACATCAGTGTGCATATTGCCATACCAAAAACGCGGAACAACAAACGACCTCGCACATTCATTCTAAACCTCCTTTTCTCACATAGTGCAAATTCTGAATTTATTGCGGCTCACGCCGCATCATTCCATAAGCCAAACGGTTTCGCAGATCTTTTCGAATCATCTCCTTGTTCAGCGCCATTCCATTCATCGCCTGTTGAGACGAGCCTGAAAGGACATATACCCAGTGCGGGTGGGAAGATGCATATCAGGTGGGGCTGCCCTCTCCGTTCATTATATACATTTATATTATATATTAATTAATCGTTTGTGCAATATTGATACCGCGAAGAACGGCCTCTGCAGTGAGGTCGTTTCTTGCAAAAATATACATATAATTCAATGTCTTAAAAACACAGCATGGGTTTTGGGGATCACTCCTTTAAAATTTCTCTGCACACAATTTGAAAAAATTTACCACTCGGGAGGGAAATAAATTGGAGCAGGCGGATGCTGAATAATCGATATTCTTTGCAGGGCGTTTTTCAGCACAATGTAACATGCACCATAGCAATAACAGGTAAGAAATTGTGGAGGTGGGGGGGATCGAACCCCCGACCTCAGCATTGCGAACGCTGCGCTCTCC
>DAOPXM010000054.1:0-14489 GCA_035352355.1 Deltaproteobacteria bacterium | reverse complement strand
CTTCCTGCAGAACTACGTGCTCCTGGCCCAGACCTCCGACTTCCTGTCGTTCCCGAGCCTCATCGAGGAGTTCTCCTTCATGGAGGAGGTCACCTACATGCGCTCCACCGAGCTCGTGATCTTCGTCACCACAGCGCTGGCCACGGCTCTGCTCACCCTCTACATCAAGTTCACGAAGACCGGGAAGGCCATGAGGGCCGTGGCCCAGGACAAGACCATGGCCATGCTCTTGGGCATCAACGTGAACAGGGTCATCTCCGTGACCTTCATCATCGGCAGCGCCCTGGCGGCGGTGGGCGGGGTCCTCATCTCGTCGCACATCGGCCAGATCAACTTCTACATCGGCTTCATCGCGGGCATCAAGGCCTTCACCGCAGCGGTCCTCGGCGGCATCGGAAGCATCCCCGGGGCGGTCCTGGGCGGCATGATCCTGGGGTGGACCGAGAGCTTCGCCACGGGCTACGTGTCCAGCGACTACGAGGACGTGTTCGCCTTCGGGCTCCTGGTCTTCATCCTCATCTTCAGGCCTGCCGGTCTCCTGGGCAAGTCCACCTCCCAGAAGGTGTGAGCCATGGTCGACCGTGTGAAGACCTTCATGCGCACGGCCGGCAGGGAGACGGCCAAGTCGGCCCTGGCGGCCCTGTGGTTCATGTTCCTGACCTTCCCCATCGTGGTCATCAAGGTGAACTCGCTGGAGGGGACCATCGAGTGGCGCTGGATGAGGCTGGTCACCATCGGCGTCGGGGTCTTCGTCTTCTCCTTCCTCTGGCGCTACCTCATGGCGCGCAGGGAGCAGGGCTCGGACGGGGAGCGGTCGTTGCAGAAGCGCATCGCCGAGCGCTTCCGGTCGGACAGGAGGGTCTCGGTGACCGCCATCACGGCCCTGAGCCTCTTCGCCCTCGTTTTCCCCTTCATCGGACCGATCCAGAACCTGCTCTCGGAGAGCCTCGGGCTGCACTTCTTCGTGCAGTTCTCGGGCTACCAGACCTCCATCATGATCTCGGCCCTCATATACGTCATGCTCGGGCTGGGGCTGAACATCGTGGTGGGCCTGGCGGGCCTGCTCGACCTGGGCTACGTTGCCTTCTACGCGGTGGGCGCCTACTTCTACGCGCTCATGAACCACCACTTCGGCCTGGGGTTCTGGGCCGCCCTGCCCATGGCAGGCCTCCTCGCCGCCACCTTCGGCGTCATCCTGGGCTTCCCGGTCCTGAGGCTCAGGGGCGACTACCTGGCCATCGTGACCCTGGGCTTCGGGGAGATCATCCGGCTCATCCTCCAGAACTGGAACGACTTCTCCTTCGGGCCGAGCGGCATCGCGAACATCTCGCGCCCCGGCACCTTCGGCCTCGACCTGACCATCCAGGGCAACACCATCTACCTCTACTACATCATGCTCGCCCTCGTGCTCTTCACCATCCTCATGGTGAACAGGCTCAGGGACTCCCGCATCGGCAGGGCATGGATCGCGCTCAGGGAGGACGAGATCGCCTGTCAGGCCATGGGCATCGACAAGACCAGGACCAAGCTCCTGGCCTTCGCCATGGGCGCCACCTGGGCCGGGCTCGCGGGGTGCATCTTCGCGGCCAAGACCACCTTCATCAACCCCGAGAGCTTCACCTTCATGGAGTCGGCCATGATCCTCTCCATCGTGGTCCTCGGCGGCATGGGCTCCGTCGTGGGCGTGATGGTGGGCGCCTTCTTCATCATCCTGGTCCCGGAATACCTGCGGGCCTTCTCCGAGTACCGCATGCTCGCGTTCGGGGCCTGCATGGTCCTCATCATGGTCTTCAGACCCCAGGGCATCATCGGCAGCGCGCGCAAGACGTACATGTTCAAGAGGGAGCCAGCGGCTCAAGAGGAAGAGGAAAGAGATGCAGCCAGTGCTTGACGTGCAGGGCCTGACCATGGATTTCGGGGGGCTCAGGGCCCTCGACGGCATCTCCATGCAGGTGGCGAAGGGCGAGATCGTGGCCCTCATCGGCCCGAACGGCGCCGGCAAGACCACCTTCTTCAACTGCATCACCGGCATCTACGAGCCCACCGGGGGCGACATGAACATCAACCCCCCTAAGGGCAAGCCGTGCAGGCTGAACAGGCTCAAGCCCAACGTGGTCACCGAGCGCGGCCTCGCCCGGACCTTCCAGAACATCCGGCTCTTCGGCAAGATGACCGTGCTGGAGAACGTCATGGTGGCCAGGCACTGCAGGACTCACGCCGGCATCCTGGGCGCCATCACCCGCAACCCGAGGACCCGGGCCGAAGAGCGGGAGATCGTGGAGCGCTCCTACCTCGTGCTCGAGAAGGTGGGGCTCGAAAGGTACGTCAACGAGCTCGCCCAGGAGCTGCCCTACGGCGCGCAGCGCAGGCTCGAGATCGCCCGTGCTCTGGCCACCGAGCCCTTCCTGCTTCTCCTGGACGAGCCCGCCGCGGGCATGAACCCCAGGGAGACGGCCGAGCTCGACGGGCTCATCACCAGGATCCGCGACGAGGAGGGCATCTCGATCCTCCTCATCGAGCACGACATGAAGCTCGTCATGAGCATCTCGGACAGGATCTACGTCCTCGACTACGGCAGGATGATCGCCCAGGGCACGCCCCGGGAGGTTGCCGCCAACACCAACGTGATCAAGGCCTATCTCGGGGAGACGTTCGATGCTTAAGGTCAAGAACCTGCACGTCTACTACGGCGGCATCCACGCACTCAAGAGCGTGAGCCTGCAGCTCGCGGAAGGAGAGATCGTCACGCTCATCGGCGCCAACGGCGCGGGAAAATCCACGACGCTGATGTCCATCTCGGGCATCGTCCCTGCCCGCTACGGAGAGATCGTCTTCCAGGGCGTGCCCATCCAGGAGATGAGCCCGGACAGGATCTTCTCCATGGGCCTGGTGCAGGTCCCGGAAGGCAGGAGGATCTTCCCGGCCCTGACGGTCACAGAGAACCTCGACCTCGGGGCGTACCTGCGCAGCGACCGGCAGGGGATCAAGAGCGACATGGACTACATCTTCGACCTGTTCCCCAGGCTCGCGGAGCGGCGCCACCAGATGGGCGGGACCCTGAGCGGCGGGGAGCAGCAGATGCTCGCCATATCCCGGGGCCTCATGAGCAGGCCCAAGCTCCTGCTCCTGGACGAGCCGTCCCTGGGGCTTGCGCCGGTGCTCGTGCAGCTCATCTTCAGCACCATCGAGAAGATCAACAGGGACAACAGGACCACCATCCTCCTGGTGGAGCAGAACGCCAACATGGCCCTGCGCATCGCCCACCGGGGCTACGTCATGGAGAGCGGCTCCATCGCCCTGCAGGACACCGCGGCCAACCTTCTGAAGAGCGACAGGGTCAAGCAGGCCTACCTGGGCATATAGCCGACGCACCGTTCACCCCTTCCTCCGGCCCGGACCAGTCGGCTTTTTACGTGCCTTGCCCCCTCCTTGAGAAAGGGTGGGGCCCCTCTATTTATTCTTACTAAAGCCCTCCGCAGGGCCTTCGAGCATCCTTCGCGACGCGCGGAACCGTCCCCTTCACCCGGAATGACGGACGTGCGCCCATGCCCCCTGGACGGCTTAGGGTTCCCCCTGCCTTCATCGGGGTCGGTATCGGGGTCGATTCCGATACCGATTTTTCTATTCGACCCCGATACCGATACCGACCCCGAATGGATCGCGTCGAGAAGATCTTAAAGGAGATGTGAACGACCGTGAGGGATATTCCCCCCGACCTTGCTGCGTATTCCTCTGACAAGCCTTCCTGCACCCTCCACCTGCTGTTCCTCCACCACTCGTGCGGGGGCCAGCTCCTGGCGGACAGGGGGGAGATCCGGGAAAGGGACCCGGGCACGTGCATCTACCTCACCCATCCGAACGCCGGCGGGCTCAGGTCGGCTCTGGGCAGGAACAACTACACCGTCCACGAGGCCTCCTACGGGTCATCTCTGGGCCAGGGTACGGACATCTGCCACTGGAGGCGCAAGTTCAGGGACCACATGGGGGCGGTCCTCTCCTGCGACGGGCAGGACAGGCCCTTCCGGGACGGGACGCGCAACAGGATCGTGGTCTTCAAGTCCTGCTTTCCCAACTCCTGGATCGATTCTGAGGGCCGCGGGCCCGGCGACCCGGACTCGAGCGAGAAGACCATGGCCAACTACAAGGCGGCATACGGGGCCCTGCTCGAATACTTCATGAGGCACCCGGACACCCTCTTCGTCGCCTGCACCGCCCCTCCCATGGCGAGGCCGGTCCCGGGACTTTCGGGCCGGGCGCTGAGCGCGGTGAGGGGGCTCCTGGGAAGGCCTGACCCCCTCGGCCCTGTCGGCACGAGGATACGGTCGTTCAACAACTGGCTCAAGGACATGGACGGGGGGTGGCTGAAAGGATACGGCGCCATGAACGTGGTGGTGTTCGACTACTACGACATCCTCACCGGCTACGGCGCGTCCGACTGGTCCCTGTACCCCACCCGGGGAGGCGCGGACAGCCACCCGAGCTCCGAGGGCAACACGCGGGCGGCCCAGGCGTTCATCCCCTTCCTGAACAAGGCGGTGAGAAGGGCGGGACTGTGCCCGTGATCCCGGAGGGCGCAGACCCGACGCAGCGGCTTCCCTTCGCTTTGCCCTGATCGCCCCGGCCTCCCTCCTCCTGTACCGCCCGGCGCTCAAGGGGCGGGTGCACGCCTTACCTGTGCGCAGGGGACACAACCCGCGGGCTCCTCGTCGTCCCCGTCTCCCTGTACCTCGTCCGGACCAGAAGGGGCTCCCCCATGTGCCGGACGTTCCGCCCCGGCAGGGCCCCCCTTTCTTTCGGCAAGGGCGGCGCGCTTCCCGTGGCAAGTGCGGCAACCGGTCCAATCGACCGGACACAACCCCGAACATCGACGTCCCGTGGCATACCCGAACAACCCCATGACCTTCGCCTTGCGGGCACTCTTCTGGACCTGCTCCTTCCTGACCGGATACGTCTACCTCCTGTATCCCCTTCTTCTCGTGCCCCTATCGAAGCTCCTGGGCAGGTCCTTTGTCAGGGACGACATCCTTCCCCCCCTTTCCGTCATCATCACCGCCTACAACGAAGAGAGGAGCATTGCCCGAAAGATCGAGAACACCCTGGCCCTCGACTACCCCCGGGACCTCATGGAGGTCATCGTGGGGTCCGACGGGTCCACGGACGGCACGAACGAAATCGTCAGGGGATACGAACACCGCGGGGTCAGGCTTGTGACCTTTCCCGCAAACCGGGGCAAGACGGCGGTCCAGAACGACTGCGCGCGGGAAGCCTCTCACGGCCTGCTCGTGTTCATGGACGCCGCGTCGCTGTGCGAGCGGGACTGCCTGAAGAAGCTGGCGGCGAATTTCGCGGACAGGAGGGTGGGGGCGGTGGCGGGCAGGATCGTGTTCACCCGGGACCGGGACAACCTCACGGGCCAGAGCCAGGGGATCTACTGGAGCTACGAGCAGGTCCTCAAGCGGGCCGAGAGCAGGCTGGGGACCCTCGTGGGCGTGGACGGGCCCCTGTACGCCATGAGGAGAGAGCTCTTCGAAGAGCTCGACGAGGACATGATGAGCGATTTCCTGGCCCCCCTCCTGGTGCTCGGGAAAGGGCGCTGCGTGGTTTACGAACCTCAGGCCGTGACCTACGAGGAGGCTACCGCCAGGACGGTGGACGAGCTCAGGGCCAGGAGGAGGATCGTCACCCGGGGCTTCACGGCGCTCGCGCGGCACCTCCGCCTCGTCAATCCCCTAGCGAGGCCCCTGCTCGCGTGGCTGGTCATCTCCCACAAGGTGCTCAGGTGGCTGGCGGGCTTCTACTACGCGGGCATGCTCGTGACCTCGTTCTTTCTCGCCTCCAGCCCCTTCTTCCTCCTGGCCTTCGGAGGGCTGTTCTCCATCCTGTGCCTCGCGTACGTGAGCTTTCTGGTGGAGGGCGAGCGGCCGAAAACGCTCGCCATCCCGTACTATTTCATGCTGGTGAACCTGGCGGCGGCGCTCGGCGTCATCGACTGCCTGCGGGGCGAGAAGGTGGTCACCTGGAAACCGGTGCGGGGCGTGCTCCCCGGAGGCACTCCGTGAAGGCGGTGCTGATACGCTCCGACGAGCGAAGCGACTCCTTTGCCCGGAAGCTCGAGGAGTACGGCATAGGGTGCATCACGCTCGGGTTCGAAGACGGGGAATGGATGGACTTCGACTACGGCCGGGCCGATTTCCTGATCTTCTACCCGAGCTTCCAGTTTTCCTCCACCCACCCGCTGGCGGTCTATCAGGCCCAGGACAACCTGGGCCACATCCACCGGTGCTTTCCCCGTCTGCGCATGTACCCCGACCCCAAGGTCCTGTATTTCTACAACGACAAGTACCGGCAGTTCCTCTTCCTCCGGCGGCACGGCTTCCCCGTGCCCGAGACCGTCCCGCTCCTCTCCCTTGCGGCGGTGGGGGAGGCGCACAGGCGGTTTCAGTACCCCATGGTGGTGAAGAACCGCTACGGCGCGGGAGGCGCGGCGGTGTTCCTCGTCCACGGCTTAGGAGAGCTCACCTCGCTGTACCGGATGTCGCAGCTCGACTTCATGCACGCAGGCGCGGTGCGCTTCCTGTGGAGGCTCATGGCGAACAGGATGTCATTGTACCTCATGGTCAGGGAGAGGAAGCTGCGGTATCCCTTCCTGTCCCCGCCGCTGCTCGCCCAGAGGTTCATCCGCACCGACCGCGACCTGAAGACGGTCGTGGGCAGGGGCAGGGTGGTGGAGGCGCACTGGCGGCTCCAGGCATCGAAGGACCAGTGGAAGGTCAATATCGACGGGGGCGGGATCGGGCAGTGGGGCCATGTCCCCCAAGAGGCCGTCGACCTGTCCGAGAGGCTGGCCCGCGCGCTGTCGTGCTCCTGGGTCAACCTCGACCTCATGCCCTGCGAGGGGGGCTTCCTCATCACGGAATTCTCGCCCGTGTGGCATCACTACGCTTTTCAGGAAAAGTCCTCGTTCGTGTACAGGGACGACTACAACATACCCGTCCCCCTCGAGGAGTCCCTTGATCTCGAAAGGCTCATCATCGAGTCGTTCCTGGCCGGGGAGGGCCCGGCTTCGTGATGAAAGAGCGTTTCAAGAAGGTGCTCATGATCGCCTACGGGTTTCCGCCCATCGCCTATGCAGGCACGCACAGGACCCTGCGGTTCTGCAGGTATCTGCCGGACAACGGGTGGATGCCCACGGTGGTCACCATCCGGGAGAATGCGGACCTCCACAACGATTTCAATCTGCTGAAGAGGATACCCCGGGAGATCAGGATATCGCGTACCAGGACGGTCGACGTGTGGCACAGGGTCTGGAAGCGCAGCCTGAGCCCGGCCGACGGCAGGAACGGGAACGGCGGGGGGAAACCGGGGCTGCTCGAAACCCTCGGCAGGCTCTTCCGGTCCATGCTCCTGAACCTCTTCTCCATACCCGACCACATGCTGCTGTGGGTCCCCTTTGCCGTGATCAGGGGCCTGGCCCTGGACAGGAAGGAGGACTTCGACGTCATCTACACCACCTCGCCCCCGCATTCGGAGCACCTGGCCGGCCTGCTGCTGGCAAAGATCTGCAGGAAGGCATGGGTGGCGGATTTCCGGGACCCGATCCTCGACAACTTCTGCATGCAGGACCTCCCCGCCTACAGGCGCATCGTCAACAAGCTGCTGGAAAGGGTCATCGTGAGGAATGCGGACAGGGTCATCCTCGTCTCGGATCTGTACTGCCAGGCCATTGCCGGGAGGTATCCGGCCTGCCGGCACAAGTTCACGGTCATCAGGAACGGGTTCGACCCCGAGCAGTTCAAGAGGATCGAGCCCTGTCTCTACACCAGGTTCACCATCCTCTACACCGGTTCGTTCTACGGCACCATCATGCCCGACTTCTTCCTGCGCGGCCTGAAGATGTGGGTGGAGTCGAAGGGACCCGGGGTGAGGGGGGACGTCCAGGCTCTCTTCTACGGCTTCGGCAGCAGGAGGGTGGAGACCCTGGCGAGGGAGCTTGGCCTCGAGGACGTGGTGAAGATCTTCGGGTTCATCCCGCAGGATGAGGTCATCCGGAAGCAGAAAGGCGCGGACCTCCTCCTGTTCATCATCGGGTTCGACGAGCAGAGCAGGGGTGTGATCTCCTCGAAGGTGTTCGAATACCTGGCGGCCGGGGTGCCCATCCTCGCGCTCATCCCCGAGGGGGACGCGCTGAAGGTCATCAGCACGCACGCGCAGTACTACCACGTGATCGAGCATGATTACCCGGGCCTCATGAAGGCCCTCGACGCCGCCTATGAAGGGTACCTGGGGAAGAGCGCCCGACCGGCCGAGCCGGAGAGCCGTCACCTCGACTCGTCGCCCTTCAGCGCCAGGCTGCAGGTGAAGGACCTTGCAAGGATATTCGACGAGATGAACAGGCTCAACTAGGCCTGCCCGGAAGGGTTTACTGACCCGGTACCCGGTACAGCGAACCATATACAGCCCATGCCGGGGTCCCGCATTCAGGTGATCTGTCCGCCGGATCGGTGAGCCCGCGTCCTGTTCACGGAAAGGCACCGGAGGCGGGGCCATGAAAGAGGCGCTCCATGCCGCCATAAAATTCCTCCTGCTGAACTACCTGCCCGGGCCCGTGCTCCGCGAGCTCAAGAAGCTGCACTATGCCCGCAAGCTGAAGACCTATCCCCTGGATCGCGAACGGGATATGCTGGTGCTGCGGCACATCATCAGCCCCGGGGATTTCGTGGTGGACATCGGGGCCAACGTCGGCCTGTACACGAAGGCCCTTTCCGAGCTGGTGGGTGAGCACGGGATCGTGTACAGCATCGAGCCCGTTCCGGAGACGTATGCCTTCCTCGTCTCGAACGTCAGGAAGCTCGGCCTGGGGAACGTTGTGTCTATCAACAGCGCGGTGTCCGGAACGAGCGGCACGGTGACCATGTTCGTCCCGCGGCACCTCGGGGGCGCGGACAACTACTACCGGGCGCACATCACCCGGGGCGGGGAGCGTGAGGGACTCAGCCTGCAGGTCGATGCGCGCACCATGGACGCGCTCTTCCAGAGCGAGCTGGGCAGGTTCTCCTTCGTGAAGTGCGATGTAGAAGGCCACGAGCTGGAGTGCATCCACGGCGCCCGGGGTTTTCTGGCAAGGTCGAACGCCTGCTGGCTCATCGAGGTGACCGTTGACCCGGACACCCCGCAGTCACGCACCCGCGGCCTTTTCCACGAGCTGTCGAGCCACGGGTACACCCCCTGGTGGTTCGACGGGAAGAGGCTCCATGAACGAAAGGCCGGGGACGTCTGCATGAACTATTTCTTCCTCAAGCCCCGCCACATCGAGGCCATAGTCAGAAGGAACGGTGATCTCCTGTGCAGGGCCTGAGCATGATGGGGGGTCTGTCTATTTTCGCAACCCCGCTAAGGACTCCTCCTCCCATCATCGGGGTCGGGGTCGGTATCGGTATCGGGGTCGATCCCGATTCTTTTCGACCCCGATACCGACCCCGACCCCGTCCCCCGAGCGAATGATGCCCCATCGGGAACCCCACTTTGTTCAGGATGCAGAAGGCATGATCGAGCCCGAAAAGAAGAGGGAAGCCGGGATCAGCGTGGGCAGGGAATCCAGGCTGCTGGCCAAGCACTCCGTCATCTACGGCATCGGGACCACCCTCAACAAGGCGGCGGCCTTCATCCTGCTGCCCGTCTACACCCGGTTCCTCACCATCCACGACTTCGGGGTCAAGGAGCTGGTCGCCCTGACCGCGGAGATCATCACCACCGTCCTGGCCGCCTCCGTCGCAAGCGCCTTCTACCGGTTCTACTTCGAATACGAGGACCCTGAGGACCGGGACCTGGTCCTGAGCTCGTCCTACCTGTTCATGGGGGTCACGGGCCTCTTCTTCGTGGTGCTGCTGTCCCTGGCGTCGCCGCTGCTGTCCAGGCGCATCCTCGATTCCGATGGCCTCTCCATCCTCTTCCTCCTCGCCTTCGGCTCCATGTGGTTCCAGATGATGAACGTGATAGGCCTGTACTACCTGAGGGCCACCATGCGCTCCATCCAGTACAACGTCATCTCCATCCTGAGGCTGTGCCTCGCCATCGGCCTCAACATCTATCTCATCGTCTACCTGAACCTGGGGGTGCTCGGCATCTTCGTCAGCACGCTCGTGGCCTCCATGGCTGCCTTCCTCGTGCTCAACGTGCCTCAGCTCTTGAGGACCGGGCTGAAGTTCTCCCCGCGGATCATCAGGGACATGCTCTCGTTCGGCCTGCCCATGGTGCCGTCCGAGCTGTGCTCCATCGTGGCGCGCATCTCGGACCGGTTCTTCATCAAGTCCTCCTGCTCCATCGCCGACGCAGGCCTGTACGCCCTGAGCTTCAGGTTCGGCCTCCTCCCGGGCATCCTCGTGTCAGAACCCTTCAACCAGGTGTGGCAGCCCCGGCGCATCGAGGTGTGCAGACAGCCCAACTCGGAGGAGGTGTTCGGCAGGATCTTCACCTACTTCCTCGTGCTCATCTCCTGGGCCGCCCTGCTCACCGCGGTCCTCACCAGGGAGGTCCTCATGGTCATGGCGGACAGGCAGTTCTGGTCAGCGTACCGGATCGTGCCCGTCATCGTCCTGGCCGACGTGATCTTCACCCTTCACTACCACTTCAACATGGGCATCATCATTGAGAAAAAGACCAAGTACTTCGCGTACATCAATGTCTCCAGCGGCATCCTGCACCTGCTCCTGAACTTCCTGCTCATCCCGGTCTACGGGGTGTGGGGGGCGGCCTGCGCCACGCTGGCGTCCTTCACCTGTCTCACCACCGCCACCTACCTCGTCAGCAGGAGGTTCTACCGGGTGCACCTCGAGCCCGCACGCCTGGCCAAGATCTTCATCGCCGCCGTTGTGGTCTACTTCGCGGCCCAGCAGGTCTCGGTGGACGACCTGCTCCTCTCCATGCTGGCCAAGACGGCGGTCGTCCTGTCGTTCCCGCTTCTCATCCACGCCCTGGGGTTCTTCACCGAAGACGAGAAGGCCAGGATCAGGGCCTTCCTCCGGTCGCATCTCAAGGCCGGGAAAGCCGGCAATCCGTAGAGGTCATGTCCCATGCTGCCCTCGGCAGAAACGATCCAGATCATCTTACCCGTCCTGGCCGTCCTCTTCCTTCTCCTGTCCCTGTTCAACCCGGTCTACGGGGTCGTCTCCTACTTCATCGTGCTGAACGCGAAGCTCGGGGACATGTATCCCGCCCTGGGCCAGGTGCGGTTCGAGCTCCTCGTCGCCCTGTTCGTGCTCCTGCGGATCTTCGTGGAGGTGCAGGGCCTGGAAAGGCTCCTGCCCGGGAAGAATCCCATCAACCGCGCCTACCTGGCCATGTTCCTCGCGGGCATGATCTCTGTGGTCTTCTCCATCGACCCGGCCATATCCTGGGAATTCGGCGGGTACAACCTCCTGAGGGTCACCGTGTTCTACGTCATGGTGGTCGCCACCATCAAAACTCGCTCCGATCTCTCGAAGATCCTGTGGGCCTTCGTGCTGGTGACCGCCTGGATCGCCTACGAGCCCGTCTCGAACTACCTCTCCGGCGAGGTGCTCAGCCAGCTCTACGGGGGCGTGGCCTACGGGCGGTTCGGGCAGGCCACGGGCCACGTGGCACTTGCCAACACGCTCAACCAGGCCATCCCCATCACGCTCTACTTCGGCCTGGCGAGCCGGAAGGGCTACCTGAAGGCCCTCTCCGCAGCGGTGCTCGTCCTCCTCGTCTTCGGGGTGTACGCCTCCAAGTCCAGGGGAGGCCTCGTGGGGCTGGTCCTCATCTGCCTGGGGGTGCTCTACCTCGCAAGGGCCAAACTGAAGGCCACCGTCATGGTCGGGTCCATGCTCCTGGTCCTCGTGGGGTTCTCGGCCTCGGACTACCTCACTCACATGGCCACCATCAAGGAAGGGATATTCGCCAGCAGGTCGAGCAGCGACCGGTACATCGGGCTGCTCAACGGGCTCTCCATGATGCAGAAGAGGCCGGTCACGGGGGTGGGGATCGGGTGCTACCCCGAGGCCAGGGCGAGGTACTTCCACTACCGCTTCTACTCCCACAACCTGTACGGCGAGCTCATCGGCGAGCTCGGCCTGGCGAGCATCGCGTGGTTCTACTGGATGTACGTCGTCCTGAAGAGGGCCCGGAAGCTCAAGCAGGGCCTCGATCCTTTGGATCCGGGCGATCTGTTCTACATAAACGTCATCAGCGCCATCCAACTTGGTCTTGTGGTGAGGCTGATCATCGGGAACCTCACCCACGGCTCCCTGTTCTGGTTCTGGTACATGATGGCCGCGCTGACAGTCGGGGTCCAGAACGTCCTGCTCTCAGAGGACCGGATACATGCCGAACGGGTTTAACACAAGACGGGAAGGGCTGCTGAAGCTCTTCATCAGGGAGGTGTCGTTCCCGTTCTTCGCCCGGCGCGACGGCCTCGGCGGGATCATGGACCGCCTGGGCGAGCTCAGGGAGAGCCAGTTCTGGCCCATGGAGCGCATCCTCGACCTGCAGGAAAGACGGCTCAAGGCCCTCCTCGTGCACGCGTACGAACACACGGCCTACTACCGGGGCCTCTTCGACTTGTCCGGCTTCAACCCCTACGCCTTCAGGCACGCTGACGAGCTCGCCAGGATACCGGCGCTCACGAAAGAGCTCATCCGGGACAACCTGAAGGACCTCGTCGCGGACACCCTGGGTGCTCACGAGATCCATGCGGCTGAGACCGGGGGAACCTCGGGCGTGAAGATGAGGTTCTTCCGGGACAACGCCTGCCTCGCCATGAAGCAGGCGGCTGTCCACCGCTTCGACTCCTGGGCGGGATGGGATGTTGGTGAGCGCATGGGCCTGGTGTGGCCCGCAGGCCAGGACTACCTCGGGGGCGGCACGTGGAAATCGCGGGTCAGGAACACCTTCTACAGGAGGGTCATCACCTACCCGGCTGCCGTCATGGACGACGGGTCAAGCGAGGCCTTCATCAGGGAGCTGAAGCGGCGGCGCCCGGCCATGGTGACGGCCTTCACCAGCCCCATCTGCGAGCTCGCCCGGTACATGGTGCGCACGGGCGCGGCCGGCACCACGGTGAAAGGGGTCGTGAGCACCGGGGAGCCGCTCTATCCCCACCAGCGGAAGCTCATCGAGGAGGCCTTCGGCTGCCTTGTCTTCGACTCGTACCGCTCCCGCGAGGCAGGCCCCATGGCCCAGGAGTGCGGCGCCCACGAAGGCATGCACATCAACGCGGAGTGCCTGTACGTGGAGACCGTGCCCCGGCTAGGGTTTATGGAAGGCAGGCCAGGCGCGGGCGCGGTCCTCGTCACCGACCTTGTGAACTACGGGATGCCCCTCATCAGGTACGACATGGGGGATCTCGGCGTCATGTCCGGCAGGGCCTGCCCGTGCGGAAGAGGGCTTCCCCTCATGGAGAACGTCGCGGGCCGCGTCGCGGATACCTTCGTCACCCCCCAGGGGCGCCTCATCCCCACCGCGGCCCTGGTCCTGTACCTCGTGGACGAGGCCCCCGGTCTCATGGGGCAGATGCAGATGGTCCAGGACGCCCCGGACCACCTCACCCTGAGGCTCACGAAGGACCCCATGCCCTCGGAGGGCGTCCTGGAGCACCAGAAGAGGATGATCGAGAAGCTCTTCGGCCCGGGGATGCGCCTGACCTATGAGTTCGTGGACAGGATACCCAGGGAGGGGTCGGGCAAGTACCTCTTTGCCAGGAGGCTCATCCCCGGTCCCGGAAGGGGGTAGGGAGCGATGGGGACGGGCACGCTTCTCATCGGCTTCGTGGGCGACATAGCGCTCACCCACGGCTATGACGGGCTCTATCGCACCAGGGGGCCCCACTATCCCTTCGCGCCCATGGAGCGCCTGCTCAAGAGGCACGATGTCCTCGTGGGCAACCTCGAGGCGCCCTTCTGCCTGGGAGGAGAGACCTATCCCATGAAGCTGGGCCTCAGGTCTCACCCGGGGTATGCTGAAGGCCTGAAAGGTGCGGGCTTCTCGGTCCTCACCCTGGGGAACAACCACGTCCTCGATTACCTGGAGCAGGCCCTGTTCGAAACCCTCGGGATCATCGATAAGAGCGGCCTGGTGCGGTGCGGCGCGGGGGCGGACCTCCGGGAGGCGCGCAGGCCCGCGCTGATCGGAAGAAAGGGCGTCACCGTGGGGGTGCTGTCCTGCTGCGACGTGGCCATCGACTCCCCCTTCTACGCCGCCGAAGGGGTGCGGGGGATCGCCCCGCTCGACATGGAGGTGCTGGAAGAGGATATCCGTGCCCTGCGCCGGGAGGCCGACATCGTCGTGGTCTCGCCCCACTGGGGGAAGGAGGACTGGCGCTATCCCCACCCGGTCCAGGTGGAGCAGGCGCGCCGGATGATCGACTGCGGGGCCCACCTGGTGGTGGGGCACCACCCCCACGTGCTCCAGGGGGTGGAACGCTACGGGCACGGTTTCATCGCCTACAGCCTGGGCAACTTCCTGTTCCCGGACCT
>DAOPXM010000053.1:0-14816 GCA_035352355.1 Deltaproteobacteria bacterium | reverse complement strand
ACTCATCACCGGCAGGCACGAGGTTCGGCCGGACGGCCGGGAGCATGGAGGTGACCGACTCGATCAGCGATCGCCTGCTGAGGCTGCCGCTCTATTACGAGATGGATAAAGAAAAGGTCCATCTTGTTGCTGAAGAGATAAGAATGTTTTACCAGGGGCAGGGATAGTCCTGGAGATTGTTTCCTGCCTTTTGGAAGACAGATAGAAATTCGTTGTGCCTATGCTGACCCATCTTTTAGATTTCATTCCGGAAAAAGTATTAAAGCGATAAGGTTTACTTACTGATTCCAGTAGGGTTTGTAGCTTTCCTTAATCTTCAGACGCCGGTCTTCCATGAAATTCTCGAACAGGTCCGACAGGTAGATGAACCGATAGATGTCGTTGATGTAGGAGCACAGCTTCTGCGCACGTGGTCGTGACTTCTCAACGAGCGTTGAAACGGACCCACCTTTTTTCATGTGACGGCCAAGGTCATATTTGGTGATCATCTCCCCCATCCTGAAATTCTTTTGAAGATAGAGTATACCTGTTTTGGCATTGGCATAGACCGGCACAGCCCCGTAGTGGGTCGCATGGTGGCGGATGTCGAGCTGGTTGTCGCAGTTGTTGATCATGTCGCTGATGTGGATGTAGTCCCTGTGCTTGTTGATCTTGAGCCAGTAGCGCAGATCGGAAGGGCTCATGGCGATGGGCTTGGTGCGGTCCACCTTGATGGGCCTGTATGCATCCCTGTTGAGCAGCATGAAGAGCTCGTTGGAGATGGCGCACACGGCCTGGTAGAGGTCGCCGTGCAGGGCGTCAAAGGCCTCCTTGGCCTCGAAGACCCTCAGGTCGAGGCTCGAACTCTCGTCCAGGGGCGAAGAGAAGAGCCGCTCCATGATCTCCATCTGGTAGAAGGTCCCGGAGAGCTTGACCTCCACGGTATAGTGGACGAGCTGGATGTAGGCGATCTCCCGCTCCTGGCGCTGGGTGAGTTCCCCGCCGTCCGCGCTGGCGTAGTTGGCGATGTCGAAGTCCGCGGCGAGCTCGCGCAGCCCCCACCAGTAGTCCAGGGCGGTGAGGTCCTTGTACTTCTCCTCCTTGTCCTTGCCGTGGCACAGGTGGCGGTCAATGGTCTGGGGTTTTCCCATGCTTCTCTCACGCTGGGGGCATGGCATTATGTCAGGATATGCCAACCCCTCAATTGATAATGTATAGGGAATGGTGCCTCAGTGCAAGGGGTTACGAAGGCTGAGCAAAGTCGACACGGGATGGCCCCCCCCCCCGGGGGGCAGGAGCATGAGTGTCCTGGCACGTGTTCCTCCTCTGCTTGACTGCATGCCGTGATATGGCATACTTACGTGTATGGCAGGTGGCAGTGCCCAGCAGGGAGCCTGACCATGATCTATTCCCGGAGGGTGGAGGCGAACCGTGAACGAGGCATACCGGAGCATCCCGAAGGTGGACGCCGTGCTCAAGGAGCCGGCCATGAGGGAACTTCCCTATGACGAGGAGATCGTCAAGAGGCTGCTCAGGGACAGGCTCGACCTGATCAGGGCCTCCATCGCGGGCGGCAGGGTCGCCAGGAGCCCCTCCGCGGCAGAGCTGGCGCGGGAGGTGGCCTCCGAGGTCCGCGACGTCATGGAGTCGGGGCTGGTCAGGGTGATCAATGCCGCCGGCGTGGTGGTCTTCACCAACCTCGGCAGGGCACCCTTGGCCAGGGAGGCGATCCGTGCAGCCGCGGATGCGGCAGAGTCCTACACCGACCTCGAGTACGACCTCCCTGGGGGGAACAGGGGCTCGCGCCAGGACCATATCCGGCCCATCACGAGGGCCTGCTTCGGGGCCCAGGACGCGCTCGTGGTGAACAACAACGCCGCGGCGGTCATGCTCGTGCTCGCGAGCCTGGCCAGGGGCAGGGAGGTCATCGTGTCCCGGGGCGAGCTCGTGGAGATAGGCGGCTCCTTCCGCATGCCCGACGTCATGGCGTTGAGCGGGGCGCTCATGCGGGAGGTGGGCACCACGAACAAGACCAGGATCTCCGACTACCGCGACGCCATGTCCAGCGCCACCGGGCTCATCATGAAGGTGCACCGGAGCAACTTCTCGGTGGTGGGGTTCACCGACGAGGTCGAGATCGGGGAACTCGCGGCGCTCGGCAGGGAATTCGGCATACCGGTCTTCGTGGACATGGGCTCGGGCGTGCCCTTCGACCTCGCCGCCCACGGCATACCGGGCGAGTGGACCGTGCCCTCGTGCCTGCAGCAGGGTGCGGACGTGCTGTGCTTCAGCGGGGACAAGGTGCTCGGCGGCCCCCAGGCCGGCATCATCCTGGGCAGGGCCGACCTCGTGGAGACCATGGCCAGGCACCCGCTGCACCGGGCGGTGCGCGTGGACAAGTTCACCATCGCGTCCCTGGGCGCAACCCTGAAGCTGCTGGCCCAGGGAAAGACTGGCAGCATACCGGTCCTGAGGATGATCACCGAGCCGGATGGCGAGGTGAAGAAGCGGGCCCGGAAACTGCTCAGGCTCATCCGGGCCGGGGATGCGCGCGTCGTGCCCACCCGGGCCGTCATCGGCGGCGGGTCGGCGCCGACCAAGAGCTTCGGCTCCTGGGGGGTGCTCGTGCAGTCCCCCCGGGCCGACGAGATCCACGGGCTCCTGCGCTCATGCAGGCCGGCCGTGCTCTGCCGCATCGAGGGCGACTCCCTCATCTTCGATCTCAAGGCCGTGGGCGGGCAGGAGCTGGCAGTGCTCGCCCGCACGATCAACGAGGTGACAGGCCATGGCCGGTAAGGTCGGCCTTGCCCTGGGCGGCGGCGGGGTCCGCGGCCTGGCCAACATCGGCGCCATGAAGGCCCTGCTCGAGGCGGGCATCGTGCCCGACTTCGTGGCGGGCACGAGCATGGGCGCCATCGTGGGGTCGCTCTATGCCGACACCCTGGACATCGGCGACGTGGAGCGGACCATCAGGGCCCTGCTCGACTCGAAGGATTTCAAGGAGAAGATCCAGATGCTCTCCGGGGGCTCCGACCTGGACCGGAGTTTCTTCGAGAGGGTCTTCGACACGGCCAAGAAGGGGTACTTCTTCTACCGGTTCATGTTCAGGGAATCGGTGGTGTCCGCCGGGGCCTTCTTCTCGGAGATGGACCGCATCGTGCCGGACAAGAACTTCTCGGGCCTGAGGATCCCCTTTGCCTGCATGGCCCTGGACATCGTCTCCGGGCTGCCCATGATCATCCGCTCCGGGCCGCTGCGCATCGCGGTGAAGGCCTCCAGCGCCGTGCCCGGCATCCTGCCGCCCGTGCCCATCGACGGGAGGGTGTGCGTGGACGGCGGCTGGGCCGAGTCGGTCCCGATCTCGGCCGCACGGGTGCTCGGTGCGCGCTTCGTCGTTGCGGTCGATGTCTCCCGCGACGTCGAGCCCATCAACTACAAGGATGAGATTCGGAACAGCATGGACATCCTCATGCGGGCCGGCGACGTGTCGAGGCTCCTCATGAACACCCTGCGTGTCCGGGACGCGGACTTCGTGATCCACCCCGAGGTGGGGGACGCCGACTGGTCCGAGTTCGAGGACGTGGACACCTACATCACCGGCGGCTACCGGGCGGCTCACGCGGTCATGCCGGCCCTGAAACGGGCCCTGAAGGTAGACCGCGTCATGTCCCTCCTGCCATGGAAGAGAAGATAGACCTCGTTGCCGGCCGGGACACGGCGAGCAGGCTCGACGTGTTCGTGTCCCAGCACCTGAGCCTCAGCCGGTCCCATGCGGCCCGCCTCATCGGGCAGGGCCGCGTGCTGGTGGACGGCGCCAGGAAGAGGCCTTCCTTCAGGCTCAAGCCGGGCATGCACGTATCCGGTGCATGGGAAGAGGAGGAAGAGGCAGGGGTACTCCCGGCCACCGAGACCGCCCTGGACATCGTCCACGAGGACCCCTGGTTCGTGGTCGTCAACAAGCCCCCAGGCATGGTTGTGCACCCCGGGGCGGGAACCGGCACCGACACCCTGGTCAACGCGCTGCTGGCGAGGTACCCCGAGATCGGCACCGTGGGGGACCCGGGCAGGCCCGGCATAGTCCACCGCCTGGACAAGCTGACCTCCGGGGTCATGGTCGTGGCGAGGACCGGCCAGGCCCATGCGGCGCTGTCCGCGGCCTTCAAGGCCCACGCGCACCGGCGGGAATACCTGGCCGTGTGCTACGGCCGCATGCCCAAGAAGACAGGCACCATCGAGACCTTCATGCAGAGGAACCCGAAGGACCGCACGCGCATGACCAGCCGCTCCGGGCAGGGGAGGAGGGCCGTGACCCACTGGGAGGTCCTCGCCGAGTGGCAGGAGTTTTCCCTGCTGCGCCTGAGGCTGGAGACCGGCAGGACCCACCAGATCAGGGTCCACCTGTCCGACGCCGGCCACCCCGTGGCAGGGGACCCGGTCTACGGCGGCAGGAGGCGTGCCGGTAGCGTTGCGGACACCAGGCTCAGGATGTACGTGAAGGGGCTGGGAAGGCAGATGCTCCATGCCGCCACACTCGGGATCAGGCACCCGGACACAGGTGAATACATGGAATTCACCTGCGACATGCCAGATGACATGAAGGCATTTCTGGCAGTGCTCGATGAAATCGGAGATGTTTCCTCCCCTTGAAAAGGAGATCGGTGGGGAACCATTCCATGCGGCAGTCATTGCTGGTTTGTTGGCGTCTCAGCCTGCCCGGATTCGTCGACATCCCGGAAAATATCGGGAAGTCGACGAACTCGGGCAGGTCAATTGAAAGACAACAACCAATGAATGATGTGCATCCCCTCGTGCCGAACACCTTGACAATTCATTCCCCTTCCCCGATCATTGCAGCATGCGCAGGATAGGAGACGTGCTGGCGGGCCAGAATAGGCAGATCGGCCAGGTCATGAAGATCCGCAGCAAATGGGCCGAGATCGCCGGCGAGGTGCTGGCCTCGCACACCGAGCCGGTCCTCATCAGGAACAGGGTCCTGCACGTCCTGTGCGACTCACCGGCGTGGGCCCAGCAGGTGGGACTGCTCTCCGGGGCCATCGAGGAGCAGGTCCGGAAGATCGTGAAGGTCAGGGTCCACTCGGTCGAGGGCAGGTTCGGCATGGCGCGCAGGGCAGCACCGAGGAAGAGGACAGTCCCTCCTGTCCGCAGGCCCTCCATCGACCCGGCTGACATCGACAAGATCAGGGACCCGGGGCTTGCCCGGGTCATCAGGGAGCTCGCGACAGGGCAGGGGGGCGGGGATGGCTGAGAGGAGGGCCGCCCTGAACGTGGCGCTGGTGCTGGTCGGCATGGCCCTGGTCGTGTACCTCATGCTCAGGGTCGCATCGTCCAGCGGGATGTTCCCCTTCACCTACACCGAGGTGCAGACACCCCGGGGGCTGCTGGAATTCATGGACTCGCGCACGGCCCACGTCAAGGGCGTCAGGGTGAACGGCCACCACCTGGAGATCGGCAAGAGGCCGTCGCTCCAGATCCTTCGGGGATACGACAAGGTCATGTTCCAGGTGAGGCCGTACCGGCAGGTGAACTACAGGTACCGGAACTTCACCAGGGCCGAGGTCATGGACCTCTGCTCCACCACAACGGGTAAGGCCTTCGAGGACCTGCGGTCCACCGTGGAATCGGGCGCCGGGTATGCCCGTGCGTGGAAAGGCACGATCAGGGGGAGTGACGTCACCGTGGTCCGTTCAAGCCTGTTCAGCTACCTCGTCACCGGCCTTGCCGAAAAGCCCTTGTTCATGGGCCAGGTCGAGCTCGCCAAGCGACTCGGCATGACCGACCAGACGGTGCTCCAGCTCATCATCCCTGCCCAGGACCGGTGGCTCGAAGCAGTCGGCACGTCGGCCTCCATGGATACGGCCTACCCCGTGCAGCTTCCTGGAAACGAACGGGATGAGCTCATCGCCTGGCTCCAGGGGCCGACCACGTAGGGGCCTGCCGTATGTTTCATTGGTTTAAACACTGTTTACATTTCTGCCCTCCTGTCCTATAGTCGATGCCTCACGACGAGTCATGGAGGTCCCGCAATGTCCTTACCCGACCGTAACAACCCCTATGCGTTCGACGAGTACCTCGCGTGGAGGAACGGATTCGACTACTACCGCGACGACGAGTTCTTCCAGAAGGTGGTGAAATATTTTTCCGGACCTGCATGGCCTGCGGTTCACGAAGAGCTGAGCCGGATGTCACCGAAGGTCTCGTTCCGCTGGAAGGACTTCTCCGAGGCCATCGCCTGGCCCGAGAAGAGACCCTCGGTCATGCACTACGACGGCCACAACCACCGCATCGACCGGATCGTCCGCCCGGCCCAGACCGAGATCATGGAGAAGGAGGTCTTTTCCGAGGCCCTGTTCTCAAAGAGGACAAGCCCGTGGCTCAGGCTCGCCAAGATGTTCCTCATCTACCAGAACGGCGAGGCCTGCATCGCCTGCCCGGTGACCTGCACCGAGGGTCTCGTGGCACTGCTGGACAGGTTCGCGGACACCCCGGAGACCCGGCGGATCCTCGAGCACTGCAGGGAGGGCATCGACGGAGAATTCGCCATCGGCGCCCAGTACCTCTCCGAGATCCAGGGGGGCTCCGACGTGCCGTCCAACGTGCTGGAGGCTCTCGAACAGGACGGCACCTGGAGGCTCTACGGCACGAAGTTCTTCTGCTCGGCCACCCACGCGGACTATGCCGTGGTCACGGCCAAGCCCGCGGGCTCGGAGAAGGTCGCGCTCTTCGTGGTGCCCTCCTGGCTGCCCGGCAACAGGGCACGGGAGATCAGGAACGGCTACACCATCGACCGCATCAAGTGGAAGATGGGCACGAGCGAGCTCACCACGGCCGAGATCACCTTCGACGGGGCGGTGGCCTATCCCCTGGGACCCCTGGACCGGGGTGTGGCCAACGTGGTGGGCATCGTGCTGACGTACTCGCGGCTCACCGTGGGCCTGTCCGCCGCCGCCTTCATGACCCGGGCCGTGCGCGAGGCGAAGCGCTACGCCACGTTCCGGGAGGCCTTCGGCGTGAAGATCTCCGAGTTCCCCATGCTGGCGAACCAGCTCCGCTCCATGGACACCTCGGCCAGGAGGACCACCGCCGCGGCCTTCCGGCTCTACCGTGATTTCCTGCAGCTCGAGGGCGGGCTCAAGGGCGGCCTGCTCACCGACGAGGGCCCTGAGATGAGGAGGAGGCGCTTTGCCGTGCGCGAGCTCATCATGCTCCAGAAGATCGCTGCCAGCTGGGACAGCACGGACATCATCCGCATGGCCATGTCCGTGTTCGGCGGCCACGGCATCATGGAGGACTTCTCCTGCCTGCCGAGGCTCTTCCGCGACTCGGCCATCAACGAGCTGTGGGAAGGGCCCCGGAACGTGCTGCTGACCCAGATCCACCGGGACTTCCAGCGTGCAGGGAGCTGGTACGGGGCCGGGGACTTCGTCAGGGACATCCTTGCCGGGGCCGATGGGAAGCTCGCCGGTGACCTCGGCGCCGAGATGCAGGAGCTCGTGGCCTGGCCGAGCCTGTTCACCATGGACGATGCGACCATGGACGTGTGCAGCAGGTGGGACGCCTTCTGCCACCGGCTCTACCACGCATACCAGGACTGCGCGCTTCGGGAGGTGTGCTCCTAGGTTCAACCAGGACGCGGCGTTCAGGAGAAGACGTCCTCGTTTGTGGAGTTGATAGCCAGAAGGAACATCCGCGCCATGATGTGCCCGATGCGGTGCATGTGCCGGTCCACCTCCTCGTCGCTCCTGCCCGGGTGCCTGCGGAAGGTTATGAGGATGCCGTTGAGCGCGGCAAAGAAGCAGTGGGAGACGAGGCGGACGTCTTCTTTCGCCCCTGCCTTGCGGAAGAGCACATCGAACCGGTCGAGCATGGACCGCTCGATGGCGTCCAGGGTGTCGAGCAGGCCCTCGTGCACGGTGCCCTCCAGCATGAAGTGGGTCATCATCTTGAAGTACTGCTCGTTTTCGGTCAGGTAGGCGATGAATATGTCCGCTGCCTCTTCCAGCCGGGGCTTCCTATTCTTCGCGATGTGTCCGGCGAATTGATCCAGGAGGGGCGTGGTCCCCCTCAGGAACGCCTCCACGAAGAGGTGCTGCTGGTCGGGAAAGTGGCGGTAGATGAGGGCGGGGGAGATGCCCGCCTCCTTGGCGATGTCCCGCATGCTCACCTTCGAGAAGGGCTTCGAGGAAAAGACCTTCTCCGCGGCATCCACGATGACGTTTCTCATGGCAGCACGGTTCTGCTGTCGCGGGCCTATCGAGCGATTTCTTGCCGAAGCATCATTCATGGTATGGCCGGCAGGTCAGAAGACCGTGGCCCCGCCCTGGTTCGGACAGGTCGTCATGATGTCCTCGGGCGTGCCGGAGACGGAAACAGGCGATTCAGCGACAAAGGTCCTGTCGTCTATCCAGCAGGTGTTGTTCACGGTCATGGTGGCATACAGCGTGGTTGAACCCGAGCCGTGCAGCACGGCCTTCAGGGAGAGATCCGCATCGGCCGGGGCCTTGAAGGAATAGGTCCAGGGAATGGGGGCGTCGGTGACAGCCTGTTCGATGCCGTCTGCATCGATGTAGGTGACGTCCGCCTCATTGATGAGGCCCGAACCGCCTTCCACCTCGTACCTGACCGTGTAGTCGCCAGAACCAGGAATTCCGTCACCTCCATCGCTGCCGCTGCAGGAAGAGAGAAGAAAAACAAGAGAAAGTGAGAAAATTAATTTCCAGGGTAGATCCACGACGAGACTCCCAACATGTATAAAATATTTCGGAATAATGACACATTGAATGTACGAACACAAGCCGAATGCCTCTGTGATCTCAACAGAAGCGATCCTCTGCCACTCATTGTGTCAGCGTGTTGCTCCCAGGCCATCTCAATTATTGACGCATCTCCTTTATCATCTTGCATCACGGGGGTGTCTTGGGAGCAAGATACTACGGGATATCAGGCCGTACCAGACAGGATCGCCCAGATACGAGGCTTTATGGACCACAGGAGATTGCCGTCGACCCTATAATATGTATTGCTCAAATAATATTAGATAGATATATTGGAAAAACAGTTGATACTTTTCGCAGCGTGAAATGAACATTGTTTCAAGGACCTTGATCGGGAAAGGCCCATATGCAGCCACAGGATGTTGTCATCATCGGTGCAGGGGGGTTCGGACGCGAAGTCCTCGATGTATTCGATGCGGTAAATGACAGGAAGGCCCTGTACCAAGTCATAGGGTTCATCGTCGATCCCGAATACGCGCAAACGGGAACGCGTGTGAACGACAAGCCGGTGCTGGGCGGATTGGATTGGTTCAAGGGCAAGAGTCGCATCAAGGCCATCTGTGCAATTGGCGATCCCAGGTCACGGTTCGACGTGATCATGCGCGCCAAGGACGTGGGTGTCGAATACTGCTCTGTCATACATCCCACAGCGGTACTTACCAGATGGACGAGCATCGGCACTGGTTGCGTCATTGCCGCGGGAAGCATCCTGACGAGCAACATAACCATTGGCGATCATGTACACATCAACCTCGACTGCACGGTCGGACATGACGTGATCATGGAGGATTTCACGACGCTGGCACCGGGTGCCCACATATCTGGGTGCGTCAGGCTGGACAAGGGCTGTTACGTGGGAACCGGGGCCAATGTCATAGAGGGTGTCCATGTCGGTGCATGGTCGACCATCGGGGCTGGCAGCACCGTCATCGAGAACGTTCCCCCGGGTGCCACGGTAGTGGGCGTGCCGGGGAAGGTCATCAAGATCAGGAAGGAAGGCTAGGAGCAGGCCTTACTCAACGCCTGGGCGTTGTACCATGGATCGTGTTCGCATGTGCGAGGTCATCGTGCGTGAACAACCGGGTACACGTCAGATTACAGGAGAGTGCATCGCGATCCTGAGACAGCCAGGGAGTGGACCCTCGTTTTCATTATGAAGACAAAGATATCTGATCTTGCCATTTTCGGTGGACAGCCACTGTTCACATCCACGGTCCATGTGGGTCGACCCAACATCGGTGACCGACAGATCCTCCTCGAAAGGATCAACAGGATCCTGGACGACAGGTGGTTCTCCAACAACGGGCCCTGTGTCCAGGAATTCGAGAACCGGATAGCAGGCTTCCTCGGGGTGAAACACTGCATTGCCATGTGCAATGGTACCGTTGCACTGGAAATAGCGATCCGTGCACTGGAAATGAAGGGCGAGGTTATAGTGCCGTCCCTCACCTTCATCGCCACGGCTCATGCGCTCCAGTGGCAGGAGATAACGCCGGTTTTCTGCGACATAGAGAGCTGCTCGTGCAACATTGATCCTGAATCGGTTGAAAAGATGATAACCCCGAGGACTACAGGCATCATCGGTGTTCATCTCTGGGGTCGCCCATGTGACATCGCTTCCCTCACGAGGCTCGCGCGAAGACACGGCCTCAAGCTTCTCTTCGATGCGGCCCACGCATTTTCCTGCACCTACAACGGGCACATGATCGGCAACTTCGGCGACGCCGAGGTCCTGAGCTTCCATGCGACCAAGTTCGTGAACACCTTCGAAGGCGGCGCCGTGGTCACCAACAACGACGATCTGGCGAAAAAGATCAGACTCATGAAGAACTTCGGGTTTTCGGGATATGACAATGTGATATACATCGGTACAAACGGGAAGATGAGCGAAATATCGGCTGCAATGGGTCTGACCTCCCTGGATTCCCTGGATGAATTCATCAGCGTCAACCGGAGGAATTATGAAACATACGAGCAAAGGCTCGAGGACATGCCAGGCATTGAGCTGATCAAGTATGACGAGGGCCAGAACCCGAATTATCAGTATGTCATCGTCAAGGTTGACAAAGAGGAGGCACCTCTTTCCAGGGACGACATCGTGAAGACCATGCATGCGGAGAATGTCCTGGTGAGGCGCTACTTCTACCCCGGCTGCCATGCCATGGAGCCCTACAGGTCGTATTTTCCGCACGCCGGGCTCCTTCTCCCGAACACGGAGACAGTCCTCTCGCAGGTGCTCAGCCTGCCCACGGGGACCTCTGTCGGGATCGAAGACATCGATAGAATCTGCGACATGATACAATTTATTATGCACAATGCCCGAGAGATAGCTTCGAGGTTGGCCTATGGACAGCAGAGCAATTGATTATTCCATCGTGATCCCGGTTTATTACAACGAAGGCAGCCTCAAGGTCATCCATGAGGCGCTGGTGGAGAAGGTCCTGAAAAGGAACCCCGGGAGGAGAGGTGAGATCATATTTGTGGATGACGGGTCAGGGGACAATTCCTTTGGTGAATTGATGGAGATACGGAATTCCTGTCCCGACACGTGCAAGGTGATCAAGTTCGTGCGCAACTTCGGACAGCTGCAGGCCATAATGGCGGGTTACCGGCTCGCCAGGGGACAATGCATCATATCCATATCGGCCGACCTCCAGGACCCGCCCGAACTCATCAACGACATGATGGACTATCACTTCAGCGATGGATACCACATCGTCGTGGGCACCCGCGAATCCAGGGACGAATCCTTTTTCCGGCGTGGCACGTCGGGTATATTCTACTCCATGATGAAGAAGCTGAGCTTCGAGAACATGCCCGGCAAGGGTTTCGATTATGTTCTCGTGAGCCGCACGGTGAAGGACATTATCCTTGAAAATCAGGAGGCGAACGCATTCTTCCAGGGGCAGATCCTGTGGACCGGGTATGAGATCAAGTTCATCCCCTACAAAAGACAGAAGAGGATGATCGGCACATCCCGGTGGACCTTCAGCAAGAAGATAAAATATCTCATCGATGGGGTCCTGAGCTACTCCTACTTCCCCCTCAGAGCAATGTCCGTGATTGGCCTCATCGTGGCGCTCGTGGGATTTATCTACGCGTTCATCATCTTCGTCGGCAAACTGCTTGGAACCGTGCCTGTCCAGGGCTGGGCCCCACTGATGATCGTCATTCTCGTGTTGTCAGGCGTCCAGATGCTCATGCTCGGCATCATCGGCGAATATCTGTGGAGAACCCTGGATCAGGTGAGGAAAAGGCAGCCGTACATCATCGAGAGGATATTCGACTGAACGGAAGCGCACTCTTCCTGAGAGGGGCAGGGCACTACCGGACAGACTTCATCATCTCCATGAAGCCGGGGGAGGTGCGGACATTATCCAGGTCCTTGTCAAGCACCATCATCCGCCGGTCGCTGAAACCCTTCTTGATTGCCTGCTGGAGCCAGTCCAATGACTCGTCCACCCTGTCCATGCGTGCGTATATACATGCGATGTTATAGTAGATGTCCGGCCTTTCGGGTTGCAGGGAAACCAGCTGCTTGAAATATGTCAGGGCATTTTCGTAATCACCGATTGTCCCGTAACCGTGGGCAAGCGCATCGATGTGTCTCGGGTCAGCCGGGTGTTCCTCGAGTTGTTTCTTCAACCGGGCTATCTGCACGGCTGCCTGTTTCTGTTGATTCGCAAGAGCGAGGTTGTTCACGGCTGCCACATTACCGGGGTCTATACGCAAGGCTTCTTTATAATGCCGTATCGCATCATCCGGCCTGTGGGTGAGGAGGTATGTATTTGCCAGGCCATCATGGGCGGCACCGAGACCCGGGGTCAGGCTGAGGGCACTCTTGAAACTCTTCACGGCCTCCTCAAACATGCCTGCGCGGCACTGGGCATTGCCCAACTTGACAAACAATGCAGAACGGCCGGGACTCAAACCGATTGCATGTGAAAAGATTTCCGCGGCATCATTATAGTGTTTCCTTATATAAAGCGCATCGCCCAGCCCTACCATCTCTTCCAGCGCGATCTTTCTTTGATCGACGGAGAAGGGAAATGGTTTCAGGCCCAGAAAGAGCTTTTTGGCAACCTTAAGATCTCCTGCACTATACGCGAAATGTGCAACTGGTAGAGACTGGTAGAAATTCAAAGTCCCGATGGCATCCGACACCCCGTGTACCCCGGGATGGTCGATGTGCCTTGAGAGGAAAACGCACGCCGCCGACCCGTAGTAAACAAGCCTCCAGTCCGGGGATTTGAGAAAGTAATACGGCAGGTCGGTGTTGTAGGTGACTATCCACAGGTCGCAGCTGTATTTGCGGACAAAGGAATCCCTGATGCCCCTGTCCCTGGCATCCTCGAATTTGCCGTGCTCATGATTCAGGGAGCCATATGGCCCCTGCCTCGCATCGATGAGGATCTTGTTGTCGGGCCAGAGCGACCAGAGCAGGTATGTTCCGCTTTCATAATCGTTTCCGACCCTTAGCCCGGGAAACGTGGTCTTGATGTACTCTGCTTCATGGACCGGGGGCTGGTGGAGAACATTGAGCCCGATGCCCGGGGAGTAGAGCACCTCCATCTGCGCCCTCGCCGCGAAAAAGATCATGAGTAAAGCAGCGGCCCCATTAATCGCGAGATTTCCCCGCTTTCTCTTCAGGAACGACCCGTCGGGGAGAGAGACGCCATTCATCAGGTAGATGGACGAGAAGACGAAGACAATGACCAGGTAATAGGTCAGCCTCAGATATTTCACATACAGGACAGCGAAGAAGGCGTTGAGAAAGAGCACGCCCCAGTCTGTTCCTCGCCCCCTGGCACCGAGAATGAAGATGACTGCGAATATCCCGGCAGAGACCACGAGGTAGTCGATAAAGTGAAGAGGGGCTGCGTCGGTATAGAATATGGACTGGAATTCCATGAGCACGCTTATGAAACTGTGAAACTCGGCGGACTTGAATACCTGCTGGTCAAGGATCTGTGCGGGATATCTCCACCCGTAGGGAGTTATGAACACAGTCAGCCCCGAGAGAACGTTCACGAGAAACAGGGTTTTTATCGACCTCCGATCGAGCCTTTCTGCCGAACCGGCGAGAAAGGTGATGATCTCGCCTGTAAAGACCAGGGCGAGAAAGATGAAACCGAAGATGAAGCCCACATGGGAGTTCACCCAGAGGAGGAATAACACGGGGAAGGCATAGAGGATCCTCATGTCTCTTGGCTGTCGGGATTTGAAGGAGAACCAGAGCCAGGATACTATGGACATGAAGAAGAACGAAAATATATCGGCCTTCAGCCGGAGACCCGCCTTGGCCATGAGCAGGCCGCTAACCAATATGAGCACAACGGCGGGCATGAGATCTCGATCGTTCTGCAGGGTACGGTAAAGAAGGAAAACCATGAGCATAAAGAGTGCGATGATCAGATACCTCATGGCCATCAGGCCGGACATCCCGCCGATCTCGTAGATGAAGTAGAGGACCAGCTCAGGTATCCACGCGCAGTATATCCACGGTGTGTCCCCCGGTGTCCAGCTGAAGATCGAATGGTCCGGGATCAGGGTGAGGTTCTCAACGAAATACCGCCCGTAGGCAAGGTGAAACCACAAGTCACCGTCGGTCAGGGGTTCCGCATACCTCATTATGACCGTGACAAATGAGGCAAGGATGATGATCACATAGGTGAATCGAGCCAATGTATGAAGAGTTTCCTTCATATGGTAGTTAACCCCTGGCCTTCATGATAACGAATGAAACGTGAATATGTCGTGAAATCTTTGCTTGATTCATGTTTTATTAATATTTATGGCATATTAATCTTGATCGTAGCTTGTACGGAATTCCAGAACAGTAACATGTTTTTCACGTACATGCCAGGCCGCTCTCTAACCACTGGGCATCAAATACTGGGAAATATGAGGCGTGAAATGTACTATGAATAGCGCATTATAGCCAATGAACTGATACGAACAAGGTTTCAGCAATTACCCATGAGTGAATAGTGGTGCCGGGAGGGGGACTCGAACCCCCACGTGCGCACGCACACTAGACCCTGA
>DAOPXM010000052.1:0-15081 GCA_035352355.1 Deltaproteobacteria bacterium | reverse complement strand
CGCGAAGGCGGCAGGACCGTTGCCTCAGGCGTCATCGTCAAAGTCATCGAGTAAGAACGTCATCGAGCAAAGTGGGATAAGAGATGAGAGATCAGATAACCCTGTCATGCTCCGAGTGCAAAAGGAAGAACTACATGTCCACTCGGAACAAGAAGAAGAGCACGGAAAAGCTGGAACTGAAGAAGTATTGCGCATTCTGCAGGACCCATACGTTACACAAGGAATCAAAATAAACGAGTGCAGGCCAGTAGCTCTAATTGGCAGAGCGCCGGACTCCAAATCCGGATGCTGGGGGTTCGAGTCCCTCCTGGCCTGCCAATTTGGATTTGAGGGATATGATAGATATCAAGGAAAAGATCGAGATCATTAAGAGATTCCTGAAGGAAGTCAGGGCCGAGCTGAAGAAGGTCACCTGGACCGGCAGGAAAGAGGTCATGAGCGGGACGGTGGCCGTGCTCTTCATGAGCGTGGTGATCGCCATCTTCCTGGCCCTCGTCGATGCCGGAATCTCCTCCGTGATCCGGCTCTTCATGACTTGAGTGGGATGAGTATGGAAGAAACCAGAGACCAGGGACACAAGTGGTACGTGGTTCACACGCACTCGAACTACGAGCAGAAGGCGAAAAAATCCCTTGAAGAGAGGGTGAAGGCCTTCCACGTCGAAGAGTACTTCGACGGCATCCTCGTCCCCTCGGAGCAGGCGCCCAAGGCGGCCCCTGGAAAGAAGAAGGCGGCCAGCAGGCGGACATTCCCGGGATACATTCTCGTGCGCATGATCCTCACCGACAAGACGTGGCACGTGGTGATGAACACCCCCAAAATCACCGGATTCGTCGGCGGCAGGGTGTCCCCTGCCACCATCCCCGACTCGGAAGTGGAAACCTTGCGGGCCCAGCTCGAGGAAGGGGCGGAAGGTCACGTCTATAAGAGCGAATTCAACGTAGGCGACGAAGTCCTCGTCAATGAAGGACCGTTCCAGAACTTCAGCGGCGTTGTTGATGACACCAAGCCGGACAAGGGCAAGGTCAGGGTGCTCGTGAGCATCTTCGGCAGGTCCACGCCGGTTGAATTGAATTTTGATCAGATAACCAAGAAATAGACCCAAGGGGTAGCACATGGCAAAAAAGAACGTACTGGCGAAAATCAAGATTCATATACCCGCAGGCGAAGCGAAGCCTTCCCCCCCGGTCGGACCTGCTCTGGGTCAGCACGGGGTGAACATCATGGAATTCTGCAAGGCATTCAACGCCGCAACCGACAAGCAGCGCGGGTTCAAGATACCGGTGGTCATCACGGTGTACTCGGACCGTTCCTTCACCTTCATCACCAAGAGTCCGCCTGCATCGACGCTGCTCATCAAGGCAGCCGGCATCGAGAAAGGCTCATCGATTCCCAACAAGGACAAGGTGGCCAAGCTCACCAGAAACCAGCTCAAGGACATTGCCAACCAGAAGATGAAAGACCTGAACACCGACGACATGGATCAGGCTGTTCGCATCATCGCCGGCACCGCTCGGAGCATGGGTATTGAGATCGTTGATTAAGGAGAAATGAGTCATGGCGAAGAGTGGAAAAAAATATCTCGAGGTCAAAGCAAAGGTTGACCCCCAGAAAAAATATAAGCTGGAAGATGCGCTCAGTCTCGTTCTGGAAACCGCATACGCGAAGTTCGACGAGAGCGTCGACGTGGCCATGAGGCTGGGCGTCGACCCCCGTCACGCCGACCAGATGGTCCGCGGCTCCCTGGTGCTCCCCCACGGCACGGGCAAGACGACCCGCGTGCTCGTGTTCGCCAAGGGCGAAAAGGAGAAGGAAGCCCTCGACGCCGGCGCCGACTACGTGGGCGCGGAAGACATGGCCGAGAAGATTCAGGGCGGCTGGCTCGATTTCGACAAGGTCATCGCCACCCCCGACACCATGGGCACCGTGGGCAAGCTGGGCAAGATCCTGGGCCCCCGCGGCATGATGCCCAACCCCAAGGTGGGCACCGTCACCTTCGACGTGGCCAAGGCAGTGGGTGAGATGAAGGCGGGCCGTGTGGACTTCCGCGTGGACAAGGTGGGCATCGTCCACTGCGCCATCGGCAAGGTGTCCTTCGGCAAAGACAAGATCCGCGACAACGCGAAGGCCCTCTTCGAGATGATCATGAAGCTGAAGCCTTCGTCGAGCAAGGGAACGTATCTCAAGAGCGTAACCGTCTCGTGCACCATGGGTCCCGGCGTCAAGGTGGACCCGGTCGAAGTTCCCGCATTGCTGAAATAAACGTTTGTATAGCGTCCTGGTCAAAGACAGCGGGCGTCTGAGCTTTTGAAGGCAGACTTAATACTTCAGCCCGCCGAGATCTGGGAGGTTCCCCGGCACCCTTTGACAGGATAGACCATAAACGAAAGGGGTGAGGTAATTCATTGAAGAAGGAAAAGAAGGAAGTTACGGTCAATCAGTTGCGCGATGAGCTGTGGAAATCCCAGGCGGTCTTCGTGACCGATTACATGGGGCTCAACGTTGAGAAGATAACCCAGCTGCGCAAGAGCGTCAAGGCCGCAGGCGGAACCTACAAGGTGGTGAAGAACACCCTCCTCGAGCGGGCCTCCCAGGACCTTCCGGCACACCTGCTCGAAGACTCCTTTGCTGGTCCCACCGCCGTTGCCATGGCATTCAAGGACCCGGTCGCCATTGCAAAGATCCTCGTGAACTTTGCAAAGGAGAACGAGAAGCTGGAGATCCAGACCGGCGTGCTCGGCAAACAGGTCCTTACCGCCAACGACGTTCAGGAACTCGCAAAGATGCCGGGAAAAGAACAACTCCTGGCCCAGATGCTCGGCTCCATCAATGCCCCGGTGAGCAATTTCGTCGGGGTCATGGCCGCAGTGCTGAGGCAGCTGCTGTATGTGCTCAGTGCAATTGAAAAACAAAAACAAGGAGTGTAAGAGACATGGCTGACATTACCAGAGAAGATGTAATCAAATATATCGAGAACATGACAGTGCTCGAGCTCGCCGGTTTCGTCAAGGAGCTCGAGGAGAAGTTCGGTGTGAGCGCAGCAGCCCCCGTGGGCATGATGGCGGCCATGCCGGCAGCCGGCGCAGCCCCCGCGGCAGCCGAGGTGGAAGAGAAGACCGAGTTCGACGTAGTCCTGAAGGACGCAGGCGCTCAGAAGATCCAGGTCATCAAGGTTGTCCGCTCCCTGACGGACCTCGGCCTCAAGGAGGCCAAGGAAGCGGTCGAAGGCGCCCCCACGACCATCAAGTCAGGGATTGCCAAGGCCGACGCAGAGGACGCCAAGAAGAAGCTCGAGGAGGCAGGCGCGGTAGTGGAGATCAAGTAGTCTCTCTCCGAAACGATCATTTTTATGGGGTTGGTTTACGCCAACCCCTTTTGTGCTATAAATTTGTGATAAATTATAGGTACTGAAAAACAACACAAACCCAAAAAAGGAAGACCGTAGATGATAGAAGAAATCCTTTTGGACCCACACGTAAGGCGCAAGAGTTTTGCAAAGAGGCAGGCGATCCTCGACATTCCCGATCTCGTGGAGTTGCCCAAGAAGTCTTACAGTGCCTTTCTGCAGAAAGATATCGCACCTGAGAAAAGGAAGGACGTTGGTCTTCAGTCGGTGTTCAAATCTGTGTTCCCCATCAAGGACTTTAATGAAGATGCCTCCCTGGAGTTTGTTGAATATCGCCTCGGGGAGCCAAAGTACGACATGGATGAGTGCATCCAGAAGGGGCTCACGTTTGCAGCCTCAGTGACGCTCAAGGTTCGGCTCGTGGTCTGGGACCGCGACGAAGAGACCGGCACCCAGAGCATCCGCGACATCAAGGAGCAGGAGGTGTACTTCGGCGAGATCCCGCTCATGACGCCTTCCTCCACCTTCATAATCAACGGAACCGAGCGCGTGATCGTCAACCAGCTCCACCGCTCGCCCGGCATATTCTTCGACAAGGCCACTGCCCGGGCCCAGTCCGGCGGACGGCTCCTCTATTCCGCACGGATCATCCCGGCCCGCGGCTCATGGATCGACCTGGATTTCGACGCCAAGGGCATCCTCTACCTGAGGATCGACCGCAGGCGCAAGATGCCGGTCACGACGCTGCTCAAGGCCATGGGATACTCCAACCAGGAGATCCTCGGGATGTACTATCCCACGCACCGCTACGAGTTCGTCGGCGACGGCAAGATCTACAAGCACATCGACATCTCCAACCTGAGGGGCCTGAAGGTCGACGACGACATCAAAATCAAGGGTTCCGGCGAGGTGGTCCTCAAGGCCGGGAGAAAGATCACGCCCAAGCTCATCAAGAGGCTCCAGGGCGTGGAGCTCGAGCCCGTGGTCCTCGAGGAGGACGACCTTCTGGGCAAGGTCCTGGCGGACGACATCGTGAACCTCGAGACAGGAGAGATCATCGCGGACGCGAACGGGGAAATCACCCGCGACCTCCTGAACAAGATCCACGAGCAGAAGATCACCGAGATCATGACCATCTACTACGATGAGGTCAACTACTCCTCCTCGCTCTCGAAGACCCTGGGCCTGGACAAGGTCGACACCTCGGAAGAGGCCATCATCGAGATCTACCGCAGGCTCCGCCCGTCGAACCCGCCCACCCTCGAGATCGCGACCCACTTCTTCGAGAACCTGTTCTTCAACCCGGCGTACTACGACCTCTCCAGGGTCGGCCGGATGAAGATCAACCAGAAGCTGGGCGTGACCGAGGAAGAGGCCCCCCTGGAGCAGACCGTGCTCCGCAGGGAGGACATCATGCTCACGGTGCGCTACCTTCTGGAGCTCAAGGACGGCGTGCAGGGCAGGTCGGTGGACGACATCGACCACATGTCCAACCGCAGGGTGCGCTCCGTGGGCGAGCTGCTGGAGAACCAGTACCGCATCGGTCTGGTCCGCATGGAACGGGCCATCAAGGAGCGCATGAGCCTCCAGGACGTGGAGACCATGATGCCCAACAACCTCATCAACCCCAAGCCCGTGAGCGCGGTCATCCGGGAGTTCTTCGGGTCCGGCCAGCTCTCGCAGTTCATGGACCAGACCAACCCGCTGTCCGCCATCACCCACAAGCGGAGGCTCTCGGCCCTCGGGCCCGGCGGCCTCACCAGGGAGCGGGCCGTGTTCGAGGTGCGCGACGTGCACCCCTCCCACTACGGCCGCGTGTGCCCCATCGAAACGCCCGAAGGCCCGAACATCGGCCTCATCGTGTCGCTTTCGACCTATGCCAGGGTCAACGAGTTCGGCTTCATCGAGACGCCCTACTATGCCGTGAAGAACGGCGTCGTCACGGACGAGCTGCGCTACCTGAGCGCCATCGAGGAAGACAACGAGACCATCGTGCAGGCCACCGAGCCCCTCGACCAGGACAGCAGGATCATCGCCGACCTGGTGCGGGTGAGGGTTCGCAACGGCGAGTATTCCACCGCCACCCGGGACCAGGTGACCCTCATGGACGTGGCCACCAACCAGCTCTTCTCGGTCTCCGCGAACCTCGTGCCCTTCCTGGAGCACGACGACGCGAACCGCGCGCTCATGGGCTCGAACATGCAGCGCCAGGCAGTGCCGCTGCTCTTCGCCAAGCCGCCCATGATCGGCACGGGCATGGAGCAGGTGGTCGCCCGCGACTCCGGCGTGTGCGTGGTCGCGCACCGCTCCGGCGTGGTGCAGGACGTGGACTCCGAGCGCATCGTGGTCATGGCCGACCACGTGAAGGACAACTCCCAGGACACGGGCATCGACATCTACCGGCTCATCAAGTTCAAGAGGGCCAACCAGAACACGTCGTTCAACCAGAAACCCATCGTCCGCAAGGGACAGAGGGTCAAGGAAGGCGAGATCATCGCCGACGGGCCCGCCACGAACAACGGCGAGCTGGCCCTGGGCCGCAACCTCGTGGTGGCCTTCATGCCCTGGGGCGGGTACAACTATGAAGACGCGATCCTCATCTCCGAGCGGGTCGTGAAGGAAGACTTCTACACCTCGGTGCACATCGAGGAATTCGAGGTCATGGCAAGGGACGTGAAGCTCGGGAGCGAAGAGATCACCCGGGACATCCCCAATGCCGGCGAAGAGGCGCTCAAGGACCTCGACGACTCCGGCATCGTGCGCATCGGCGCCGAGGTGAAGCCCGGCGACATCCTCGTGGGCAAGGTCACCCCCAAGGGCGAGACCCAGCTCTCCCCCGAGGAGAAGCTGCTGCGCGCCATCTTCGGCGAAAAGGCCAGCGAGGTGAAGGACTCCTCGCTGCGGGTCCCCCCGGGGATCGAGGGCACGGTCATCGACGCCCGCGTGTTCAACCGCAGGGGCCAGGAGAAGGACGATCGTACGCTGCAGATCGAGCGCAAGGAGATCGACGACTTCAAGAAGGACCAGGAAGACGAGATCGCCATCATCACCGCGGCGGCCCGCAGCAGGATCGAAAAGCTCCTCGTGGGCAAGAAGCTCGCGGGGCCCATGCTCTCCCATCTGGGCGACACGGTCATCGCCAAGACCGGCGCTCTCATTACCAAGGAGATGCTCGACGGGCTGTCCATCGACGACTTCAAGGACGTCCGGGTCGCCGGGAGCGAAGAGGTCGAGGGTCAGGTCGAGGAGGTCATCTCCAGGCTCGACCACCAGAAGAGGCTCATCAACGACTTCTACGATTCCAAGATCGAGAAGCTCTCTGCGGGCGACGACCTGCCTCCGGGCGTGAACAAGATGGTCAAGGTGTACGTGGCCATCAAGCGCAAGCTCTCGGTCGGCGACAAGATGGCCGGCCGCCACGGCAACAAGGGCGTGATCTCCAGGATCCTGCCCGAGGAGGACATGCCGTTCTTCGAAGACGGCAGGCCGGTGGACATCGTGCTCAACCCGCTGGGCGTGCCCTCCCGTATGAACGTGGGCCAGATCCTCGAGACGCACCTGGGCTGGGGCGTGCGCGGCTTGAGCGAAGCGGTGAACAGGATGGTCGAGAAGGAGTTCGACGAGAACACCCTGCGCTCGAACCTCAAGAAGATATACAACTCGAAGAAGATAGGCAAGCTGCTCGACAAATGCTCCCGGGAGGAGCTCATCGACTACGCCCGCTCCATCCGCGAGGAAGGACTGACGGTCGCGGTCCCGGTGTTCGATTCGGCCACCGAGGAGGAGATCAAGAACGTCATGAAGATTGCTGAGATCGACGACGGCGGCAGGGTCACCCTGTACGACGGGCGCACCGGCGACCCCTTCGACTCCAAGGTGAGCGTGGGCGTCATGTACATGCTCAAGCTCCACCACCTCGTGGATGACAAGATCCATGCCCGGTCCATCGGCCCCTACTCCCTGGTCACCCAGCAGCCGCTGGGCGGCAAGGCGCAGTTCGGCGGCCAGAGGCTCGGAGAGATGGAGGTGTGGGCCATCGAGGCGTACGGCGCGGCCTATTCCCTGCAGGAATTCCTCACCGTCAAGTCGGACGACGTGGCCGGGAGGACCAGGATGTACGAGTCCATCGTCAAGGGACAGCACGAGCTCGAGCCTGGCGTTCCTGAATCGTTCAACGTTCTCACCAGAGAACTCAAGAGTCTTGGCCTGGACATCGGTCTCATCGAAGGCCAGGGCCATCACTAAGCATAAGGAGAGAAAAGCTTGGAAGACTTATATAGCTATTTCGAAAAACCAAAAGATCCTTCCAACTATATGGCTGTGAGAATCGGTCTGGCTTCTCCGGAAAAGATCCTTGCGTGGTCCTATGGAGAGGTCAAGAAGCCGGAAACCATCAACTACCGGACCTTCAAGCCGGAGCGCGATGGTCTCTTCTGTGCCCGCATCTTCGGACCCATCAAGAGCTACGAGTGCATCTGCGGCAAGTACAAGCGCATGAAGCACCGGGGCGTCGTCTGCGAGAAGTGCGGAGTCGAGGTCATCGACTCCCGCGTCCGCAGGGAGCGGCTCGGCCACATCGAGCTGGCCACCCCCGTGGCGCACATCTGGTTCCTGAAGAGCCTTCCGAGCAAGATCGGGGCCCTGCTCGACCTCTCCATCAAGGAGCTCGAGCGGGTTCTCTACTTTGAAAGCTACATCGTCACGGATCCCAAGGACACCCCGCTCAAGAAGTGCGAGCTCCTCACCGAGGACAAGTTCCGCCAGTGCGTGGACAAGCACGGGATCGGGAGCTTCACCGCCAAGATGGGCGCAGAGGCCGTGGACGACCTCATCAAGGACCTCGACATCCTCGAGATCAGCAACACCCTCAAGGAAGAGGTGAAGAACACCAAGAGCGAGGCCAAGAAGAAGAAGCTTTCCCGCCGCCTGCGCATGGTAAACGTGTTCAAGGGCATCGAGCCTTCCGACCTCATGACCTTCATCGAGGACCGCTTCCACCTGGAGAAGGACGAGCAGTTCAGGCGCGCCCTGGGCGAGATCCTCACCGAGTGCCGCAAGATCCAGAAGCGCTGGGAAGAGGCCAAGTCCTACAACGAAAAGAAGGAGATCATCCCCAAGGTCAACGAGGTGATCGACCGCCTCATCGACTCCCGGCGGCTCACCCACGACGAGGTGGACTACATCAAGCCCTGGCAGGACCCCTCCTGGATGATCCTCAAGGTCATCCCGGTGCTCCCGCCCGACCTGAGGCCCCTGGTCCCCCTGGACGGCGGACGCTTCGCCACCTCGGACCTGAACGACCTCTATAGAAGGGTCATCAACAGGAACAACCGTCTGAAGAGGCTCATGGAGCTCAACGCCCCGGACATCATCCTCCGCAACGAGAAGAGGATGCTCCAGGAGGCGGTGGACGTCCTGTTCGACAACGGCAGGCGCGGACGCGTCATCACCGGCGCGAACAGAAGGCCTTTGAAGTCCCTGTCCGACATGCTGAAAGGCAAGCAGGGCAGGTTCAGGCAGAACCTGCTGGGCAAGCGCGTGGACTATTCCGGCCGCTCGGTCATCACCGCCGGCCCGGACCTCAGGCTCCACCAGTGCGGCCTGCCCAAGAAGATGGCCATCGAGCTCTTCAAGCCCTTCATCTACAACAGGCTGGAGAACAAGGGATACGTGAGCACCATCAAGAGCGCCAAGAGGCTGGTGGAGGCCGAGACGCCGGAAGTCTGGGAATGCCTGGCCGAAGTGGTCCAGGAATATCCGGTCATGCTCAACCGCGCCCCTACGCTGCATCGGCTGGGCATCCAGGCGTTCGAGCCCATCCTCATCGAGGGCAAGGCCATCCAGCTGCACCCGCTTGTCTGCCCGGCGTTCAACGCCGACTTCGACGGCGACCAGATGGCCGTCCACGTGCCGCTCTCCATCGAGGCGCAGGTGGAGGCCAGGGTGCTCATGATGTCCACGAACAACATCCTGTCCCCTGCCCACGGCAAACCCATCATCGTGCCCACCCAGGACATCGTTCTGGGCGTGTACTACCTCACCCGCGAGCGGCCCATGGCCAAGGGCGAGGGCATGATCTTCTTCGGACCCGAAGAGGTCAGGGCCGCGCTGGACGCCGAGGTGGTGGACATCCAGGCCAAGATCAAGGTCAGGATGAACGGCAAGTACGTGGACACCACGGTGGGCCGGATCGTGTTCTCCGAGATCGTGCCCGAGGAGATCCCCTTTGCCACCATCAACAAGCCCATGACCAAGAAGGCCCTGGCCGACATCGTGGACGTGTGCTTCCGGGTGGCCGGCGACAAGAAGACCGTTCTCCTTGCCGACCGCATCAAGGACCTCGGCTACCACTACGCCACCAAGGCCGGCATCTCCATCGGCATCGAGGACATGAAGATCCCCGCCTCGAAGCCCGAGATCATCGGCAAGGCCAAGGAGGACGTGGCCCAGATCATCACCCAGTACAACGAGGGTCTCATCACCGACGGCGAGCGGTACAACAAGATCGTGGACATCTGGACCAAGGTCACGGACCACGTGGCCGCGGACATGATGGACACCATCAAAACCGACACCGTAACCTATCCGGACGGCCGGAAGGAGGAGATCCCCTCGTTCAACCCGATATTCATGATGGCCGACTCGGGCGCCAGAGGCTCCGCCCAGCAGATCAGGCAGCTGGCCGGCATCCGCGGACTCATGGCCAAGCCCTCGGGCGAGATCATCGAGACGCCCATCGAGTCGAACTTCCGTGAAGGCCTCGACGTCCTCGAGTACTTCATCTCCACCCACGGCGCGCGCAAGGGTCTGGCGGACACCGCGCTCAAGACCGCCAACTCGGGCTACCTCACCAGGCGGCTCGTGGACGTGGCTCACGACGTGGTCATCACCGAGGAGGACTGCGGCACCCTGGACGGCATCGAGATGAGGGCGCTGGTGGAAGGCGGCGAGATCATCCAGACCCTGGGCGAGAGACTGCTCGGGCGGGTGGCCCTCGACGACATCCGCGACCCGTATTCGGGCGAGGTGCTCGTGGCCGCCAACACCATGATCGACGAGTCCCACAAGGACAAGATCGAAGACGCGGGCCTCGAGCACGTGGTCATCCGCTCCGCCCTGTCGTGCCGCTCAAAGCACGGCATCTGCGCCAAGTGCTACGGCAAGGACCTGGCACGCGGCAGGATGGTCAACATCGGCGAGGCAGTGGGCATCATTGCGGCCCAGTCCATCGGAGAGCCCGGAACGCAGCTCACCATGAGAACCTTCCACATCGGCGGTACGGCTACGGTTGTGGAGCAGTCGAGCATCAAGTTCAACCACACCGGCATCGTGCGCTACAAGAACCTCAAGACGGTCCAGGGCCGCGAAGGCGAGATGGTGGTCATGAACCGCAACGGCGGCGTGGCGCTGGAGGACGAGAACGGACGCGAGCGCGAGACCTACTCCATCGTGTACGGCGCCCGGGTCAAGGTGCCGGACGGCGCCAGGGTCGAACCGGGCCAGATGCTCGCGGAATGGGACCCCTATTCCATCCCGATCCTCACGGACGTGGGCGGCAGGGTCAAGTTCAACGACCTGGTGGAAGAGATCACCATGCAGGAGCACATCGACGAGGTGACGGGTTTGAGCCGCTCGGTTGTCATCGAGCCCAAGGACCCGGAGCTCAGGCCCAGGATCCTCATCACCGACGACAGCGGCAAGGTGGCCAAGATCCCTGACTCCAAGAACCAGGCCAGGTACAACCTGCCGGTGGGCGCCAACCTCTTCGTGAAGGAAGGCGACGAGGTCTACCCGGGCGACGTCCTGGTGAAGATCCCCAGGGAAACCACCAAGACCAAGGACATCACGGGCGGTCTGCCCAGGGTCGTCGAGCTCTTCGAGGCGAGAAGGCCCAAGGAGTGCGCCACGGTCACCGAGATCGACGGCGAGGTCTCCTACGGCAAGGACAGCAAGGGCAAGAGGAAGGTCATCATCACCCCTGAGGTCGGCCAGGCGAAAGAGTACATGATCCCGAAGACCAAGCACATCTCCGTGCTCGAAGGCGACTTCGTGCGCGCCGGCGAGCCCCTGATGGACGGCGCGGTGGACCCGCACGACATCCTCAGGATCTCCGGCGAGAAGGACCTTGCCCGGTACCTCGTGAACGAGGTCCAGGAGGTGTACCGCCTCCAGGGCGTGCGCATCAACGACAAGCACATCGAGGTCATCGTGCGCCAGATGCTGAAGAGGGTGCGAATCAAAGACGCGGGTGATACATCTAATCTGGAAGGTGAATACGTCGACAAGTATTCGTTCGACGAAGAGAACGAGCGCGTGGTCTCCGCCGGCGGCAGGCCCGCCATCGCGGAAGGATCGCTGCTCGGCATCACCAAGGCGAGCCTGAACACCGAGAGCTTCATCTCAGCGGCCTCCTTCCAGGAAACCACACGGGTCCTCACCGAAGCGAGCGTCGAAGGCAAGGTGGACCATCTCGTCGGCCTCAAGGAGAACGTGATCATGGGAAGGCTCATACCAGCGGGTACGGGATTCCCGGTGTACAACAGGGTGGATATCAAGGTGGAAGAAGAGGACATCTTCGATGATGAACTGTAGAAAACCCTTGACAGATCAAGCATCCACTGTTAGAAAACTGCGTCACTTTGACAATCGGTTTTACTATCCGTATCGTCAATTTTGAACGGAAAAGAAGGGACTTGAAGGATGCCTACACTGAATCAGCTTGTACGGAAAGGCCGGAGTGCTGTTGCGAAGAAGAAGAAGACCAGGGCGCTGCAGGAGTGCCCGCAGAAGCGTGGGGTATGCGTAAGGGTGTACACCACCACCCCGAAGAAGCCGAACTCGGCGCTGCGCAAGGTCGCCAGGGTAAGGCTCACCAACGGATACGAGGTGACTTCGTACATCCCGGGCGAGGGGCACAACCTCCAGGAGCACTCGGTGGTCCTCATCAGAGGCGGCCGTGTGAAGGACCTGCCCGGTGTCAGGTATCACATCGTCCGCGGGGTCATGGACTCCGAGGGCGTGCAGGAGCGCCGTCAGGGCAGATCCAAGTACGGCACCAAAAGACCAAAGTAAGAGGGTTTAGAACATGCCAAGGAAAAAGAGAGGAAGCCTGAGAAGGGAAGTTGCGGGTGATCCCGTATACAAGGACAAGGTTGTCTCCAAGTTCATCAACTGCCTCATGTGGGACGGCAAGAAGTCGGCCAGCGAGCACATCTTCTACGACATGCTGGACATCCTCGCCGCCAAGACCAAGGAGGAGCCTCTCCAGGTATTCATCAAGGCATTCGAAAACGTGAAGCCCTCGCTTGAGGTCAGGTCCCGCAGGATCGGCGGCGCCACCTACCAGGTTCCCCAGGAGGTCAGGCCCGACCGCCGGGACATGCTTGCCAGGCGGTGGCTCATCAACGCGGCCCGCGCCCGCAGCGAGCACACCATGAGCGAGAGGCTCGCCCTGGAGCTCCTGGATGCGTACAACAACAGAGGCACATCCATCAAGAAGAAGGAAGACACCCACAAGATGGCCGAGGCCAACAAGGCCTTCGCCCATTACCGCTGGTAACCCGGTACCATATTAATAAAGGATAAAGAGAGTAATAGAAAGTGAAACGGACAGTACCCATAGAACAGCTCAGAAATATCGGCATCATGGCGCACATCGATGCCGGTAAGACCACCACCACCGAGCGTATCCTGTACTACACGGGAAAGAGCTACAAGATCGGTGAGGTCCATGACGGCGAGGCCACCATGGACTGGATGGAGCAGGAGAAGGAGCGGGGCATCACCATCACCTCCGCTGCCACGACCTGCACGTGGAGAGACCACGTCATCAACATCATCGACACGCCCGGCCACGTGGACTTCACCATCGAGGTGGAGCGGTCCCTGAGGGTCCTGGACGGTGCTGTCGGGGTATTTTGTGCAGTGGGAGGAGTCCAGCCCCAGTCTGAAACCGTCTGGCGTCAGGCTGAGCGCTACAAGGTCCCGAGGATCGCGTTCGTGAACAAGATGGACCGGGTAGGGGCGGACTTCTTCAAGGTCCTCTCAGAGATAAAGGATAAGCTCGGCGCAAACCCGGTGGCACTCCAGATCCCCATGGGGCAGGAGGAAAAGTTCAACGGGGTCATCGACCTCATCGAGATGAAGGCCCTGACCTTCGACGAAGGCACCAGGGGCGCGGATGTCCAGGTCGGCGAGATCCCGGGCGAATACGAGAACCTTGCCCTGGAATACCGGGACAGGCTCATCGAGGTCGTCTCCGACGTGGACGACTCCATCATGGAGTCCTACCTCGAAGGCCAGGAGGTGGACAACGCCTCAATCCGGCTCGCCCTGAAAAAGGGCGCGCTCATGCTGAAGCTCACGCCGGTCCTTTGCGGGACCGCTTTCAAGAATAAAGGTATCCAGCCCCTGCTGGACGCCATCGTGGACTATCTGCCCTCTCCCCGCGAGGTGGGCGCCGTGACCGGCAAGGACCCGGACGGCGGGGACCAGACCCGGCTTCCCAACGACGCCGAGGCCCTGTCCGCCTTGGCGTTCAAGGTCATGAACGACCCCTACGTGGGCACGCTCACCTTCATCCGGGTCTACTCGGGCGTGTTGAACGTGGGCGAAGCGGTCTACAACAGCAACACCGGGAAAAAGGAGCGGATCGGCAGGCTGGTGCGGATGTTCGCGGACAAGCGCGAGGAGCTCAAGCAGATCTTCGCCGGCGACATCGCCGCGGTGCTCGGCCTGAAGAACACCATCACCGGTCAGAGCCTCTGCGACATGAGCAAGCCGATCATCCTCGAATCCATGGACTTCCCTGAGCCGGTCATCTCGATCGCCATCGAGCCCAAGACCAAGGGCGACCAGGAAAAGCTCGGGATGGCCCTTTCGCGCATGTCCATGGAAGACCCCTCTTTCAAGGTGCACTCCGACAAGAACACCGGCGACACCCTCATCTCCGGTATGGGTGAGCTCCACCTGGAGATCATCGTGGACCGGATCAAGCGGGAGTTCGGCGTGGAGGCCAACGTGGGCAGGCCGCAGGTCGCCTACACCGAGGCCATCTCCAAGGAGGCCCGGGAAGAGGTCAAGTACGCAAAGCAGACCGGCGGGCACGGCCAGTTCGCGCACGTGCTCATCCGGGTCGAGCCCCTCGAGAGCGGCACGGGGCTCGAGTTCGTAGACAAAGTAGTCGGCGGCGTCATCCCCCGCGAGTACATACCCGCTGTCAGGAAAGGTGTGGAAGAGGCCATGCAGATGGGCCCCTGCGCCGGGTATCCGGTCCAGGACGTACGGGTCACCCTGTACGACGGCTCGTACCACGAGGTGGACTCCTCGGATCTGGCGTTCAAGATCGCCGGGTCCATGGCCATGAAGGGTGCGTTGAGGAAGGCCTGTCCGATTATGATGGAACCCGTTATGGATGTAGAGGTGGTAAGCCCTTCGGAATACCTCGGAGACATCATCAACGATCTTTCTTCGAGAAGAGGGAAGGTGCTCGGCATGGACACGAGATCCGACGTTCGGGTCATCGCCGGCCAGGTACCGCTTGCCGAGATGTTCGGATACGCAACGGCTCTGCGGTCCCTGTCACAGGGAAGGGCGACCTTCACCATGCAGGTGTCCCATTATGAGCCCGTACCGACCAGCATTTCAGAACACGTAAAAGAGTCCAGAGGAGGACAGTTACATGGCTAAGGAGACATTCAAGAGGACGAAGCCGCACGTGAACGTGGGGACGATCG
>DAOPXM010000051.1:0-16745 GCA_035352355.1 Deltaproteobacteria bacterium | reverse complement strand
CGCGCGTGACGGGACACGAAGGCGTCGATGTGGCCCACGCCGTCGAGGATCATGAGCTCTTTCGGGTCCGCGGCGGCCTCGTGCATGGCTACCGAATGGGTGTAGGGCACCACCGCGTCGCTCGTGCCGTGGATGAAGAGCTTCGGCACGGCGCTCTTGGGCAGGGTGTCCAGGGCCGAGTAGCCCTCTTCCGGCACCTCGTTCTTGAGCTGGGGATAGGCCTCGCTGAAGAGGGCGTGGAACGAGTGGAGGCCGGCCTCGAGGATGGCGCCCTTGAGCTCAGGGAAGTCCGGGAGGATGCGCGCCAGGGTGTAGGCGCCCATGGACTGGCCGAACCCGAAGACCCTCTCGCCGAACGTCTCAGGCTTGGAGAAGAGATGGCGGAACACGGCCCGGGCGTCGTCCTGGATGCCCGCCAGGGTGGGGCTCCCCTTCGACGTGCCGTACCCGCTGTAGTCGAAGGTGACGATGTAGTGGCCGAGCTCGGGCAGGAACAGCGCGCCCGTGACGTGGGAGGTCATGTTCTCGGCATTCCCGTGGAGGTGCACAACGCACGCCGAGCGCTCGTAGACGGTCCTGGGGTGGATGAGCCAGCAGTGGAGACGGTCCTCCACCCAGAAGTCCTCCTTCACGAACCCGTACTCGGCGGGGTCGGCATAGGAGAAATGGTCGGGGTAGAAGCAGTTCTCTTCTCTGATCACCATGGGAGGACTATAGGCCATGCGGGGAGTTTCCGCAAGGGATCTCTTGACTTGGAGCACGATCCTCCCCATATGGTTCTCGTATGGGCGAGCGGATCGTAACCTTTCTCTCTGACTTCGGTCTTCAGGACGGGTACGTGGCGCAGGTGAAGGCGAGGCTGCTCTCGCTCGCGCCCGGGACCGCCATCGTGGACATCACCCACGAGGTGGCCCCCTACGGGATCACCTCCGCCGCGTGGATCCTCTCCACCTCGTACCCCTATTTCCCGCCCGGGAGCATCCACCTCTGCGTCGTCGACCCCGGGGTGGGCACCGCCCGGTCGGTCCTCGCGGCCCGGAAGGGCGATCACCTCTTCGTGGGGCCGGACAACGGCGTCTTCTCCTTCATCTACCCGGCCGACTCCGTGACCAGGGTCGACTGGAGGCCTGCAGGCCCGGTGTCCCCCACGTTCCACGGCAGGGACCTCTTTGCCCCCGTGGTGGGGGAGCTCCTCAGGGGCGCGCAGCCCGAAAGCCTGGGGTCTTGTCTCGAAAAACCGGTCAGCTTCGATACGAGCCGGGACATGGTCGCGCACATCGACCGGTTCGGCACGCTCGTCACCACCATCCCCTGCGCTAGGCTCCGGGACGGATGCAGCCTTCTGGTGGGAGGGGTTTCCATACGCACGGTGGCCCAGACCTTTGCGGACATCCCCCAGGGAGGGCTCGCCCTGATCTGCGGGAGCGCCGGCACCGTCGAGGTGGCTGCGGACCGCGGCTCGGCGGCCCAGGTCCTGGGCGCGAAGGTGGGGATGGAGGTGGTTTTAAAGGACGCGCCTCAGCCGGGATAGTGCCGGGGGCCGAAGATTTTCGTGCCGATGCGGACCATGGTGGCGCCTTCCTCGATGGCGATGAGGTAGGAGTCGCTCATGCCCATGGAGAGGTGCTTCATCCCCACCTTAGGCATGCCGGCCTTCGCGAGCTCGTCGAAGAGCGATCTCGTGGCCCGGAAATACGGCCTGAGCCCTTTCGGGTCGTCCAGGAAGGGGCCCATGGTCATCAGCCCCTGCACCCTGATGTGCTCGAGGGTGCTGAGCCTCTCGATGAGCCCGCGCACGTCCCCGGGCATCACTCCGGACTTCTGGGGCTCCGAAGCGCTGTTGACCTCCACGAGCACGGGCATGACCTTGCCGTACCTGGCCGCCTGCTCGTTGATCATCTCCCCGAGCGCAAGAGAGTCGAGGGTCTCGATCATGTCGAAAAGCGGGACCACGTGCTTGACCTTGTTCTTCTGCACATGGCCGGTGAAATGCCAGAGGGCCGCGCTCCCGAGCTCGGGTATGACCGAGCGTGCCTCCTGGAGGTAATTCTCCCCGATGATCCGGATGCCCGCGTCGATGGCCTCGCGGATCTCAAGGGCAGTGTGGCCTTTGCCCACAGCAACCACGTCCACGTTCCCGGGGATCGTGGACAGGACCTCGCGCACATTGTCTCCAACGCTTCCCATACCAGCGGCATTGTCCCCGGTTCCAGGCACCCTTGTCAATAATCAATCTCAAGGGAAATCAAAGGCGGTGCGTGCGCGTCCCGGAGAGAAGGGCCCTTCGTGCGCAGGTCTGCACACCGCAGAAGGGCCTGGAAAGGCGTCGGCCTGCACTCGTCCGTCTGCGTCCGACTTATCAGGGCAGGTCAGGGGCGCCCCTCGCGGGGCGTGTCCCTTTCAGCCTGTGGCTTTCCTGTCCCCTCAGGTGCCTACCACGCCAGGCCCACCTCCGTGAACGGACCGCTGAGGTCCGTGTCCCTGATGCTCAGATCGTCGTCGTCGATATCCACGCGGTCGAACCGATACCCGCCGTCGACGTAGAGCGGACCGGCGACCCTCAGCTTGAGCCGTGCGAGGAGGGTCCAGAACTTGTCCCCGTTGTTGGACCAGCCCCAGAACTCGCCTTCGAGGGTAACCCTCTCATGAGGTTTGATGTGCACCGCTGCATAGCCCTGGGGATAAACGACCGTCGCCCTCTGCGAATCTTCGAGGGCGGAAGTATCGATGAGCTCCTCGAGCCCGTCGTCGTCGATGGAACGGTTTTCCAGCTCCGCCCTGATGTGGAACCACTTGGCTCCGGCGCCGAGCTCGACGCTGAAGACATCGAGGTCCCCCTGCTTTATCAGGGGGATGGGTACGTACAGAACCGCGTCATACATATTCAGAAAGAAATCCGAGTCGATTTCGTCGCCTGCACCGAATACCGCATCACCGAAGGAAAACTCGAAGGAACTGCTTCCCGATGACTCGAACGACAGAGGGGTTGCCTGGAGATAGAGGCCGGGGAGCTTGGGTGGCTGCAGCTTTGCCCTGACCAGGAGCTGCCATTCGTCGTCGAAGCCCGCCTCGTCCCTGAGGTCGATGAACCGGTTCGCCCCATTCGGGGAGTAGGCGATCTCGCCGTCCGGTTCCGCGTACCAGGCCCCGGCGGACAGCTCGAACCCTCCGGCAGAGGCTGCCATGGGGAGGGCCAGGACCGCCAGTGTGAGTGCACAGATAGTCCACTTGTTCATATCTGCCTCCTTACGGGTCATAAGCCTATGGGTAAGATATGGTTCCCGATTCTCCATATCTGCTGGTTTACGGGGGAACCCGGCCTGCACGGGTCTTCCCCCTGTTCTCTCCATGCTCGTGAGGGGTGCCGTACCATGGTTTCAGGATGGGTGATCAGGGTGTCTGATGAAGGTAGTAGTAGTGGCTCGAAGGGGAAATATAAAGGGAGGGGGTCATGAAAGGCCCTTGCCCGGCCTGCATGGGATGTCGCCCTTCTCCGGGGCGCCCCGGCACGATGGCTAAGAGGCCTTGAGGTCGAGCCTTCTCAGGCGCCTGATCCTCTGGACGAGCGGCGGGTGCGAGTAGGTGAACCAGGCATACACCGGGTCGGGGTGGAGGTTGCTCAGGTTCTGCGTGGCGAGGCCCTTGAGCGCGCTCACCAGCGCATAGGAGCTCCCCAGCCTGGCATGGGCATAGTCGTCGGCCTGCCGCTCGAAGAGCCTCGAGATCATGGCGCCCAGCGGGCTCAGCAGATAGCCCACCGGCTTGAAAAAGACGGTCAGGAGGAAGAGGCCCGCATAGACGGTGATGCCGGAAAAGCCGAAGGCCGTGTAGAAGGCCTCGTTCGTCACGGCGAGGTATGCCCCGTAGAACAGGACCAGGGAAATGGTCACCGAGAGGACGATCTGCTTCCTCACGTGCCCCAGTTTCCAGTGGCCCAGCTCGTGGGCCAGGACGGCGAGGATCTCGTCGTGGGTGTGGCCGGCGAGCAGGGTGTCGAAGAGCACGATGCGCTTCGATCTCCCGATGCCCGTGAAGTAGGCGTTCGAATGCCTGCTCCTCTTTCCCGCGTCCATCGTGTAGATGCCCTTGACGTGGATGCCCGCGCCCTCGGCCAGCGAGGTGATGCGCGCCATGAGGCCGGCGTCGTCTATGGGCTCGAACTTGTTGAACAGCGGGGCGATGACCACCGGGTAGAGCCAGGACACCAGGAGCTGGAACGACACGAAGAAGCCCCAGGCCAGGAGCCACCACCATCGGGGGGCGCTGCTGATGAGGCCGAAGAAGACCGCCAGGAAGACCCCCAGGACCACGCCGGAGACCAGGAGCGTTTTCACCAGGTCGATGGTCCAGGTCCTCAGGCTGATGGTGCTGAAGTTGAAGCGCCTCTCCACCACGAAGGTAGCGTAGAGGTCGAAGGGGAGCTCGAGCAGCCCGGTGAGGAGGGAGAGGCTGAAGAAAAAGACGATCCCCGAGAGCACGAAGCCCGTTCCCAGGGACTCGATCGCGCCGGTGAGCCAGGGGAGCAGGCCGCTCAGGACGATGGCGATGAGGAAGAGGTCCGTGGCGATCCGTTCGAAGATGCCCAGCCTGCCCGTGGCGAGGGTGTAGTCCCTCATCTTCCTCAGCATCCCGGCATCCACGATCCCCGTGAACTCTTCGGGCACCGTGTCCCCGTGCCTCTTGAGCGATCTTACGTTCAGGGCGTACAGGCCCAGCCTGACCGCCAGTGCCAGGGCATAGAGGGCTACGAACAGGATCACCAGTCCATTCATAGAGGATCGAATTTATTTCCTCCGCCGGAAGCCGCGGGGGCTCTCCCCCGCAGCCGGGAGGACCTGGTTTCTAGCCACCGTCCGTCTGGGGGAAGGCGGTGTTGGAGAAGAGATACTCGACCTTTTCCTTGTGCCGGAGCTCCTCGCTCGCGATCTTCTGGAAGGTGTCCCTGAGCACGCCTGCCGGATGAAGGTCGGCGAGCCCCATGTAGAAATTATAGGAGTTGAGCTCACGGTGGGCCGCCACGAGGTACACGTCCTTGCTGTCCATGTCGCCCGAGATGTCCGGCTTTTCCATGTGCTCGGCGATCTTGAAGTCGATGGGATGGTTCATCCTCAGGCCGTCTTCCGGGTATCCGCCGTCCCGGTAGTTCTGGAGGAACTCCCGGTGCTTCATTTCCTCCCCGGCGAGGAGCTTCAGCGCGTCCTTTGCCTGCGGGTCGGTCACCCTGTTCATGAGGTCGGTGTAGAAGTCATACGCCTCGATCTCCCTCTGGATCGCGATGTCGATGTAGTTGCCCAGCTTTTTGTCGTCCATATCCTTCCTCCTGTCTTTCTTCTCCTATTAGAATAGCGTCACCTGTGAATATTTCAAATAAAAAAGATCAGCAAATACGGTTACATCATGGTGAGCCTCCACAGGAGGCCCATGGCGGGCAGGATGACCCAGAGCCCCTGCACGTAGATCGTGTACATGCGGTTGTCGAAGATCACCTGCTCGTTGTAGAAGTCGATGCCCTTGGCCAGGAAGAACAGGGGAGGGAGCAGCCCGTATGCCAGGGCCGGCGCTATCTTCAGGGGAAAGCTCAGGAAGAGGACCAGGGCGAGCCCCATGATGGTGTACTCCATGACCAGGATGGCGTTCTCCTCGTGCACGTACCTGGCCAGGCTCATGCGGCCGATGATGGCGTCCCGCTCCATGTTCTTCAGCCCGATGAGGACCTCCACCCCGAGGTAGTGGGCGCAGGCATAGGCCGCGAGCAGGAGGATGTTCGGGTTCACGGGGGCCGACGCGATGCTGAGCGGCGTGATGAGCGAGATGAGGATGAAGATCACGAGCCCGTAGATGCTCCTGAGGTAGTCGCTCACCCCTCCCACGTCGAGGATGGGGCGGAGCATGGCCACGCCCATCACGAGGAGGCCCGGGATCAGGCCTGCCCAGATCAGGCAGATGGAGGTGGCGATGCCCGTGGACACGGCCCACAGCGGCCACTGCCTGGCCTTGCGGTGCGGGCCGGTGGACGACAGGGCGAGGAAGAACACCGCCAGCAGGACCTGCCAGGAAAACCTCTGGCCGCAGAACACGAGGGCGGCCATGGCCAGCCCCATGCTCCCCAGCGAGGGCAGAAGCGGCGTTTCGGCAAGGAAGCCGAGCACGGCGTTCTCGAAGCCCACGTGGGCGTGGGAGGATTTGAGGGCGTTGATGCACTCCTCGATGACCCAGTGAGGGGTAGACGCCCCGGCGATGACCGCGACCTTCGAGTCCTGGGGGATCTTGAAGTCCCTGAGCTGTTCGGGGACCTCGACCTTGACCACCTGGCGTCCCTCCTTTGCCGCGATCTCGGCGAGCCGCTTGGTGTTTGCCGAGTCCTTGCCGCCGATGACGATGAAGGTGTCGTGGTCCAGGGCCAGGTCCCTCACCTCGCTCTGGCGGTCCACGGTGGAGCGGCAGATGGTGTCCGACACGTCGAGGATGTCGGCCTTGTCCTTGAGCACGGAGATGATGTCCTTGTAGATGGCCACGTCGAAGGTGGTCTGGGCCACCACGGCGAGCCTGCCCACGTGGGGGAGCTTCGAGGCGCCTTCCACGTCTTCCACGAAGACGCCCTTGTCGCCGGCCGCGCCCAGGTGGGCGTCCATCTCGGGGTGGTTCTTGTCGCCCACGATGACCACGAGGTCGGCGTTCTTCGTGGCCTTCTTGATGATGGCCTGCACCTTCAGGACCATGGGGCAGGCTGCGTCGATCACCTCGACCCCCCTGTCCTGGAGGGTCTTCTTCTTTTCCGGAGAGATGCCGTGGGCCCGGACGATGGCGATGTCGCCCTCCCTGAGCCTCATGTCGTCGACGTCGTGGACGATCCCGATGCCCCGGTGCTTCAGCGCCTCGATGACCTGGGGGTTGTGGATGATCTGGCCCAGGGTGTAGATCCTCTTGTCCGGGTTTTTCTGCCGCACCTTGAAGGTGATGTCTATGGCTCTTCTGACCCCGAAGCAGAAGCCCGCATAGCGCGCGATGGTGATCTTCATCTCTCTCCTTTGTACACGGCATGCACGAGGTATTCCTGATTGCCCTTCACACCTTTGACGGGCGAGGGTATGCTCCCGGAAACCCCGCAATTCAATGCCATTAAAAACTCCTTCATATCATGTATAATATCTTGAGCGATCTGTAAATCTTTCATCAGGCCGCCCTTGCCCACGTGCTCTCTGCCCGCCTCGAACTGGGGCTTGACCAGGGCCACGATGTGGCTGCCGCTTCTGAGCACCTTGAGCACCGGGGGGATGACGAGCTTCAGCGAGATGAACGAGACATCGAAGGTGGCCAGGTCGCAGGGGTCGGGGATGAGGGCCGGGTCGAGGGTCCGGGCGTTGACCCCCTCGAGGTTCACGACCCTGGGGTCGTTCCTGAGCTTCCAGTGGAGCTGGCCGTGGCCCACGTCCACGGCATAGACCCTGACCGCGCCCCGCTGGAGCACCTCGTCCACGAACCCGCCGGTGGAGGCGCCGATGTCGATGACCGTCATCCCGGCCACGTCGATGCCGAAGGCATCCAGCGCCGCCTCCAGCTTTCCCCCGGCCCTGCTCACGTGTTTGGGCAGCTCCTTCACGAGGATCTCGGCATCGCTCTGAACCGCGGTCCCCGCCTTGGTGACGGGCACGCCATTCACGAGCACCTGGCCGGCCATGATGAGGGCGGCCGCCTTGGACCTCGTTTCGGCAAGCCCCCGTGCCACCAGCAGGCTGTCGAGGCGAGTCTTCATAGGAGCCGGGAGACGGCCGCGCGGATACCCTCGGGGTCGAGCCCCAGTGTTTTTCTGAGCTCGCTTAAGGAGCCGTGCTCCACGAAGGAGTCAGGGATGCCCAGGAGCTCGAACTTGAGCGGCCACTTCAGGTCCCGCAGGGTCTCCACTACGGCCGAGCCTATGCCACCCTGGGTGCAGCCGTCCTCCACCACGACGAACCGGCCCTGGCAGGTATCGACCATGTCGCGGATGGTCTTTCTGTCGATGGGCTTCGCATAGACGAGGTCGATGACGGCCACGTCCTCCAGGTCTTCGGCCGCCTTGAGCGCGTCGTAGCACAGAGGCCCGGCGCAGAACAGGGCGAGCCTTGTCCCGGGCTTCAGGACCTCGGCGCTGCCGGCCTTGAAGCCCCCGGACCTGATGGGGGAGCGGACGATCCTGTCCCTCGGGTACCTGATGGCCACCGGCCCCGGGATCTTCAGCGCCTGGCCGAGCATCTTCTCCAGCATGAGCTGGTCCCTGGGCACCATGACCGTGAAGTTGGGGATGCTCCGGAAGAAGGCCAGGTCGAACGCCCCGTGGTGCGTGGGTCCGTCGGCGCCCACGAGCCCGGCGCGGTCCACGGCGAAGATCACCGGCGCGTTCTGCAGGGCGACGTCGTGGATGACCTGGTCGTAGCTCCGCTGGAGGAAGGTGGAGTAGATGGCCACCACGGGCTTGAGCCCGTAGAGGGCCATGCCCGCCGCCATGGTGACCGCGTGCCCCTCGGCGATGCCCACGTCGAAGATCCTGTCCGGATACTTCACGGCGAAGTTCTTCAGGCCCGTGCCCGTGGTCATGGCGGCGCTGATGGCCACCACCCGCGGGTCCCTCTTGGCGATGCGGGTGAGCACCCTGCCGAAGATGTCCGAGTAGGTGACCACGTGCGCGTCGGTCTTCACCTCGCCGCTTTCGGGATCGAACTTGCCCACGCCGTGGAAATGCTCGGGGTCCCGCATGGCGGGCACGTAGCCGTTGCCCTTCCTGGTGACCACGTGGAGGAAGATGGGCTCGTTCATGGCGGAGACGTTCTCGAAGGCCTGGATGAGGTGGTCGATCTTGTGGCCGTCGATGGGGCCCACGTACCGGAAGCCCAGCTCCTCGAAGAGCAGACCTTCGGCCACCACGCCCTTGAGGTTGCCCTCGATGTACTTGGCGGCGCGGTAGATCCTCTCGCCGATGAGCGGCACGCCCTGGAGGATGCCCTTGATCTCCTCCTTGACCTCCCGGACCTTTCTCGAGGTCATGATCCTGCTCAGGTAGTCGGCGATGGCGCCCACCCGGTGCGAGATGAACATCTTGTTGTCGTTGAGCACCACGATGAGCCGCTGTCTCTTCATGCCCACGAAGTTCAGGCCCTCGAAGGTGAGCCCGTTGGAGAGCGAGCCGTCGCCGATGACCGCGATGACGTGCTTCTTGCAGTCGGCCCGAGCCATGGTCTCGCAGATCCCGCTCGCGGCCGGGATGGCGTTGCCGGTGTGGCCGGAGACGAAGGCGTCGAAGGGGCTCTCCTTGGGGTTGATGAAGGCGCTCATGCCCCCGGACTGCCTCAGGGTGGGGAAGGCGTCCCTCCTGCCGGTGATGATCTTGTGGGCATAGGCCTGATGCCCCACGTCCCAGAGGATCTTGTCCTGGGGGGTGTTGAAGACGTAGTGCATGGCCAGGGTGAGCTCCACGGTGCCCAGACTCGAGGCCAGGTGGCCGCCGCAGCGGCTCACGTTCTCGATGATGAACTCGCGGATCTCGCCGGCGAGGACCTCGAGCTCGACGAGGCTCAAGGACTTGAGGTCCTTGGGCGACGTTATGTTCTGGAGCAGGCTTCCCACGTTCACATTACCCGTTTCAGCATCCATAGAGCGATGTCCCTGAGGGCCTTCGCCGCACCGCTGTCCAGGCCCGCAATGCTGGCGACCGCTTTGTCCGTCATCTCACCGGCCCATGCCCTGGCCCCGTCCAGTCCAAGGGCCTTCACCACGGTCGCCTTGTCCTGGAGGAGGTCCTTGCCCGTGGTCTTGCCCAGGGTCTCTCCGGTGGAGGTCATGTCGAGGATGTCGTCGATTGCCTGGAAGGCCAGGCCGATACAGGTCCCGTACTCCACGAGGGGCTCGATGATCCCGGGGTCGCGGGTGGCGATGCGCGAGCCCGCGAACATGCACAGCTCGAAGAGCCGCGACGTCTTCTTCCGGTGGATCTCCCTGATCTCCTCGAAGGGGAGGTCTCTGCCTTCGGCCATGATGTCGTCGTACTCGCCCTGGATGAGCCCGTCCACCCCGCACGCATCGGCAAGGCGGGCGAGGATGCCCAGCCTGACCTCCTGGGGCCAGGGTGCCTTGAGGATCACGGACATGGCCTCGAAGATCAGGGCGTCGCCGGCCAGGATGGCGGTGGCTTCCCCGAACCTGGCGTGGCACGTGGGGAGGCCCCTCCTGAGCTGGTCATTGTCGATGGCCGGCAGGTCGTCGTGGATGAGGCTGAAGGTGTGGATCATCTCGATGGCCAGGCACGCGGGCAGGGCGTCCTCCCGGTCTCCCCCCGCGCACTCGCAGGCGAGCATGGTAAGGGTGGGCCGGATGCGTTTACCCCCGGCCTGGAGGCTGTACGAGAAGGCATCGAAGATCCCTGAGGCGATACCCGAATGGGACAGGTATGAAGTGAGGTAATCATCGAAAACCTTCTTGCCTGTTGTGAGTAAATTCGTATCCACAAAGGTTCTCCTGGATTGGGAATAGCATGCACAGGGGGAATCTTCAAGGCCATATCGGGGAGGTATTTCCCGGGGGAAATCCAAAAAAGTCGTGTTATTCTCAGGATCATTCATCCGGAAGCTTGACTTGGCCCCAGCAGCGTCATAAAAGCGTGCTTATGAAAAGGCTTCTGATCGCAAACCGGGGAGAAGTGGTGCTCCGTGTCTTGCGGACGGCCAAGGAGATGGGGCTCGAGACCATCGTGGTGTATTCCGAGGCCGACCGGGACATGGAGTACATCTCCTATGCGGACGAAGCCATCCAGATCGGCCCGGCCCAGCCCTCGAAGAGCTACCTGAACATCGAGGCCATCATGTCCGCCGCGCTGGGATGGAAGGCCAACGCCATCCACCCCGGCTACGGCTTCCTCTCCGAGAACCCGAACTTCGCCGCCATCTGCGAGCAGAACGGGATCGCCTTCATCGGCCCCTCGAGCGCCACGCTCAGGACCATCGGCAACAAGTCGAGGACCAAGGAGGTGGCCAGGTCCCTGAACATCCCCACCATCCCGGGGTCCTACGGTGTCATATCCGACATCGAGCAGACCATCGTCATGGCCAGGCAGCTTGGCATGCCCGTGATCCTCAAGTCCCTCTACGGGGGCGGGGGCAGGGGCATGAAGGTGGCCCACACCGAGGAGCAGCTCCGCCAGCAGTTCGCGGGCGTCAGCTCCGAGGCGGACGCGGCCTTCGGCCGCAACGAGGTCTACCTGGAGCACTACATCACGAGCCCGAGGCACCTCGAGGTCCAGGTGCTCGCTGACGAGTACGGGGGCATCAGGATCCTCTCGGACCGCGAGTGCTCCATCCAGAGGAGGCACCAGAAGATCATCGAGGAGGCGCCCATCCCCAACATCAGCACCGAGGTGAGGAAGAACCTCTGGAAGTGGTCCGAGACCATCATCCGCGCCATCAGGTTCAAGGGCCTGGGCACGGTGGAGTACCTCATGGACCAGAGCGGGGACATCTACTTCCTCGAGATCAACGGCCGCCTTCAGGTGGAGCACCCGGTGACCGAGATGATCACGGGCATCGACATGGTCCGAGAGCAGATCATGGTGGCCGCGGGATCGCGGATCGACACCGCGAGCCCGGACATCAGGGGGCACGCCATCGAGTGCCGGGTCAACGCGGAAAACACCTCGAAGAACTTCGTGCCCACCACCGGGACCGTCGCTTCGCTGCGGCTGCCCGGAGGCCCGGGGGTGAGGGTCGACACCCACCTCTTCCCCTCCTGCGTCATCAGCCCCTACTACGATCCCCTCCTGGTGAAGCTCATCGGGCACAACAGCTCCCGGGCGGGCGCGCTCAAGCGCATGGGGCGCATGCTGAACGAAACGACCATCGACGGGGTCACCACCAACCTCGATCTTCTCAAGAAGCTGCTGGCCAACGAGAAGTTCCTCTCGGGCAACGGAGACACCTCCCTCGTCATGCAGCTGGTGAAGAAGTAGACCCGTCCGGCGGCAAGCCATGTACACGACCAGAAGGTGGAAACCTGCCCGTCCTGTGAAAACCCGGGTCGTGCGGGGTCTCGCGGCCCTGGCGGTCCTCGGTCTCGTCTTTCTCTGCGGGCTCGCCGCGGGTGTGAACGGATGGCTCCCCGCATCCCTGCTCACGGAAGGCAGGGCCTTTGTCGGGATGTGGCTCGAACGGTCCGGGGGTCGTCCGGCAGGCGCTCCATACGGGCTGAAGACCTCCCGGTACTCCTATTTCGCCCTGGACGGGAACGGCGACATGGCCCTGAAGGGCTCGCTGCCCTACCGAGCCGAACGGGTGTATACCTTCCGCAGAACCATCGACCCGGCCAGGCACGCGGTGGTGGTCATGGACCCCTGGACGTACGGGGCGAACGACCGCCTGAGTGCTTCCTTCCGGGGCGTGCTCGAGGGAAAGGTCATCCCGCTCGTCAGGCAGGCCATCGAGAGGGGCCACCCGGTCATCGTGCTCACCGCCACCCCGGGCCTGAAGGCGTACAACCCGAGGATCCACCCGGCGCTCGAGGCCCTCGCGGAGAGGGGCGAGATCACGCAGCTCTTCCACGAGGAGTACGACGACGACCGCTTTGCCGGCTATCTGCGCGTCCGGGGGATTAAGGCCCTCATCTACACAGGCTTTGCCTCAAACATGTGCGTGGTGGGACGGCCTATGGGCATGATCCCCATGGGGCACCACGGGTTCAAGATCTACTTCGTGCCCGAGGCTTCGGCAGCGGTGGAGTACCCGGAAACCTGGGGCACGGGAGCGGTGCACGAGGCGAGCACGGGGATCATCTCCCAGGGGTTTGCGGAGATCGTCTCCTATGACGATTTCATGAAGGCTGCGCCTGCGAAAAGATCCTGGTGATCTCGTCCGTGCCGAATTCCGGAAGCGCTCGCACGGTCCCGCCTTCCAAGAGGACCGTCTCCGGCCCCTCGGTGACCTCGCCGATGAGCGCGCCCTCGATCCCTCTGTCGGCCCACGCCTTGAGGATGCCCTCAGCCCGGTCCCTCTCGCAGCAGACCAGGAGCGACCCCGAGGCCAGCGCCCCCAGGGGGTCGATGGAGAAGCGGGGCAGGATCTTTTCCGCCAGATCGAGGACCCGGATGCGGTCCCGCTCTATCCTCATGCCGAAGCCGCTGGCGTGGGCCAGCTCCTTGAGCCCCGTGGCCAGGCCCCCCTCGGTGGGGTCGTGCATGGCGGTCACGCCGCCGAAGTCGCGGGCGATCCTGGCTTCTTCGAGGATGCTGATCCCGGGGTCCTTCACCAGGGCCTTCGCCCGCTCGAGCGTTGCGGTGTCGAGTCCCAGCCCCTCTCCCTTCTCGGCTGCGACCACCGCGGTGGCCTCGATGGGGATGCGCTTCGACAGGAGGACCGCGTTGCCCGGCCTGGCCCCCGAGGGCCGGATGAAGTCGCGGCCGTCCAGGGTGCCGATCATGAAGCCGATGGCGATGGGCCGGTCGAGCCCGTGGGTGATCTCGGTGTGGCCCCCTGCCAGGGTGATGCCGAAGGCCGAGCAGGCGGTCTTCATCTCGGCAAACAGGTTCTCCACAGCGGCCCTGCTCGTCCGGCCTTCGGGGAGCAGGAAGGTCGCCAGGAGGTAGCGCGGTGTCCCGCCCATGCAGGCGATGTCGTTGCTGTTGATGGTCACGAGGTACCAGGGCAGGTCGCCGCTGGTGAAGGTGATGGGGTCGGTCTTGAACACGAGCGTCTCGCTGCCGAAGCGAATGACGGAAGCGTCCACGCCGACGCCCGGGCCGGCCAGCACGTTCGGGTCGCCCTCACCGACCCCTGTGAGGAGCCTCTCCAGCAGATCGAGGGGGAGCTTCCCCACCGGAAAGAAGTCACTGCCCATGGGTTTCGCTCTCTATGTAGGCGTAGGCGCTGTGGTTGTGGATGCTCTCGAAGTTTTCCGCCTCCACCGAATACCACGAGAACTCGCTCATGGTGTTCAGCGCGGATGCGGCCTGCCGCACCACGTCCTCCACGAACATGGGGTTGTTGTACGCAGCCTCGGTGACGAACTTTTCATCCGGACGCTTGAGGATGGGGTAGACCGGGGACGAGGCGGACTGCTCGACCAGCTCGATGAGGTCTTCGATCCAGAAGAATTTCTCGTAGCGCACGACGACCGTCACGAGTCCCCGCTGGTTGTGCGCCCCGAAGTCGCTGATCTCCTTTGAGCAGGGGCACAGGGTCTGGACAGGCACCCTGACCCCCACCTTGAACTCCCGCTTCTTGCCGATCGTGCCCATGAAGGTGCACCGGTACTCCATGAGCCCTGTGGAGCCGGTCACCGGCGCCTTCTTTTCGATGAAGTAGGGGAAGTCGATCTCCATGTGGGCGCTCTCCGCCTCCAGCGCGGCGCAGATCTCGCCTAAGATGTGCTCGAAGTTCCGGATGTGGATGTGGTCCTTGTACTCGTTGAGGACCTCGATGAACCGGCTCATGTGGGTCCCCTTGAACACCCGGGGCAGGTCCACGTAGAGGTTGATGGAGGCCACCGTGTTCTGCGTGCCCCTGACCTTGTCCGCGACGACGATGGGGTACGAGATCCCCTTCACGCCGACCTTCTGGATGTAGAGGGGGTTGTCTGGCTTCCAGTTCTGTACGTCCTTCATGGTGCCGGTCCTTCAGGGGGTGATCGAGATGCAGGATGTGTCGTTCTCCCAGACGACCACTTCCGCGAGCTCCACCGGTTTCTTCATGAGGGGAGCAAGGGAGGAGAAGAGGTGCTGCGCGATGTTCTCGGCCGAGGGGTTGCGGTCCTTGAACGGCTCGAGGTCGTTCAGGTACTGGTGATCGAGCTCCGCGAGGGCCTCCTTGAGGAGGGCCTTGAGGTCCCTGAAGTCCATGACGATGCCGATGGAGTCGAGCACCGGCGACTGCACCACGACCTCCACGCGGTAGTTGTGGCCGTGGAGCCGCTCGCAGTCGCCCTGGTACTCCCGGAGCCGGTGGGCCGCACTGAATGTGTGGATGACGCGCGCTCGGAACATGGACTGAACATAGTATACAACGTACTGGAGTGCAATATGTATTGCAGGGTTGGCCGGGTAAGTGGGTATTGTGTTGCCATGTGAAGTGGTATATCAGGAATGGTGAGACATGAAGAAAAGAGGCTGACCACAATACATGCCCAATGTTGAATTTCCAGACCCGTACGTGCTGCGCCAGCTCGCCGGCGACAGCTGCTCCCATCTGAAGATCATAGAAGACTCCATAGGCGTGAAGTGCTCGCTCAAGGGGAACACCATCGAGGTCACCGGAGAGCCCTACGATGTCCAGCTCGCCGAGCAGGCGCTCAAGGACCTGTACAAGCTCGTCAAGGGGGGGTATCCCCTCTATTCGGACGACGTGTGGTACGCGGTGCGCATGCTCGCCAAGGACCGGAACGTGAGCCTCGAGGACGTGTTCAAGGACAGCATCTACATCTCGTCCACGAAGAAGGTGATCGTGCCCAAGAGCATGCAGCAGAAGCGCTACATCGACTCCATGCGGGTCAAGGACATCCTCTTCGGCATCGGCCCCGCAGGGACGGGCAAGACCTACCTCGCGCTGGCCATGGGGGTCTCCTACCTCCTGAAGAAGAAGGTCGAGCGGATCATCCTCACCCGGCCCGCCGTGGAGGCGGGGGAGAAGCTGGGCTTCCTCCCGGGCGACCTACTCGAGAAGGTGAACCCCTACCTGCGGCCCCTGTACGACGCCCTGTACGACATGCTCGAGCACGACCACGTACTCAGGCTCATCTCGCGCGACCAGATCGAGGTGGCGCCGCTCGCGTTCATGCGGGGAAGGACCCTGAACGACGCCTTCATCATCCTCGACGAGGCCCAGAACACCACCACAGAGCAGATGAAGATGTTCCTCACCCGGCTTGGCTTCAACTCGAAGGCCGTGGTCACAGGCGACGTCACCCAGGTCGACCTGCCCTCCGGGGTGAGGTCCGGGCTCATCGAGGCCTCCCAGATCCTCAACGACATCGAAGAGATCGGGTTCACCTACTTCAGCGAGGACGACGTGGTGCGGCACAAGGTGGTGGCCAAGATCATCAAGGCCTACGAGAGGTATTCACCCAATGGTCGTCATTGACGTCCAGAATCTCCAGGAGCGTCTGCCCGCCGAGGACCTCCCGCTGGGGGAGTGGGCCTCGCAGGTGATCGGGCTGCTGGGCATCGAGGAGGCCGAGCTCTCGGTGGTGGTGGTGGACGACGAGGAGATCACCGAGCTGAACAGATCATACCTCGGCCACGAGGGCCCCACGAACGTGATCTCCTTTCCCCAGCAGGAGGGAGACGGGCCCGTGGGAGACCATCTGGGCGACGTGGTGATCTCCATCGAGCGCGCGGCCCAGGAGGCCGCCGAGGCGGGCATGGACCTCGACGAGCGGATGCTGCAGCTCCTCATCCACGGCATATGCCACCTCGTGGGCTTTGACCACGAGCGGGGCACGGAAGAGGACGCGGCCCGGATGGAAGAGGTCGAGGAAGGCCTGTTCCTGACCGTCATGGGTCAGCCGGCGCAAGCCTAGCCCCCGTGTGGATGGGGAAGGATCAATTATAATAAGATACATGCTCTTTGAGCTCAGCATTCATGGCCTGGGGAAGTTACCAGGCAGGACAATGCCATATTTATAATTATATTAAAAGGTTAAGTGGTGTGAGGCCTGGGAGAAAAAGTTCTTGCCATGCCCCATACCCTCTGCTATAAGGCTCGTCTACGGGGCGTAGCGCAGTCTGGCTAGCGCAC
>DAOPXM010000050.1:0-19250 GCA_035352355.1 Deltaproteobacteria bacterium | reverse complement strand
CTATGGTATATACCCATGTCATGCACAAGGGGGCCATGGCAATCAGAAGCCCGCTCGATGCCTGATGGCGTACCACGGTATGGGCAGACTCCGTCATGGCAGGTGAAGGGCGGTAACGGGCGGGTTTCCTTCTGCATCACAATAAAAAAGCGGCAGTCTATTGAAATATATATCAAAATACGAATAGTGTATAGCGGTATCGGGGAATAAAATCCACCCGATTCCTGTCCTCTCATTGACTGGCACGCGGGGTGAAGAGGTGCCCCCTCTTTTTTGGAGGCTGGCCCCTCAGCCCCTGAGCCGCGGATCGATGGCGTCGCGGATGCCTTCCCCGAGCAGGTTGTAGCCCAGCACCGTGATGAGGATGGCCATGCCCGGGTAGAACGAGAGCCACCAGGCAACTCCCAGCGTGCTCTGACCCTGGGTGAGGATGTTGCCCCAGGAGGGCGTGGGCGGCTGCACGCCGATGCCCAGGAACGACAGGGCCGACTCCACGAGCACGGCCGAGGCCACGCCCAGGGTCGCGGACACGAGCACGGGCGCCATGGCGTTGGGCAGGATGTGGAGGAAGATGATCCGCGGAGCGCTCGCACCCATGGCCTTCTCGGCCAGCACGAAGTCCCGCTCCTTGAGGCTCAGGAACTCCGCGCGAACGAGCCGCGTGATCCCCATCCACGAGGTGAGCCCGATGACCGCCATGATGTTGAAGATCGAGGGCTCCAGGAAGGCGATGACCGCCAGGATGAGGAAGAACGACGGGAAGCAGAGCATGATGTCCACGAAGCGCATGATCACCATGTCCACCCAGCCGCCGTAGTAGCCCGAGACCGCCCCCAGGAGCACGCCGATGAGGGTGGCGATGCCCACGGCCACGAAGCCCACCTTCAGCGAGATGCCCGCGCCGTAGAGCATGCGGGTGAACACGTCCCTGCCCAGCTCGTCCGTGCCGAAGAGGTGGCCTGCGGACGGGCTCGCGAGGATGTTGTCCACGTCGATGGCGCTCGGGTCGTAGGGCGCGATGAAGGGCGTGAGCGCGGAGATGAGGAAGAGGGCGAGCACGATGACGAGCCCGCCCACGGCAAGCCTGTCCCGGAAGAAGCGCGACCAGAAGCCCATGTCAGCTCGCCCGTATCCGCGGGTCAGCCACGCTGTAGGCGATGTCCGCGATGAGGTTGCCCAGGAGCGTGAGCACCGCGCCGATGGTGAGGCTGCCCATGATGAGGTTGTAGTCGCGCATCATGATGCCGTCGTAGAACAGCTTTCCCAGGCCCGGGATGGAGAAGATGCTCTCGAAGATCACCGAGCCGCCGATGAGGCCGGGCACGGACAGGCCCAGGATGGTGATCACCGGGAGCAGGGCGTTGCGCATGGCGTGCCGGTAGATGACCGCGCGCTCCGAGAGGCCCTTGGCCCGGGCAGTGAGGATGTAGTCCTGGCGGATGATCTCCAGCATGCTCGAGCGCATGTACCGGCTCATGCCCGCCAGCGACCCGAAGGCCGAGATGAGCACGGGCAGGGCCAGGTGCCGCGCGAGGTCGAGGGCCCTGGCGAAGGGGCCCAGGTGCTCGTAGCCCTGGGAGTGGATGCCCGAAATGGGCAGCCACATGAGCCTGACCCCCAGGAAGTCCATGCAGATGAGCGCCAGCCAGAAGCCCGGCACGGAAAAGCCGATGAACACGAAGACCGTGATGGAGCGGTCCAGCAGCGAGCCCCTCCGCACGGCCGAGATGACGCCCAGGGGGATCGACACCAGGAAGATGATGATCATGGAGGCCACGTTGATGGAGATGGTGATGGGCAGGCGCTCCTTGATCTTGTCCCACACGGGCCGGGCGTCCGCGGAGATGGAGGTGCCGAAGTCCAGCTTCGCGAGGTTCTTCACCCACACGAGGTACCGGATGTGCACGGGCTGGTCGAGGCCGTAGTGGCGCTTGAGCTGCTCGATGGCCTCGGGCGTGATCTTCGGGTTCAGCTCGGCCTGCATGCTCGTGGGCTCGCCCGGCGCCAGGTGGATGACCGCGAAGCACACGATCGTGATGCCGATGAACGTGGGGACAAGGATCGCCAGTCGTTTCAGCAGGTATCTCAGCATCGTCTTCCTATGGCACGACTTTGTGTTTCTGGAGCTCTTCCGGCACGTACCACTTCTCGAGGTTGTAGGTGATGCCGGCCGGAGCGGGCACGATGCCGTGGATGCGCGAGCTCACCACGGGCAGGGAGTAGGGCACGTAGAGGAACACGTAGGGCTGGTCCGAGGCGAGGATCTCCTGGAACTTGAAGTAGGCCTTTCTGCGCTCCTCCTCGTTGAAGGTCGACCTGCCTTCCTCCAGCAGCCTGTCCACCTCCTGGTTCTTGTAGTAGATGAAGTTCAGGCCGCCCTTGACCGCGTTGCTCGAGTGCCACACGGTGTGGTTGTCCGGGTCCTGGGTGATGTTCCAGCCCAGGAGCACGGCGTCGAAGTCGCCCTTGTCCACGTAGTTCTTCAGGAAGGACGTCCACTCGATGACGCGGATCTTTGCCTGGACGCCCACGGCCTTGAGCCGCTCCTGGATGATCTGCAGGGTCTTTTCCCGTAACGGGTTGCCCTGGTTGGTGATGATGGTGAAGGACAGAGGCTCGCCGCCCTTGTCCACTACGCCGTCCCCGTTGCCGTCCGTATAGCCCGCTTCCTTCAGCAGGGCCCTGGCCTTGTCCGGGTCGTAGGGGTAGCGCTGCACGTTCGGGTTGTACCACCTGGTGCCCGGCTTGTAGGGGCCGGTGGCCTCCTCGCCCAGGCCCATGAGCACGCCCTTGATGATCTCCTGCTTGTCGATGGCGTAGGCCATGGCCCGGCGCACCCGCACGTCGTTGAAGGGCGCCCTGGTGAGATTGAAGCCCAGGAAGGTGTAGCCGTCGGCGAGGTACTTGTACTTGTTGTACCGGGAGGTGAAGTCGGGCGCAGCGGTCTGCCTGAGGTACTGCAGCGGGGTCAGGCCCATGAAGTCGATGTTGCCCGCCTTGAGCTCCATGAACTCGGTGTTCTGGTCCGGGATGATGCGGTAGAGGATGCCCATGAGCGGCGGCTTGCCGTCGAAGTACCTCTCGTTGGCCTCGAGCACGATGCGGCTGCCCGTCTCCCACTTCTTGAACTTGAAGGGGCCGGTGCCCACGGGCTTGCGGGCGAGCTCGCTCTTCGAGATGTCCTTGCCCTTGAGCAGGTGCTCGGGCAGCATCTGCAGCGACCCCCAGGAGATGAGCGCGGGCGCCAGGGGCTTGTCGTAGACCACCTCGAAGGTGTAGTCGTCGATGACCCTGGCCTCCTTGACGAGCTTGTAGTCGCTGGCGTAGGCCGTGGGGGTCTTGGGGTCGATCATGGTCTTGAAGGTGAACATGACGTCCTTTGCCGTGAACTTGCGGCCGTCGTGCCAGAACACGTCTTTTCGCAGGTGGAAGCGGATGAGCTTGCCGTTCTTCTTGATGTCCCAGGAGCTCGCCAGGTCGGGCACGATGGTGTAGTCCTTGTCGTACTTCACGAGCCCGTTGTAGATGAGGCCCGCCACCTGGTGGGAGGCGGAGTCCGTGGAGAGCATGGGGATGAGGTTCGACGCGTCGCCGATGGAGGAGAGCACCAGGATGTCCCCGTCCACGGGCCTGCTGTCAGCCGCCGCAGGGGCTTTGGGCTGCGCCTGCTCCGCGCCCTTCGAGCACGCGGAGATCCCCGCAAGAACCATGACCAATGCGATGAGGATGCAGGATGTCCGTGTCTTCATAATGCGCGAAACGATAGCAGAACAGAGCCGGAAGGACAAGGGCGAGAGTTGCCTGCCCTGTGTGCCCTCCAAGCTCTCGTAAAATCAATAGATTAAATGTTCGCGCGCATGGTCGTGGAGCCGTTCGCCGTGGACGGTCACCGCATCCTGAAGCTGAAGTTGTGGCAGCTTGCGCATTGGTTTTCCGAAGGCTTGTGCGCGTGGTGGCAGCTCGAGCATTCGGGGTAGGGCATATGCGAGTTGTGCGGGTTGGGAAGATTGTCCCTGATCTTTTCGGATTTTGCCATGTCCGCATGGCAGCCTGTGCAGATCGACGCAGGGACCGGTGCCGATGGCTTGTCCTTGTGGCATCGAGCGCATTCGATCCCCGCAGCTTTGTGCCTGTCGCCCAGAAGCGCTCCGGCATCGGGCGTGCTTTGCGTCCACGCCGCATGGGGAGCGGCGAAAAGGAAAAGCAGGAGCCCCATCGTGCAAAGGGCGATCATCCCTGTGCGTACATGCGACGGGGCCCCGTGTGCTGCCCTCTTCTCCGCTCCGGAGCCGGAACGGCCGCTGCCGGCCATGCCCGGTCCGGATGAAGAAAATCGTGTCATCTCGCTGTCACCCTTTCAGGTCTGCCACCTTCTCGCCTGCCAGCCAGCCGAAGGCATAGGCCCGCCCGTGGCTGATCCCGGTGGTGGTGATGGGGTAGTCGTTGGCAAAGAAGTCGCCGGAAGCGTTGCCGGCTGCATAGAGCCCGGGGATGGGCTTGCCTTCGACGTCGAGAACCTGCAGGTCGGTGTTGATGCGCAGGCCGTCCATGGTGACCAGCAGGCCAGCCCCCGTCTTGCAGGCCCCGAAAGGAGGCTTGACGATCGCGGTGAGCTTTGCCGGGTCCTTGCCGAAATCCTCGTCCACCCCCTTTTGTACCAGCTGATTGTACCGTTTTACCGTGGCGACGAAGGTGTCCCTGGGGACCTGCATCTTGTCGGCCAGCTTCTCGATGGTGTCTGCCTCCACGATGACGCCCTGTTTCTTGAACCGCTCGTATTCCTTGTCGTTCCATAAAGGTGTGTTGATCATGTTCTCGCAGACCGTGCCGTGCATCTTGTCCTTGTCCGTGTTCCAGTTCGCGTCCCAGACGGTCCATTTCCAGCCGCCCGGCTGCTGGATGTCCTGGTTTGCGGTATAGCCGAAGGGAGCGTCTTCGTTGGCGTAGCGCTCGCCAAGGAGATTGACGTTCAGGAAGGGCTGGCGCGCCAGGTTGACGACGCGGTTTCTGAAGCCGCCCGGTATGGCGGTGAACCCATCCCAGAGCATGGGGCAGTCAGTCTCCTGCTTCACACCCCCAACCCACATGCCCATGAGGATGCCGTCCCCCGTGTTGCTGCCTTCGGGGTACCCGTCGCCGACGATCTTGAGGCAGCGCGGCGAGTATTTCTCAAACATTTCCCGATTGTTGACGTAACATCCGGTGCAGAGGATTACGCCTTTAGCCGCGTCCACCTGGATGTATCCGTCTTTGCCTTTCGCGATCACCCCGGTGACCTTGCTTTTTTTGTTCTTCCGGATCAACTGGGCGGCCGGGGTCTGATACATGATCTCGACCCCCTTTGCCTTGACGTATTTCTCCAGCATGCTGCACAGGGTGAAGTTCCAGCCCGGCAGGAACTGGATGGCGGTGGGGAATTCCGTATACGGCCAGTACGATTTGTTGTTCGTGTCGATGAAGTACTTGACTCCGGCGGCGTCGGCGAGATCGAGCAGCCTGTCCATGATGCGCCCGTTCTCGTCCAGCCAGAGCTTGATCAGCCTCGGGTTGGGGTGGTAGGCGCCGAAGCGCATGACTTCGGCCATGATCTTGTCTTTCGGCACCTTGATGTTCTTGGCTTTGTGAAGGCGGTCGTCGACTGCCGCGTTCCATCCCCCATGAAAGGTGAACGTCTCCCTTTTTTCAAGGAGCACCACCTTCGCCCCTTTTTCCGCTGCCGCATAGGCTGCGCACAGACCGGCCAGCCCGGCGCCCAGGACGACGACGTCGGCTGACTTCCTCGCCACGATGCTGCTGGCGGGAATGGGGGCGGGCGGGGTGTCGAACGAGTACTTCTTGCACGACCCCGGTGCAGCTCCTGCCGATGCGCCCTCTGCGGTCCCGGGGGCGATCCCTGCCATCCCGACAAACATCCCTGCTGCGCCGACAGTCAAAGACCCTTTCAGGAAACTGCGGCGTCCTTTGTTGAACCCCTTCTTTTCCTTCTTCATTTGCGACCTCCCCTGTTCTGGAATCGTGTAACAGGTAGTGAATATGCCCTCTTATACGCAACGGGTGTGCCATGTCGGTCAGTGAGTCAAATCAATAAGGTACGGGCTCTCAGGGAATCTTGGTGTCATATATCACACATTTCAGGTGCATTATATGGTCCCGGTGTGGTAGGGTGTCAAATATGGCCTTTTGCATCAGGGGAGGAACACATGCCGGTCGATGAGACGGATTTCTTCAAGCAGGCGACGCTGCGCATCTGCAGCAGTCTGGACATCGGAGAGGTCGCGCAGGAATGCCTGGACTTCCTGAAGTCCTACATCCCCTTAGATGGCGTCATGATGAGTTATTACGACCCGAAAACCGAAACCTTCACGATCATGACCATCAGGACCGCGATCCCGCTGAACACCCATATCAAGAGCATCCCCATGCCCCCCGACGGGCCGCGACTGTTCGAGAAGGTGAAGAACACGGTGAGGATCTTCAACATCACGGAGGAGTACTCGATACCCTTCACCATATGGAAGACGCTCGGTCTCGTGGAAAAATCGAGCCTGGTGCTGTTCACGTGGTTCAGGGGCAGGAGGCTCGGGCAGATCGACTTCTTCGTGCGGGGCCGCAACCGGTACACCGACGAGCACGCCCGTCTGATAGAGCTCCTGGAAAAGCCCTTCTCCATCGCCATGGCGAACAACCTCCAGTACCAGGACATCGTGAACATCAAGGACCTGTTTTCCGACGACATCCGGCAGCTGCGCCACGAGCTGAAGCAGGCGTCGGGCACCGAGATCATCGGCGCGAATGGCGGGCTGCAGAACGTGATGAAGGTCGTCGACCAGGTGGCACCGCTGACCACGCCGGTGCTCCTCCTCGGAGAGACCGGGGTGGGCAAGGAGATCATCGCGAACAGGATCCACTACTCGTCGCCGCGCCGGGAAGGCCCGTTCGTAAAGATCAACTGCGGGGCCATACCGGAAGGACTCATCGACAACGAGCTGTTCGGGCATGAAAAGGGGGCTTTCACCGGTGCTCTGTCCCAGGTGCCCGGCCGCTTCGAGCGCGCTCACCAGGGCACGATCTTTCTGGATGAGGTGGGAGACCTGCCCCTGTCCGTGCAGGTGAGGCTCCTGCGGGTGCTCCAGGACAAGGAGATCGAGCGGGTGGGCGGAACGAGACCCATCAGGGTGGATGTCCGCATCATTGCCGCAACCAACAGGAATCTCGAAGACCTGGTACGGGAAGGCTCCTTCCGGGAGGACCTCTGGTTCCGGCTCAACGTGTTCCCCGTCAACATCCCGCCGCTGAGGGAGAGGAAGCAGGATATCCCCGTGCTCGTCCACCATTTCATCATGAGCAAATCGAGGGAGCTGAATCTCCGGGTGAATCCCGAGCTGGCGCCGGGCACCATGGAGAGCCTCCTGGCTTATGACTGGCCGGGGAACGTGCGTGAGCTGCAGAACAAGGTCGAGCGCGCCCTGATCCGGACGCGCATTGTCGATCCAGCCCAGCCGCTCAGCTTCGAGGAGTTCGCTCCCCCCGAAGACTCTGCGGCCGGGCGCTTCCAGCCCGAGCAGGGCGCAACGATCCTCACCCTCGACCAGGCCATGAAGCAGCATATCCAGACCGCCCTCGAAATTGCCCACGGCAGGATCAAGGGCAGGGGAGGCGCAGCGGAGCTCCTGGAGATCAACCCGAACACTCTGAGGCACCGCATGCGCTCTCTCGGAATCCCTTACGGCAGGAGGGCGGGAAGGAAGCATGGCGCGTAGCAGCCCATCGGTGGCAACGGACCACGCTGAATAAAAAAAGTCGAGATCTCACTCAGGGTACACGGGGGAGCAGCGCATGCGATGCAAGGCGTGGGGCAAGGGCTGAAGGGAGCAGTTTTCCCTTGCATCGAAATCCGTATAATGAGAACCTTCTTTCTATGAAGTACTTCGCAGACCTCCATATTCACTCCCGGTTTTCCCGCGCCACCAGCAGAGAGCTCAACCTGGCCACCCTGTCGGCGGGTGCGGAGAGGAAAGGCATCTCGGTGCTCGGCACCGGCGACTTCACCCACCCGACCTGGCTTTCCGAGCTGGAATCGGGGCTTGTCCCGGCCGAGCCCGGCTTCTTCAGGCTCAAGGGGGGCGCCTCGGAGGTGCGGTTCGCGCTCACCGCCGAGATCAGCACCATCTACAAGCAGGGGGACAAGGTCCGCAAGGTCCACCACCTCCTGGCGGCTCCGGATTTCCCCTCCGTCCGGAAGATCTCCGCCTCGCTGGCGAAGGTGGGCAACATCCTCTCCGACGGCAGGCCCATCCTGGGCATCACCTCGCGCAACCTCCTGGAGATCGTGCTCGAAGCGGACGAGCACGCCATGCTCATCCCGGCGCACATCTGGACGCCGTGGTTCTCGGCCATGGGCTCGAAGTCCGGGTTCGACAGCATCGCGGAGTGCTACGGAGACCTTTCCGGCCACGTTTTCGCCGTGGAGACGGGCCTCTCGTCGGACCCGGCCATGAACTGGATGGTGAGCGGCCTCGACGGCTACAGCCTGGTGTCGAACTCGGACGCCCACTCCGCAGACAAGCTCGGCCGAGAGGCCACCATCTTCGACTGCGGGCTCGACTACTTCTCCCTGGAGCACGCGCTCAGGACCGGGGAGGGCCTGCTGGGCACGGTGGAGTTCTTCCCGGAGGAGGGCAAGTACCACCTCGACGGCCACCGGGACTGCCGCGTGGTCCTGGAGCCCGACGAGACGGCCAGGCTGGGCGGGATCTGCCCGGTGTGCGGCAGGAAGGTCACGGTGGGGGTCCTGAACAGGGTCGAGGAGCTCGCGGACCGGCACGACGGGACGCGCCCCGAACGGGGAAGGCCGTTCTTCTCCCTCATCCCCCTCGCGGAGATCCTGGGCGAGATCATGCAGGTGGGAAGCGCCACGGGCAGGGTCAGGCAGGCCTACGACAGCCTCGTCTCCCGGCTGGGCAGCGAGCTCAACATCCTCATGGAGGCCGATGTAGACGAGATACGCGCCGTGGCGGGCGACGTGCTCGCCCTGGCCATCAGCCGCATGCGCGAAGGCTCGGTGCACAAGGAGGCGGGATACGACGGCGAGTACGGCCGCATCCGCGTGTTCAGGGAAAACGAGGGCGACACCCTGTTTTCCGGCCAGCTCCTGGGCAAGCCCCTGGGCGGCCGCCGGAAGGGGAAGGGCGCCCGGGTGAAGGGGCAGGTTCAGGGCGACGCCCCCAAGGCACGGCTCGCGCTCAACGCCGACCAGGAAGAGGTAGCGGCCTTCAGGCAGGGCAGCCTCGTGGTGAAGGCGGGCCCGGGCACGGGCAAGACCAGGACGCTCGTGGAGCGGGCCCGGTCCATCCTCGGCGAGGACGCCAGGGCATCGGTCCTGGCCATCACCTTCACCACCAGGGCGGCCCGGGAGATCGGGGAGCGGCTGGGGAGCATGAAAGCCGAGGTCTCCACCTTCCACGGCCTGGCCGCGAAGATCATGCGTCAGAACGGCATCGCCTTCAACATCGCGGACGAGGCCATGCTTGAAGACATCCTGGCGGGGTGGGGCGAGGACGACCCCGGACGGGCGGTGGAGGCCATGATGCTCTCCCTGAGCACGGGCACCCCCCTCGACGGCCGCTGTGAGCACCTCCTCGACACCCTGAGGCGCGAGGGCTACTACACCTACGAGGGGCTCATCCTCCAGGCGTGCTCCCTGATCGAGGAAGGCTCGTTCAAACCCTCCTGGGACCACGTCATGGCGGACGAGTTCCAGGACATCAACCCTGCCCAGTACCGGTTCCTGAAGCTCCTGGCCGAAGGCTCGAAGAGCCTCATGGTCATCGGCGACCCGAACCAGGCCATCTATGGCTTCCGGGGCAGCAGCAGGGCCTGCTTCGAGGACTTCCTGAAGGACTTTCCCGGCGCCCGCACCATAAGCCTGAAAGACAGCTACCGGCTGAGCGGACCCATCGCGGGCGCCTCGAACGCCTTCATCGGCGCCGATGCCGTGACGAGCCTGAGGGCGGGCGCGAACGTCCACATCGTCGAGACCCACGGGAGCGCCGGGTTCATCGCCCTGGAGATCGAGTCCCTGGCCGGGGGCCTGAGCCACCGGCGCACCGGGAAGGCGCAGGGCGGCTACGGCCTGAGCGACATCGCGGTCATCGTCAGGACCGCCCACCAGGCGCGGCCCGTCATGGAGGCCCTCGAGAGGGCCTCCATCCCCTTCGACACGGCCTATGCGAAGCCCCTTGCCTCGGCTGCCGGCGTTTCCCAGCGCATGGCGCTCCTGGAGGGCAAGGACTGGCAGGGCCTCGTGAGGGGGGTGGGCGAGGGCACCGTCCGGAAGATGACCTTCGGGGATCTGAAGAACCCCGTCGTCTTGGGCAGGCTCGAGCAGGCGGACGGTGTGGTGACCGGCCTGAAGGGGAGCGTCATGGAGAGGGTCGAGGCGCTCGAGGCCTCGGAGCTGTTCAAGCTGCCCGCTCTCGGGGCCGACCACTTCTTCTACCAGTACGCCCGCGTGTTCGGGGACGACCTCGAGGGGTTCCTCCAGTTCCTGCGTCTGAGCAGCGACCAGGACGAGCTCGCGGGGGAGCGGGTCCGCATCCTCACGGCCCACGCCTCGAAAGGGCTCGAGTTCCGGTGCGTCTTCGTGGCCGGGCTGTCCCTGGGCACGTTCCCGCTGGCGGGCGAAGGCATGGGCGAGGAGGAGAACCTGTTCTACGTCGCCATGACCAGGGCCTCCGAGCTCCTGTACCTCGTGAGCCCCAGGGGCTCCCTGTCCCCGTTCACCCTGCGCATCCCCGGGGAGCTCGCCTGCAGGCACGAGGAGGCGAAGAAAATCAGGTCCGAGCAGCTGGTCCTCTTCGACCGCTGAGCGCGGGGTTGTCTGTGGGCCGAGGGCTAAATCCGATCGGGGTCGGTATCGGTATCGGGGTCGATCCCGATTTTTCCTTTCGACTCCGACCCCGATTTCGATAAAGGCGGGAGGAGACCAGAGCCAGCCACGCGGTCGGCCTGACCGGGGATGCGGGCAGCCCTCCCTCTCCGGCCGCTGGGCGTGGGCTTATTCCTCTGGATTTTTTCCCGTGTAACACATATGATTCAAAGGCTGATTACCCGGTAAACACCAGGGGAAGGAAACGGAGGGACAGGAAATACATGGAGTTCAGTGGTAAAGAGATCGCCTATCTGGTCATTCTCTTCGTCACCATCCTGCTGTCCGCCTTCTTTGCGGCGGCGGAGATCTCGTTCATGCGGGCAAACCCGTTCAGGATCAGGAGCCTCGCGGAGAAGGGCGACCGGGAGGCCATGCGCGTCGAGGGCATCCTCAAGAAGCCCGACAGCCTCATCAGCGCCATCCTGCTGGGGAACAACTTCGTCAACATCCTGGGCTCGGCCATCGCCACCGTGCTCTTCATCGCCGCCTTCGGCGAGGAGGGCATCCTGTACGCGTCCCTGGCCATGACCGTGGTCCTGCTCATCTTCGCCGAGATCACGCCCAAGACGGTCGCCGCCTACAAGGCCGACGAGCTCTCCATGATCTTTTCCGGCCCGGTGAGCCTCATCATCCGGATCTTCGGCCCGGTTGCCCACGTCCTGGCCCTGACCTCCCGCGGCATCCTGTCCCTCCTGCGCTTCAAGACCGGGGAGATGGGCAAGCTCACAGAGGAGGACGTGGAGTCGGTCATCACCATGGGCCACCGGGAAGGCTTCATCCAGGAGCCCAAGGCCAGGATGATGGTGGCGGTCCTGGACATGGACTCGGTGCCGGTGAGGAAGGCCATGCTGCCCATGAACGACCTGGAGTTCGTGGCCGCCGACAGCACCTACGAAGACGTGGTGAAGACCATCGCCACGAGGAACTACAGCAGGTACCCGGTGTACGAGGGGGAGCGGGACAACATCCTCGGCTACATCCACATCCGGGACCTGTGGCGCTACAAGGACGACCCCGCGGCCTTCAACGTCCGGCACATCATGCGGGAGGCCCACTTCATCCCGGACTCGAAGTCCATCTTCAAGCAGCTCATCGACTTCCAGAAGGAGCACCTCCACATGGCCTTCGTCGTGGACGAGTTCGGCACGGTCAAGGGCGCCATCACGCTGGAGGACATCATCGAGGAGGTCACGGGCGACATCATCGACGAGCACGACGCCATCCTCGCCCAGATCATCCCGGTTGGCGAGGGGAGCTTCCTCGTCAGGGGCAGCATCTCGCTTCGGGACCTGGGCAAGTACCTGGACCGCGACTTCCCCGAGGAGTACGACACCCTCTCGGGCCTCATCTACGAGCTCCTTGACCGCATCCCGGAAGAGGGCGACACGGTCTCCTGGCAGGACATGGAATTCAAGGTGGAACGGATGCGGGGGAACAGGGTGTCGCGGGTCAGGATAGCGGTCAGGGAAGCTTAAAAAAGGGAAAAACCTCCCTGACCGCCCTGGCTCTAGAAGTTGTATTTACCGCCCATGATGTCCTGGTAGAGGGCGTCGTCCACGGGTACGTAGGTGTCGCTGCCCGGGAGAAGCACGTAGAGATGGTCCTTGACGGAGGCCCGGTCATAGCCCTCCTTCCGGAGCTGCGTCTTCTTGACCTTGTGGGTCGCCGTCATCTGGAAGTCGTCGATGAAGCGGATGAACAGCGGCACCGCGTACTTGGGCAGCGATGATCTCAGGTGGGCGGTCAGCGCCTTCAGGTCGATGGAGCGGCCCTCCAGCGCAAGGATGGACGCCATCCCGGCCTTGCCGTCCCCCGCGGGCATGGAGACGCCGTACACCGCCGAGGCCGAGATGCCAGGGAAGGAGTTGAGGGCCTTCTCCACCTCCATGGTCGCCACGTTCTCGCCCTTCCAGCGGAACGTGTCGCCCAGCCGGTCCACGAACTGGGCGTGCCTGAAGCCCATGTCCCTGAGCATGTCCCCGGTGTTGAACCAGAGGTCGCCCTTCCTGAACGCGTCGCGGATGATCTTCTCCTCGGTCTTCTTCTTCTCCGAGTACCCGGTGAACGGCGTCTTCTCGGATATCTCCATGATGAGCAGGCCTGCCTCGCCTCGTTTCACGCGCTTCAGGAACCCCTTCTCGTCCCTCTCAGGGGCGTCGTTCTCGACATCGTACCTGACGATGGCGTAGGGTGTCAGGCTGGTGCCCACGGTGTAGTCGAAGTTGAAGAGGTTCGTAAAGATCCCCACCCCTTCGGCGGCCCCGTAGAACTCGTGGATGTTCTCGATGCCGAAGCGCTTTTTGAAGGGTTTCCAGATGTCCGGCCTGAGCCCGTTCCCGATGACCGACCGCAGGGGGTTGTGATGGTCGTCGGGCCTGGCGGGCTGGGCCATGATGTACCGGCAGACCTCGCCCACGTAGACGAAATGCGTCACGTGGAATTCCCTGACGTCGGAGAGGAACAGGCTGGCGCTGAACTTTCTCCTGAGCGCCACGGCAGCCCCGTTGTAGAGCGCGGCAGGCCACCCCACGGTGAGCGCATTGGTGTGGAAGAAGGGCAGGGGCACGTACACCGTGTCGTCGGGGCGTATGGGGCTCACCACCCGGCCCCACCAGAACATGGCGCTCAGGATCCGCTTGTTGATGATCACCGCCGCCTTCGGCAGCCCGGTGGTCCCCGACGTATATACATACGCGGCAGGGGCCTTGGTGGGCACCTGGCCCGTGGTCGGTGGGTTGTGATCGGGCATGCCGGATGCGAGGGCTGAGATCTCCTCCATCCCGGAGGGCAGGGACGAACCGGTGTCCTTCATGACGTAGAGCAGGGACCCCTCGAGGTCTATGTCGGATTTCACCTCTTCGAAGAAGCTCGAGCATTCCTCCCCGATGATGATGACCTTGCCCTTGTTGAGGTTGAAGCTGTGCACCAGGGATTCGCCCCGCTGGTTCGTGTTGACCATGGCGCAGATCGCCCCTATCTTGGCGCACGCGCAGTAGAGAACGAGCAGCTCGGGCCTGGACTCGATGCACTCGGCCACCACGTCGCCCAGGCCCACCCCTTTGGAGAGCAGGAAGTGGGCGTACCGATTGGCCGCGCGGTTCAGCTCGGAATAGGTGAGCGTGCCGTCGTGCGACTTGATGGCGACGTTGTCCGGGAAGCGGCCCGCGATGTCCTCAAGCACGGTCCCCCAGGTCACGTTGGCGCCGCTCGAGAGCATCCTGAGCCCCTTGACCGTGTTGTAGAGGATGGACGGCCCCCTCCTAAGGATCGACGGCAGCTTCATGAGGAACTCAAGGGGAGTGATGACGGTTCTGTAAGAAAAGGGTTGTGTCGAGCTCATGCTGTTACCTCCTCAATGTGGTGAAGCATCTCCCTGCTTAAGCAGGCACGGATGCAGGCATCCGTTCAGGCACCCGCCTGTCGTGCTTACGGCTTCTTCTGTCACCTTTCCTGATTGTGCTTCCTGTTCTTCTTCTGTAAGGAAATCACCGCGTCGGAAGCCCTGACATAGAGCGGCTGCGCGGCTTCGATCGCCCCACGGGCAGCCTGTTCGGCGGCGATTCTCCCGATCACGCTCGCCCGCGGATACCAGAGGTGCTCCGGGCCCTCGAGAAAGTTCCCGCCCAGGACGGCGGAGAGGGCTTCCCGGTAGAGGGGCACGGCGTTGCCGATGAACAGGGTCCTGGTGGTCACCAGGTCAGCCAGGTGTTCCGGGCGGACGTTCATGGGTCCGGTGAGCGGTGCGCCGTCGGGCGCGTAGAGGCGGCAGAAGATCTCCGACTTGCGGGCGTCGATGACGGGCATGACCTGGGTCGCGCAGGGCAGGGCGGCGCAGGCCAGGGCGTCGAGGGTGCCTACGCCCGCCAGGGGCCTTTTCAGGGCCATGGAGAGGCCGCGGGCCGTGGCGATGCCGATACGGATGCCCGTGAACGAGCCCGGGCCGACGCCCACAGCGATGAGATCCACGTCCTCCATCCCGTAGGGGCTCAGGGAGAAGAGGGTGTCGATGACGGGCAGCAGGCTCCCCGCGTGGCCGGTCCTCACCGGGATGGTGATCTCGTAGGGGGGGCCCGGGTGCCCCGTCAGGGCGACGGTGCAGGCGTCCGTCGACGTGTCGAGCGCAAGGACCGGCACCGGGTCAGCCTCCTGTGACGAGTCTCGTGATGTCGTTGTAGAGGGCCAGCAGCATGAGCACGATGAGCAGGAAGAGCCCGATCTGCTGGGCGATCTCCCGGGGCCTGTCCTTCAGCGGCCTGCCGGTGGCTCCCTCGATGGCGAAGAGCATGAGGTGGCCGCCGTCCAGCACCGGGATGGGCAGCAGGTTGATGAGGAAGAGGTTGATGGAGATGAACGCGATCATGGACATGAACGGCAGCAGCCCGGCCCTGAAGGTCTGGCCCGACACCTGGGCGATGAGGATGGGTCCCCCCAGGCTCTTCTTGACGTCGATGTCGCCGTTGATCATCTTCCAGACGCCGATGCCGGTGAGCTTGATGATCTCCCACGTCTGGGTGAAGCCGTATTCGACGCCCCCGACGAACCCGAGCCTCTTCATGATCACCTGTTCGGGCCGCGAGATCCCGATCATGCCGCGGGAGACCTCCTCGCCGAAGATGTTCGTGCCCTTGGACATGACCGGCTTCACGTGCACCGCGAACTGGGTGCCGTTCCTCTCGATGATGATCTCGTAGGTCTGCTTGGCCGTGGCGTCCTTCATGGCGAGCGGGATGTCGTCCCATTCGGAGATGGGCTGGTTCTGGATGGTCACGATCCGGTCGCCGGCCTTCAGGCCCGACTGGTCCGCCGGAGAGTCCTTGAGCACGGTGCCGATGACCGGAGGAACGGTGGGCAGGCCCGTCCAGCCGATGGTCATGTAGATGACGATGGCCAGCAGCAGGTTGAAGAGCGGCCCCGCCACCACGATGGACGCGCGGGCCTTCAGGCTCTTTCTGGCAAAGGAGCGCATCGGGTCCATGGCCGTGACGTCCTCCTCCCTGGTGTCTTCACCGAGCATCTTCACGTACCCGCCCAGGGGCACGGCGGAGATCATGTACTCCGTCTCGCCGATGCGCTTCTTCACGATGGCGGGCCCGAAGCCCAGGGAGAACTTGAGCACGCCCACGCCGTTGAGTTTCGCCAGTATGAAATGTCCGAGCTCGTGGATGAAGATCAGGATGCCCAGCACGATGATAAACGCGATAATCGTTGTCATGATAACAGTGTCTCCGCAATCGTTCTTGATTTGATATCGAGTTCGATCAGCTCAGCAGGTGAGTCTACCCGTGAACCGGCGAGCTTGTCCATAGTTTTCGAGATGACGGTGACGATCCGGTCGAAGGGTATGCGCCCCTTCAGGAAACCCTCGATGGCCACCTCGTCGGCCGCGTTCATGACGCACGGTAGCACCCGGGGCTGCTCCATGGCCTCCCGGGCGAGGGCGAGCGCCGGGAACTTCTCCGAATCCGGCGCGAAGAACTCGAGCCTGCCCAGGGAAGCCAGGTCGAGCGGAGCGAGGTCGAGCTCCATCCGGCCCGGCCACGACAGCGCGTACGCGATAGCCAGCCGCATGTCCGGCAGCGAGAGCTGGGCCTTGGTGCTCCTGTCCCTGAACTCCACGAGGGAGTGGACGATGCTCTGGGGGTGCACCACCACCTCGATCTTCTCGAGCTCCACACCGAAGAGCCAGTACGCCTCGATGATCTCGAGGCCCTTGTTCATCATGGTGGCGGAGTCGATGGTGATCCTCCTGCCCATGGACCAGGTGGGGTGGCTCAGGGCCTCGGCCGGGGTGATGGTGCCGAAGGTCTCCTTCGGCCTCGTCCGGAACGGTCCGCCCGAGGCGGTGAGGATGATGCGGGCGGCGTCCCTTCGCTCCTCCCCGTTCAGGCACTGGAACACGGCCGAGTGCTCCGAGTCCACCGGCACGATGGTCGAGCCCGATTCCTTGAGCATGTCCGCGATGAACGGCCCGCCGATGACGAGGGACTCCTTGTTGGCAAGGGCGAGCAGGGCGCCCTGTCTGATGGCCTCCACCGAGGGGAGGAAGCCTGCCGCGCCCGAGATCCCGTTCACCACGATGTCCGGCGACGTCAGGGCCACGAGGCGGGACGCCGCATCGGCACCCGTGAGGACCTGTCTGCCCCTGATGGGGCTTACGGGCGTGGCGCACAAGGCGACGGTCTCCACCCCGAACCGGGCCGCCTGCTCCTCGAGGAGCGCCGTGTTCGAGCCCGCGGAGAGCCCTGCGACCTCGAATTCCCCCGGCCTGCGGGAGATCACGTCGAGGGCCGATGTGCCGATGGACCCCGTGGAGCCGAGGATGACGACCCGCTTCATTTACAAGGCCACCTGGATGACGAAGTAGAGGAAGACGCCCACCGGGATAACGCCGTCCATGCGGTCGAGCATGCCCCCGTGGCCGGGGATGAGGTTCCCCATGTCCTTGACCTGGAACTGCCGCTTGTACATGGAGGCGGTGAGGTCTCCCATGAGATCAAGGATACTGATGCACCCCGCCAGCGCAAGGATGAGCGGCAGCGGCCGGGGAGACTGGAGCGGCAGGAAGTGGTTGTACCCCAGGTAGAGCAGGGTCCCGCCGATGACGGCGGCCCCGATGCCCCCGAAGAGGCCTTCGAGGGTCTTTTTCGGGCTCAGGCGGGGGGCCAGGGGCCGCCTGCCCAGGTTCTTGCCCACGTAGTAGGCACCGGTGTCCGCACCGAAGGTGCAGACGACGCCGAAGAGCATCCAGAACCTGCCGTCCACGCCGTTGCGCAGCAGGATCCAGAAGCTGGTCAGCGCCAGGGGATAGATGAGGCCTGCAAGGGCCACGCTCAGCTGCAGCGCGCTCGCCTTGCCCTTCTCGAACAGGAAGAGGGCAGCCGCCATCATGACCAGCGAGGTGGCGCACAGGGTGAAGAACGCGGCCGTGAACCATCCCATGTATATAGTATAGAGGTATGGGAACGAGCCCGCCAGGCCGATCCAGCCCAGCAGCCGGCCCCCCGGCTCGATGCCCACGCGGTAGAGCTCGTACAGGCACAGGGGCAGCACGACCAGGGCGACGAGGAAGAGCGCGAGCGGCGGGCCGAACACGGCGGGGACGGCAAAGATGACGATGAGGATGAGCGCGCCGAAGAGGCGTTTCATGGGGCGCCCTTGCCTTCTACCTGTTCTGGGGTCATCCCGAACCGTCTCTGCCGGGTCCCGTACCAGGCGATGGCCTGTTCGAGGGCCTTTTCGTCGAAGTCGGGCCAGAGGGTGTCGGTGAAGAAGATCTCGGTATAGGCAAGCTGCCACAGGAGGAAGTTGCTGATGCGCCATTCGCCTCCCGTCCTGATGAGCAGGTCCGGGTCGGGCATGAACGAGGTGTCGAGGAAGCTGGAAAACGAGGCCTCGGTTATCTCTTCGGGAGAGGGATTCGCGGTGGCGAGCTGCCGGAGGGCCCGGACGATCTCGTCCCTGCCGCCGTAGTTCAGGGCCACGGCCAGGTGGATGCCCGTGTTGGCCCTGGTCTTTTCCTTGGTGGCCGTGATCTTCTCCCGGAGCCTGTCCGGGAACTTCGAGAGGTCGCCGATGGTGTGCAGGCACACGCCGCCTTCCATCAGCCTCTCCACCTCGCGGTCGATGAACCCTTCGAGGATGGTGAAGAGCCCTTCGACCTCCTCCTTGGGCCTCCTCCAGTTCTCCGAGGAGAAGGCGTAGAGGGTGAGGTAGGTGATGCCCCTGTCCTTCGCAGCCTCCACGATGTTCCTGGCTGCACGGGTGCCCGCCTCGTGTCCCTTGAGCCGGGACAGCCCGCGGCTCTGCGCCCACCTGCCGTTTCCATCCATGATGATTGCGAGGTGATCGATCCTGTTTTCCATAGCTGTGCGCATAGTTAACACGGTGATTTCCGGGGGTCAACCATAAGCTCTCCCGCGGGGAGGCAGGGCGCGCCCCGCGGCAGGGAATAATTATAAAAATGATGAATCCAAAAGCCCTCTGCGTGCATCGTTACTGACATCGGATCCTTTTGGCCGCGCTCGTTGCCGGCAGGGGTCCCTCCCTCGCGGAAATTTTTTTCAGTGTCATATATTATTACCCTTGACTTTTGTGTGATCATTGAGATAGAGACGATTTCTGCGCAGGCTATTCGTGCGCTGACAGGGCTGGAGTAGCTCAATCGGTAGAGCAGCTGATTTGTAATCAGCAGGTTGCGGGTTCGAGTCCCATCTCCAGCTCCAATTAGTAGCGAGGGAGGGGTTCCCGAGTGGCCAAAGGGAGCAGACTGTAAATCTGCCGGCTCAGCCTTCGGAGGTTCGAATCCTCCCCCCTCCACCAG
>DAOPXM010000049.1:0-19263 GCA_035352355.1 Deltaproteobacteria bacterium | reverse complement strand
AGGTGGTACATTTTTATATGCCGATTTTTGGTACAGATTATCATGCCGATTTACAAAAGCGCACATGAATTCAGCCATGGAAGATAAAGGCGAGATCATCATCTACCAGACACCGGAAGGCAAGACCGAACTGGAGGTCAAGCTTGACCGGGATACCCTCTGGCTGAGCCAGAGGCAGATGTCGCTGCTCTTTGAAAAGGACACCGACACAATCGGTCTGCACCTCCGCAACATATACAAGGAAGGCGAGCTGGAGGAATCGGCAACTACCGAGGAATCCTCGGTAGTTCAAAAGGAAGGAAACAGGCGGGTACGCCGCACTATCCGCCTCTATAATCTCGATGCCGTCCTTTCGGTTGGCTACCGCGTCAACTCGAAGCGCGGCACGCAGTTCCGCATCTGGGCGAACAGGGTCCTTATGATTCCCGCAACCCCGCCTGAAGAAAACGCGCCCCCATACTGTCCTCTTGTTCCGGGCGGGCTCAGGGCCTCTGCCCTGCACGGGCGTTCAGGCAGGCGAGATGCCCCCTGCCTGCATCCTTTCCCATCCGGTAATCTTCGCGTATCGCATCCAGCCTGAGCCCCAGGCGCGCCCCCCTCAAGGGGACCGGTGGAGCTATCTCATGAATCACGGCGTCTTCGGGGGGGCGTTTGATGAAGGAGACCGCGTCCCGGTACCTCAGGTGGAGGTCTGCTATCCCCGCCCTCAGCGCCGGGTTCTTCCGCAGGAACAGCGTTGCCATGAGACGGTCGAAGAAAACCCCCTTGGGGCTTTCCGGTGAGCGGGTGCGGATCACGGTGATGCTGCGCGCGCCCCTGCGGTACGCCTCCCTCACCGGGATGGGGTCAGCCACGCCGCCGTCGGTGACGAGCCGATCCCCGAGCAGGACAAAACCCCGGTATATCACAGGCAGGGCGCACGAGGCCTTCAGGGTGGCGAGGAGGTTTTCCGATGTCGCTTCGACGTACACCGGCTCCCCGGTGGCCACGTCCGTCACGCCCAGCAGAAAGACCTTTCCCGGGCGATTCACAGCCTCCTCCACGTGGAGGGGGTCGCAGGCGGCCGCGTGCTCCCAGAGCCAGTCGAGGTCCATGAGGTGGCCGCCCGTGAGGAAGCGGCGCACGCTCAGGAACTCGCTGCGGCTCATGGGGCCGGTGATGATCCGATAGTACCGCCCGTGCTGGCCGGACAGGTAGGAGGCCAGCGTGATCGCGCCTGAGGACACTCCCACGAGGAGGTCGAAGGGATTGAAGCCCTCCTCAAGGAAGGCGTCGAGCACGCCGGCTGCGAAGACGCCCCGCATCCCGCCTCCTTCCACCACCAGCGCGGTCCTGTGCTTAAGGGGACGGTCTCCGGTCAGGGAGCGCTCTCCCAGGGTCGAACGGGGTGCCCCCTCAGCCACGATGCTTCCCGATGAATGACGAGTAGTGCCCGGCCGTCTCCTTGGGCCGCTCCAGCATGGGCATGTGGCCGCAGTCCTTCAGGATGACGGTCTCCTCGTTCGGCAGGTTCTTTGCCAGGATCTCTGTGGTGGACACGTGGAGGATGCGGTCGTTCTCGCCCCAGATCACGAGCACGGGCAGCTTCAGGCCGGGAAGGAGCGGGACCGGGTCAACGAGGTGGGCATTGAATTCCCTGAACATCCTCTGCACGAAGGGCCCTCGCTCCACCGCCCGGCGGGCGAGCACGGGCTTCACAGGCCAGGGCATGAAGGGCTTCTTGTGGAAGGCGTAGTCCAGCAGCTCTTCGAACTGGGCCTTCGTGGTGGGCGTCAGCGGGCTCTCCCCCCCGGCCATGGCGATCTGGAGATCGCTGGGCCGGGGCGCGTTGAAGAGTCCTGCGGTGTCCATGAGGCACAGGTCGACCACCCGGCCGGGGTTCCGTGCGGTGTAGAGGATGGAGACGTAGCCTCCCATGGAATTGCCCGCGAGGTGGAACCTGCCCAGCTTCAGGGCGTCCACGGCGGCGGAGAAGGTCTGCGTGAAGTATTCCACCGTGTAGGTGGCGTCCTCGGGCTTCGAGCTTTTCCCGTGGCCGGGCAGGTCGAAGGCGATGATACGGTAGTCCTTGGGGATGTGGCGGGCGAATCGGGTCCAGTTGTCCTTTTCCGCCCCGAACCCGTGGAGGAGCACGACGGCCTCCCCCGTGCCCGGGCGCTCCAGGTAGCTCATGGTGACGCCGTCGACCGTGACCGCGGATTCCGTGAGGCCGGACATGGAGCGGTCCATGGCCACGAGCGACTCGTAGATGCTGCTCTGCGAAGACGGGGTGCACCCCGCTGCCAGAAGCAGCAGGGCGGCCGCAAGAGTCAGCATGATTCTTTTCATGATATCTTTCCTTTACTTGTCCGTGAACTTGGGCTCGCGCTTGCCCAGGAACGCGGCTGCGCCTTCCTTCTTGTCTTCGCTCGCGTAGCAGATGCCGAAGAGTTCGCGCTCGAGCCTCATGCCCGTGTGCAGGTCCATGGCCGTGCCCTCGAGCACCGCCCTCAGGACCGCCTGTACCGCGATCCTGCTCTTTGTTGCGATGGTGGCTGCGAGCTTCATGGCCTCATCGACCACGGTGCCCTTGGGCACGGCCCGGTTCACGAGCCCGTAGTCCGCCGCCTGGGCGCCGTTCAGGAAGTTGCCTGACAGGATGAGCTCCAGCGCCCGGCCCCTGCCGATGAGGCGGGGAGTCCGCTGGGTGCCGCCGTAGCCCGGGATGATGCCCAGCTTGATCTCGGGCAGGCCCAGCATGGCGCTCTCGTCCGCAAGCCGGATGTGACACGCGAGCGCCATCTCCATGCCGCCGCCCAGGCAGAAGCCGTTGATGGCCGCGATGATGGGCTTGTCCGCGTTCATGAGGAGGTTCGAGAGGTCCTGGCCGGGGATGAGGGAGTCAGCCCCTTCCTGGGCCGTGCTGAAGGCGTTCAGCTCCGTGATGTCAGCCCCCGCGATGAAGGCCTTACCCGCGCCGGTGAACACGATGACCCTCACGTCCGGGTCCGCCAGGGCCTTTTTGAAGCTGTCCACGATCTCGTCGATCACCTTCCAGGAAAGCGCGTTCATGGGCGGGTTGTTGATCTCCATGAGGGCGACGCCCGCCTCGTTCACCGTATAGTAGCACCTGGTCCCTTCGTTCACTTTCTTCATGAAAAACCTCCTCCGGTTCTGATAGTTAACACGTTAATAATTAAACAACGAAACAAAGCCTTGTCAATCCGGTTTTCCTGTCCCGGGGAAAGGGCACGCTCTGGTCCTCCTTTTCGGATCGTCACCCCTCGGAGAGCCCCTCCATGAGCGCCAGGACGTTGTGGCCAAGGACCCGGTGGTTGTATCCGCCCTCGAGGATGGCGAAGCAGCCGCCCCCGTTCCTGACGGAGGCCTGCCGGACGGCGCGGCCCATCTCCGTGTAGTCCTCCGTGGCGAGCAGGCCTCCCCAGTCCTGCATGTGGTTGTCGAACCCGGCCGAGATGGCGATCATGTCCGCGTCCGTCGTGTCGAGCGTATTGAGCACCTCCCTGAGGTAGGAGTTGCGGTCTCCCCGGTCCGGGTTCAGGATGGTGACGTAGTCCTTTTTCCCGAGGATGTTCACGGTGCCGTCCCCGAAGTGGAGGTCGAAGTCGAGGATGAAGGCGCTGTTCATCAGGCCGTTTCTCTTCAGACGCTCGATGGCCACGGCCATGTTGTTGTAGTAGCAGAAACCCCAGGAGGAGCCGGCCGAGGCGTGGTGGCCCGGCGGGCGGATGAGGCCGAAGCAGGGCTCTTTGAGGCCGATCTCGGAGGCGAGGATGGCGCCGCCTGCCGCGAGCGACGCCATGTCGTGGAGCCCAACCTTCCTGACGTACTCGATGTGGTGGGCGGTGTGCACCGCCGCGATGTCCTCGATCGCCGCAGGCCCGGGCTTGACGAGCTCGGCATGGGGCCCGACGACCTCGATAACGGCCTCCATCCTCCCGCTCTCCGCTGCGGGGTCGGAGGTGTACACCCTGAAGAAATCCTCGTGGAATACCACTTTCATACTCAGCCTCCCCGAACACGTTTTCCCTCACCGGCCGCGGATTTCCCGAACGATACCCCTATTCCCTCCGGAAACATGGCCCGTCCACTCCCTGCCGGCGCAGTAAACATTTGATTTCGTGTTGCCGAGACGATCAATTAATATATGATATATATTACATCCCGCGGAAGGGAACATGCAAAAAGAAAAAAGGGGGATTTCATGACAACGAAGATAGCGATACTGACCGGCGGAGGCGACTGTCCGGGCCTGAACGGGGCCGTGAAGTGGGTCGTCAAGACGGCCCTGGACCCGCTTCTTGCCGATAAAAGACAGACAAAGTTCGAGGTGCTCGGTATCCGGGAAGGCTGGAAAGGCCTGGTGAACGTGGACCCGGACAACGAAGAGAGCAGGAAGCTCTACCTGGAGCCCCTCGACGAGGAGATCGTCAGGGCCTGGGACCGCTACGGCGGCACCAACCTGGGCACGTCCCGCACCAACCCGTTCAATCCCAAGAACGACCGGTCCGACAAGGTCATCGAGAACATCGGGAAGCTGGGCATCGACGTGGTGGTGGCCGTGGGCGGGGAGGACACCCTGGGCGTGGCGTACAAGCTCCACAAGCGGGGCATCAAGACAGTCGGGATCCCCAAGACCATCGACGGCGACCTCATGGGGACGGAGTATTCCCTGGGCTTCGACTCGGCCCTGAACGTCATCATGGAGGAGATCGACCGCCTCAGGACCACGGCGGGCTCGCACAACCGCATCTTCGTGGTGGAGACCATGGGCAGGCACGCAGGGTGGCTCGCGCTCCAGGGCGGCGAGTGCAGCGGCGCCTACATCATCCTCATCCCCGAGGAGCCCTTCTCCATGAAGAAGGTCTGCGAGCTGCTTTCCTGCCGCACGGGCCGCGAGGTCAAGTACAGCATCGTGGTGGTCTCGGAGGGCGCCCGGCCGGAAGAGGGCGGCGAGTTCTTCAAGGACGAGAAGATCGACGACTTCGGCCACAAGTCCCTGGGCGGCATCGCGGGCTGGGTCTCGGACCAGATCCAGAAGATCACGGGCTTCGAGTCCCGGTATGTGGTCCTGAGCCACCTCCAGCGAGGCGGCGTGCCGTCCGCCCGCGACAGGCTCATGGCCAGGTGGTTCGGCATCGCGGCCGTGGACATGATCCTCAACGAGGACTTCGGCAGGATGGTGAGCTACCTCCACGGCGAGATCACCACCGTGCCCATGAAGGACATCATCAACCGCATCCGCACGGTGGACGTGGACAAGTACTACGACACGGAACGCTACAACGGAAAGCGCTCCATCCTCTAGGAAAACCGGCCCTCCTCCTTCCATCCGGGAGGGAGGAGGGTTTTCTTTTTTCCGCATCTCACGCCTCGACTCTTGACCTTGGTCAAGGATTGCCCTGCTGATTTCATGGATAAAGAGCGCATATCAATAAGAGGAGGATGTCATGAGAAAAAGAACGGTATGGATGGTATCGGGAATCGTTGCGGTCATGGCGCTGTTGATCGCCGGCAACGCATTCGCCCATTGCGACACCATGGACGGTCCGGTCATCGGTGCGGCGCAGAAGTCCCTGAGCACCGGCAAGGTCGACCACGTGCTCGTCTGGGTGCAGAAGAAGGACGAGGGTGAGATCAGGAAGGCGTTCCAGGAGACGCTCAATGTCCGGAAGTTGGGGCCCCAGGCAAAAGACCTTGCCGACCGGTACTTCTTCGAGACCCTGGTGCGTATCCACCGGGCAGGGGAAGGGGCCCCGTTCACGGGTATACAGCCCGCCGGCACCGACCTCGGTCCTGCAGTGAAAGAGGCGGACGAGGCCCTTGAAACCGGGTCTGCGGACAGGCTGGTGAAGCTCGTGAACGACGAGGCCGCGCAGGGCATCAGGGAGCGTTTCGCCCGGACCATGGAGCGCAGGCGGCACGCATCCCACGGCGTGGACGCAGGCAGGGCGTACGTCGCGTCCTACGTGGACTATGTACACTATGTCGAAGGCCTGTACGACAAGGCGGCCTCCGGGGCAGGGCACCACGGAGAGGCTCACGGGGCGGAGGCTTCCGGCCACGCCCACTGATCCCCTGCCACCCCCGGCACGGTCGGGTTCGTGAAATACACCGGCCCGGCGCCGGAGCGTCGGCCTTGACTCTTCCTCCCTGGTGGTATAGTGGATTAGCCACTGTATCACCGGGTTTTCATGTTCGTTCTGCGAGGAGGCTCACACCGGGTCCCGCGTTCCGGCAGGTATCTGGAGGTGGGGCCTTTCCCCGCACAGGCATCAACGGGACGGAGGTGCGCATGGACAACCAAAGGACAGAGGTCGTTCTGGCGGACACGAGGCAGGGCATCGCGGGCGCGGTGAAAGAGGTCTTCGGGCATTTCGGGGGCGGGGAACGGTTCCTGCGCTCGAGCAGGGATGTCTACATCAAGGTCAACGGCGTGGGGCCGGAGGCCCATGTGTACACCGACCCGGAGGTGCTCAGGCAGACGATCCTCTACCTCAAGGGGTGCGGGGCCCGCACGGTGTATGTCATGGAGAACTGCACCCAGGCCAACTTCACCCGCCTGGTGTTCAAGGCCACGGGGTATCTCGACGTGTGCAGGAGCACGGGCGCGGTCCCGGTCTACCTGGACGAGACCCCGGCCGTGCCGGTCTTCCTGGAGGCCACCGAGGAGTTCGTGGACATCTCGGCCTTCGTGTACGAGCGGATCATCGAGGGCGGAAGCGAGAACTTCTACCTCTCCCTGCCCAAGCTCAAGACCCACTCGATGTCCCAGGTGACCCTGTCCATCAAGAACCAGTTCGGCCTCGTGCACCAGAAGAGCCGCATCCCTGACCACAACTACCGCCTCCACCAGAAGTTCGCGGACATCTACAAGGTGGTGCAGCCCCATTTCGCCCTGGTCGACGGGCTGATAGCCACCACCCACGGCCACTATCCCACGGTGTACAACACCGGGAAATGCGTGGTGCCCATGGACCTCCTCATCGGCGGCCCGGACCCCCTGGCCACGGACACGGTGGCGGCCTCCCTCATGGGCTTCGGGGAAGGCGACGTGAAGCACCTCGCCCTCTGCCGGGCCACGGGCATCGGCATCGGCGATTCTTCCCGCATCGACATCGTGAACAGGCACCTCTTCGACGAGCGAAAGAAGAAGCTCACCTGCGAGCTCCTGAACGACTATCCCCCCGACGTCACCTTCCTCAGGGGAAGGGAGCGGTGCTGCCTCGAAGGCTGCCGCTGCAACACCGAGACCGTGGTGGAGATGCTCTACCGCGACCACGGCGGCAGGGGCGGGTTCACCATCCTCATGGGCAAGGGCATCGACAGGGGTGAGGTCGACCGGATCAGCGGCAGGGTGCACATCGCCGGGAGCTGCGCGATCCAGGACCACGGCCTGGCCCTTCAGCGCCGCCTGGGCAGGCGCAACGTGACCATGAGCCCGGGGTGCAACGACCTGGCCCGGACCGTCCATGGCCTGTGCCGGCAGATGAAGGTCCTTCCCTTGAGCCTGTCGAAGGCTGACATGGTGAGCTCGGCAGCCCTCCTCGTGGCGGCGCAGCTCCACCGGACCAGGGCCAGCATCGTCCCCCTGATCTGAGTCTTACGGCCGGCAGCGGAACGACTGGAGGTTGAGGCCGAGGTCGATATCCCGCTTCAGGCGGAGCAGGTCCTGGAAGAGGAGCGCCTTGTCTTCGTTCTTGACAATGGCCTGGCCCAGCCTGTTTCCAAAGGCCGGGGCATGGGCCAGGATGTTCTCCATGCTCTGGAACTCGCCCAGGAGCCTGGCCGCGGTCTTGGCTCCCACGCCCGGGACCCCGGGGATGGTGTTGGTGGGGTCGCCGGCAAGGGCCAGCAGGTCCACCATCTGGTAGGGTCTGACGCCGAACTTCTGAAGCACGTACGCCTCGTCGAGCTCCCGCTTGCCAAAGTGGTCCCGCACCCGGACACGGCCCGACAGGAGCTGGAGAAAAATCTTGTCCGTGGAGAGGATGACCACGTTTCCACCCCGCGACTCGGTCTTGCTCGCCAGCGTGGCGATGACGTCGTCCGCCTCGAGCGAATCGACCTCGATGGACTTCACGCCCGCCTCCAGGAATCCCTCCCTGATGGAAGCCAGGCTCGCCTCGAGGTCGGCCGGCATGGGGGGCCGGCCGGCCTTGTAGTCCGGGTACCGCTCGGCCCTGAAGCTCGGCCCCTGCCCCTCGAACACGCACATCGCGTGGGTGGGGCTGGTCTCATGGAGCGCCCGCTTGAGCGAAAGGACGCAGGAGTCCACGACGGTCGGGCTCATCCGATGCTCGACCCCCTCCCGCTGGGCGGCGTCCACCCGGCGGATGAGGTTGAGCGCGTCGACGAGGAGCACGGTTATGGCCATGGGGGGAGTATAGCAGATGCGGGAGCGCTCTTTAAGCATTTACTGATGCTTCTCGGGCATGGCTGAAGCGCGAGGTGAAGACCGGCCCTGCGAACAGTACGCCGGCCGCAGTCAGCCCGGAGCATCTTCGAGGTTCAGGAAAGCCTCCAAGAGCATCCGTAGGTTCAGGGGCTTCTGGTAAGCTGATCACCCGTCCACGGCTGATGTCGGAAGGCCTCTATGCTGATACATACTGCTCCGGGCCTCCGAGTGAATGAAGAAGAGCTGAATGAGCGGGCGGCCAATCTCCACAGGGCCATGCGGTCTACCATATACGGATGCCACCGGGACGGTTCGCATGGGCAATATTCACAGCAGGCCCATGCCCTTCTCCACGAGCGGTACGAGAACACCCCTTGGGCCAAGGCCACTCCGTATTGGTTTAACTGGACTGTCGCTTGCCTGGATGAAACGATTGGCGGGATTTTATATCTTCAGGTGATAACCAGGCTTGCTCTTTTCAGTTGCTTGCAGCAGCGGAAGCCCCGGACGACCCGTCCTCGCGCACGAAGAAGAGGAGGGTTCCCCCGGCCAGGAAGAGCAGGGCGAGCGAGGTGATGCCCAGGCGAGACACGACGGTGCCGGAGATCCCGAACGACCTGAGGCCGATCTGGACCGCGCCGATGAGCAGCGGCCCCATGATCACGGCGAACTTGCCGAGCATGTTGTAGAACCCGAAGTACTCGCCCGCCTTGCCCTCGGGGATGAGGCGCGCGTAGAAGGACCGGGACAGGGACTGGATGCCCCCCTGGACAAAGCCCACGACAGCGGCCAGGAGGTAGAACTCGTGCTTTTCCCGGATGAGGGAGCCCCACAGCGAGATGAAGAGGTAGACCCCGATGGCGATGAGGATGGCCCGCTTCGCCCCGATCTTCTGGCCCAGCCAGCCGAAGAGCAGGGCGCAGGGGAAGCCCGTGAACTGGGTGATGAGCAGGGCCAGGATGAGGTCGTTGGCCTCGAACCCGATGGACAGGCCGTAATCGACAGCCATGCGTATGATGGTGTCCACCCCGTCGATGTAGAACCAGTACGCCAGCAGGAAGAGAAAGATCATCCTCCGCTCCCTGATCTCCGAGAAGACGGCCCTGAGCTGGTCAAGACCGGCCCTGACCATGGCGAAGCCCGCGGCCTTGCCCCCGATGCTGCGCTCCCTCACGAAGAGCATGAGCGGCAGGGCGAAGAGGAGCCACCATATGCCCACGGTGAGGAACGACACCCTCACCGCCTCGGAGGCGGACGAAAAGCCGAAGAGAGCGGGTTTCACGGCCATGAGGACATTGAGCGCAAAGAGGACGCCGCCGCCGAGGTAGCCCAGGGAGAAGCCCAGGGCCGAGACGAAGTGCAGCCTGCTTTCCGGGGCCACGCCCGGGAGCAGGGCGTCGTAGAACACGTTGCCGCCCGAGAACCCGATGAGGGCCAGGGTGTAGAGGCTCAGGGCCGGCAGCCAGAAGCCCTTCGGGACCAGGGCCAGGGACGCCGTGGCGGCAATGCCGATGAGCGCGAAGATGACGAGGAAGCGCTTCTTCGCCGCCCCCCGGTCCGCGATGGCGCCCAGGACCGGGGCGAGCCCGGCAATGACGACGCCGGCCAGGGCGGAGCCGAAGCCCAGGCGCGCCGTGCTCACCACCGGGTCGACGCCTGCGTTCCAGAACTGCTTGAAGAACAGGGGGAAGAAGCCCGCCATGACCGTGGTGGCAAAGGCCGAGTTGGCCCAGTCGTACAGGGCCCAGGAAAGGATGGCCCGCTTCCCCGGAGCTGCCATGCGGACCCGGCTACTTCCCGGCCTCGGGCTCCACGGACGCTGCCTTGATGATCACGGGCGTCGCCGGCACGTCGGAGTAGGGCCCCCTGTTGCCCGTGGGCAGCGCCTCGATGGCGTCCACCACGTCGAGCCCTTCGACCACCTTGCCGAACACGCAGTAGCCCCAGCCGCTGACGGTTTTGGCCTTGAAGTCGAGGAAGGCGTTGTCAACGGTGTTGATGAAGAACTGGGCCGTGGCCGAGTTGGGGTCGTTGGTGCGGGCCATGGCGATGGTTCCCCTCAGGTTCTTCAGGCCGTTGTCTGCCTCGTTGGGGATGGGGGTCTCGGTCTTTTTCTGCATCATGCTCTCGGTGAGGCCGCCGCCCTGGATCATGAACCCCCGGATGACCCGGTGGAAGACGGTGCCCTCGTAGAAGCCGGACTTCACGTAGGAGAGGAAGTTGTCGACCGTCTTGGGAGCACGTGCGCGGTCGAGCTCGATGACGATGTCTCCCTTGGTGGTCTGGAGCCTGACCTTCGGCATGTCGGAGCCGGCGGCGGCCACGGGCGCGAGCCCGAAGAGCACGATGGATGTGAGTGCGGTGAGTCTGATCACGGAAAACCTCCTTGCTGTAAATGGGATGCCCGGCTAATCTCGCATATTTCCTGCAGGCTTCACAAGGGCTTTCTGGGGATCGCGGACGGGCTCATTCCCGGGGAGCGATCCCCTTCCTGACGAGCCAGTCCCTCACCGCGGGCCCGGTGCCGAAGGGCCAGGGCCTCACCCGCTCCGGATCGAGGCGTCTGATCTCCTGCAGCTCCCCGCCCACGCGGATCTCGCCCTCGGCGACCACGTGGAAGACCAGGAGGAGCTGGTTCCTCATGGTGAAGGAATAGTAGCCCACGAACTCCTCGATCCGGGCCGAAAGCCCGAGCTCCTCGGCCACCTCCCTGAGGACGGCCTCGTCCGGGGTCTCGCCCTTTTCGAGGAAGCCGCTCACCAGGCCGAACATCTTCTCGGGCCAGCCAACGTTGCGGACCAGGATCACCCGGCCCTCATGCTCCACGATGGCGGCCACCACCGGGACCGGGTTGTCCCAGAACACGTAATCGCACGCTTCCGACGTGCACGCAGCCCTGACCCTGCCGTCGATCTCCCGCTCGGCCAGGGGGCTCCCGCACTGGTGGCAAAAGCTCATATCCATCCTCCTTCCCGAAAGGATTCCTTCACGATCCTAGTCCTTTGCCATACTTTTTGCCAATATTATCTGTGAGATCGTTGGTCCGCATTTCGTGTTCCCCCGGGGGGCGGTTAGTGGTATGTGTTCATCTCGACCGGGAGAACAGGAGTGAACAGGATGCACAAGGAGACTCAACTGTGGCCGAGGGTCTTTCTGGTCCTCGCCATGGTGATCTGGGCGAGCTCGTTCATCGCCCTGAAGCTCGCCTTCGAGGCGTACCACCCCATGGTGGTCATCTTCGGCCGGATGCTCGTGGCCGGGGTGTGCTTCCTTCTCGTCCTGGGCTGGATCAGGGTCGGCGAGCGGAGAAGGGGCGACCTGAAGTACCTGGCCTTCATGGTGCTGTGCGAGCCGTGCCTGTACTTCCTCTTCGAGACCCACGCGGTGAAGAACACGAGCGCATCCCAGGCGGGCATGGTCACGGCCATGCTCCCCCTCATGGTGGCCGTGGGGGCGAGCGTGGTGCTCCACGAGAAGGTGACCCGCCGGACGCTGGCGGGCTTCATCCTGGCCATCGCCGGGGTGTGCGTCCTGAGCGCGGCCGGTGCGCCCACCCAGTCGGCCCCCCGTCCCGTCCTGGGCAACTTCCTCGAGTTCGTCGCCATGATGTGCGCAACCGGGTACAGCATCACGCTCAAGAAGCTCACCGAACGCTACAACCCCCTGTTTCTCACCGCGCTCCAGGCCTTCGTGGGCACCTTCTTCTTCCTGCCCTTCCTGTGGATGCCGGGCACTGACCTGCCCACGCACGTCGACCTGGTTGCGCTCTCCAGCATCGTGTACCTCGGGGTCTTCGTCAGCATCGGGGCCTACGGGCTGTACAACTACGGGATGAGCAGGATGCCCGCGAGCCAGGCGTCCGCCTTCGTGAACCTCATCCCGGTGTTCACGGTCATCCTGGGCTGGATGATCCTGGGTGAGACCTTCACCCTCGTCCAGTACGGCGCCTCCGCCCTGGTCTTCATCGGGGTGTTCGTCAGCCAGGACAGGTCCCGGGGCCGTGCCGAAAGCGCGGCCGGGGAGGCCTCCTGGAAAGGCATCGAGCCGGAACCTGTGCCCCAGGCCGTCCCCGCGGCCGAGGCGGACCTGCCTCCCGGGGAACCCGGGGGCTGAGGGCCGCTCAGAACCTCATGACCTCGTGGGGGTCGGGCACCAGGACCACGGTCCCCGGCGCGTGCCTCCGGACCTCCTCCATGAAGCCCTTCAGGTCGGCCGTGGGCAGGACGCGCACCGGGCGGGACTTCGGGATCGGGGAGGTGAAGTCGTCGAAGTGGAAGGGGATGACGACCTCGGGCCTGAGAACGGCCAGGCACCTCGACGGGTAGCCCGGGGTGTTCTTCCAGCCCGGCACGCACATGAACAGCACGTTGCACCCGAGCCTTTCGAGCTCGGCCTCGATGAAGTTCGCGCTTCCCATGTGGACGATGCACACTCCCCCGACCTCCACCCTGGGCATGAACATGTCTCCCAGGCGGTACTGGCTGGCTTTCAGGGGGGGCTCGTCCCTGGGGTCGATCTCGCCGGGATAGGGGACCTTGCCCAGCAGGACGTTTCCATGCCGGGAAGGGACCATGTGGGCTGTCGCCCCTCCCGTGAGCTCGATGCGCTCGCCCCCGGTGCAGACCCTGATGTCCGCATCGATGCCGTGGATCCGGGTCAGGGTCCTCAAAGAGGAGCTCCCCACCAGGGTGCAGCCCACCTCCCTGGCTATGAAGGGGATGTCGAGGGCGTGGTCGAAGTGGGTGTGGCCGCAGACGATCGCGGAAACGGCCCTGCCGAGACCCCTGGTGTATGCCCTGATCCGTTCGGCGGAAGGTCTGAGGCGCCGGAAAATGAGATCGATCCTGCCGAGACGGGACAGGTACGGGTCGATGAGCAGGGCGTTTCCGTCAAAGGATATCTCGAGCCCGGCTGCGCCCAGCCAGCGGATTTCGATCATGCTCACTCCTCCTGATGAAGAAATGATACGTGATCGACGGGGGAGGGAAAAGGCCCTGGCGAGGCGTTCCCCGGCCCCTGCGCGGCTGGGCCTAGATGATGCAGTACTCCCCGGTGCCGAAGATGGCCAGGATCTCGCCGAAGAACATCCGGTGGTAGTCCTTCTGGGGGTAGTTCCCCTCGATGGCCGGATCAAGGAAGTTTTCAGGCTTGAAGTCGTCCCAGTACATCTTCCTGAGCTCGATGATGAGCTGGGCCTCGGCAAAGCCGGGCGCCGCGACCTTGGTGGACGGTACGGGGGTCAGCCCGGTCTCGGCGATCTTGTTGCCGTCCCTGCCGGAGCGTGTGCCCAGGATCTGGAGGGCATCGCGGTACTTCTTGCCCAGCGCGCACAGGGTGAAGGTGTTGTAGCGGTTCATGAACTCGAAGGTATACCTCCCGGGCCTCACCACGACCTGGACGAAAGGCTTGTTCCACATGACTCCGAAGCTTCCCCACCCCACGGTCATGGAGTTGTACCTGCCGGTCTTCAGGTCGCCGCAGGTGAGGACCAACCACTGCTTGGCGAGGAGAGAGTAGGGCTGTACCTGGAACTCGGGGAAATCTATCGGTCTCCTTTTCATTTCAGTTCCTCCTGGTACTTCTTTTTCCTGCCCCGGCGCCCGTCCGGGCACCGGTTCCAGAACAGTCTTATGGCATGAGCACCTCGCCATGGCAAGCGTATTGATGGGCTCCCGGAGGGTGGCAGGGCTGCTTGAGCCCTCTTTCTCCGAGCGGTGATCTTACGTCACCTTCGTCTTCCTGATGATCCGGTTGAGCAGGGCCGGGGCAAACCTCTTGAGGTAGACCGCCACCACCTCGCGGCCGCCGATGCAGACCTCGGCCTTCTTCCCCTCCACCGCGGCGATGATCCTCTCCGCGCAGGTGTCCGGGAGCATGCCGCGGGCCGTGGCCTCGTCCATGACGCCGTGGGCGTCGCCGCAGGTGGTGAGCGCGTTGATGGAGATGTTCGTCCTGATGAAGCCCGGGCAGATGACCGTCACAGAGATCCCCTGGCGCCACACCTCGGCCCTGAGCGAGTCGAAGAACCCGTGGAGCGCGTGCTTCGACGCGCAGTAGGACGACCTCAGGGGCGTGCCGAACTTGCCCATGAGGCTGCTCACCACCGCGATGGACCCGTTCTTCCGCTTCAGCATGGAAGGGAGGACGGCCTTCGTGAGTGCCACGGTTCCGAAGAAGTTCGTCTCCATGATCCTCCGGTCCACCTCGAGGGTGGTCTCCAATGCCAGCGAGCGCTGGGACACCCCGCCGTTGTTCACCAGGACGTCGATGCGGCCGGCCTCGCGAAGCGCCTGGTCGCTTTTCGCCTCCAGGGACTCCGGCGCTGCGAGGTCCAGGGGAAGCACCACGTGATCGCTCCTTCCGGCGCACCTGGAACGGATCTCCAAGAGCTTCTCCTCGTTCCTCGACGACAGGATGAGCCGTGCCCCTGTGCGTCCGTAGGCATAGGCGAGGGCTTCCCCGATGCCCGACGACGCACCGGTGATCCAGACGACCTTGTCTTTCATCTCCATGACAATCCCCCTCTCTCAAGATATTGAATCACCCCGCAGCCTGCTGCGGGGCCACATTTTCCGCTTTCCCGTTATTCATCGGCGTCGGGGTCGGTATCGGTATCGGGGTCGATCCCGATTTCCCTCATCGACCCCGATACCGACCCCGAGCGCATGGCGCTCCCTCGGGCGCTCTTCAGCAGACACCTACTCCCCCTGCCCGGGACCGCCCTGCTCCCCGGTTCCTTCGGTGTCCTGCGGGACCCTCTCCAGCTCCTGTGCTTCCAACCGGTCGATCTGACTTTTTAGCCGCTCGCCGGCATCCACCGTGGTCTTGCCGGTCACGTCCTCCACGGCCTCCCTCGCCGCCTTTCCCCCGTCGCTGCACCCGTACACGAGCACACCTGCAGCGAGGCTAAGAGCCGCGATCACGATTCCAGCAAGCAGCCTTTTCCTCAGGCCCATGTACAACCTCCTGCTCAGTTCAGGTACTTCAATGCCCACCGCACCGTCAGCTCCATGACCGCGTGCCTGTTCCTGTCCAGGTGACCCAGGTGGCCGTTTCCCTCGATGATGTGGAGGCCCTTGGTGCAGTTCAGGAACGCATACAGGATGCGGGCGCTCTCCGGGCTGTCGATCCTGTCCTCCGCGCCGTGGAGCACGAGGGTGGGCACGGTGATGTCGCGCACCCGCTTGAAGGTGTCCACGTCGTACGATTCCTCGAAGCCGGGAAACGGGAAGCTCGACCACATCTCGATCACCCTGGGGTTGCTTATCCAGGCGGCGTTGACCTCGGGATCGCTGGCCACCCGGGCGTTTTTCAGGGCATGGACCAGGGAGAGACGCAGGCCCGAGCCCGTGAGCAGGGTCTTCGCCCTGCCCGCGAGGTTCATGACGCCGAAGAAGATGCGCTCGGGAAGGCTGAACACGGGCCTGATGGTGGCGTCCAGGGTGACGAGGGTCCGCAGGCCCGGCTCCACCAGGGAGCACTCCAGGATGGCCGTGCCGCCGGAAGACACGCCGAACGCGCCGATCTTGGTCCCGTCGATTCGGGGGTGGACTTGAAGGGAGGCCACCGCGGCGCGGATGTCCGCCACCCACTCCTCCATGACCACATGATGGCGGCTGCCCCCGCTCTCGCCGTAGCCGTGCATGTCCATGGCGAGGGCGGCGACGCCCTTGCCGGCGAGGAAGGAGCAGAACGGAAAGTAGTTCTCCTTGAAGTCCATGGCGCCGTGGCACAGGATGAGCGCGGGCAGGGGCAGGTGCGTCTCGGGCAGGAAGAGCACGGACGAGATCCTCTCGCCGAGGGACAGGAACTCATTTCTCTCTGTGTCGATCCTCATACGGGACAGCACCCTCAATGCACGAGCATGGATTCCCTGCCGGGTGGTTCCCCGGACAGGGCTTCTCCGCCAGTCTTACGAAAGTAAAGCAGACCCTCTATGCGGATCCGGACGAGGCCGCCACCTGTGCAGTTGAGTCGAGGTAGGCGCGGATGCTCTGAGCGATCGTGTGCCAGGTCCATCTCCGTTTTTCGTCGTCCATCTCCAGGAGCGTGAGGCGGAACCCCTTCTTCCTGCAGCAGAAACCCGTCAGCGGCACCACGCAGATCCCCGTGGAGCCGAGGAGATAGTAGACGAACCTCTTGTCGTTCTCCACCCCCTTGATCTTGTCCTCGATGAACCGGCGGACCTTCACGTCCGGGATGGGCAGGGTCTGGCGGTCGTTCAGGACATCGTCCTCGAAGAGCACGGTCATGTAGAAGGCCCCCTGGGGCTGGTTGACGATCACACCGTCGACCTCCGAGAAGATTCGGTAGGCCTCCGCCGCCCGGGAGGCATACATGGCCCGCCTGCGCTCGAGGTTTTCCTGGTACCTCGGGTCGCCCAGGATGCGGGGTATGGCGTACTGCGGGAGGCTTGTTGAGCAGACCTCGAGCATCTTCGCGTTGACGAGGCTCTTCATGTAGCGCTTGAAGTTGAGCTTGTCCTGGTTGTAGACCTCGATCCACCCGCAGCGGGACCCGGGCCAGGGGACCTCCTTGGAGATTCCCCGCAGGGCCATGCCCGGGATCTCCTGGATGACCTCGCTCAGGGAGGCCGTGGTGTGGGTGTCGTAGACGAGGTTGCCGTAGATCTCGTCGCAGATCATGAAGACCTTGTAGCGCCGGGCGATGTCCACCATCTGCTCCAGGATCTCCCTGGGGTAGACCGCGCCGGTGGGGTTGTCCGGGTTGATGAGCAGGATGCCCGCGATGGAGTCGTTGTACCTGATCTTGTTCTCCAGGTCATCGAGGTCGGGCAGCCAGTGGTTCTTCGGGTCAAGCTCGTAGGTGAGGTGGTCATACCCGGAGTGGGCCGCCTCCGCGGACGAGTGGGTCGAATAGGCAGGCGACGGGCCGATGACCCGGGCCTCCCGCTTCATGAAGTTGAACACCTTGGCCACCGCGTCGCCCAGGCCGTTGAAAAAGATGATGTCGTCCCGGGTGATCTGGTATCCGCCGCGCTTGTTCACCTCGTTTGCAAGGAACTCCCGCGTCTCGGGCACGCCCTGGGTCGCCACGTAGGCATAGGATCGGTCTTCTGTCACGAGGTCCGCGACGATGTCCTTGATCCACTGGGGGAGCTTTTCGCCCTTCTGGATGGGATCGCCGATGTTCTCCCAGGTTATCTCCATGCCGAGCTTTCGCAAGCCATCCGCTACGGCGACTATTTCCCTGATTTCATACGTGAGCTTTTCCGAGCCCTCGTGAACGATGTCTCTCCTCATGATCTTTACCCCTGATGCAGAAAATAATACTCCTCGTCTCCTGGTTCACCACCAGTGGCTGTGGGTATGTTTATTACTCGCAGCAGGAGGAAAAAAGCAAATTCTTTCTCAGTGCGGGGCAGGGGCGCTCATTTGCTCTCTGGAAGGATGAGGGGCTCGGGAACGGATATCACCGGGGATTCGCGGCAATCCCCGGAAGAAGCCGGTTCGTGGTTCTCCATGAGGGCATTGTCCCAGAGCTGCATCTTGATGAATACGTCCACGCACTCGGGACAGAGCTGCGTACCGCTCACCTCTTCGATGATCTGGAGGGCCCTGTCCTTTTCCATGCCCTTGCGGTAGGGCCGGTCGCTCGTGAGCGCGTGGTAGGTGTCCCCCACCGCTGTGATCCGTGCCCACAGCGGGATCTTGTCGCCCTTGAGGCCCTCGGGGTAGCCTTTGCCGTCGATCCGCTCGTGGTGGTAGTAGACGATGGGCAGGATCTTCGAGAGACTCGGGACCGGGCGCAGGATCTCCGCGCCGATCACCGGGTGGCGCTTGATGATGGCGAATTCCTCGTCGCTGAGTTTCCCGGGCTTGAGCAGCACGCTGTCGATCACGCCGATCTTGCCCAGGTCGTGGAGCTTGCCGCCGAGCTTGACGTGCTCGATGTCGTCGTTGCTCATGCCCATCTCGACAGCCATGCGCGTCGCAAGGTAGGATACCGCCTCGGAGTGGCCCCGGGTGTAGGAATCCCGGGCCTCCAGCGCACAGCACAGGGACGTGATGCTGGCGAGGATGAGGCGCTGCTCCGTTTCGAGGCGCTCCTTCTCCTTGTGCAGGAGCAGGAGCTTGTCTGACAGGAGCTTCTCCACCGTGATGACCAGCTGGTCTATGTTGAAGGGCTTCACGAGGTACGAGTCCGCGCCCAGCTGGAGCATGCGTCGCATGATGGGGCGGTCGTTGTTCGCGCTCATGACCACGAAGGGGACCGACGCCAGCACCGGGTCCGCATGCACGTTCCTGCAGAACTCCTCGCCGTTCATCACGGGCATGTCGATGTCGCTCAGGATGAGGTCGGGTCTGCGTTCGTGCTTGAGCAGCTCGAGGGCTGCCTGGCCGTTCTCGGCCTTCACCACCTCGAAGCCCACCTCCTTGAGCCCTTTTTCCACCAGGGTCCGGATGGTGTTGGAATCGTCCACCACGAGGATGAGCCGGCCCCTCTGGAAGGTGGATTTCTGGAGCACGGTCTCGATGGTCTCGATGAGGGACTCCCTTGCCTGGGCCTTGGTGATGTAGGTGGTGGCGCCTGCCTTGTAGCCGCGCTTGATGTCGCTGTCGCTGTCCAGCGAGCTCAGGATGACGATGGGTATCTGCTGGGTCCTGGGATTGAGCTTGAGCTTTCTGCAGAGCTCGATCCCATCCATGACGGGCATCTCCACGTCCGTGATGATGAGGTCGAACTCCTTGCGCAGCGCGATGTCCATCGCCTGCTGCCCGTTTTCGGCCTGGGTCACCTCGACCCCGGACCTCAGGAGCTCCTTCGAGAGCACGCTCCTCACTACCGCGGAGTCATCCACAATGAGTATCCGCAGCTCTTTGAGATAAGGCAGTGTTGTCGTC
>DAOPXM010000048.1:0-20918 GCA_035352355.1 Deltaproteobacteria bacterium | reverse complement strand
GGTGTTCAAACCTGAAGGACCAGAGGCTCTCGATATCGCCCCTGCTCTTGAGGACAATCTGATCGTCGGGCAGGTCCTCGATGACCTCGAACTCTCCTCTGACAGGGACCCCGGCCATGTTTTCCAACACGGTGTACCGTGTGCTCTCACCGGTTCCCCTGACATTCTTTACGACCACAACATTCTGCATCCACGAATGTAGATTTTCCGGGTCATCAAGGTAGCGATAAACCTTTTCGACCGGGGCATGAATGTCTATCTTTCTGTAGATCTTTGCCATAACCCAGTGCTCCCTCCTTGTCGAAAACGATCTTCCCCGTACTTGAAGTAACCCCACAGACTTCTTGAAAGTGTTGTCGCTGCTTGGGTTACAATGAAAGGGTTTCTTTGAGGTTGCTTCTTTGGAGCGACACCGAATATTTACAAAGACAATGACTACTTGAGCATTAGACGCATGGAACTAACATCTACACAGATTAACCACTTCACAGCTTGAGTACGCTACACCATAGTGGCCCTCCTTGTGATTGATGACGTAACGGTCCATGTGAGACAATTATAAACCGTCAATCGAGGGTGTCAACCTTATGGGCATTTATATTTCATAACTCTATGGAATATCGTCCGTCTTTCTGGGGCGGCACCATGTTGAGTGCCATGGTGCCCGTTCGGCCTCACGGGATCTGTAAAACATCAGAGACCCCGCCAAGCCTCATGGTTGACGAACATCTTTGTTCATTCAATGAATCGGAACACGTATCGGGGCCAGGACCATGGTCGTGCGGGGTCTGGCGTGCAGGCAGGCAAAGGGAGGGTACGATACGGCATCAGAAAGACGATGTACTCAAGGATAGCAGTGATGTCTGGTCTTGCATCTTGATGATACTGATGAGCTGCCTTATCTCCTTGTTGTCCTGATCCGTGAACTTGATGCCCATACCCTTTCCGGGCTCACTGTGGACCACTTCACCATCAACGTCTATGATTCTCTCTCGGTAGCTCTCTATCAGGGATATATGTATGATCGAACCGCGTTCCATGGTGTGAGCAGTCTCGATGTAGGCTCCACTCACGTTGATGTCTCTCGCCGTGCCCCTGTGATATTTTCTCTGTGAATCCTGGTAGATGGCTTCTATCCTCAGCGGTTTTCTATGGAGTTGCCTTCTCTCTTTCCCGTTCATCTGCGCACCGTTCAATGGATTTCGTCACTGCTGATACGTTTCGTCAGAACCCGATGCATTCTTGAAATCGAGCGCCTCATAGAAAAGCTCCCCTGAACGGCACAGATTTACGACCACGATCCCGTCTGGACCCCCCCCTCTATTCCAGTTGAATTCTCCTGCTCATTGACCTAGATGAGAATCCATGGAATCCTTCGACATCATCGTGGTGGGGGGCGGCCATGCGGGCGTGGAGGCGGCCCTTGCCGCGCACCGGCTCGGCATGGACACGGCGCTGTTCTCCCTCAACATGGATACCCTGGGCAGGATGCCCTGCAGCCCCTCCATAGGGGGGCTGGCCAAGAGCCACCTGGTCAAGGAGATCGACGCCCTGGGCGGGATCATGGCCGAGGTGGCCGACGAGACCGCCATCGCCTACCGGCTCCTCAACACCAAAAAGGGGCCAGCCGTCCGTGCCACCAGGACCCAGAACGACCGGAGGCTCTACGAGGCGGCCGTCAGGAGGAGGGTCGAGGAATCGGGCATCCACGTCCGGCAGAGACGCATCGACGGCATCGAGGTCGAAGACGGGTGCGTCACGGGCGTCAGGGACTGCTACGGCGAGGTCCATGGGGCACGGGTGGTCATCATCACGGCAGGTACCTTCCTCGCAGGCCTCATCCACATCGGGCAGGCGAGGCTGAGGGCCGGCAGGGCGGGGGAGGAGGCATCCTACGAGCTGGCTGAATGCCTCAGGTCGCTGGGCTTCACCATGGGAAGGCTCAAGACGGGCACGCCACCGCGCCTCCACCGGGACACCATCGACCTGTCAGCCCTCGAGAGGCAGGATCCCCAGGAGGGGTGCATGACCTTCGGGTTCGCCTCCCAGGGAAGCCGGCTTCCTCAGGTGCCCTGCTATCTCACGCGAACCTCGCCGAAGACCCACGATATCGTCAGGGGCGCCATCGGCCTGAGCCCCCTCTACTCGGGTGCCATCACCGGGACCCCGGCCCGCTACTGCCCGTCCCTGGAGGACAAGGTGATGCGGTTCGGCGATCGCGGCGGCCATCCGGTCATCATCGAACCCGAGGGTATCGACACCAGGGAGGTCTATGCATCGGGCCTGGGCAACAGCCTGCCCGTGGAGCTCCAGTGGGAGCTCGTGCGATCGGTCCCCGGGCTCGAACGTGCCGAGATCATAAGGCCGGCATATGCCATCGAGTACGAGTTCGTGCACCCCACCCAGCTCCTGCGTACCCTGGAGGCGAAGCGGGTGCAGGGGCTCTACCTGGCCGGCCAGGTCAACGGTACCTCGGGATACGAGGAGGCGGCGGGGCAGGGCATCGTGGCAGGCGTCAACGCGGCGCTGAAGATCAGGGGTGGGGCGCCGTTCATCCTAAACCGTTCCCAGGCCTACATCGCGGTCATGATCGACGACCTGGTGACCAGGGGTACCTCTGAACCCTACCGGATGTTCACCTCCCGGGCCGAGTACCGGCTCATGCTTCGCGAGACCAATGCCCTGTTCCGGCTGAGCGGCGATGCCCTCAGGCTCGGGCTCATCGGTAAGGAGCGCCACGAGCGGGTACAGGCCGTGGCAGACGAGGTCGCATCGCTCCTCAGGTACCTGGAATCCACCACGGTCGTCCTGCCCGGTGATCTCCCCGAGCTCTTTGCCACCCGCGGGAACGAGCAGGAGCGGACCACCCTGGAGCGCCTCCTCAAGCGCCCCGAGGCCACACTCGCCATGTTCAGGAGCCATGGACTGATTCCTCCAGCACGTCCGCTGGTCGAGGCCGAGGCCGAGGTGCAGATCAAGTACGAAGGGTACATCGACCGCCAGCTCAGGGAGATCGGGAGGCTCAAGGAGCTCGAGCGGATGGATATACCTGCTGCCATGGACTACTCGACCGTTCATGGGCTGTCCACCGAGCTCAGGTGCAGGCTCGACGGCATAAGGCCCGCCACCCTGGGGCAGGCATCGCTTGTCGAGGGCATGACCCCCGCAGCCCTGCAGGCCATTGGGCTGGCCGTCCGGATGGTGCAGGCAGGGATTACTCCTTCAGGAGCTCCCGTGCGATGACCAGGCGCTGGATCTCCGAGGTACCCTCGTAGATCGTGGTGGCCCGGGCATCGCGGTAGAGGCGCTCCACCTTGAAGTCCTTGGTGTACCCGTAGCCGCCGTGGATCTGGAGGGCGAGGTAGGCGGTCCGGTTGGCGGCCTCGGACGAGAAGAGCTTGGCCATGGATGCCTCCTTGGTGAAGGGGACTCCCTGGTCCTTCTTCAGCGCGGCCGACATGGAGAGAAGATGCGCGGCCTCGATGCCGGTGGCCATGTCCGCGATCATCCACTGGATGGCCTGGAAGGAGCTGATGGAACGGCCGAACTGCCTGCGTTGCCTCGCATATCGGACGGCCTCGTCCAGGCATGCCCTGGAGATGCCGATGGCCTGGGATGCGATGCCGATGCGGCCGCTGTCCAGGGCGCTCATGGCGACCTTGAACCCGAGCCCCGGCCTGCCGATGAGGTTCTCCTTCGCGACGCGGCAGTCCTCGAAGATGAGCTCGACCGTGTTGGAGGCACGCAGTCCCATCTTGTCTTCCCGCGACCCCACGGAGAATCCCGGGGTCCCCCGCTCGACGATAAAGGCCGAGAGGCCCTTGTTGCCCTTCTCCGGGCCGGTCCGGGCGATGAGGTTGATCACGTCAGCGTATGCGCCGTGGGTGATGAACACCTTGGTCCCGTTGATCAGGTAGTGGTCTTTCCTGTCCTGGGCGCTGATCTGGAGGCTGCCCGGATCGGAGCCGGCACCGGGCTCGGTGAGCGCGAAGCAGCCCAGGAGGTCTCCCTGTGCCAGCCTGATGAGGTAGCGGACCTTCTGCGCCTCGTCCCCGAACTTGAGCAGGGGTTCGGTTGAGAGGTTCGCCACCGACATGGTCACGGCCGTGGATGCGCAGGAATAGGCGATCTCCTGGAGGGCCAGGCAGTAGCTCACCGCCCCGGCTGCAGCGCCCCCGTACTCCGCCGGGACCATCATGCCCAGCAGGCCGAGTTCGCCCATCTTTCTCACCACATCGGCGGGGAAGATCTCCTCCCGGTCCCTCCTGGCAGCCAGCGGCTCGAGTTCCCTGCGGGCGAAGTCCCGCGCCATGAGCCTGACCATTTCCTGTTCCGCGGTTATGGTAAAGGGCATGGCGTCACCTCAGGGTACGTAGATGACCACCAGGAGCTCCGCCTTTTCCCTGGTGGGGTTGCTGAGCTTGTGGTGGAGGGCGGAGTTGAAGTGGATGCAGCCGCCTTTCTTGAGGGTCGTCACGTTCTGGCCGACCTGAATGGTCAGGCCTCCGTCGAGGACATAGACGAACTCCTCCCCCTCGTGGTGGTACTCGACGCCTTTGTGTTCTGTCTGGGGGTCGATGGTGACACGGTATGCCCTCAGGTGCTTCTCCTCGCCGGGATGGGTGAGCGGTGCGTAGGCATAGGATGCGACGCGCTTCTTGTGGCTTTTCGTCCGCCTCTTCGACGCCTCTTTCTCCTGCGGCGCCTGGAGCTGTTCGATGTCCACCTTGAAGGATCGGCCGATCTGGAGCACCAGGGCTACAGGAGGTGCTATCTTTCCCTCTTCCACCTGTTCGATGAGATCTGCAGGGTATCCCGTTTCCCGGGCGAGGTCATCGATGCCGAGGCCCTTTTCCTCCCGCATGGTACGGATCCTCGCGCCGAAGGAGTCTTCCTTTCTTCGGGCCATGCGTTCCTCCTCTCGTGTGAACGGTTATGGTCTGTTCGGGTGTGGCCAGGAGGTGAAGATAGCACAAGGACATACCGTGTGAACAGACGTTATCTCGCGGGAACGTGTGGACTGTCCTGTGAAGGGTCAGTTTCTCCCGTATATGTGCGGCCTGTTGAACCTGAAGAAACCGTCCTTCTCCTCGAGCTCGATGGTCCCGGCCTCGTCGTCGAAGTACTGCTGCCTGAGCTCTTTGAGCTTTTCTTCCAGCTCTGGTCCCTGGTATTCCTGCACGGCGGCGTCGCGGTCCTTCATGTACTGCAGGCCGGTCTCCCAGCGCAGTTCCCTGTCGGCGTCGCGCTTGGCCATGGATTCGACCTGATCCTCGGTTAGCCCCATTTTCCGACGGATCCTGTTTATTTCCTGTCTGCGCTCATCAGGGCTCATCTGCTTGAGCTCGTCCTGGACCGCGTCGATGCTGAAGAAGACCTTTGAAAGCAGTTCCTTGTGCTCCAGTACGTAGCCCTCAGGGGTGTTCTCGTACGTTTCATGGATGACGGCCCGGTACAGGTCCAGCTTGTCATCCATGGTCGTACCGTCGGCATCGTTCAGCGCGGCCAGGGTGTCCTGAACCTTCGCCCTCCTCGCCTCGGTCGCCAGCATTTCACCTGACCAGATCTCCCTGGCATCCTCGCCGAAGAGCTCCATTCTTTTCTTCCAGAGAGCGTCCAGCCTCTCCTCCGGTCCCATGCGCAGGAGCATGTCCCTGTTGTCTTCGAGCCAGCGATCATACTGGTCCAGTTTGGCCAGGGTCTGCATGATCTCGTCCGCATGGTCGGGAAACGCCCGCCTGAGCAGGTCAAGAAAAGGGGACGATCCCTTGCCAGGCTGTGCTGCCATGAAATAGTCTCGCAGCCCGATCAGCGCCGCCTGGGTGCCCTTGTCCGAGATTGTCCCGCCGTAGTATTTCTTGAGTTCCTTGATGTACTGGTCGCTGAACGGATCACTCACAGCCAGGGGTGTCTTCATGATCTCACGCGGGGACTCATGGAAGACCGGGCCGGTTCCGTTGCGTTGTGAAAGAAAAAGAGAGATCAATAAAAAGACAGCAGCTATGATGATTACTGCTCCGGTCAGCTTGAGTTTCTTGCTCATGGGTGCCTTCATCTCCAGCAATGCAATGTATATGGATGAAAGGGATCACGGGGACCCGTAGGAAAGTCCCCGTGATTGCTGCGTGTGCTAGAGCTTCGGCTGGAGCTTGGCCCAGATCAGGGTTGCGAGCTTGTAGGAACCCGAGTTACTGGGATGGACCCCGTCATAGATGATGTCGGAGCTGGTGATGTTTGGCCGGGGATCGATGAACACGCGGTAATTGGGGGCCGCCGTGGCATTCTGCACCGCCAGGGCGAGCTTGGCATCCCCGTAGGAGACTGCCGGGTTCAGCCTTGTGGTGCCGAACAGGCCGTTCTTCAGGTTGTAGTACCCCAGGAAGATGATGTTGTCCACACCGTCCCTGCCCATCTGGTTCAGGAGGTTCACCACGTCGACGTAGCAGTCGTCGATGAGGGCCTTGCACGAGGACGAAAGTCCCGACTCCCACCAGTCGACCTTGCAGTTGTAGGGGTCGAACAGGGTGGCCGGGATCAGGATGTCATTGCCGGCGGCATCCATGAAGATGGTGCTGATGTTCGGGTCGTCCGCCTTCGCGTCGTCGTACTGGTCTGCGATGTGGCTGACCATGGACCCCGACAGGGCGTACCTGCGGAAGGTCTCTCCGGCCCAGCTGTGGAGGTTGTCCTGGATCTTGCCTGACAGGGCGAAGATGGAATCCCCGAGATTGACCACGTCGTTGCGGGTCGCATTCGTAATGATGGGTACGCTGATCAGTGAACACCCGGTCACCACCATCAATGCAATGAAAACCACCAAGCCCTTAACCAACATCCCTGATTTCAAGTTCTTCATCTGTTTCCCCCTTGCTCAAATCGAATTTTTTGATACACGAATACCGCAATCCATTGCCTTGCACGGAAACAACAGGGATGATCCCTCCTCCTCACAATGCAAAGAAGCCATCATCATATGTAATTACTTATGTACATTATTGCCCGATGTCAATACATGGAAGTCAAGCCGATCTCCGTGATACGTATCTTGAGACCCGCGGGGGTCAGGGTTCAGAAAAGCGCCACGCACGAGGAGGACCTGCCATGGCACTGAAGGACCGCGAGATGGAAAAGGGGTATCCGCGCATCCAGGCTGCAGCCAAGCTGAGACGGCTGGCCGATGCCCTGGAAAGGGGCGAGCCGTTCCGCATACAGGTGGGTGCTGAGCGCATCACCATCCCGCCTTACGCGGTTTTCAGCATCGAACACGACCGGAGCGGAGATTCGGAGGAAGTGGAGTTTGAGTTCTCCTGGAAGCGCCGGTAGCGATCGGGCCCCGGATCACTCGAGCTCCTTGAACCGTTCCACCGCCATGGCCCCGTACCGGCCGCCCGGATCCATCTGGATAACCTGGACGAGCTGCTCCTTGGCGAGCTCCCGGGCACCCATCTGGAGATAGAGGCCGGCGAGGTCCCAGCGGGCCTCGGCATAGCCCGGGAATTCCAGGATGGCATGCTTGAGGGCGCCCACCGCATCGTCCGGCCTGCCCTGGGCGACATAGATCTTGGAGAGCAGGTGCCATGCCGGCGCGTAGTGGGCGTTGCGTTCGAGGGCCTTCTGGGCATACTCGAAGGCCAGCGGCAGGTGCTTCTTCTGGAGGTAGACCGTGGCGAGGTTGTACAGGACGAACTCGGGTGTCTCGTAGAGCTCGTCCTCGAGGGCCTTCTTGAAGTAGGGGACTGATTCGTCGTACTTTCCCTGGGCTACGAAGAGGGTGCCCTTGAGATTGTAGGCCTCGCTCTTGAGCCCCGGGTGCTCGACGTCGAGCCTGTCGGCATACTCAATCGCCTTGTCCACGTTTTCAAGGGCCTTGTCGAATTTTTCCGATTTCCAGTACGCCATGGCATAGGCGTAGTAGACCTCGGGGTCTGTCGGGTTGGCGGCGGCAGCCTTGCGCAGTTCGATGAGGGCGCCCTGGATGTCGTTCTCCTGGATCTTTCCCATGGCCAGCGCCACCATTGGTCCCGACAGAGCGCGCTGCTCCTTGAACTGGCCGGCACACCCGAGCGCCAGCGCGGTGATAACGATGCAGAGGGTCAGTTTTTTCATCATGAATCCGTCTCCTTATGGAGGGATATGCGAATCCCGTCGACAGGCACTATGGTGCCTCACCTCACGGTCTTGCCTATGACGTACCAGCCGTCCTCCGAATCGGACTCGGTTTCCACGAGCAGGTGGACCACGGACAGGGATGGATATGCCCTTTTCAGATCGTCCAGATCGACGGGTTCGAACTTCTTCTTGTTGTTCAGATATGCATCCGGTGTCAGTGCGTTGGACTCGTAGCTGTCCTTCGTCCTGCGGGAGATCTTGTCGAGCGAGTATTTCTGCGAACAGGAGGTCTGCTGTATGAGCAGAGTCCTGCCGTGCCTAGCCGCAACCTCGGCCGCGCGTCGCCTCAGTGACTGGGTGATGAACGTGGCGTCCAGGATCATGCCCGCGCCCCGGGACGCAAGACCGTCGGCCCGGGAGAACATGGTGTCGTAGACGAGCTTGCGCTTGTCCATGTCAGAGGCCACCTTCTCGTCGAAGATGTCCTCGTCCTTGAGGACCTCCCTGCGGATGATGTCGGTCCGCAGCATGGTGTAGCCCTTGATCCGAGCGATGACCTCGGTGGTCTCGGTCTTGTTCGTGGCAGGCAACCCGCAGGCAATGATCACCATGCCATCGTCAATGTTTTTCTCGACGTATGCTTTGAAAGGCTCTCTCACGCTCTCCACCTAGCCGGTACAATCCCTTCAGCGATCCGTATGCCCGGTAAGTCCGTCGCGGGCACTCACCCCGCATCCTTATATGCCAAACTGATCCGCAACACAATCAGGTACATCCACGCTGCCCATGAGGACAGGCTGCTGGTGGCAGTCGGATCCTCCCGTGGCCAGCATATGGTGATCGTCGGCAAAATCCCTGTAGAAGGAGGATGCCTTCGCGTCATGCCGGGTGTGCCAGCACTCGATGCCGTCGATGAGGGGTCGCATGATCTCGCCGATCATGCGGGCCTGCTCGGCGAGATCCGGCACGAGGACCGCCAGGGACGTCCCCTTGGGATCGTTGGGGTGGGCGATCACGATCCTCCCCCCGGCACCGCGCACCAGCGAGGAGGCCTCTTCCAGTGTCAGGGGCAGCTTGGGGACGTCGCATTTCACAAGGTACCGGTCGAAGGCCTCCTGCTTGCTGGCGACGATGCCCCTGCTGATGAGGTAGCTCGCTATGTGAGGCCTGCCGAAGGAACCGTCCACGCTCGCCTCGATGGCCTCCATGTCCCGCTCGGTGAACAGCTGACTGCCTTCCCTGCGGAATTCCTCGTTGAGGTTGTCCAGGATCATCTGGGCGCGGCGCTTCCGGTAGCCCCTCAGCTCGTCGAGCTTCTCGTTCAAGGGTCTGTTCTCGACGTCGAAGCCGTACCCCAGGAAGTCGAGGGAGGCGGGTTTGCCCCTGGTCCAGCGGTCATGGACGAGCGTGATATTGAGCTCCACCCCGGTGAGGTACCTGATCCCGTGGCGCCGGGCCCGCTGGTGGGCCTCCTTCTGTGCCTGCAGGGAGTCGTGGTCCGTGATGGAAATGAGGCCGATGCCACGCCGGGCCGCCTCGGGGAAGATCTGCTCCAGCGGCCACCGGCCGTCGGAGCCGTTCCTCGAGTGGACATGGAGGTCAATCTTCACGGCTCACGTACCTTCTGGCAAGGTCGTAGTACCTCCCCGCCGCCCTGAGGGCCTTCGCCTTCGTGGCCTCGTCGAGCCCGGCATCGTCGAGCATGAAGGAGGTGACCTTGGCGCGCACGTAGGCACGGTAGGTTTTGTAGAATCTCAGGACATCCATGAGCCCGACGTCGCCGGACTCAGCCACGTATGACTGCACGAACGCGTCTGCGAGGGCCTGGTGAGCGTTGTAGTCGAGGTCCATGGCCAGGAACGCCACGTCCGAGGCCACGTCGCCGTACCGGAACCGTTCGTTGAACTCGATGCAGTCGAAGACCGAAATGTTCTCGCCGTCCACGCAGATGTGCTGGAGGTGCAGGTCACCGTGGCACTCCTTGATCCGGCCGCCCGCAACCCTGTCCGTGAAGACATCCGCCCTGTTCCGGAGAAAGGCCATGCTCCAAGTCCGGATGGCATCATAGGCGTCACCCGACAGCGGACCGCCGATGTACTTCGCCGTCTGCTCGAAGTTCTCCGTGATGTTGTGCGAGATGACGTCGAGGCCGCCGAAGGGCCGTGCAACATCGTCGCTCGCGATGGTGTCATAGACGCGGGCCAGGTGGATACCCACCCGGCGGAGCACGTCGTCGCCGGCGGCGCCCCTCTCCAGCAGACGGTAGAGCATGTGGTCCTCGCTGATGCGCCGCATCCTCAGGGCGTATTCCACAACGTTCGAATCGTCGCCGAGCAGGTAGGTACCGTGCCTGTCCGAGATCGGTACCACGGCAAGGTACACATCCGGGGAGAAGCGCCTGTTCAGCCGCAGCTCCTCTTCGGTGTAGAATCTGCGTTTTTCCAGGGTGCTGAAGTCGAGAAAGCCGAAGTTTACGGGCTTCTTGAGCTTGTACACATGTTCGTCCCCGATGAACACCCAGGAGATGTGCGTCTGAACAAGGGCGACGCTGCTTGGTTGTTCCGGATACGAAGCGGGGTCCTGAAGAAAATCTACGAGCGGCGTGTCCGCCATTACACCATACCTCCTGCGAGCTGCCCGCAGGCAGCCAGGATATCCCTGCCCTTTTCCTTGCGGAGCATCACCGTGTAGGGGCTGTCCCTGAGGCGGGCCTCGAAGGCCGCCACGTCGGCCGGGTCAGGGGCTTCGAGGGTGCACCCGGGCCAGGGGTTGAACGGGATGAGGTTCACCTTGGCCCTCAGGCCGTGGAGCGCCCTGATGAGCCTGCGTGCATGGGCAGGGGAGTCGTTGACGCCTTTGATGAGCACGTACTCCACCGTGATGCGCCTGCGGTTGGGCAGCTCGTACTCCCTCAGTGCGGCGAGGAGGTCCGCCAGCGGGTACTTCCTGTTGACGGGCATGATGGCCGAGCGCGTCTCATCGTCCGGGGCGTTGAGCGATACCGCCAAACCGATCTCGGTATCACGGGCCAGGTCCTTCAGTGCAGGAACGATGCCGCAGGTCGAGATGGTGACCCTGCGCTTGGATATCTGGGGACCGTCCGGATCGGTGATGACGTTCGCCGCCCTGATCACGCTGTCGTAGTTGAGCAGCGGCTCGCCCATGCCCATGAACACGACGTTCCTGATCTGCCTGTGCGGGAATTCGTGGATGGGGTAGACGACCTGGGCGACGATCTCGCCCGGGGAGAGGTTCCGGGTGAATCCCATGGTGGCGGTGAGGCAGAACCGGCAGCCCATGGCACAGCCGACCTGGGAGGAGATGCACACGCTCCAGTGATCCTTTTCAGGGATCAGCACGCTCTCGATGATGCAGCCGTCATTCAGCCTGTATGCAAGCTTCTCCGTGCCGTCAGATGAAACCTGCCTGCCCACGACAGGAGGGTAGGCGATCTCGAATGAACGGGCCATCTCCCCGCGCAGCTCCCTGGGGAGGTTGGTCATCTTCGAGATCTCGCGCACACCCTTCGAGAACACCCAGCTGAAGACCTGGTCGCCACGGTAGGTTTTTTCCCTGAAGAGCCGCTCGAGGTCATGCCTGTCGCAGTCCAGCAGGTTGAGCTTTGCGGGAAGGGTCTGACACGCGTCGTTTCCCGTGCGGTCTCGAAAGCTGTCTGTGCGTAGGCTCATGCCTGGGACCTTTTCTCCCCCTGCCCATCGGCCATGTACCAAGAAAACATGTGGCGCGCCCGACAGGGATCGAACCTGTGACCTTAGGCTCCGGAGGCCTACGCTCTATCCTACTGAGCTACGGGCGCACATCCTTCAGTTTTTCTTCATCAAGTGCTCGACTGCCTTTTCAAGACCGTGAAGCGTTATCTCGAACATGGGGAATACCTCCTGGACCGCCTCGATGGTCTGGGTGTGCGACCAGGTATATTCATACTTGGGGTTGAGCCATACACTATGTTTGAACGTCTTGGCAAGGAATTCAAGCTTTTTTATGCTCGGGTCGGACCGGGAGTTGTAGTAGATGCTGCCGTTCCGGCTGAACAGCTCGTAGGGCGCCATGGACGCGTCGCCCACGATGATCAGCCGGGTAGCCGGGTCGAACCGGGCGAAATCCTCGATCATGACGGGTTTGTCGTAGCGCTGGGGGTCCTTCCACACCCGGTTGTAGACGGTGTTGTGGAAGTAGTATATCTGGAGGTCCTTGAACTGGTTCTTGGCGTGGTTGAACAACACCTGGACCACGCTGATGTAGGGGTCCATGGAGAAGCCGCCGTTGTCGATCATGAGGATGATCTTGAGCTTGTCCTTGAGCGACCGGTCGAAGACGATCTCGATCTCGCCGGCATTCTTCATGGTCTCGTAGATGGTCTTGTCGATGTTCAGGTGATCCTTCGGCCCGGTGGGCACCATGTGGCGAAGCCTCTTCATGGCGTCCGAGATCTGGGAGGGGCCGAGCCGGATGTCCTCGGTATAGTCCTTGTACCTCCGCTCCAGGGCCACCTTGACCGCTGACTTCATACGCGAGGCGCCGCCCACGCGCATGCCGCCAGGGTGGTAGCCCGAGTGGCCCACCGGAGACGTGCCGCCGGTGCCGATCCACCGGTTGCCTCCGTCGTGACGCTCGGTCTGTTCCGCGAGGCGCTGCCTGAAGTATTCCTCCAGCTGCTCCGGTGTGAGCCTGTTCAGGGTCTCTTCGTCGATGCCGAGGAAATCCGCCATGACCCTGGGGTCCTTGAGCCACTCTTCGAGCAGGGCCTTGATGGCCATGTCGATCTCGGCATAGGCCTCCGGGCTCAGCTCCGCACCCTGGAAGAAGTGGGCGAAAACCTTGTCATAGGTGTCGAAGTGACGCTCCGACTTGATGAGCACGGCCCTGCTCACCGAGTACAGGTCGTCAAGCGAGCCGATGCAGCCCTTGTGCAGGGCCTCCTGGAGCCTCAGGAAACTCGAGGGCGATATGGGGACACCGCGGTCCCTGAGCAGGTAGAAGAATTCGGCAAACATCTTTTCTGACCCACCTTGCTCAGTACGTCCCCGTCACCTGGCGCTGCACAATCTTGTAATCCTCGCTCTTCTTGAACAGGACACCCAGGTAGGGGATGTCGTTCTTTGCCAGGTGCCTGGGATCGAAATTCCTGTCCATGAGCAGGAGCCTGACCCAGTTGATGAGTTCCCTCGTGGCGGGCTTCTTCTCGATGCCCCGGATGCCCCGGAGCCGGTAGAAGGTCTCGATGCAGGCATCCGAAAGCTTCCTGTCCAGGTCCGGGAAGTGGGCATGCACGATCTTGTCCATCATGTCGGCATCCGGAAAGGCGATGTGGTGGAACACGCACCTGCCGAGGAAGGGATCCGAGAGGTCCTTCTTGGCATTGCTCGTAATGATGATGATGGGGCGGTTCTTCGCCCGGACCGTCTTGTCGATCTCTATGATGTCGAAGGACATCTGGTCGAGCACATCAAGCAGGTCATCCTGGAAGTCCGTATCCGCCTTGTCGATCTCGTCGATGAGCAGGACCGTCTTCTGGTCAGACACGAATGCCTGGCCGATCTTGCCCATCTTGATGTAGTCCTCGATGGTGCTCACGTTGCGCTTCGAGTCGCCGAAGCGGCTGTCGTTGAGTCTGGTCAGCGTGTCGTACTGGTACAGGGCCTCCACGGCCTTCATGCTGGACTTCACGTTCAGAATGATGAGCGGCATGGCGAGGTTCTCGGCGATGGCGTGAGCCAGCAGGGTCTTGCCCGTGCCGGGCTCGCCCTTGATGAGCAGGGGCATCTCGAGCCTGATGCTGGCATTGACGATCTTGGACAGCTCCGGGTCGAGGACGTAATTGTTGCTACCGGTGAATTCGTGGGTCTGCATGTGATTTCTCCTGAAGTAGACTATAGCCTTCTTCCCATAGCACACTCTGCAGGGGGTGGAAATAGGGAGGAGGGGGGTGTTCTTCGGTCTTTCCCAGACCTGCTCAATTCGATCTACTTCCCTTCGTTTCGGGGGAAGTTGATCGAATTGAGCAGGCTGAAAACAGCAGTGCACAGCAATTTGTACAATTACTGATATGGTTGCGTACAATGGAGAGGAGGAGATAGTGCTGTTTTGTACTGCCCCCACATCCACGTTGTGGCCTGCCGGTTTTGATCAAGTTCGTGTGATTGATAATAATCCATCGGTCGAACTTGATCAAAACCGGCAGGTTAGGACTCCCCTAACCAGTGTGTTTTGCTGAACAGGTCAGAATGTCTTCCCTGCATTGACTGTTCGTCGTGATTCCGTTACAAAGAAGGTCCTGAATTCACTGTACAGGAGACATCGTCATTGGGCGATAACGACGAGAACAAGCCTGCCGACACCCTGTTGAAGCGACTGTGGCTCTACCTCACGCGGACCGGAGACGAGGAGGGTGCCGACGACACCAAGCGGCAGATCGAGAAGATCCTCGACGAGGTTGAGGAACAGGGCATCATCGACGAGGATCAGGGAGACATGATCCACAACATCCTGTTCCTCAAGGACACCGCTGTAGGCGAGATCATGATCCCCAAGGGTGATATCGTGGCCCTGCCCGTTACCACCACGGTCGATGAGCTTGCACGGGTCTTCACGGACGAAGGATACTCCCGCATCCCGGTCTACGAGGACAACCTGGACAACATCGTCGGCGTGCTCTATGCCAAGGACCTGCTCAAGTACTGGAATGCCCGCGACGAGCTCACGGACATCAGGCAGCTCCTGCACCCGGTGTTCTTCGTCCCCGAGGGGAAGAAGCTCATGGACCTCCTGAAGGAGTTCAGGGAGCGGCGCACCAAGATCGCCATCATCATCGACGAGTACGGCGCCGTGGACGGGATGGCCACCATAGCCGACCTCATGGAGGAGATCGTGGGCGACATGATCGGCGAGGAGGGGGACGAGTTCGAGGAGTACGTGGAGCACACCGGCGACGGTGTCTACACGGTGGACCCCAAGATGCCCATCGACGAATTCGCCGAGACCTTCGAAGTAGAGATCCCCGAAGGCGACTACGACACCGTGGCCGGGTTCATCACCTCGCGTATGGAGCGGATCCCCAAGGCCGGGGAGCGCTTCGACTACGGCAGTCTCGTCTTCGAGATCGCCGGGGCGGACAAGCGCAGGATAAGCAGGCTCGTGGTTCATGCGCCGGCCCTGAAAGAAAAAGCGTGAGGCGGATTTTTTTCCCGATCATATCCGGCGTTCTCTATTTTCTGGCATTCCCCTCCTTCGATGTATGGCCCCTGGCGTGGGTCTTTGCCGTGCCTCTCCTGCTGGGGGTGGAGCGGACGACAACCCGCCAGGCTGTCCTCTCGGGCCTGATCGCGGGTTTCGTTGCGTGGGCCGGCGTGGTCTACTGGATCGCCCTGGTCATGAACACCTACGGCGGCATGGGCCTGTTTACCGCGATCCTGCTGTTGACGGTCCTTTTGACCTATCTCTCGATCTATTTCGGGGCCTTTTCATGGGCGGCTTCCCGATTCGGCTCATCGAGGTATGCCGTTTTCATCCTGGCCGGCATATGGACCGGCCTGGAGCTGTTCAGGTCATACGCGGTCTTCTCGGGTTTTCCCTGGGCCCTGCTCGGTCACTCCCAGCTTCCCTTCACAGTCCTTGCCCAGACGGCCGAGCTGGGAGGGGTCTTTCTCATCAGCGCCATAGTCATGTGCGGGAACGTTGCCGCCTATCAGGCGCTCAGGAGGAGGTATGCGCCGCTTGCCTCCACGGTGATACTGGTGGCTGCCTGTGCCGTCTTCGGCGCCTGGCGAACGCAGGCCGGCACCTTTGACGGGGTTCCCGTGAATGCCGCCGCGGTCCAGGCCAATGTACCCCAGGACCAGAAATGGAGGCCCGAGACGGTCAACGCGGTGCTTGACACCTACCTCTCCCTGTCCAGGGAGGCCCTGGATCAGGGTGCCGAGCTGGTGGTGTGGCCAGAGACGGCCTGTACCTTCTACCTCTTCAGGCACTGGCCCCCGACCATGCGCGTCCTGGAGCTGAGCCGGGGGAACCGCGTGGACTTTCTGGTCGGCAGTCCGGCCTATGAGGATGAACTCTTCTACAACCGCGCCTACCTGCTGCGGGATGCGAAGATTCTGGGATACTACGACAAGGTTCACCTCGTCCCCTTCGGTGAATACCTTCCTCTCGCCTCTCTGCTGAGGAATCACTTCAAAGGGCTCACTGCCGAGGTGGGCGATTTCAGCGCCGGGACAGACCTCGAGCCGATTGAAGACATCGGCGTGCTCATCTGTTTCGAGAGCATCTTCCCCGCGCTCTCCCGGGAGCTCTGCGGCAAGGGGGCCAGGCTCATCGTGAACATGTCCAACGATGCGTGGTTCAAGACATGGTCGACACCCGAGCAGCACCTCCAACAGGCCTGCTTCAGGTCCATCGAAACGAGGCGGTGGCTCGTGCGGGCCGTGAATCACGGGATATCGGCCGTGGTGGACCCCTACGGGAGGGTCGTGCAGCGGATCGGGCTGCTCGAGGAAGGCATGGTCGTCCAGCGGATAGCCAGGATCGATGAGGTCAGCTTCTATGTCCGGTTCGGCCCCCTGATCCCGGTCCTGTGGGCCGTGCTGTCCATTATTGCAGCATTGACATTGCGCAGACTCGGTGATAAAGCCACAGGCGCATGATAGCAGACCTCCAGCAGCAGATAACATCCATTGGCGAGCGGCTTGGCGCCATGAGGGGGTATCTTTGAGATCCCCGCGCGCGAAAAGAGGCTCTCCGAGATAGATGCGCTCCTGGGCACGCCCGATGTCTGGAAGGACAAGGGCAGAACCAGGGACCTCCAGTCGGAAAAATCCAGGATATCGGCAATCCTCTCCCAGTGGAAGATCGTCTCGACCCTCTGGGACGACCTCCAGGTATTTCTCGATCTGGCCAGGGAGGACGAGCAGTCGGTGGCCTCCGACATCGAATCGACGGTCGACGGTCTCGAGAGCCACATCCACGACATCGAGAAGGCCCACGTGCTCTCGGGAAGAGACGACGCCAAGGGAGCCTTCGTCGAGATCCATGCGGGTGCCGGGGGGCTCGAGGCTCAGGACTGGGCGGAAATGCTCCTGCGCATGTACCTGAGGTGGGCCGAGATGAACGGGTACTCCTCCCGCATCATCGATATCTCGTCCGACGAGGAGGCCGGCATCAAGCACGCCACGGTGGAGGTCTCGGGGCAGTGGGCCTTCGGTTACCTCAAGGGGGAGACCGGGGTGCACCGGCTGGTCCGCATCTCCCCCTATGACGCCAACAAGCGCAGGCACACCTCCTTTGCATCAGTGCTCACCACGCCCGAGGTGGACCAGAACATCGACATCGCCATCGACGAGAAGGACCTCAGGATCGATACCTACCGGGCCTCGGGCCACGGCGGCCAGCACGTGAACAAGACCGACTCCGCGGTGCGCATAACGCACATCCCGACCGGGATCGTGGTCCAGTGCCAGAACGAGCGGTCCCAGCACAAGAACAAGGCATTTGCCATGAAGCTCCTGGCCTCCAAGCTCTACGAGCTGGAGGAGGTAAAGCAGAAGGAGCGCCTGAACGAGTTCAGCAAGGGCAAGAAGGAGATCACCTGGGGCTCCCAGATCCGCTCCTATGTCCTGCAGCCCTACCAGCTCGTCAAGGACCACCGGACCAACCTGGAAGTGGGCAACGTGAACGCCGTGCTCGACGGCGATATCACCCCCTTCATCGATGCCTACCTCATGCTTGCCGCCTCAGGGCGGGAGGGTGCCGATGCCGGACCCCATTAACCATCGCGGCGGATAATGCCGAGAAGACTCCGCGGATACGAAAAGAGAGCAGGAGACCATGCCGACAGAGACCATTCGCCTGGGTGAGAAAGAGATCATCATGGTGGGCACCGCCCATGTTTCGAAGACCTCCGTGGAGGAGGTCCGTTCGACCATCCGGGAGGTCAGGCCCGATGCCGTGGCCGTGGAGCTCTGCCAGGCCCGCTACGATGTCATGAAGAACCCGGGGATGTGGCAGAACATGGATATCTTCAAGGTCATCAAGGAGAAGAAGGCTGCCTTCCTCATGGCCAATCTCGTCATGTCCTCCTTCCAGCGTCGCATCGGCGAGAAGCTCGGCGTGAGACCCGGCGACGAGATGAGGGCGGCCATCGAAGAGGCGGAGGCGAACGGCATCGAGGTGGTCCTCGTGGACAGGAACGTCCAGGTGACCCTGGCCCGCACGTGGCGTTCGCTCACCTTCTGGGAGAAGATGAAGCTGCTCTACGCATCGCTGGTGGCCATCTTCGAGGCCGAGGACCTCCGCGAGGACGATATCGAGAAGCTCAAGGAAAAAGACATGCTCACCACTGCGGTGGAGGAGATGGCCAGGCACGCCCCCACCATCAAGGAGGTGCTCATCGACGAACGGGACGCCTACATGGCACGGAAGATCTCCGACATCCCCTCGTCGAGGGTCGTGGCGGTGGTCGGCGCCGGCCACATGAAGGGGATCTCCGGACAGATCGATCGTCCGGTCAAGGATCTGAACGCCCTCGAAGAGGTACCCGCCGTTTCCGGCACCTTCTGGGGCTGGGTTGTGCCGCTGTTCATCATGGCACTGGTGATCTCGGGGTTTTTCTTCGGCGGACCCAAGGACGGCTGTGACATGCTCAAGTCGTGGGCCGTCATCACCATGGCCTGCACCGCCATTGCCACGGTCATCGCCCTCGCCCACCCGGTGACCATAGTCGTGGCGACCCTCGTGGCGCCCCTGACGACCCTGCACCCGGCCCTGGCCTCGGGGTGGTTTGCCGGGCTGAGCGAGGCCTACATGAAGAAGCCCAAGGTCGCCGACTTCGAGCGTATCCACGACGACATCATGACCCTGAGGGGGTGGTGGAGGAATCCCATCACGCGCATCCTGCTGGTCTTCTTCATGTCCAACCTGGGCAGCAGCATCGGGGTGTTCATCGCCGCGCCCGTCCTGGCCAGGATGGCTATTGCGGGATAGAACCTTACCCGAGACCCTTCAGGGCCGGCCCCGAGGAGTCCCATCCGAGCCAGCCTCCGGAATCGAAGAACGCCGGCAGCACAAAGAGTCCTACCCGTTCCACACGGCGGTGCAGGTGGCCGCATATCACCAGGTCCACACCCTTTTCACCGGCGATGTCCCTCCTAATGTCGGTCCTCATGGGCCTTACCACTGCGGATGACTTCACCAGGGCCTTTGCCAGGCGGTCCTTGATGGGGGTCGGCAGCATCCTGTCGATGCGTGCCATGACCGGCCAGCCGTAGCGGTGGAGCAGCCTGAATCCTCTGTCCGCATCGGTCAGGGTGTGTCCGTGGGCCAGCAGGATTCTTTTCCCTCCCGTGACAAGGGTCGTCTCCTCGTTCTCGATGATATCCACTCCCCGGATATGGGCATTCCAGAGAAGGAAGTCCCGGTTGCCGGGCAGGACATGGATCCTCGGGGACATCAGGGCATGGATCACCGCAGGAAAACAACATTCCATCCCCGTATACCAGTAGTCGAAGAGGTCTCCCAGGATATACACGTCGTCCTTGGCTTCCGCGGCACCCTTCAGCCAGGAGACGAAGCGCTCGACCTCATCTCCGGCATGAGGTCTGAGGTGGATGTCGGCAACGAAGCGCAGCACAGACACCATAAAGGCAAAAGTTGCTTGATATTGCAAGAAACATCTTTTATAACTGCCCGTAACCATGGGTTTGAAATTCAGGAGGGGGTCCTTGTACCTGGGGAGCGGGAGGAGGAACCCCAATAAATTCAAATATATACCTGTTATCATCATGGTCATGGTGATAATCGCCTATGCATTCCTCCACGGAGGGATGCACGCGAAGCCCCAGCCTCCACCCCACCCCCATGTCTCCGTTCAGGCCCGGCCAGATCACCAGCCGGTGCAGAAACAAACCGATCCCGCGACAGAAAACAGGGTAGAGCTCAGCGTGAATCCTGGCGACACCTTTGTCGGAATCCTCAAGGAGAACGGGATATCCATACAGCAGGCGCTGGACATCCAGAAGGCGGTGGAAGAAGTCTTCGACCTGTCCCGGCTGGACGTGGGAAACCAGCTCGTGCTCGTCTTCAGTCAGGACAACCAGACCCTCACCGGTCTCGAGTACGAGGTGGCGGCGCTGAGCAGGCTGTCGGTGGTCATCGACGGGGAGAAGATCGAGGCCAGGACCGAGAGGGTCGAGGGCATGGTCAAACCCCGCTACGCCGAGGACCTCAGAGAGATGGAACTCGAGATCAGGAAAGGGGACAGCCTCTTCAACCTCCTCAGGACCTGCGGCATCGAGGTCGACCAGATCCACAACCTTTCCCGGGCGGTCAGGAAGGAATACAACCTGTCGGCCATCACGCCCGGTCACCCGCTCAGGATATGGATCAACGACCGGGTGCCGGGCAGACTTGCGAGACTCACCTACGACATAGATCCCCTGAAGTACCTGGAGGTCACACCCAACGGGAAGTCATTCAAGGCACTCACGCATACCAGGAAGAGGGATGTCTCCTACGAGCGGGCCCAGGGAACCATCAGGAGCTCACTCTACGAGTCGGCGGTGGAGGCGGGGGTGAATCCCGAGATCGTCATGGACCTCACGGACATCTTCGGGTGGGACGTCAACTTCTTCACCGACATCCAGGCCGGGGATAGCTACACGGTGCTCTATGAACGGTATTCCATCGAAGGGGAGCCGAGGGGTGTCGGGCGCGTGGTCGCCGCACGGTTCGTCCTGAGCAGCCGGGAGCGTCTCGCCATCTATTACGATGACGGCAAGGGACACCAGGGATACTATGAC
>DAOPXM010000047.1:0-21389 GCA_035352355.1 Deltaproteobacteria bacterium | reverse complement strand
CCTGAGTACTTCAGGGGCTGCCACCCTGAATTCGGCCTCGATAACCAACGGTGCCACTGTGGGAGGAGCCCTCGAGGTGACGGGCAGCACCAACCTTTCGACCTTGAGTACCTCAGGTGCTGCGACATTGAACTCGGCATCGGTAACCAATAATGCCACGGTCGGCGGTACCCTCGAGGTGACGGGCAATACCAGTCTCTCCACCCTGAGCACTTCAGGGGCGGCAACGCTGAATTCCGTGACCGTAACGAACAACACGGCCATCGGTGGAAACGAGACAGTGGGTGGAACCCTCAGCGTGACCGGAAACACCAGTCTCTCCACCTTGAATACGTCCGGCCTGGCTACGTTGAATTCAGTATCGGTGACGAACAACACTTCTATCGGCGGAAACGAGACGGTCGGCGGGACCCTCAGCGTTACAGGCAACACGAATCTTTCCACTTTGGCCACTTCCGGACTGGCAACGCTGAATTCAGTGTCGGTAACGAACAATTCTTCCATCGGAGGAAATGAAACAGTGGGCGGGACACTGGCAGTAACCGGTAATACCAGTCTCTCGACCCTCAATACCTCCGGTTTGGCGACACTGAATTCGGCATCGATTACGAATAACGCCACTGTGGGCGGAACCTTATCGGTAACAGGTAATACGAGTCTCTCGACCCTGACGACCTCAGGAGCTGCCAGCCTGAATTCCGCAGCGATCGCAAATAACGCCACAGTTGGCGGTACCCTGAATGTGGCCGGGGCCGCTACGCTCAATGGTCCCGCAACCATCAACAACAGCCTGTCTGTCGACAGCAACGGCGCTGCAGCGGGCGGCCATACCTTCTTCATCAATGGGAGCGGCGTCAGCATGGCAAGCCAGAGCGACAGCGGGATGAGCTACACCGATCACTCCGTGAAAAACAGCATAACCGTGGGCGACGACCGATACTACACGAACAAGGACGGTGCTGTTTCAGCACAGACTTATGGGACGATCGTGACCGGCCGGATGTATGTCGATGGCGACCTGACCGTGAACGGCTATCTCACCAGTGCAAATCCCAACAGTGCATCCGGGATCGTCGTGAACAACAGCGGCGTATCTGTCGATGGACTCAACAACTCGGTCGGGCTTTTTGCCGACAGCAACATCGACGTTTCAGATGGCCGCGGCTCTCTGCTCCTTCAGGAAGACACAGCCAGCCTCACCGTCGTGAATCCGGTAAACAACCAGGCCCATGGACTGACAGTAGGTACCCGGGAAACTGTCCTGAACAACGGCACCGATTACACGACGCTCACCCTGAACGACAGCGGGGCCACCCTGACGGCTGACCGGAATGCAACGAGCACTGACGGCCGGGGAGAGCTGAGCCTGCAGGAAAATTCGGCCAGCCTCACCGTGGTCAATCCCGATACCAACCACACCCACGGCATCATTGTCGGAACGGATCAGACGGTAATCAGCGGAGGCACGAGTTCCACCATGCTGACCTTGAACGACAACGGCGCGACCTTCAGCGATGATGCCACGGGAAGACCGGTACGGGTGACCGGCATAGCCGACGGCAAACACCGTTATGACGCCGTGAACTATGGACAGCTGCAGAAGGCTTACAGCGGGATTGCCGCTGTCTCCGCAATGTCTGCCATCCCCGACCCTGTACCGGGCAAGAAGTTCTCCGTAGGACTCGGAGTGGGAACATACATGGAAGAAGAAGCATTGGCAGTCGGCTTCAAAGGAGACATTGCAGAAAATATCCGTGTTACATCCGGAATCGGTATGAGTCGAGACAGGGCAGTCCTGAATGCAGGAATCGGGTTCAGCTTCTGACAAAGGTAAAGCTTTCTATTGATCCGATCCGGATGCAGGGATGCTTCTCGCCTCTTAATCAGGGCCCGGGAACGACGGCTTGTGGTATACTCCCGACGACGAGGTAACAGGCCATATCGCCAGTTCGTACGATGCCGACGGGAACGAGACACGCATAGTTATGTACTATGACGGAAGCGGTGGCAGTCAAGGCTCCGCGTTTGGTGACATACCGATTCAAAATTATGGGTACCTCTAAAAATATCTTGGGGAGTTAGGTCTGCAAGCTTGTGGGTCTTTGGGTATGGCTTTTCTTGATGATGACCAGGTCGATATCGGACCACTCGCGGATATCGCCTGAAGTAAAAGACCCAAAGGGGATAATCTTTTCAGGGAAATATTTTGATTTCAGTACATCAACATATCTATCCAACTCCTTTTGAAGCTGTGACATCCGGTTTTGCCGGGCATGAGTGAGAGTTGAATTCCTAGCATCAAATGCCATGAAATAATTATACTTCTTTGCTCAAGGTTATTCCAGCATGTATTGGCTTTACGGCGAGTAAGGGAACAGGTTTATTTTCTGCGCTTCCTTGGGATATTGGGTGTTACATCAGAGCCTCGATCCCTTTTCTATCGAGGATGCTGAGGGGCTCGAGAGATGGTCCACCAGGATGCTTCTCTCCTATCTCCCACTTCTGAACTGTAGAAAGACTGATATTGAGCAAGGAGGCAAACACACTCTGACTCAGCTGGTAGCGGTTTCTCAGCTCTCTTATCTGCTCGGTTTTATAGTCGGGAACAGGCTCGATACAGAGCGCGTCGTAGGACTGCAAGGTTCTCTTGTTTATGAGGCCAAGCTCATAGAGATCCCTTGCCGTTTCATGCACTGCTTCAACTACCCTGCTGCGATGTCTGTTCCTGCATCTCATTCAGACGACAATATCCCCAAGCAATAGAGTCAGCAAGATTGATGTGCCTGATCAAAGAACCACACCGCCCTTGATGTCGTATAGCAAATATGCTATATGCACACTGCGAGCTGGGCTATCACGTACTACAATGAATCCCTGCAGCAGGAGATAATCGACATGCCCGCAGGATTCCTTGCCCGTAATCTCCGCTGCACCGACCGCATGGAGATATACGGCCCGGACCTGGGAATGCCGCATACTCGAGCAATGGGCGACGGGCTGTTTGAATTGAGATTGAAAGCCTCTGAAGGAATTGCCCGCGTCTTCTATTGCATTTTGATTGGCAGGAAGATCGTGATGCTGCACCAGTTCATCAAAAAAACCGACAAGACTCCGCTCAAGGAACTGGCCACAGCCCGGCGGAGAATGAGAGAGGTGAAGGATGCTCACACATAAGGAGCTGAAAAAACGTGCCCTGGATCGTGCGGATGTACGTGCGGAATACGACCGCCTCGATGAGGAGTTCGATCTCCTCGACCAGTTTCTGAAGGCGCGCGCATCCGCAGGCGTTACCCAGGCAGAGGTTGCCAAACGGATCGGCACCACCCAGTCGGCAATAGCTCGCCTCGAATCCGGCAAGGGGAGGCATTCACCATCGTTGGCTACCCTGCAGAAGTATGCCCATGCCCTTGGCTGCCGACTCGAGCTGAAGCTTGTTTCTGAAGCCAGGAATTCAAAAGCACAGGCAAAGCGTTCAACCAGGCACTCGAAAAAGGCGCATGGTGAGTAGTACCTTTTCTCAATACATCGGGACTCGCTCTGGCAGATCTTCCCGGGAACGTCTGACCTTACAGATGTGGTGATATGATATTCTATTACCATCCATAAAACAGGCTGATTTCCCGTATCCCCGCGAGATGCTCAATTATCGAGAAGGCAATATCAATCAAGCGACTCAAGGGTCAGGCCGAAGATGCTGCCTTTGTCGTCCACAAGCAAAGCCAGGGAATACCTGTCCGTCTTGAACCTGTACGGCGGAATCCACTCACGGAAACCGGTCTGGGCCAGCTTCTGTTTGCCTTCTTCAAAGCTCATGCCCGGGCTTATCCCGAACATATTGGTCCCGGGGTTTCTGGTCGTGATCTTTCTTATTCTCCTGTCAGGCCCATACCCGACAGTTATGTCGAGTGAGTCGAACACGCGCTCATAGCCTTTCAGGCAGGGCTCTTCAACCGCATCCACTCCATTGATCACCTTATAGTCCGTATCAGCATACAGCCGGGCGCCGAATACGTTCACCTGGTCCAGCAGGGGATCATGCTTCAAATGTTTCCCCATGCAGCCTGTCGAGAGCAGTAACACAAGGAGCATTGCGGATATCGGATAAACGGATCTCATTGATACCTCGAAGTATGTCCCATAGGCCCTCCTCTGCGGACCGGCCTATGGGACATATGATAGCGGGTTATTTCGTTACGGGATACCCCATCTCCACCCAGCTGTTGATGCCCCCGGGGTAGCGGTAGACGTGCTGGAACCCGTTTTCAACAAGGACCTTCGCGCCGATATGGCTTCTCCTGCAGGCGACAAAACCGCAATAGACGACTATGGTCTTCTCCTTGTCGGTTCCCGCGACTTTCAACAGATTGTCCTTGTCCGCAGGGGTAAGCTCTTTCTCGCTCTTGGGCATGTATCCATTGATCGCCGCGGGGAGAGTGCCGAGCTTCTTGTCGTCTTCAGCCGGAAGCGTACTGATGATCGTCACATTCCTGCCTTCGTCGATCCATTTCTTCAGCTCAGTGGTGCCCACGATCTTGTATCCGCCGTCTTTGACGTCTGCTGTAAATTTTATCGCGGCATTTTCAATCGGCACCTCCTTGCCCTTGGGGGAAGTCCCGACAGATGCGCAACCGGCAAGCGCGATCGATATCAGTGCAGCAAACGCGACAACATAGAATTTTTTCATGTATCTCCTCCAGATTTGTAAGTTTCTTTGACAACTTGAGAAATTAACTTCATTTGTCCGGAGGGTCAAATTCCATGAGTGAATGCTGTCGGCCCAATAATTCAAGAAGATAATATCTCATGCCAGAGGACATACGATCAAGACCTCCGAGCCCGCAGAGAGAAGCATGGAATTCACGACACGGACAATCTTCTATTTGACAGCCCATAATTCATCCTTATAATCACTATCATTCTGATAGCAATAATAGGCATTCGTATGTGCGCTGTTATTCATGCTGCAGCAGACGAGCAGAAAGGGGATCAATGTACAGAAAGGCCATCGCACTCCTCTCCGGCGGACTCGACAGCTCGCTCGCGGTCAAGCTCATGATCGATCAAGGGATCGAGGTCGTTGCCATCAATTTCACCAGTCCGTTCTGCAACTGCACCCCAAAGAAAGCGGGATGCAAACATCAGGCACGCCTCATCGCCGAAGAGCTGGGAATTGAGATCACGGTTTTCCCCAAGGGCATGGATTACCTTGCCATGGTGAAGAATCCGCCCCACGGCCATGGCAGGGGCATGAACCCGTGCATCGACTGCCGGATCTACATGCTGAAAAAGGCGCGGGAAAGCATGGACTCGTTCGGCGCTTCCTTTGTCGTCACCGGCGAGGTGCTCGGGCAGAGGCCCATGTCGCAGCACAGGCAGGCCATTCAGGTTATCGAGAAGGCAAGCGGCCTGGAAGGACTCATTCTCAGGCCCCTTTCGGCAGGTCTCTTCCCCCCGAGCATCCCGGAGCAGAAGGGGATCGTGGACCGGGAAAAGCTCCTTTCCCTGTCGGGCAGGTCACGGAAACCCCAGATCAGCCTGGCGGACAGCCTCGGGATAAAAGACTACCCCTGTCCTGCCGGCGGCTGCCTGCTTACCGATCCCATCATCGCGTCCAGGTTGAGAGATCTCTTTGCCTGCATGCCCGACTTCGACATGTCGGACATCCACCTCCTGAAGATCGGGAGGCATTTCCGCATCCACCCGAAGCTGAAGGTCATTCTCGGCAGGAACAGGGAAGAGAACGACAAGCTCAGGTTCCATGCAAGACCTGGAAATTCCCTTATCACACCGGTCGGATTCCGGGGACCCGCAGCGCTTGTCACAGGCAACCCCGATGCATCATCGGAGCACCTGATCGGGGAGATGATAACCCGCTATTCCCAGGAAGAGCGGGCCTGCTACGTCATGAACAGGCTGGTCATGGGCGGCGGCAGCTCGGAGCTGAGGGTCTCGGGAAAAATGACACCTGAAGCGCTCGACGAATTCCTGATCGGGAACCGCGAATTCTCTGTTGGAGAAACAGAGCAGGGGGAGAGAAGACTCGATGAACACCTGCATTGACCTGAAGGGACCTGGGGCAAACTGTCCACAATGAGCCTGAAAGAAATAACAGACCTCTGCGGGAAATCGGAAAGATTGACCAGGGAAGAAATCTTATTCCTGCTCACCCGGAATGAGAGCGACGAGGTCGAAGCCATCCTTTCGGCGGCTGACAAAGTGCGAAGGAGCTTCTGTGGCGAGTATGTGCACGTCAGGGCGCTGGTCGAGTTCTCGAACTGCTGCAGACGGAACTGCAACTACTGCGGTCTCCGAAGAGGAAACTGGGGGCTGGTCAGGTATCGCATGCCGGTGGACGAGATCGTCGAGCTTGCCGTCGATCTCGACGCCAGGGGCCTGAAGACGATCGTGCTGCAGTCAGGCGAAGACCCCTTCTATACCGCCGACATCCTCACCGGGCTGGTACAGGATATCAAACGAAGGACGGATATGGCTGTCACGCTCTGCGTCGGGGAGCGGCCGAAAGAGGACTATCGTAAATTTCTCGATGCAGGGGCTGACCGTTATCTTCTCCGTCACGAGGCGGCAAACAGGGATCTGTACGCGTCTCTCCATCCGGACTCCGATTATGACGAGCGGATGGAATGCCTGCGCTACCTCCGGGACATCGGGTTCCAGGTGGGAGCAGGCTGCATGGTCGGCGTTCCAGGGCAGACGGTCGAGCATCTCGCGGACGACATCGAGTTCATCCGGCAATTCCAGCCCGACATGGTGGGGATAGGCCCGTTCATCGCGCATCCGGATACACCGTTCGCCGGATATCCGAACGGCGGACTCGACATGACGCTCAAGATGGTCGCCCTGGCCCGCATCGTGACGAGAGACGCCCTCATCCCGGCCACCACCGCCATAGGCTCGATCCGGGAAGACGGCAGAGAGCTTGCCCTGCAGGCCGGCGCGGATGTGGTCATGCCCAATTACACGCCGCTCAAGCACCGCGTCCACTACGAGATCTATCCGAACAAGCGCTGCATCACGGAAGACCCGGTGAACTGCCACTCCTGCATGCGCATGAGGATCTTGTCCGTCGAGCGGACAGTGGCGGAAGACGCCGGACACTCGAGAAAGAGGCACCTCCAGTAACCGACGCCCGTTCAGCACGGTCAGTACAGCCGCTCGTCTCCGGAATAGATGGTCCCTGACGTTCTGCGGACGTATCCCATGAGGGTGATGTTGTATTTCAGGGCAAGGTTCACGGCCGCCGCCGTGGGCGTCGACCTGGACACCACCACCGGCACGCCCATCCGTATCACCTTGGTGAGTATCTCGGATGAGATCCTGCCGCTCACGAACATCATGCCCTTGCCTGCCGAATCCAGCGTGCCGTTCCGGAGCAGAACCCCCGCGATCTTGTCGAAGCAGTTGTGCCGCCCGATGTCTTCCCTGAAGACCGAAAGCCCCTGACCTTGAAACAGCACGCTGTGCACGCCGCCGATGTCCCGGAAAAGCTCTGATCGGCTTTCGAAATCGGCCATGGTTTCGAGGATGTCAGTGATGCGGAACTTCTCGTGCACCGGCGCTTTCTGGAACTTGTCCTGCTTGAGGGGATTGATGTACGTGAAGCATTTGCCGCACCCTGAAGTCATGCTTCGGAGGCTTTCGCACCTGCTCACCGCCCTTCCGGGCGCCAGATCGATGGTCACGGCGAACAGCCGGTCGTTGTAGGCAACGCCTGCCACGTCGTCCATGGAATCGATGACGCCCTCGCTGAAGAGGAACCCCAGGGCAAGGTCCTCGGGGTACTGGTTGAGGCAGAGCAGGGAGACAAACTCCTCCCCGTTGATGAACACCTTCAGGGAGATCTCGCCGATAACCTGTCTTTCCTGCTCCCGAAGAGTGACGCCGTCGTCGGTCAGGGCTATCTCCTTCACCGGGAAGGCGCTGTACATGGCATCGTTCGGTTCCAGATCACTCTTGTCCACTTGTGCATTCTCCTGTCATACCGGTCTGTCCCGGGAAAGGCGCCTTTCCCGGGGTCATGCCTGCGCCCCGGGATGCTCGCCCTTTCCGGTCCTGCGCTAAATCCCTTCGCCGCCTGCGAAGTCCGTCTGCTCGGGTTTGCCCTGCAGGACCCTGGAGCCCGGGGGAACGCTGTGAGCGAGCCAGACATTGCCGCCGATCTCGGAGCCGCGGCCGATGGTGACGCGGCCGAGGATGGTGGCGCCGGAATAGATGGTGACGTCGTCCTCCACGATGGGGTGTCTCGGGATCTTCTTGATGGGGAAGCCGTTCTCGTCGAGGGGAAAGCTCCTGGCGCCCAGTGTCACGCCCTGGTAGATCCTCACGTTTTTCCCGATGACGCTGGTTTCGCCGATCACGATGCCGGTGCCGTGGTCCATGAAGAAATACTCGCCGATCTGCGCTCCGGGATGGATGTCGATCCCTGTCTCCGAATGCGCGATCTCCGTGATGATCCTCGGAATCATGGGTACGCCGAGCTTGTGGAGCTCGTGGGCCACCCGGTAGTTGGTGAGCGCCCGGATGCTCGGGTAGCAGAAGATGACCTCGCCCGGGTTGTCCACGGCGGGATCGCCGTTGAAGGCTGCCTGAACGTCGGTGGAGAGCATGTGGCGCACGTCCGGAAGGGTTTGTATGAACCGGCTCGTCAGGTAATGGGCCCGCTCCGTGCAGTAGCCCTCCGAAGCCTCCCTGCAGGTGTTCTCCCTGAACCACATACCCCTGAGGATCTGCTCCGAGAGCTGCCTGTACAACGTATCGAGGGTCGCTCCCACGTGGTAGGGCATGGCCTCGAGGCTGAGCTCGGCCAGCCCGAAGTATCCGGGAAAGAGCACCGAGCGCAGACTGTCCATGACGGCGCGGAGCACTTCCACCGAGGGCATGGGGATGTCATGATTGTTCCGGTGCGATAAGACCTTGTAGGATTCGGGGGCACAGAGCCTTTCCAGGACATCGGCGATCACCTTCTGGCCGTTCTGGGCTTCTTCATCGATCAGCATTTTTATTCCCTATCTTTTTTGTAGTGATTATATCCCCCCATCATAATCATTGTCAAAGCATGTTCACGGTGTGGACCTTCCGGATGCCCCTGGTTCTTCCTTCGGCTCACCTTGTAATAGCTCCTCCTCCAACCTGTTTTTTGTTATTCTTTGAAAAGCCAGGTCGACAGATAGCGCTCGCCGGTGTCCGGCAGCACGGCCACGATAAGCTTGCCCCTGCTCTCCGGCCTCTTCGCCACCTCCAGCGCAACCCACACGGCAGCACCGCTGGATATCCCGGCTAGAATCCCTTCTTCCTTCGCGAGCCTCCGCGCAATGGTGCCGGCGTCCGCGTTCGCCACCTTGACGACCTCGTCGATGACCGACCTGTTGAGGACCCCGGGAACGAACCCGGCCCCGATGCCCTGTATCTTGTGGGACCCGGGCTTCCCCCCGGAGAGGACCGGCGAGTCTTCGGGCTCCACAGCGATAGCCTTGAAATCCCTTTTCCTGGCTTTGATAACCTCCGCCACGCCCGTGATGGTGCCGCCCGTGCCCACTCCCGAGACGAAGACATCGACCCTGCCTTCGGTATCGCTCCAGATCTCCTCCGCCGTTGTCCTGCGGTGGATCTCGGGGTTTGCGGGGTTTTCGAACTGCTGGAGGATGATGGAGCCCGGTATGGACCTGTTCAGCTCCTTTGCCTTGCTCACAGCGCCCCTCATGCCCTCCGGCCCCGGGGTCAGGACGAGCTCGGCTCCAAGGATCTGCAGGAGCTGCCTGCGCTCCATGCTGAAGGTCTCCGGCATGGTGAGAATGAGCTTGTAGCCCTTCGCAGCGGCGGTAAACGCCAGGGCGATCCCGGTATTGCCGCTCGTGGGCTCGATGATGACGGCATTGTCCTGGAGCAGCCCCCGCTTCTCGGCATCCTCGATCATGGAGACGCCGATGCGGTCTTTGACGCTGCTCAACGGGTTGAACGACTCGAGCTTGGCGACCACCTCGGCCTCGAGCCCCTGTGTAATGCGGTTCAGCCTGACCAGGGGCGTACGGCCTGTCGTCTTTGTGATGTCACTGTATATACCCATTCCTTTTCTCCTCGCCTTTGCCCATACGGGCGGTTTCCGTTCCGGACCATCTTCCCGGGCCACCGAGAAGGTCGAGCATCTCGCGGAATGAATCAGGGCCGCACCTGCGCGTGATGACCGAAGGCCGCATGAATTCGCGAGCGGCCTGCTTTGCCAGCCAGACAGCCTGATGGGAATTGATGCCGGTGAGGATGATGATGAGATCGGACCTCTTCACGAGACTGCGCATCCCTTCAATGCTGCGTCTGCTCAGCTCGCCCGTGTGAAAATCCAGCTCATGCCCCTTTTCCAGAGCCATTTTTCTGAAAAAGGCCTCTGACCTCGTGAGACCGCCGATCAATCCTATCTTCATGACGTCCTCCACAGATGCTCCGGTGCGACCCATCCCTGGAACCTTCTTGCGCCGCGACCCGGTGGGGAAGCCTCGTCTTCACGCCGCTCCACCCTGGCACCGCTTATCCTGCATGAATAAAGCCTTATGCCGCCTCCCTGACCGCCTGCCTGAGGGCCTGGTCGATATCCGCCTTGATGTCCTCCACATCCTCGATGCCGATGGAGAGCCTGATGAAGTCGGGCGTCACGCCGGTGGCCTCCTGCTCGGCAGGCTTCAGCTGCTGGTGCGTGGTGGAGGCCGGGTGGATGACCAGGCTCTTGGCGTCGCCGATGTTCGCGAGGTGCGAGAGCAGCTTCACCGAGTCGATGAACCGCTTCCCGCTCTCGAGCCCGCCCTTGATGCCGAAGCCCACCAGCCCGCCGTAGGTCCCCTTGAGGTACTTCTTCGCCGTGGCATGACTTACGTGGTCTTCCAGGCCGGGATAGCTCACCCAGGAGACAAGGGGGTGGGTCTTCAGGAAGCGGGCCACCTCGAGGGCGTTCTCCGAGTGCTTCTTCTGCCGGATTGGCAGGGTCTCGAGGCCCTGGAGGAACTGGAAGGCGTTGAACGGGCTCAACGAGGCGCCGATGTCCCGCAGGAGCTGCACGCGGGCCTTGAAGATGAAGGCGACATTGCCCAGGCCTGCGAAATCTTTGAACACGTCCCAGAACACCAGGCCATGGTAGCTCGGGTCAGGCTGCGTGAAGCCCGGAAATTTACCACTGCCCCAGTTGAAATTCCCGCCGTCCACGATGATGCCGCCCACCGACGTCCCGTGGCCGCCGATGTACTTCGTGGCGGAGGTGGCGATAATGTTCGCACCGTAGTCGAACGGCTTGACGATGCCCACGCCCACGGTGTTGTCCACGATGAGCGGGATGCCCGCGTCATGGGCGATTCGGGCAATGCCCTCGAAGTCCGGGACGTCGAGCTTGGGGTTGCCGATGGTCTCCACGTAGATGCCCCTGGTCCTGTCCGTGATGGCGCGCTTGTAGGCGTCGAGGTCCTGGGACTTCACGAACTTCACAGTGCGGGCCAGCTTTGGGAGGGTGTAGTGGAAGAGCTGATAGGTGCCCCCGTAGAGGTTGTCCGCAGATACGATCTCGTCGCCGGGCTCGGTGATGTTCAGGATGGCGAACGTCTCGGCAGCCTGGCCCGACGACACGGCCAGGGCCCCGGTGCCGCCCTCGATGGCTGCGACCCTGCGCTCGAAGACGTCCGTGGTGGGGTTCATGATCCTCGTGTAGATGTTCCCCAGCTCCTGCAGGGCGAACAGGTTCGCCGCATGGTTCGTATCCTTGAATACATAGGATGTGGTCTGGTAGATGGGAACCGCCCTCGCCCCGGTCGCCGGGTCCGGCGTCTCCTGTCCCGCGTGAATCGCCAAAGTGTCCAGTTTCCTTTCACTCATTTCTCTCTCCTCTCATTTTCTTGTTTTCAGGTAATAAAAAACCCATCCCCGGCTTCTTTCCTGAGCCGGGAACGGGTCTTGTCATCGTGCCTGCAGGATATGACCCTACATGGACCCTCCCCGTCTCAAGGAGCGACACATGCACATGTACCGACAGCAGAAAACCGCGGCCACGTATCCGATGCCTGCAGTATGCGGTTCATGATGGTCGTCTTTTACAGCCCACATAGGTTCCTCTTTTTTAATTACTAGTTAATCGATAGTTTTACTAGATATTAAAAAGCCCTGCTCTTGTCAAGGGAAAAAATTACAAATATTTCCCGTCCGCGTCTTGTGTCTGCACATGTCTCACATGTATGAAAACGCCGGCGGGAAAACCGGATTAAGAGAGAAGCCTCTTCCACCACCCATCGGTGGCTTGTGCTGCGTGACTTATTAAAAGATTTATTGCCGGATCAATAAATGCGACTGATGACGAAGAGCACACGACAGAACAATTTCTCCCATCCCGACAACAACAGATGGTGCTACGAAGTGTAGGCACATATTGACAAGTGCCTACATAATGTATCAAGATGAGGCCATGAAAAAAACCCAGTCCGAAAAGATCCTGAAGCTCATCGAACGGAAAGGGATGCTCCGCCCCCGGGACCTGAACGAGAGTTCAATACCGAGAGCAATCTTGCAGCGCCTGCATCAAGAGGGACTGATCACCAGAATCAGCAGAGGGCTCTACACCCTCCCAAGGGCTCAGGTCACGGAGCATCATACGTTTGCCGAAGCCGCCAAGCGAGTGCCGAACGGGATCTTGTGCCTTCTGTCAGCCTTGAGCTTCCATGGCCTGACATCACAGGCGCCCTTTCAGATCTGGATGGCGATCGATCGGAAGTCCAGGCTCCCGAAAGTCGATTACCCCTCCATCAGGTTTGTCCGCTTCTCGGCGCAGGCGCTCACCGAGGGGATCGAGGAGCACATGATCGACGGGGTTCGGGTGAAGATGTATACCCCTGCAAAAACAGTCGCTGACTGCTTTAAATATCGGAACAAGATCGGCCTTGATGTCGCCCTTGAAGCCCTGAGGGATTGCTGGTCTCAGCGCACATGCACCATGGATGAGCTCCGGAAGTACGGCAGGATCTGCCGGGTCGAGAACGTCATGAAGCCTTACATTCAGGCGCTCCTATGAGTAAGGCGTTCCCGACCGATATTGCCGCATCCGTCAGGGAAAGGCTTCTGAATGTTTCCAGAAAGGGAGGCGACCCGTTCGAACTGGTGCTCACACGATATGCGCTCGAACGCCTTCAATACCGCATAGGGGGTTCACCTTTTGCTCATAGATTCGTTCTCAAGGGCGCCCTCCTCCTCGAGATGTGGGGAGGGGATGTTCATCGTCCCACCAGGGACCTCGATCTGCTGGGATACGGGGATTTCCCTGACGAAGAGATTATCAGCATCCTCAGGGAGGTCTGCAGGACAGAGGTCAAGCCGGACGGGCTGATATTCGACCTGGACAGCTTCGATGTGGCGGAAATCCGCGAAGACCAGGAATATAAGGGCAAGAGGGTGTCGTTCCTGGCATATCTGGCAAAAGCACGGATACGGATACAGGTGGATGTGGGCTTCGGAGACGCAGTGACACCGCAACCGGCGGAAGTAGAGTACCCCACCATCCTCGACATGCCGGCCCCTAGGATCATGCATACCCAATGGAAAGCGTTGTCTCCGAGAAAACCCAGACTATCGTCCACTTGGGCATTCAGAATTCCCGAATGAAGGATTATTATGACTTGTGGATCTTGTCCCGATCCTTCCCTTTCAAAGGAGCGCTCCTTGCACAGGCAATAAAAGCCACCTTTGATCGAAGGAAGACGGCAATCCCCAGAGATGTCCCTGTTGGCCTCTGTGACGAGTTTTCCCTGGACGAAGAGAAAAACAATCAATGGAAAGCTTTCCTCAACCGGATAGGATTGTCCGGACAGAAGGTTGTCCTGCATGATGTCATAGGGGCGCTCAGAACATTCCTCGTCCTTCCGCTTCAAGCTGCAGCCCATAACGAACTGTTCCCGCTCTTCTGGGAAAACGGAGGGCCCTGGTCGGGGTAAAGACCATGGCGCCTCATTAGATCTCGGAGAAAGGAGGACGCCTTTATTTCAAGATGCTCTCCGCCATAACCCGGATAACCAGGACAGCCGAAGAGTTCATGCGGGTGGGCAAACGGACGTTCAACCTGGAAAAGATGTTCAACTTCCGCGAGGGGTTCGGACGGATCGACGACATCCTTCCCGACCGGTTCTTCACCCGTCCGAACACCATCGGGGAGCTCGCGGGAAGGGTTCCGGGCACTTGATTTTTTACCTTCGCATAGGTAGCCTGCTGAGAAATGACTTCCCGAAGCCCGATCATCACAGCTCCCCTGTCGGCGGCCCGGCACGTCGAGTGCGACCGGAAATGGCTCATAACCCGGCAGGGCATAGAATCGAGCGCGCTCGTATGGGTCCCGGCCCTGGCGCCCTCGGAGCGCCTGTTCAGACGCTACCTTCAGGAGTGGAAGGGAAAGGGGATCGAGCGGTACTGGCCTCTGTACGTGGAGGCCTTCGAAGGCGAGCTGAGGTCGAAGGAGAAGCGGGACGCGCTGCGGGAGCTGTGGAAACTCTCCGCGAGCGGCGTGACCGTGGGGCTCTTCTGCTATTGCCAGAGCCCGGAGCACTGCCACAGGACCCTGGTCGGGAATTTCCTGAAGATGCACGGGGCCGAGGTGATCGAGTACGTCTCCCGGCAGGGGAGCCTGTTCGAAGGCTGAGAAGAGGCGATGAAGCAGTGGGTCACGGGAAAGGGACGCGCCGTCCACCAGGTCATGGGCGGGGCGTGGAACGTCTATGCCCTGACGAACGACGGCAACATGATCCTCGTGGACACGGGGCGCAGGTACCGGTGGGGCACCCTGCAGAACCGCATCGAGCACTTCCGGTCCAGGTGCAGCCCCTGGGCCCTGGTCCTGACACACACCCACTTCGACCACGCGGAGAACGTGGCCCGGCTCAAGGAGGCCCTTCCCCTCAAGCTCAGCGTGCACTGATCGGAGATGAGCTACCTCATGAGCGGCCACAGCCCGCTGCCCGACGACGCGGCACGCATGCCCGCAGGGCCCTGGTCCCGGGATCTTCAGGGCCCCGCACGGGCTATTTGAATTCCTCGTATATCTCCGGCAGGAACCCGGCGAGATGATTGTACTCGGTGGCGCAGTGGAAGGCTATGCTCCGTGCCGTGTCCAGCGTGATGGTGAACCTGCGCAGGAAGGGGCTGAGCGCCTTGCCCACCCAGAAGCGGCTCCTCAGCTCCAGCCCGGCGTCTGTTCTCCGAAACAGGTGGACCATGCAGGTGTGCCTGATGGCGGTGATCCCGGCAAACCGGTACCCGACCACGGCGCAGACAACGGCGTCTATGCCCGCTGCCTCGAACCGCGAGGTGTCGAACCCGAAGGCTTCCGGCTCGACGAAGCGGATGGACATCCACGGGTACCCTGTCCCGGTGTCCTCCACGGGATACTGCGGGTTGTTCAGGTACCGCTCCTCGTACGACAGGGTCGGATCAAGCATCCGGTCCATGTCATGGACGCTGATCGCGAAGTGCGAGCCCGGGCACCAGATCTTGTAGCGGACGTTCTTGAACGCGTGCCACCAGAACCACCAGCGCACCATGTCGCCTGTCGCCCCGGGGAAGTCGGTCTTCACCGCAACGAAACCCGTTCCGTCAGGGTTCAGGCAGTACCCGTTCTCGACCTCCAGGTATCCCGGCTCGAGCAGCTCGTTGATCTCTTCGAACTTCAGGGCCTTGCAGCTCGGGATCGGCCCTGCCGACAGGGCTGCGCTCACGTCCTCGGGAAGAGACGCATAAGTCGGGTCGAAGTAGCCTGCCTCGGGCATGGCCTTCTCCCTGGCCGTGAGCCCCTGCAGATACGCAGAGCACGGGGAATGTGCAAGCAGGACGAACACCGGGGCGAGCAGTGCGGCAAGGGAAATCCTCCATGGCATGTGGTTCTCCGCCTTCATACGGGGTGACCTCCTCATTGCAAATCAGAATTGGTTCCAATTATAAGCCCGACACCTGCCCCGTCAATATTCCGGAACACATCCTGAGGCATGGGAGATGACGCCCCCCTGCTCCGGTGACGGGCCGGCAGGCCTCACCGGGGGCACGAATCCCCCTGTTCAACCCCAATTCATTGATATATAATTGCACATTACCGCTCGGGCATCCGGCTGCATCTGCCAGGCAGCCTGCCGACGGGGTATGCAATGCCGTGCAGGAGAGGCTGAAATGCTGTTTGGTCGTCCCTTGGCACTCGGGATCACCGGAGGAGAAGCAGGCCCATGACAGAGAGTAAACTGGACAGGTGTCCGAAGTGCTCGAGCCCGGTCACGGGCGAGGCCGAGTGCAAGACGTGCGGGATCGTGTTCGAGAAATACTTCCAGGCCGAGGCGCGGAGGAAGGCCATGGCGGAGCTGGGGACGGCGCACACCGCACATCCGTCCGCATCCGGGAGCCGTCGCACCGCGGTCCTGGTCGGCCTGGTCCTCGTCTCCGCCCTTGCCGTGGCGGCCCTGTTCGGGCTGCGGCCGCACGTCCCGACCGGCGGGGCCGGTCTCCCGGGGGCCACCGGGGAGGAGCAGGAAAGCGCGGAATCATCGGCGCCTTCGCGCGTGGTCGTCATCGACGGGGCCCCCGAGGGAGGGGCGGCCGATCAGGAGCTCATCCAGAGGGCGGTCAACTCAACGGTTTCGGTTCGCACCCCGTGGGGCAGCCTCGGGTCGGGTTTTTTCATCAGCGAGCACGCCGTGGTCACGAACAAGCACGTGGTCACCTTCGACAGCGGCGACTATGAGGAGCTGAAAGCCAGGGTCGAGCGGAACCGGAAGCTCATCGACCTCGAGGCCCAGAAGATCGGCGACATGAAGGAGCGGTTGTCACAGATGCCCGAAGGCCCGAGCAGGAGCCAGCTTGATCTCATCATCCAGTCCAGGGAGAGCGAGCTGGGCAAGTACCAGGCGATCCAGAAGAGCGAGGAGGAAGCGCTCGCGAAGATAAAGCAGGAGCGGGACTCGGGGAACATCAGGATCATCACGTGGGACAACAAAGAATACACGGTCAGCAGCGTCACGACCAGCCCCGACCACGACCTGGCGCTCCTGAAGGTCTACTCGGTGTCGGGCCAGGCGCTCAAACGGAGCGGGGATGAGGACCGGCTCGAGCCGGGCCAGGTGGTGTACGCCATTGGAAGCCCCCTGGGGCTGAGCAACACCGTGACGTCCGGGATCTTCTCCGCGTACCGGAAAAAGGTCGACACGGGCGAGAGATACATCCAGATAGACGCGGCCATCAATCCCGGCAACAGCGGAGGACCGCTCATCGACGCCCGGGGGAACGTCCTGGGCGTCAACACCCTGGGCCTGAGCAACACCCAGGGGATAGGGTTTGCCATCCCCATCGGGGTGGTGTTCGAGGATTTTTCCAGCCTGCTGTAAACCCGAGAGGATGCCGGCCATGAGGGACGCTGCATGTCTTCCGTTCATCGCGCCCGTTCGCCTGCTTTTGTTGAAATCCGGCGCCCGTCACGATCCTCTGGTCAACAGTCGAGTACCCGGTCCCCACAGGTGATCCCGGAGACCGGACAGGTGCCCCGGAAATCTCCCGTGGATCAGCTCGCTCCGGACGCACGGCCGGCTGCGGGCTGCTGCCCGCCGTCCAGCACCTCCCTCACGGCCGCTGCCAGCTCCTTCAGCTCCGCCGGCTTTATCATGTACCTTCTGAAGCCCATCTCCCTTGCCTTCTCCTCAGAGATGAGCTCGCTGTAGCCGGTGTACAGGATGATCGGGATGTCCTCCCGGATCTCGAGCAGCTTCCGGGCCAGCTGATCGCCCGTCATCCCGGGCATGGTCAGGTCCGTGATCACGAGGTCGAAATCCCCCGGGTCCTGCCGGAAGGTCTCCAGGGCCTCGATGCTGCTCGTCTTTCCAACCAGCCTGTACCCGAGGCCTTCCATCATGTTCTTCACCAGGTCCACCAGGATCTCCTCGTCATCGACGAAAAGGATGCGCTCGCTGCCGGTGGGCATGTCTTCTCCAGAGGCCTCGCACGCGTCTCCTTCGGGCACGAATTCCGGGAGATACACCATGAATGTCGTCCCCTCCCCGGGCGTGCTCTCGCAGGTGATCGCCCCCCCGTTGTTCCTCACGATCCCGTGGACGACCGACAGGCCGAGCCCTGTACCGTGACCCACCTCCTTGGTCGTGAAATACGGCTCGAAGATGCGCTTCATGATCTCCGAAGGCATGCCGTGGCCGCTGTCGGTTATGGATATCTTCAGGTAGGGTCCGGGGGGCAGGGCCAGGTCGCGGGACCTCGGGCTGCTGTCGACGGCCTCCCTGTCCACCGCCACATCGATGACGCCGCCCATGGGGCCTATGGCGTGGGCGGCATTGGTGCAGAGGTTCATGATGATCTGATGGATCTGGGTGGGGTCGGACAGGATCAGGCCCGCAGCGCCGGTCCGCTCTCGGATCTCGATGGATGAAGGCAGGGTCGCCTTGAGCAGCGTCAGCGCCTCCTTCACGGCGAGGCCCAGCATCACCGGCTTCATTTCCTGCTTCGTCTGCCTGCTGAAGGTGAGGATCTGCAGCACGAGCTCCTTTGCACGGACGCTCGCCTTGAGCACCTGATCCAGGTACGTGGTGGGTGCTCCCAGGTCGTTCATCTGCTTCCTGCAGAGCTCGGTATATCCGATGATCGCCGAGAGGATGTTGTTGAAGTCGTGGGCGATGCCGCCGGCCAGGACCCCGATGGCCTCGATCCTCTGGATCCGGGCGAGATGATGCTCCAGGCGCGTCCTCTCCTCCTCGGCGCGCTTGCGCTCCTCGATCTCCCTGTCCCTCGCCTCGAGTGCGTCCTGAAGCTTCCGGTTCGCGAGCTCGAGCTGCCCCAGCTTGTCTTCGAGCTTGTTGATCAGGCTCTGGTTGTAGGCCTTGAGGTAGACCTCCTCCTCGAGCTTGGGCTCCACAACCGGGAACCCCTTTTCCATCTGCTCTTTGATGGCGTCGGAGATGATCTGTACGAACCTCTCCGGCTCCGCAGGCTTGACGACGAAGCGCGCCGCGCCGAGGCTCATTGCCAGGTCCTCGTCCTTCCTGTCCGTGTAGGTGGCGGTATAGAACACGAAGGGGACCGTCTTGAGGGCTTCGTCCCTCTTCACTTCACGGCAGAACTGAAACCCGTCCATCTGGGGCATGAGGATATCGGACACGATCAGATCGAACGGCTGTTCCTTGAGCTTCTGCAGCGCCTCGACCCCGTTCTGCGCGGAGACCACCTCGTACCCGTATCCGCGGAGCAGGGATTCCATGAGATAGAGGTTCCCGGCGTTGTCGTCCACGTTGAGTATCCTCATCACCACCTCCTTGTCGATCCTGCATCTGATTCTCCGGATGGCGCTCCTGTCCGGGATCCGGTCCGGCGCCTTATCCACCGGGTCAATACATGTTCAAGAACCGCTTGATCTCGCTGCCGAACGTTTCCGGGTTGATGGGCTTCTCGATGTATCCTGCAAACCCCGCACCGATCGCCTTCTCGCGGTCTCCGGCCATGGCGTACGAGCTGACGCCGACGATGGGGATGCGGGCAAGCCCGGGGCTTCCCTTCAGGCGCCTGGCTGTTTCGTATCCGTCCATCTCGGGCATCTGGATGTCCATGACGATGAGGTCGGGGTTCTCGGCCGCAGCCGCTTCCAGGGCTTCGGCGCCGTTCGTTGCCGTGACCACGGCCAGCCCCTCCCGCTCCAGCAGGAACCGCTCGAGATAGCGATTGTTTTCGTTGTCTTCCACGAGCAGTATCTTCTTCATATCATCCCCTCTCCGACCAGGGGCAGGGTGAACGTAAACACCGAGCCCTTCCCGAACTCACTGTGCACGCCGATCTCGCCATCCATCAGGTTCAGCAGGGTCCGGCAGAGGTACAGCCCGAGGCCGGTGCCTTCGTAGATCCGCTTCGCAGACCCGTCCACCTGCCTGAACGCCTCGAAGAGCATCCCGATGTTTTCGGGCCTGATCCCGATGCCGGTGTCCCTCACGCTGACCTTCAGGGTCGGACCGTCGACGGAGGTGACGATCCTGACCTCCCCTTTTTCCGTGAATTTGATCCCGTTGTTGACCAGGTTCAGCAGCACCTGGTAGCAGCGCTTACGGTCCCCGACCATGGGGATGCTCGAGTCGTGCAGGTCCATGGCCAGTGTCAGCCCCTTCTGCGCTGCCGCCGGCACGAGATGCTCCACCACCTCGGTTACGACCTGAGAGAAATCGAACGGTCTGTGCTCGAGATCCAGCTTTCCCGCCTCGATGCGGGAGAGGTCCAGCAGATCGTTGATGAGCGAGAGCAGGTGTTTGGCGGAGGCATACACCATGTCGAGCTGCTTCTTCTGCTCGTCGTTTATCGGGCCTGCAAATCCCTGGAGTATGATGCCGGTGAACCCTATGATGGAGTTGAGCGGCGTTCGGAGCTCATGGCTCATGGTTGCCAGGAACTGCGACTTCATCCGGTCGAGCTCCTTCAAGCGCTCGTTGGCCGCGGTGAGATCGGCGGTCCGCTCCCGCACGCGCTCCTCCAGCTCCTCGTAGGCTTTCTGGAGGGCTTCCTCAGCCCGCTTGCGGGCGGTGATGTCCGACCCGATGCTCAGGATCTCGACGATCTGCCCCTGCCCGTTCATCACCACCTTGTTGGTCCAGTCGATCCACACGCGCTCCCCGCTGCTCAGCATGTTCTCGTTGAGGTTTCTTTCGAAGTCGAGGGGATTCCGGCGTATCTGCTCCATGAGGGTGGGGAGGTCCCGGCCCGTGCTCTCTCTTTCGGGCACGATGGTTCCTACCACGTTGCGCCCGATCAGCTCCTCCTGGGCGTACCCGAAGAACTTGAGCCCGAACTCGTTCATGAACACGATCTCGCCCTGGCGGGTCCAGCGCAGGATGATGCTGTTGGCGTTCTCCACGAGCTCGCGATATTTTTTTTCGCTCTCGAGGAGGGCCTTGTCGACGACTCTGCAACGAGCTGCTTCCCTCTCCAGTTCGGAGATCCTCTGACGGGCTTCCGCCAGTTCTCGGATGAGCTGCTCCTCAGGTGCATTCCCGGGCATAATATTATTATACTCCCCTAATTGGGAAATGTACCACTATTATTTCACCATCTTACACGTTCGGACCCATGGGCCTGAGAGCGGTTCAGAAGCGCCCGGGCATGCCCTTTCCCGGAAAGCAGGGTAGGATCGTGTGAAATGAGCCATGTCCGAGGCATTCGGATTGAGGGCGGGGGGAAGCCCCCTGCCCTCACCCGCCGGAATCCCGTATACCCCGGGCCCCGTGAACACCATGACCCCGTCCATGGCGGTTGTCTTGATGCAGGCGCGCTTGTTCTCCCTTCGGGAGAGCGACGGGGTCACGATGGGCTAGTTCACTTCCTGAAGCCAGCTCACGATGGCCACCGAG
>DAOPXM010000046.1:0-23693 GCA_035352355.1 Deltaproteobacteria bacterium | reverse complement strand
CCAGGGCGGCCGCGTCGTCCCCGTTGCCGGCATGGAGCATGCCGAGGGTCTGCAGGACAGCCCCGTTGCCCGGCTCCGATCGTCTCTTGAGGGCAAGGGCCGCGATGTCCGTCTCGATCTTCTCCCGCTGCCTTCGTGCCTGTGCCAGGTAGCCCTGTATCTCCTCCGATTTGGGGTCGATGCGTGCGGCCTCGGCAAAGTGGCGCTCGGCGTCGCGCACCCTGCCCTGGTTCATGAGCACCACCCCCAGGGAGCTGTGGACTTCGGCATCGGAAGGATTCAGTCGGAGAGAACGACGGAGGTGCTCATCTGCCCTGACCGTGTCGCCTTTCTTTGCATAGAGGACCCCGAGGCCGTACTCTGCCCCGGCATGGGAGGGGTCATGCTCGAGCATGCGCGTATACAGGTCGATCGCCTTATCCTCCTGCCCAGTCTCGGCATACAGCATGGCAAGACCCGATCTGATTTCCGCGTCGTCCGGTTTGTATCTGAGGGCCTGAAGGTAATACTCTGCAGCCTTCACGTATTCTCCCTGAGCCTCGTGAGCCCGGGCCATTCCTGTCAGGGCAAGGGTATCTGCCGGATAGACCCTCAGGGCCTCCTGGAACCGGGAGATTGCATCGGCATATTTTCCCTTCCGTGCCAAGGTACACCCGAGGTTTACCTGGGCCACGTAGTTGTCCGGATTCACGGCTACACCATGGGAAAAAAGCGTGAAGTCGTTCTTCCAGACCCGGGCCTGCTGCCAGGTGAGGGCCATGCACGTTACGATAACCAATCCTGCTGCCACCGGCAGGGCTGTCCGGGAGACCCTGGCCCTGCCGACAAGGTGAGGAACCCCCCAGGTTGCCACCATGAATATCCCGACAGAGGGCACGTATGCCCAGCGTTCTGCAATGGCCGGCCACAGGCCTCCCTGGACAAGTCCCAGGACCGGCACGAGGGTGCCGAGAAACCACAGCCACCCGACGATGAACCACGGCGCACGGCGAAATGACCATGCGGCGGCGAGGGTTATCGCCAGCACGACCAGCAACGCCCCGGCCACCTGCCACATCGGTACTGCCTCGGGATACGGGTAGAAGAAGGTGAGATCTGCAGGCCAGAACAGCTTGCCAAGGTACATGGGGTAGGAAACGAAAGCGTTCTTCACACGAATCGACAATGGCACCAGCTCCTGGGCCACCATCATGCCGCCTGCTTTCATCGACATCGACGACACGGCCACGGAGAGAAGGGCAAGGCCAAGCAGTGGCAGCTTCTCCGCCACAAGCCTGCTGATCTTTGCTTCCCCGAACTGTGAGGTGGCACCTGTTTTCGGACCCTGAACTGCCGCAATCCTCGAGAGGGGCCAGAAATCGAGCAGAAGAAGGACGAAGGGTAGGGTCACGAGCATGGGCTTGGCGATGAGACCCAGGACAAAGGCGAGGACCACAGGGCAATATCTCGAGATGGTCGGTCTCCTCACATAGTGCACATATGCGATGATGGTCAGCATCCAGAAGGATGTGCTCAGCAGGTTCTTCCGTTCGGCCAGCCAGGCCACCGTGTCCACGTTCACCGGGTGCAGTGCGAACAGTGCCGCAACGAAGGCGCTTTTCCAGCGGGATCCCGTGGCCATCCTCAGGGCCGTGAAGAGCAGGATGCTGTTGGCTACGTGGAAGAGCAGGTTCATGACGTGATGCCATCCCGAATCCAGATCGAAGAGTTCCACGTCGAGCATGTGGGAGAGCCAGGTCAGCGGGTGCCAGTAGGTGCTCTCTGAGAACCCGAAGGCCCACACGATACCCGGGCCCGTGATACCCTGCTGCACATGGGCATTCGCCGTGACGTACAGGTTGTCGTCAAAACTTATGAACGCATGGTTCGACACCTGGTAATACACCGCCACGGCCGCAAGGACCAGGCCGATGATGATCATCGCCGATGTCCATGAACCTCTGCGGGGTTCTTCCATGGTCTCGCCCATGCCCTCAGTAGAACTTAATGCGCCTCATGGCGAAGATCACCATGCGCAGCAGGATCATGCCGTGCCGCCACCGGTCGATGTTCGTGTCGCCGTAGAGCCGCTGCCGGTAGCGGACGGGCATCTCCACGATCTTCAGGTTCTGCTTTGCCGCGCCGAAGAGCAGGTCGAAGTCGCCGAACGGGTCGAAGTCGCCGAAGTAGCTCCTGTTCGCCGCGATCCTCTCGTAGTTCTCCCTGCTCAGGACCTTGGTCCCGCACAGGGTGTCCTTGACGGGCTGGCCCAGCAGCCAGGAAAACGCCAGGGAGAAGAACTTGTTCCCCACCAGGTTGAGGTAGCGCATGGCCTGCTTCTCCATGGGGTAGACGAGGCGCACGCCGTTGATGAACTCGCCGCGGCCGCTGACGATGGCGTCGTAGAAGCGGGGGAGGTCTTCGGGGGGCACGGTCATGTCCGCGTCGAGGATCATGAGGATGTCGCCGGTCGCATGGGCGAAGCCGAGCCGCACCGCGTCACCCTTGCCCGTGCCCGTCTGCCGGAGAAACGACGACCTGCGCTGCGGGTGGGCCTTCATGGCGCGCTCGATGGCACCGCAGGTGTCGTCGCCGGATCCCCCCTCCACGAAGATGAGCTCGGTGCCGGCACCCATCTCGGGGGTGCGCCGGAAGATCTCCTCGATGTTGCCCTCCTCGTTCCGGGCCGGCACCACCACCGAGACCACGGGTTTAAGGTCCTGCGTCACGGCGCAGGACCTGGCGACGATGACATTGGTGAGCGCCAGGTGGCACAGGGGCCACAGCCGCACCGCATAGCGGTTCAGCAGGGTCGACACGACCGGCGTTCCGAGCGGCCAGAGCACCTCGGCCCGGTGCGCTATGACCTCGAATCCGGACAGCCCCAGCAGGTTGCTCACGTCGTCCACGGTGAGCCAGTTCTGGGGCAGCAGCGGGGTGGCAAGCCCCAGGGATTGCGCCAGCATGAGGGGAAGCTCCCAGAGGAGGCTGTAGGTGTTCATGACGAGGCGCGTGCCCGGGTGGGTGTACCTGGCCAGACCCTGGAAGACCGCCTGCACGTCCCAGAGGTCGTTGACCAGGTCGGACAGGATGACCGCGTCGAAGGACCCGTCCAGGTGCAGGTCGTGGGCATCGGCCTCGATGAAGGTGAGGCCTGGGAACCTTTCCCGGGCCCGCCGTATCATCTCGGGGGAGAGGTCCACGCCCACACCCTCGCTGGGCTTCACCGCGGCGAGGAGCTCCCCGGTGCCGCAGCCGACCTCGAGGACCCGCTGCCCGGGAGATATGAGGTGGCGGTAGATCCCTTCGAGCCGGCGGTGATAGTGCGTGCCCATGGAGGTCCAGCCGTCCCTCCTGCAGGCCACCGCGTCCCAGTGGGAGCGCCGCGCGTCGCGGTAACGCTCGGATGCGTTCTGGTTTCCAGTGGGACTGACGTGCAGGGGCATCAGGATACCCCCCGGCAGGTCTGCAGGTTGTCCAGGAACCACCGGTACGTCCTCTGAATCCCTTCCTCCAGGCCCACGCTCGCCCTCCACCCGAGGTCGTGGATCCTGCTTACGTCCAGGAGCTTCTGGGGGGTGCCGTCCGGCCTGGTGCGGTCCCAGCGCATCTCGCCTTCATACCCCACGACACGGGCCACGATCCCGGCAAGTTCGGCGATGGTCAGGTCCGTGCCCGTGCCTATGTTCACGAACTCGCCGAGGGCCCGGGCGTCATGGTGTGTCATGAGGTGCACGCAGGCCGCTGCCAGGTCATCGACGTAGAGGAACTCGCGGCGGGGGGTCCCGGTGCCCCAGAGGGTCACCGCGGGTGCGCCGTTCTCCTTTGCCTCGTGGAAGCGCCGGATCATGGCGGGCAGGACGTGGGAGGTCTCCAGGTCGAAGTTGTCGCCCGGACCGTAGAGGTTGGTAGGCATGACCGAGATGAAGTTCGTGCCATGCTGCCGGTTGTAGGCGCTGCAGAGCTTGATGGCCGCGATCTTGGCGATGGCATACGGCTCGTTGGTGGGCTCGAGCTCGTCGGTGAGCAGGTATTCCTCCCTGATCGGCTGGGGTGCGAGTCTGGGATAGATGCACGAGGACCCGAGGTTGAGCAGCTTGCGCGCACCGTGCCTGAAGCTCGCGTGGATGACGTTGGCCGCGATCATGACGTTCTGGTAGATGAAGTCCGCGGGAAAGGTGCTGTTGGCCAGGATGCCCCCGACCTTGGCCGCGCACAGGAACACGGCGGAGGGTTTCTCCCGGGCCATGAACTCGTTCGTTGCCCGCTGGTCCGTGAGGTCGATGGCGGGCCACGAGGCCGTGGCGATGTCCGTGTACCCCTCCTCCTCGAGCCTCCTCTTCATGGCCGAACCCACGAGGCCGGTATGGCCTGCCACGAGGATCTTCGACGACCTATTCATGACGATTCAGCACGGGAAATCCGCTGTTCTTGCACAGCACGTCCATCCGCGCCTCCCTGATGTCGTGTTCCACCATCTCGGCCACCATGTCTTCGAAGGAGATCTTCGGCTCCCAGCCCAGCTTGCGCCTGGCCTTGCCCGGGTCGCCGAGCAGGGTGTCCACCTCGGTGGCCCTGAAGTAGCGGGGGTCCACCCGGACCACCTCATCGCCCGGCACGACATGCACGTCGCCCTCGACGGGCCGTGCCGAGCGCACGACCCCTGTCTCCTGCCTGCCCTCGCCGACCCAGTCGATCTCGATGCCCGCCTCGGCAAAGGCCAGCGTGCACAGGTGCCTGACCGACTGCTGCCTTCCCGTGGCGATGACATAGTCCTCGGGCCCGTCCTGCTGCAGCATGAGCCACTGGGCCACCACGTAGTCCCTGGCGTGCCCCCAGTCCCGAAGGGCGCCGAGGTTGCCCACGTAGAGGCACGTCTGCAGCCCCAGCGCGATCCGCGCCGCGGCCCGGGTGACCTTGCGGGTGACAAAGGTCTCGCCGCGGATGGGCGACTCGTGGTTGAACAGGATGCCGTTGCACGCGTACATGCCGTACGCCTCCCGGTAGTTCACCGTGATCCAGTAGGCGTAGAGCTTGGCCGCCCCGTAGGGGCTGCGGGGGTAGAACGGCGTTTCCTCGTCCTGGGGGATCTTCTGCACCTTGCCGAACAGCTCGCTCGTGGAGGCCTGGTAGAACCTGGTCTTGCGCTCCATGCCGAGGATGCGCAGTGCCTCCAGGACCCGCAGGGTACCCAGGGCATCGGTCTGCGCCGTGTACTCGGGCGTCTCGAACGAGACCTGTACGTGGCTCTGGGCACCCAGGTTGTAGATCTCGTCCGGCTCCACCTCCTGGATGATGCGGATGATGTTCGTGGCGTCCGTGAGGTCGCCGTAGTGGAGGACGAACTTCAGCCCCTCCTCGTGGGGGTCCTGGTAGAGATGGTCCACGCGGTACGTGTTGAAGCTCGACGACCGCCTCTTGATGCCATGGACGAGGTATCCCCTGCCGAGTAGGAACTCGGCCAGGTAGGCACCGTCCTGGCCGGTGATCCCGGTGATGAGCGCCTTCTTCATGCATGTCCTCCAAGAATACTCAAGGAACAAGACATCGGTTTCTTATCATATGTAACATTTATCAGCAGTCAAGTCATCAGGTTATGATGCCTCTTCCCGCGTCTTCAGGGACGAGAACAGGCGGGAAGCGAGCATCCCCATCCTGGCCAGCCTGAACGAAAGGGCCGTGTGCAGGCACCCGAAGCCGTACCTCACGCTCCGGGCGAAGTCGATGGACGAGGCGTCCGCCGAATAGCTCGTGGGGCAGCTCACCTCGGCTATGGTGTACCCCAGCCACAGGATCTGGGCCAGCATCTGGTTGTCGAACACGAAGTCGTCCGAGTTCTTCTCGAAGGGCACCCGCTCGAGGAGCTCCCGGGAGAATGCCCGGTACCCGGTGTGGTACTCCGAGAGCTTGGCGTCCATGAGCAGATTTTCCACCAGGGTCAGGAACCGGTTCGCCACGTATCGCCACAGGGGCATGCCGCCCTTGAGCGCATACCCCCCCAGGATCCGGGAGCCCAGCACGCAGTGGTAGAGTTCGCTGCCGATGAGCGAGACCATGGCGGGTATGAGCCGGGGGGTGTACTGGTAGTCGGGGTGCACCATGATCACGATGTCGCCACCCTGCTCGAGGGCCAGGCGGTAGCACGACTTCTGGTTGCCCCCGTACCCGGTGTTCTCCCGGTGCCGGTGCACCAGGGTGCCGGGCAGGGTCTTTGCGATCTCGACGGTATGGTCCCGGCTGTGGTCGTCCACCACGATGACCTGGTCCACCACGCCCTGGGCCATCACCTCGTCGTAGGTCTTCCTTAGGGTCTGCTCCGCCTCGTAGGCGGGCATCACCACGACAACCTTCCGGTTTTTGTACATGCGCCTCCCTTTCTAGTGTACGAGTCCCTGGTAGAATTCCGTTTCCCTGAGGCCCTCCAGGTCCGGGTCGGTCCTGAGGAGCTCCGTGTCGTCGAACCCCTTCTCCACGGCCGCCCTGAGCGAACGCACTGCCTCGTCCACCCTGCCCTGCCTGGCATGGAGGCAGGCCATGTTGTACTCCACCTCGGGGTCATCCGGCCGGATCTCCCTGAGCCGGCTCAGCAGGTCCAAGGCCTTGTCATACGCGCCCTGCATGGAGTACGCGCTGGCCGCATTGCCCATCGCAGGGGCATGGTCCGGCTTGACCTCCAGGGCCCTCAGATAAGAGGCGATGGCCCTGGCCTGGTCACCCTTTTTCAGGTACAGGTTGCCCATGGCGGTGAGCACCTCCGGGCCCTGGCCCGGCCGTATGGCCATCGCGCGTTCGAAGCACGCGATGGCATCGTCGGTCCGCCCGGCCCTGCCGAGGGCCTCGGCTGCCTTCACGCACCCCGCCGCGGCCTGGACGTTCCTGGACGGGCACAGCCTGCACGCCTCGAGGGTCATGGCCATGGCATGGGCGTGGTCCAGGTCGCCGGCCAGGACCATGAAGTCCAGGATCCTCAGCCTCTGGTGCGGCTTCACCGTGAAGACCGCCGGGTGGCAGGGGTCCGCATCCGGGCTGAACCCCTTTCCCTTTCGTACAAAGATGCATGCCGACGGCCCGTAGTGGGCAAGCCGCCACTGGGGGGAATGGACGAAGAAGGAGAGGTGGTCGTACTCGTAGGTGGTGCACCAGGCGTCGCAGCCGTATCGCGTGAGGAATGCGTCCCGGGCCCGGTCGTCCCGGCCGTACATGGCGTCCCCGTACTCGCGGTACCACTGCCTGTAGGGGAAGTAGCGGGCGTCGATGAACACCTTCTGCTCGGGCCAGAGCGCCCAGAGGAGGTACGCACCCGAGTTGTAGTTGTTCCCGACCCGCATGCCCTTGAGGTGCGTGCGGATGTACTCCGCCTCCTGAACGGGGCTGTAGTAGTTCACCCAGAAGCCGGACAGCGGCTTGCAGAGCGCATGGTACCCCTCCCTTCCGGCCACGAGCACGCACAGCACGACGCAGAACACGCCGACGTACCTGCCAAGTCCCTGGTCGTGCCTGCCGGCGAATCGTTCTTTCTGCCCCAGGATGAGCAGGCAGGCGAAAGCGACGAACACCCCCCAGAAGTAGGTGGTCCTGATGAACTGCGTGGAGAGTGCACCCATGCCCAGGGCTGCGAGCGCGAGCGCGAGGATCCACCGCCCCCTGCGCACCGAGCCCCAGAACAGCCCGGCCAGGACCACGGCAGCGAGGGCCATGTACTCCACCAGGTGCAGGCCCCGGGCATCCGGGTGCAGGACTGACTGGTACGCCATGACGGTCCTGAACTCCTGCAGCTGGTCTGCCCGGTGCAGCACGAGCTCGTTGAAGAGCTGCACCGGGTATGCCCACCCGTAGGGTGTGGCGAGAACGGCGGCCGCGGTGAGGGCCATGCCGAGGAAGAAGTGTCCGGCCGTGCGCCTGTCGAGGCTCGAGGACAGGCCGAGCAGGATGCCCAGGGCCTCCCCCGCCGCCACCAGCCCCACGAAGAGCAGGCCGAACACGAAGGCGCCGTGGCTGTTCACCCACAGGAGCATGACCGCCGGCATGAGGTAGCAGTAAAACCGGGCGTGCCCCCTGGACAGCCGGACCATAATCCACGCCCACACGGTCAGCGAGAAGAACACCAGGGAGAACAGCTCGGGTTTTATCTGCATGGCCACCTGGACCGTCAGGACTCCCATGAGAACCGTCACCCACGCCACGGGATGGGAGGCTGAACCGCCCCGTGCCATGGCCGAGAAGACCAGGACGAGGAACGCGAGCAGGCACGCGTATTTCAGGGCGAAGAGCCCGGCCAGCCCGCACACAGAATGAATCGTATAAAAAGCCAGCTCGGGTATCCAGGCGCAGTAGATGGTGCTGTTGTCCGCAGGGGTCCAGCTGAACACGGCGTGGTCGGGCACGAGGGTGCGGTTCTCCACCATGAACCTGCCGTAGGCGAGGTGGAACCAGAGGTCGCCGTCCATGACCGGCTCCGCGTAGATGAACCCCGCCAGGCACAGGAGCAGTACCCCTGCGGCCGGCGGCAGCAGCTTCCCCCTGATCGCTCGTGCGTCGTGTGCCATGCGCGTGTCCTGCCGAACCCTCTCACCTGTCCCCGACCAGCTCGCGGTAGTACGGCGTGTGCCGGATGTTCGCCAGGTCCGGGTCGGTCCTGATGAGCTCGATGTTGTCGAACCCCCTGGCCACGGCCTGCTCGAGCGCCTGCACGGCCTGCTCGGTCCTGCCCCGCTTCGCGTGGATGCATGCCGTGTTGTACAGGGCGTCCGAATCGCCGGGGTGGGCTCGCACGAGCTTCTCCAGGGTGGCCAGGGCGTCGTCGTAGCGTCCCTGTTCCGAGTAGATCAGGGCCAGGGCGTGCAGGGCCTCCCTGAGACCCGGCTTCACCCGCAGGGCCTCCCCGTAGTGGGCAATGGCCTCGTCATCGTTGCCCCTGAGCCGCTTAAGGCCTGCAAGCTGATAGTGGAGCGCCGCGTTGTCCGGGTCGAGCGCGAGCAGGCCGGCCAGGGAGCGTATCCGTTCGTCGGTCCGGATCTCTATGGTGCGGATCTGTTCCATGAGTCGGCGTGCCCCGGCGTGTGCGGGATCGCGCCGCAGGATCTCCCGGACCGCGGAAGCGGCCTCGCCGGCCCGCCCCATGGACACGAGGGCGGCGCCGAGGTTCAGGCGCGCCGTCACGTTGCCCGGGTCGTAGGCCAGGGCCTGCCGGAACAGGCCTGCGGCCTCGGCATAGCGCTGCTGCCGCAGGAGGCCGAGGCCCAGGTTGCTCATGGCAGGCACGTAGGTGGGCTTGATCCTGAGGGCCTCCCTGGCGTGGCCCATGGCCTGCTGGTTGTCCCCCTGCTCGAACAGGGCGGCTGCCAGGTTGGTCTGCGCGATGAAATTGTCCCGCGTCACGGCCAGGGCGCGGCTGAACAGGGTGGCGCTGTCCTTCCAGTACCCTGCCTGCACGCGGGTGAGCCCGGCCAGCACGATCAGCACTACGGTGAGTCCGGCAAGAAGGGCCTGCCTCCCGTGCCGCACCCTGCCCGCCAGGTCGTGCATACCCCAGGCTACGGCCATGAAGATGCCCACCAGGGGGATGTAGGTGTAGCGGTCAGCCATGGACTGGGACCCCACCTGGACGATGCCGATGACCGGCACCAGGGTGCCCACGTACCAGAACCACCCCACGGCCAGGTACGGGAACCTCCTGAACGTCACGAGGCAGGTCACGCTCACTGCCGCGAGCACGGCCAGCGAGATCGCCAGGGTGGCCGCCTCGATGGAGGCCGGGTACGGGTAGAAGAAGGACAGGCCGGCGGGCCAGAGCATCTTTGCCAGGTACGCGGCATAGGCCATCACTGCGTTGGCCAGCCTCTGTGCCATGGGCAGCACCTCGATGCGCTCCACGGCCCCTCCCGCGCGCTGGGCTATGAAGGTGATCACGCTGGAGGCGGCGGCCAGGGCGAACAGGGGGGTCTTTTCCAGGACGAGCCGCGGCACGACCTTCAGGGAGGTCATCCTGCCCAGGGGCCAGACGTCGAGGAGCAGCAGGGCAAAGGGCAGGGTCACGAGCATGGGCTTGGCCATGAGGCCCAGGCCGAGCATGAGGGCCACCATCGCGTAGCGCCAGGCGCCCCGGCTGGTCACGTACGAGGAGTAGGCCAGCATGACGAGCATCCAGAAAAGCGTGCTCAGCACGTCCTTGCGCTCGGAGATCCACGCCACCGACTCCACGTGGAGCGGGTGCAGGGCAAAGAGCGCCGCCACGGCAAAGGGCCGCCACAGGGCCCCGGTCATGCGGCGCAGCACTACGAACAGTAGCACTGCGTTGGCGCAGTGAAGCAGCACGTTGACGAGGTGGTGCATGCCCGGGTCCGTCCCGAAGATCGTCACGTCGAGCATGTGCGACAGCCAGGTGAGCGGGTGCCAGTTGGAGGCGTAGCCGGAGAGCGAGAAGGCCCACCGGACGCCTTCCAGCGTGAGGCCCGGGGTGACCATGGCATTGTCCCTGACGTACTTGGGGTCATCGAAGAGGATGTATCCGAAGCCCGCGACCTGCCAGTACACGGCGAGCACGACCGCGGCCAGGATCATCGCGAGGACGGCAGGGAGATGGCTCTCCACCCTTGAGAGGATGTTACCTTTGTGCATGACTTCTCCTTCCTGCCACCATCTCTGCGTCCAAGGGCGTTGAAGCCGTCTCCTGTGCGACGTCACTGTATATGATATCCGGTGATTTCATTCCCCGGCAACGCGTCCCTGACGATTATACAAGTCAATACAACTCTATTGTCAACAGGTTCCGGAAGAGACATGCGTGACCTGTGAAATCTCCCATTTTCACTGCGCCATCTCTTGTGGTACGTGATTGCAATGGCCGGGACTTCGTACAGACTCCATCCAAGGGTACAGACGACCCTTGTGAGCCTCGTCCTCATGACGGCAACGGCCTTGGTCTACCTGCGCATGGCAGGGCACTCCTTCGTCAGTCTCGACGACACCATCCAGCTCACAAAGAACCCCCGCGTGCTTTCCGGGCTGAACTGGGACAATTTCCTCTGGTCCTTCTCGCCCGAATCATGGGCCGCACCGCTGACCTGGCTGACCTATGCCGCAACCTTCGAGGTCTTCGGCCTCGATGCAGCTGCCTTTCACGTTATCATGCTCTGCCTCCACATCGCGTGCACGGTCCTTCTCTTCATCGTCCTGCAGAACATGACCGGTGCCCCGGTCAGGAGCGGCTTCGTTGCGGCTCTCTTCGCTCTGCATCCCATAAACGTGGAGTCGGTGGCCTGGGTAGCAGAACTGAACAACGTGCTCAGCGGGTTTTTCTTCATGCTCACCCTGCTCGCCTGGCACGCTTTTACCGTAAGGCATGGCAGGGTGCGCTACACCCTGGCCCTGGTGCTGTTCGGTCTGGGACTCCTGGCAAAACCATCGATCATGACCCTGCCCTTCATCCTGCTGCTCCTGGATTTCTGGCCCCTGCGTCGCATCAAGATGGGCGGGAGCAACGATGGTGGCAGACCGGCCTGCACGGGCCTGCCTGCGGCGCGCCTTGTGCTGGAGAAAGTCCCCTTCATGACGCTCTCGCTCATCTCATTCATCAGCAACCTCAGGGGAGCGTCAGCGCGCATGGGACTTTACACCGGTGAGGCCACATCGATGGGTCTCAGGATATCCAATGCCTTCGTGTCCACGGTGAAATACCTGGGCAAACTTCTCTGGCCCTCTGATCTCTCGGTGCTCTACCCCTTCCCCGCCGCCATACCCTTCTGGCTTACTGCAGGTGCCGTAGTCGTCCTATCCGTCATCTCGGTATTCGCCGTGATGGCAATCCGTCGCAGGACATATTTCCTCGTGGGATGGCTCTGGTTCCTGGCTGCCCTGGTGCCTTTCCTTGGCATTGTCCAGGCGGGGGTATGGCCCGAGATGGCAGACCGCTATGCCTATCTCTCCTTCATCGGCGTGTTCATCTGCCTCGTCTGGGGCATCGGGGAGATCGCCGGAAGAAACAAGATGTTGTCCGCCGGGGCCTGCGGGGCAGGAACATTGCTGACCCTCGTACTTGCCATTCTGAGCTGGAACCAGGTGGGCCACTGGAAGGACAGCCTGACCCTGTATCCCCATGTGATCTCGGTGATCGGTGACCGACAGGGCGCCTTCCACAACATCGGTTTGGCCATCGCGCACAACAACCTGGGCGCCGCACTGTACGAGGCAGGTGAACGCAAGAAGGCCGTGGTCCACTACAGAAAGGCCATAAGCGTCAACCCCACCTACGAACACCCATGGTTCTGCCTGGGCCTGGCCCTGTACGATGCGGGAGACCTCGATGGGGCAGCCGGTGCTTTGCGCGAAGCCCTACGCCTCAACCCCGGCATGGAAAACGCCCACAGCTTGCTCGGCAGGGTGATGGCAGCCATGGGCAACTACGTCGAGGCCATCAAAATATTCCAGGAGGGGCTCCGGCACTACCCCGGCCATGCGGCCCTGTCTTTCAACCTCGGACGGGCATACCTCGGCAAGGGCAACGTGGAAGGGGCCGTTGACGCCTTCCGCGAGGCTACGCGTCACGGCCATGGCGAGGCGCGGGAGGCGCTGAGGAACGCCATGGCAACTCGAAAGGGCCTCGAAAAGCGGGCAACCGACCTCCAGGCAAGGATCGATGCCGGGGAAGCGGAAACAGGCATCCTCCTTGAGCTTGGAAGCATCAAGCGCCGGCTCGGAAGATACGAAGAGGCCGCGGGGGCCTACCGCAGGCTGCTGGAAGGTGCCCCGGCCAACACCAAGGCCCTGTTCGGCCTGGTGGTCACGTACACGGATGGTCTCGATTACGTGAGGGCCATGGAGACCCTGGAGGCCATCGGCAGGGTGCAGCCCTCCAACCCGGAGGTCGACTACAACATGGCGTGCATCCTCTCCCGGCAGGGCAGGACCGACGAGGCGGCGGCACGCCTCAGGCAGGCCCTGGCCAAGGGGTTCACGTCCCGGGACCTCGCCTTGAAGGACCCCGACCTTTACAACCTCCGCATAAGCCCAGCCTTCAATTCATTGCTGAACGAACTCGGGAACGTCCCCTGAGCCTGTCCATGCCCCAGGTTGACACACCCTCTGTCCTGCCCATCAGTCCGGCAGCTCAATCCTCAACCGGGACAGGTTCGGCCCCAACTTCGAGTCAGGTGAGAGCTGGATGCCCAGAACATTGACGGCATTCTCCTTGTCAAAGACCAAGTCCGAGTCCTTGAGGAACCCCAGGAACCGCTCCTTTGACTCGACACCGTCCACCACTGCGAACCAGGCTCCCTTGTCCTGGGCCACATAGGCGTAATGCCGCGAATCCGGGCTGAAGAAGGGCGTTGCGACGCCGTCATATGGCCTGGATTCCTTTCCGTCGATGAATATGGACCATTTCTCCCCTTTCTTGGCCATGTACATGACGCGCCTCGAGTCGGGGCTGAAGATGGGTATGGTGACAACGTCGCACCATGGGCCCTCCTTCTCTGCCTCGACAATAGAGAGCTTCTTTCCCTTCTGCGCCATGTAGGCCAGGCGCCGAGAGTCCGGGCTGTACATCGGGAAGAAAATGTCGTCATACCGGGCCCCGGGTTTCCCATTCATCACGACGAACCAGCTTTTACCCTTCTTGGCGGTGAATGCATAGGCCTTCGAGTCGGGGCTATATATCAGTTCCTTGATGGCATCATAGGCTTCGCCCTTGACACCGTTGACCACGAGAAGGTTCTTTCCGCCGTCCACGGCCAGGTAGGCAATGGTCTTCGAGTCGGGGCTGAAGAACGGGCTGGCCACATCCGTGAAAGACGGTTCCTCCTTGCCGTCGATCACCATGAAGGTCGCGTCCTTGCGTTTGGCGCTGTACGCAAGGCGGGACGAGTCGGGGCTGAAGGAGAAGGTCCCGATTCTGTCATAGGCGGCAAGCTCCTTGCCGTCGTACACCATGAACCACCTGTCCTTCGAGCTGGCAGGGTATATCAGGTGCTTCGAATCAGGGCTGAAGGAGGGAAAGGAAATCTTGTCATAGACCTTGCCCTCCTTTCCATCGGCATACATGACCATTTGCTTCCCCTTGAAGGCAAAGAAGGCCAAGCGCTGCGAGTCGGGGCTGAAGATCGGGTTCCCCCTGTGGGGAATGCCGTCATACTCGCCGAGCTCCTTCCCGTCCAGTACTACGACCTGTCTCGTGCCCTTCTGGGCAACGTAAACAAGGTGCTTGGAGTCGTAGCTGAAGAAGGGGGTGCTCATGTTCTCGTAAGGTTTGCCTTCCACCCCATCGACAACCACCATCCACCTGGCGCCCTTGAATGCCTTGTAGACCAGCCGGGTTGAGTCAGGGCTGAATATGGGGGTGTCCTTGCCGATCTGGTCATACTCCTTGTGGACCCGGCCGTCCTGGACGACGAAGAATTTCTTGCCTTTGCGTGCCACCACTGCAATATGACGCGAATCCATGCTGTTCTTTGCCGACTGGATGAATATGGCATACTTCTCCGTGGGCACGATGAGCGGGATGGTCTTCTCCTTCAGGGGGCCTGCGGCCTGAACCGCACCCAGAGGGGCAGAAAACAGGAGCACCATGCATGCTGCAAGGAAGGTTCGGCGGCTTCTCATATTCACATCCTCTCCTTTTCTGATAAGTTCGGGTTCAAGGGATTTTCCGGGTTCAGACTATACAGACATGGCGGTTGAAATGCAACCTGCCATCACGGGGGCAGGTGCTGTTTGCAGGGACGGCAGAGCCATCATGCGGGGCATGATGTGGACGGATCCTTCTGTCTCACCCGTTCACCACTTGAACACCTGGTTGACGGCGAACCACCACAGGTGCATCTCCTGGTGCCAGTCGAGGCCTGCATAGGGGTTGTACACGATGTCCGTGAAGACCGTGGAGTTGAGGTTCCTGCTCGAGTTGCTCTTCACCGTGGTGTCCTTGAGCTTGATGTAGCTCACGTTGATGTCGATCTGGTTGGCATGGTTGATCTGCTGGGTCAGCTCGTGGAAGTCCTTGGGCCTGGGCTTGGGCTTGTCGTCCATCACGATGCTCAGGCCCACGGAGTAGATCTTCAGGTCCGGGAAGGGAAGCGGACCGAACCGCTCCGGGATGCAGGAGGTGGGCCGGGCGTCGTAGCCGAGGCGTAGGGCGATCTTCTCGATGGGCTTGATCTCCACGCCGTAGGTCATATGCCAGGTGTTCTTGAAATCGTGAACGAAGACCTGGCTGTCCGGCGAATACAGGTACCCGAGCATGCGGGCGAACCGGAAGAGCTGGATCTTCTGGTCGAACTGCATGACCCACTCCTTCTGGGCCTCCCAGTCGGTCCAGTTGGCGTCGCACGTCAGGGTGAGCTGCTTGACGGGCTTGAGCTTCATGCCTAACTGGAGCCTCTGGGGCCAGGTGAGGTTGAAGGTGGCCGATCCCTTCTGGGAGGGGACGGACCTCGTCGGCAGGTCGAAGATGGCCGCCGTGATGATGGTGAGCGGCGACCTGCCCAGCCAGTCGACCGTGCGGCGGAACTCGTTGCCGTACTTGAACTCGAAGTCGCCCGTCATGTTGGCCTCGGACTCGCTCTGGTAGCACGCGCCCAGGGCGAACCAGTCATAGGGCTGCCAGAGGACGCCGAGATTGTAAGAGGTGGTGAAGTAGTCCTCCACGAAGAGCTCGAGGTGCCCCTGGGTGGCGTACGGGGTCATGCCGCCGTTGAACCAGGGCGGCGGGAGGGTGAGCTCGGAGATGACGGGTATCTCGAGGCCCTCGGTGGCCTCGCCCAGGGCGCCGGTGAGCGCGCTCATGTCGTTGGGCGTGCGCAGGCTCGACGACAGGTAGAACAGGGACGGCCCGATGCCCACGGCAGCCCCGACCGAGAGGGTGTCCGAGACCCTGTAGGCCACCGCCGGCGTGACGAAGCTCATCCTGATGAAAAATGCCTTTTCTCCGAGCAGGCTGATGGGGTGGTTGTTGGGGTCCTTGTTGTTCTTGAGGCCGGCGCCGTAGGGGGTGAACTGGCCGAACCCGAAGGTCCAGCGGGAGAACTTGGGGTCCGGCGGCTTGTACGATATGCCCATACCCGGCGTTATGAGGTAGGGGATGTCGTAGTCGATGTACGGGATGATCATGTACTCGCTTTCCTGCTTGTCCCTGGCACCGTCCAGCGGGTCCCTGCCCTGGTTGAACCAGCCGCCGAAGGGCGCCCAGGGCTTTCCCGTCCCGGGATCGATGGCCTGCTTGTACGACACCTCCCGGTACGTGCTCACGAAGCCGATGCCGTTGTCGAAGCGGGCCCCGGGCAGGACGGCCAGGCCGGCTGGATTGTAGTGTATGGTCATGGCCCCGGAAAGCTCCGGGAAGGCGGTCACGGCACTGCCCATGGAAACGGCCGCCGGACTCGTGACGAGCTGTTCGTACAGGGCGCCTCGGGCAGTCGCCGGCACGAACGCCACCATCCCCAGGAAAGCGGCAATCAGGATGATGCGAGTCCTCGTCATGACCTCTGCCCTCCTTAGAGCACGAAGTTGAACGGAATACGGGTGCTCAGCGAGAAGCCCGTGTCGGTGAGGCTGTACGCCAGGGACACGCTCACCGTGGTCTTGGGCGAGATGTTGATGCCCATGCCCAGGCCGAAGGACGCGTCGACCTCGTCACCTGTCTCGTAGGTCGAGCTCACCCTTTCATACTTGAACGAGGTGGAGCGCTTGTAGGAGTAGCTGAAGGACATGTTGATGGAATTGGCGTAGGACAGGGCATAGCCCATGCCGAGGCTCGCGTTCACCGAGCTTCCCGGCTCCACCGTGTCCAGCACGATGTTTTCTGCGACAGTGTGATTCAGCCCGTCGACCTTGAAGGGATAGGTGAGCCCAAGGTTCCAGAACAGCACCACCGGGTCCACCTGCTTGCTGAAGCTCGCCCCTGCCGAGACTGCATAGTACCCGTTGCCCGTGGAGATCTCGGCCTCGGGATTGATGTCGAAGGGACTCCTGCCCGTGGGCAGGGCCGCGCTGCATGAAAAGGTCATCCTGATGTCCCCGGCCTCGGCCTTGAAGGGCTGGTACGCCATGCCCACGGCGATGTCGCCGATGTCCGTCTCGTCGAGCTCGTCGTCCGTGCCCATCTTGTTGTATCTGTAAAGGATGGGGACATTCACGCTTGCAGCGAGGTTGTCCAGGATGCTGTACGAGGTGTACACGGAGTGCTGGATCGTGTGCTCTGATTCCTGTTTGAGCCTGGTGAGCGCCTCTTCGGTGGTGTAGATGACCTCGCTGGGGCTGTACGAGTAGGCAAGGCTGTAGTCCAGGGCCAGCGTGCCCCGGGGGTCGAGGGAGTATTCCCTGCTCACTGCCGAGAGGACCTCCTTCTCCTTCTGAACCTTTTCCTCTTCGGTTATCTCCAGCGTCTTCCGAGCCTTGCCCTCTTCCTCGATCTTCCTGAGCTGCCGCTCCAGCGTATCGATACGGTCGAGCAGCTCCTGGTTCTTGTTGACCTCGGCATCCTGGGCCTGGACCACGGACACCATCACGACCAGGGACAACATGATCATCACACACGCACGCGCCATTCTCACAGGCGGACCACCTCCGGTCGACTCTATTCGGGCAAGCTTCTCTTCACCTAATCCATACAATCATACACCACTTTCAATGGTGATGTCATTATCTTATGTTCACGGTCTTGAATTTCTTCTCTCCCAGGGACTCGATGAAGTCCCTCTGGTTCCTCACCGTCTCGGGTGTCGTAGGTCCGGTGGCGGCATGCTTCGCAATGTCATAGCCGATGATGCGCAGGTCCTGCTCATCCAGGGCCATGGCGTTGAACCGCAGTTCGTCCCGGGAGACTATGAACACGATGCTCTGGGTCCACATCTCCTTGAATCGTTTGGTGGTATAGCTCGTATTGCCGAGATACGGGTCGGCCAGGAAGACATGGTCGCCGTACACCCCACGGTACACCACGAAGTGCCTGTATCCCATGAATTCGATGGGTACGACGGCGGGCTTGTCCAGGGCCTTGAGGTCATCGAACTCCGCCTTGAAGCCGCCGCCCTTGTATCCGAGCACCTCAACGAACCGTTTCATGTCCAGCAGGGAAAAGGCCCTTCGTTCCTGGATCTTCTCCACCTCGCCGTACTGCATGAGACCCTGGATGACCTGCTGCTCGTTGAACTTCTCTCCCAGGTAGTGGTTGAGCAGCGTGGCCAGGGCAGCGGATCCGCAGCTGTAGTCGAATTCCTGCTTCACGATGTTCCTGTCATTGAATTCGATCAGTGGTTTCACCTCGTGCTTGAGCGCCAGTGATTCCATCCCTGGTGTCCTGGTATGGCTTATCATGAGGCCCTTGGGGAGGTCGGCCATGGGGTACTGGGTGCCGAGAAACGCAACAAGGATAAGAAAACAGGCCAGTACTTCCATATGCTGCCAGAATGTCCCTCAGTTACCGGGACTGAACCTCACGGAAAGGTAGTGGGCGGTTATCCCGTCGATGGCGATGGGCCCGAAACCGGTGCCGCCGATGTCCACGGCACCCATCCTGATCGTGCCCTGCAGGGGCACGTTGATGTACGCCGCCGTGGTGTTGGTCGACGTGTCGGTGGCGACGTCGAAGGTGGCCGGGTTCGGGTAGGCCTGGTTTGCCGGGTCGTCGTCAAAGTCGATCCGGCCTCCGATGATGTCGCCCACGCGGAACGGGCCGGAGAATTCCCACGTGCTCGGGTCCTCGGGTGCTCCCGTGGCCTGGCCGGCCAGGTTGATGTCCGTCACGTCCATGCTGAGCGTGGTTCCGAGTGCCACGTTGTTCTGGTAGGTGTATCGGAACAGCTGCGTGTTCCACCTGGTGAGGTACTCGTAGTCGATGCCCTGGGTCCCGGTACCCTGCCGGGCGGATATGCGCAGCAACGAAGGTTCCACGGTGCAGGTGTCGAAAAGGAGACTTCCGAGTTCCTGGCCCGCGAACGTGAACTCCCCCACCTCCCAGGTGCGGGGGTTCACGTGGTTGGAGACCTGCATGGCGATCGTCGTGCGGGACTGGCCGTCTATGGTGGTGTAGTTACCCATGTCAATGGTCATGGGGTAATCCACGGGGCAGTCCAGCCTGAAATAGCCGTCCGGCCCGGTTACGGCGACATCGTTGAACTCCACCCACTGCTTCGGGTCGCTGTCCGTGTCGGAATACCTGATGGAATCCCAGGCGAGGCGCACGCCGAAGTCGCCGAAGTTGTAGTTGATGCCGGCCTGTGCCGAGACGGATGACAGGGCCTCGTCGCTCACCTCGGTCATGGCTGCCGGGGCGGGGTTCGCGTGCAGGAGGAATAAAAGGAGGAATAAAAGCATGGGTTCTGCTGATGCGATGAATGTTGTCCTTCGTGTCATCCCTGCTCCCGTTTTCCGTGTGTTCGTAATACCCCTGTCAAGCAGTCCTCGCGTCATTCCATACCATGTCAGAGAAGAAAAGGGCCCGGGGACCCCCCGGACCCTTCTCAGGCATAGCAATTAGTGGGCCCAGATATCCACCCAGCTGCCGCCTGCGATGTCGAGGCCGAAGCCGGTGATGTAGATGTCGCCCAGCGTGCCGGCCGTGCCGCTGTTGAGCGCTGCCGCACTGTCAAGCTTCACGTTGGCAGTGATCGGGCCAGCCACGTCCACGTTGAAGTAACCCAGCGGACCCTGGAACCTGATATGGCACACGGTTGTCGGGGTGCCGGGTGAACCATGGGCATAAATACCCGCCATAGAGGTAATCACGTTGATGACAACTGCACCATTGATCTTGACGATGCCGAAATTGATGTCCTCAAGACCGATGTAACCTGCCGCGCTTCCTGCACCAGGAGCCATCCAGACGACCGTGGTGGCCCCTGTGGTGGGGCTATCCTCGTAGCCGGTGCTGCCAGCGGGCAGACCGTCCGAGTCACCCCATGACACGTAGCCCAGCGTGACCTCGTCCAGGGTAATGTTCATGGCGAGCTTCACGCCCTGGCCTCCCTCGGCAGCACCATTCGGTGTGGTGATGTCGATGTAGGAGCTCGGGCTGATATACACGGTCATGGCGCCGACATTCACGGTACCCATCTCTTCGGTCAGGTCGCCAGCGAAGGTGTCGTAGGGCTGCAGAGCGACGGTCATGGACAGGGCGTCCATGGAGATCTTCAGGGAACCGAGGCCGATGCGGACAAAGGTCTTGCCGCCATAGAGGCCGGCGTCCTGGGCCACGTCGATGGTAAGGGGCTTCAGGTAAGCGGTGGTGTAACCGGCGCCGCCAAGAGCACTGTAATCGCCAAAGCCGTCATTCGTGTCCCTGGCCTTGATCCTGAGGTTGGTGAGGTTGAAGTCCGTGATCCCCACATAACCGCCGTCATCGGAAGGGGAAAGGGGGGTAACTCCATCCGCTTCCGTCCAGAGGGGCCATCCGCCAGCAGCGATCCCGTCCGAGTCGCCCCAGGCCATGGTGCCGAGGCGGACGTTCATGAGCAGGTCCACGTTGATGTTCACGCCGGCCTGACCGGTTACAGCGGAAAGATCGGAATCAGAAATGGGGGTCATTGCCCATACGGAAAGGGGCAGGAGCAGAAGTGCCAGAATCGTCAATACTCTCTTCATAACGTGTTGCCTCCAAGTTTTTATTTTTTTGCCGTTACGTTCTCAACTGCATAACCTCGCTGACATTGAAACATCTGATCATCCATGCGCGGTCTCCCAGGCATCACCTCCTTTTATCCTTGATATTTGGAAAAGCACAGGGCAGGGAGAATAACCATGGGGCGAATGTCTCCCGTACATGAAATGACATACGTCCTGTGCGCCTTCATAACCCGTTCATACCCCCGCTCACGGTGTGATCGTGGCGTTGTTCCACGAGAACCACCAGCCCGGCGACTGGCCAGGCTCCACCGCTACCGTGGAGAGCTGCATGTAGAACTCCGAGTCGGTGCTCGTGATGGTCCGCGTACCCAGGTTCAGCCGATGTCCTTCCACCGCCGCCACACCACCGCTCGCGATGCGGCCGCTGAAGGAGACGAAATCTGCGGTGATGGGGCCGGTCATGGAGGGCGTACCCACCCGCAGGGTCTCCAGGGTCCGGGTGGCAGGGTCGCTGATGTTCGTGAACCTCGCCTCGATGAAGAGCCCGTCACAGAAGAGCGGGGTGGTGGAGGACCCCAGCGACACGCCCAGCCAGTTCTGGTCCCAGTCCAGGGAGTTCGGCAGGCCGAGGCCGTCGTCGTAGTAGCCCATCTTGAGCGACTCGATCTCGGTGAAGGTCTGCGCCGCGATGTTGAACTGGGCCCTGACTACGCCATCATTGATGGTGAACTGCGAGAACCCCGCAGCCACGGTCTCGGAAAGCTCCTCGTCGGTCATCTGGACCATGGAGCAGCTGAAGGAATCCTGCCTGTCCATGATGTAGTCGTGGCTGAGCATGTCCGCATCCCGGTCAGGCACGTCACCTGCCGCGAACAGGGGCACGGACACCATGGAAGCCACTGTAATCAGTACAACGAGCAGAAAGAGCCACTTGAGAACCTCTTGCCATTTCATGCCATGGTCCTCGGGGTTACATACGTGTATTGTGGTCATACGGCTATACTGTCAGCAATAAACATGCCATTCGATATTGTCTATATTTCAATAGGTTGTACTCTATGAGTGTCATGGCCCACGATAAAATGGAACTTTGTTTCCTCCCTCCGGGGAAAAATATTTCTTTGCACCAGCGAAGGCCAGCTGCCTCCCTTCCCTTTGGTTTCAAGGGCGCCTGAATTTGAGCGCACCGCTCCCTCATCACGGTCATGGCCGGTCGTCGTCAGGGGCAGGGGAGGACTGTCTTCGCATGCATGCCTAGTCCGGGGTAGCCAGCCCCCCGACAGAGTGCGTGTAGTCGTTGCTGGACGCGCCGATGGCCAGGGTCTTGCGGGGGATCACTATGCCGCTGTCCTCATCGCTCATTTCCAGGATATAGGTGGCAAGCCCCTCGAGGTTGATGGCATTGTTCATCCTAAGGTTCACGTCATAGATGTTGTGCGGTACCGGGCTATAGCGGATGGTGACGCTTCCCGAGAAGGTGTTGCCGATGGTGTCTGACCCCGATATCACGGCACTCGTGGTGTTGGTCACGAGAGGATCCGGTGTGATGGTGAGGCGCAGGGTGTTCCCTGCCCGCCAGGCATCCCTGACCACCCACGTGCCGCCCAGATTCTGCACCCTGGGCGAAACATCAAAGGTGGAGTTGTATATGAACACATATACGCCCGTTTCATCGTTCGAACCTTCTTGGGTATAGGTGAACGCTCCTCCCGGCCACCCGAGGCCGAGGACACCCTTCTCAGAGGCAGAACCGATGAGATAGAGGGTTCTCGTGGAGGTGCCGTAGTCATCGCCCATCCCTGTCCAGGAATATTCGGCGAGATCCCCTGACATGACGGCAGTGTTCGGGGTCAGCGTGAACGGGGCCACGCCGAGCGCCTGTACAGGGTTCACGTACTGCCTGTCATCCGCAATGAACCGGGAAATGTACCCGTCATCTCCTTCAGTTATGATGCCGATTGAAAAAACCGGCGGCATGGCGTTGGAGTCCAGGTACCCGATCCACACCCCCGAGATGTCGGGGCTCTCCCAGGGGTCCTCCCGGGCTGTGTCACCGCCGGTGGAACACCCGGAGATCCACACCACCGTCACGATCAGGAGCTTCGGCAACCATGACCAGTGTCTGTCGTTGTGCATGTCTTTCCCCCTCATGGGCGGATGAGATACTCATATGGATATACTTATTAACAGAAAAAGCAATGCGCCTCCAGGCATTCTTGCCTTGGCTTCGTCATCTTCCCAGCGAGTGCATCGAAACCTACTAGTATCGTTGAATATTCTCACATGCGAGACTGTGCATGCCGACCGGCATACCATCCCTCCGTTCAGTTCAGCCTGCTCCATCTGCAGACTGGTCCCATCCTGGTCCCATCAATGGTCCTTCGGAACTGCATGAATTGAATGCTCCGATATCAGGATTATTTTCCTCTCAGGTCCATGCATGGTTCTTGCATTAAAATGCCGGCATGAGACCGGTGACACTCTCGGCATTCATGATCCTGCTGGTCCTTTCCGCCGGATGTTCTCCGACCATGGTCTCCTTCTTCGACCAGGACTCCCGGGCCCAGATCTCGCGCATGAGCGGCAACAGGCTCGCCGGCGGCCTGACCTCGGTGGAGCTGAACGGGCAGCGCTTCGACAAGGGCGACGGCCTGACGTATTCGCTCATCGTCGTCTATGCGGGCCCGGCCTTCATCGGCATAGGCGAGGGAAAGACGCTGGTGCTCGTCATCGACGGCCGGCGGCTCGAGGTCGCCGGCACCGGCTCCGGGAAGAACCGGACCACCCTCTCCGTCGGCCTCATCGAGGAAAAGGCATATTATCACGACATTGACCCGGATCTCATCCGCATGCTCGCCTACGCCAGGGAGGTGGAGGTGGAGATCATCGGGACAAGGAAGACCCTGAACAGGCACTTCAAGGAAAAGAATTTCACCAATTTCAGAGAATTCTACGAACTTCACGTGAAACGTGGCGCCGGTTCGTGAACCCGGCTTCGCCCCATCCTCTTGCTTGGTGGGCAATGTTTTGCCTTTTTTTGAGATGTTTTTTTCCCTCTTGCCCCTGCCACTCGCGCGGCTATCATACTAACATACGGACAAAAGGGGTTATTGCATTGATTTCTGCAGGGAATATTTCTTGCTACAGGATCGATGGTGAACAAT
>DAOPXM010000045.1:0-25451 GCA_035352355.1 Deltaproteobacteria bacterium | reverse complement strand
GAAGGTGGCCAAGGAGCTCTGCGGCATCCTGAAGAGCGACAACCTCGCATGAAGGGTCCCGTCGCCATGCGGGGACAGTTGAAAGGAGAGATCATGGGCAACAAGGACGATGTGGTCATCGTGAGCGGGGTGAGGACCCCGTTCAGCAAGTTCGGAGGGGTGCTCAGGGAGGTTCACAGCACGGACCTAGGCGTGGTCGTCATCAGGGAGAGCCTCAAGCGTGCCGGCCTGAAAGGGGAGGACCTCGACGAGCTGTACTACGGCATGTGCGACCAGGCCGAGGCCGCGCTCTACGACAACGTGAACGCGCGGCAGGCCCTGCTGCGGGCAGGGCTCCCCAACACCCTGGTGTCGCTCACCATCGACCGGGCGTGCTGCTCGTCGCTGTGCGCCGTGGCGCTGGGCCGCCGGGCAATCCTCCTGGGCGAGGCGGACGCCACCATGGCCGTGGGCGCCGAGAACATGAGCAACACGCCCCTGCTCATGAACGGCCACCGCTGGGGGGGCGGGATGAAGCCCCTGCTCGTGCAGGACTACCTGAACCCCATCACCTACCGCGAGTACACGCCCCTGGGCAGGGACGCGGGCGAGATCGCCATCGAGTACGGCATCTCGAGGGAGGAGCAGGACCTCTGGGCGTACGGCTCGCAGCAGAAGTGGGCCAGGGCGGACAAAGAAGGGAAGTTCGCCGACGAGCTCGTGCCCGTGGAGATTCCGCAGAAGAAGGGCGATCCCAAGCTCTTCACGCGGGACGAGTTCCCGAAGCCCGACACCACCCTCGAGGCGCTCTCTAAGCTCAAGACCATCTACGGCAGCCCCACGGTGACCGCGGGCAATGCCCCGGGCCTCGACGCGGGGGCCACGGCGGTGATCGTCATGCGCAGGTCCAAGGCCGAAGCCTTGGGGGTGAAGCCTCTGGCCACCATCGTGTCCATGGCGAGCGGGGCGAGCGAGCCCCGGAGGATGGCCGAGCTGCCCGGGTTCGTGATCGAAAAGGCCCTCGACCGGGCCGGCCTGTCCATCGACGACATGGGCCTCATCGAGATCAACGAGGCCTTTGCCGCGGTGACGCTCGTATCCACCAAGATCCTGGCCGGGGGCGACGAGGGGAAATGGCGCGCGCTGCTGGAGAAGACCAACGTGAACGGCGGGGCCATCGCCATCGGCCACCCCGTGGGGGCGAGCGGCGGCCGCATCCTCATGACCATGATGTACGAGCTCAGGAGGAGGGGCGGCGGCTACGGAGTCGCAGGGATCTGCGGCGGTCTGGCCCAGGGCGACGCCGTGGTGATCCGGGTGGACTGACCTGTCGCATGGTGCGGCCTTTCCCGGTGCGCAAGCGCCTGGGAAGGCCTTCTTGAAACACCGCGGAAAAGCGGCATTACCAATTCTCATATACATCCGTTCAAGGGGTCGCTTCGAGCTGCCCCGAAGGAGGTATCATGCCGCTGACCAGGAACAGGGAGGACCTGTGGCCGAGCATCCCTCTGCGTGACTGGCTGGACACCCACGACACGCTCCACATGTGGACCCAGATCGTGGGCAAGATCAGGCTCGAGCTTTCCCCCATGATGAACCAGTGGTGGCAGGTCCCGCTCTACGTCACGTCCCGGGGGCTCACCACCTCTCCCATCCCCTACGAGGACCGCACCTTCCAGATCGACTTCGACTTCATCGACCACGAGCTCAGGATCTCCATCGAGGACGGGGACAGCCACTCGGTCAAGCTCAGGCCCAGGTCGGTCGCGGACTTTTACGAAGCCACCATGGAGGCGCTCAGGTCGCTGGGCATCACGGTGCGGATCTGGACAACCCCGGTGGAGATCCCGGAGCGCATCCCCTTCGAGCAGGACACCAAACACGCGAGCTATGACCCCGAGCACGCGCAGCGGTTCTGGAAGGCCCTCGTGCAGGCTGACCGGGTCATGAACATGTTCCGCTCGCGGTTCGTGGGCAAGGCGAGCCCGGTCCACTTCTACTGGGGCTCCTTCGACCTGGCCACCTCGCGCTTCTCCGGCAGGCAGGCGCCCGAGCACCCCGGATTCCCCGATGTCGCCCGGTACGTCATGGTGGAGGCCTACTCCCAGGAGGTGAGCTCCTGCGGGTTCTGGCCCGGCGGCGGCCTGGGCGAGCCGGCCTTCTACTCGTACATCTATCCCGAGCCCGAGGGCTACCGGGACTGGAAGGTCGTGCCGGAGGGGGCGTACTACAACAGGGACTTCGGGGAGTTCATCCTGCCCTATGAAGCGGTGAGGTCGTCGAGCACACCGGACGAGACGCTCCTCAAGTTCTTTCAGAGCACGTACGAGGCAGGGGCGACCCTGAGCGGCTGGGACCGCAAGGCCCTGGAGCACACCTGGGGCCCCCCCTTCACCCACCGGGAAAAGGCCGTGGCCTGGTGAGGGCGGGAATTTACGCGCGCTCCTTACGTTCTCCTTTACGCATCGCATTCCACCTGATTGGTTTACAGTTTTCTCCTGCCTTCATCGGGGTCGATCCCGATATTTCCCTTTCGACCCCGATACCGATACCGACCCCGACCCCGAACGGATTGTGCTACCTCATCTTCCTGGCCAAGGAGAACCGAACATTCCTGCCCGCACGGGAAGAGGGGGCCTGAATCTCAGGGGTCAGGGAGAACCGGCCGACCCTTCCCGGGAAGGGTGTGAGGCCATCCAACTGCATGAATACGTTGTGCATTCATGACCCGGTGTGGTAGATGTCCTGGAAATGAGGTGCTGCACTTAAGGTGCGGCCGTGAGGAGGGAGGGTATGCGAAGGACCGGGAGGGGCATGTGGGCGTTCCTGCTGTTCGTCATGGCCGCGGCCGGGTGCAGCGCCACCGGCACGCAGCGGATCCTCCTCGACCGCTACTCCGCCGCCGCCCCCGGGGTCAGCGTGGCGAACTTCAGCGTGGACGAGGTGGACTCCTTCGTTCGGTACTTCGCTTCCCAGCGGGGCTACGAGATCAGGTTCGCCGACAGCGAGGATGCCCGGGTGCAGCGGGAGCTCCCGGGCGAAGACGCCTCCCTGCTCTGGCTGGCCGAGAAGCCAGGCTCGCCCGCCATCCTCTTCATCTCATCGAACGACCGACTCACCGTAAGCTTCGTGCAGACCCCTGGGACCCCCCTCCGGGGCGAGTCAAGGGAGTACTCGAACGTGCTCTACGCCATCCTCAGGGAGAAGTTCGGCCAAGAGTGCGTCCGCATGGGAGAGCCGCCCCGCTGATCGCGGCAACCGGATCGTACGGCTCGGCCGGGTGAAGGCATCCTTTCATCAGAAGATCCCCTTCGCGCCCAGGACCCCGAGCGCCTCGAGGATGCGGTCCATGTGCGCTGCCGTCAGATCCGGTGCAGAGCATGGGGTCATGCCTTGCATTCGCACATTCTGGGTAAAATGTAATAATGCAAGACCTGACCCCCATTATTTCCAAAGCTCTCAGGCATCAGGATCCGGATGAAAAAATGCGTCGAGATCCCTTGCTCCGTGCAGTACGCGAACTATCTTGATGCCCCCAGGTATTGTTTGATAAAAAATGATGTACTGCCCAATGGGAAAGCTCCTTAACCCTTCTGCCAGTTCTTCACGGGATCTGCCCAGGGCAGGCTGTTCAGCCAGAACATGGAATTTCTGATCAATGGCATCAATAAAGGCATCCGCCCTCGATTCGCTGTCTTCCGCAATGTAGTCCCAGATACCGGCAAGGTCGATTTTGGCTAGAGGGTGTTTGAGGATAACTGCCATTTATTGTCTTTTATTTTTGGCATCGGTTCGTGCAGCTCGTCCTTCTCTCTTGATTTCTTCAGCATCCCATGGGGTAGGTTCCCCACTGTCCAGGCCATCACGAATATCCTTTTTCAGCGCTTCGAGCCTGATTGCGCGTATGCGGTCCTGCTCTTCCATGAGACGCAAGGCCTCGCGAATAACCTCGCTTGCCGAATTATACAGACCTGAGGCCACTTTCTGCTTTACCATGTCCTCAAGGTGGGGAGTAAGGTTAACATTCATTGGCTTGAAACACCTCCGATTTCTTTTATCGGCTTCAACTACAATTGTCATAGTATGGCAATCATTGGCAGTTGTCAACGTAGCTGTCCGAATGAAATGGTGGGGCAGGACTTGCATTCGCACATCCTGGGTAAAATATAATAATGCAAGACCTGGCCCCCCATAAGCGGCCGCGACTCTATCCGTTCCCTTGCGGCGCACTGACTCTCCTTGACCGGTCCCCTGCTCATGTGTATGAGATGATTGGTTAACAAAGGGGAGCACCTATGGCTGTGCATGAGATGGAAGAATACCTGAGGCCCACGCCCTTCATAGACTGGGACCATGAGGAGGTGCGCCGGTTCGCCCTGGAGAGGGCAGGGAGCGCTTCCGACCCGGTGGAACGGGCCGTGAAGCTCTATTACGCGGTGCGCGACGGCATCCGCTACGACCCCTATGCGCTGGACCTGACGGTCGAAGGCATGCGGGCGAGCACCACGCTCGCCGCGGGCAGGGGCTGGTGCGTCACCAAGGCCATCCTGCTGGCGGCCTGCCTGAGGAGCGTGGGCATCCCCGCCCGGCTCGGCTATGCGGACATCCGGAACCACCTGTCCACGGCCCGCATGCGGGAGGCCATGAAGACCGACGTCTTTTTCTGGCACGGCTACACCTCGGTGTTCCTGGAGGGGACATGGGTCAAGGCGACCCCTGCCTTCAACGTGGAGCTCTGCACCAGGTTCAGGATCAGGCCCCTGGAGTTCGACGGCCGGAACGACTCCATCTATCATCCCTTCGACCTCGACGGGAAAAAGCACATGGAGTACCTCAATTACCGCGGCGAGTTCGCGGACGTGCCCCTCGACGGGATCATCGCCACCTTCCTCGAGAAATATCCCGTCTCCGGGGACTACGGCCGGGACGGGGCGGACTTCGAGAAGGACGTGGACGACGAGACGTCCGGGGGCTGAGACCGAAGAGAGGGCCTGTCGATAAGGGAGCGGGCAGTCCGAACGTGCTTGCGCGGCCGGACCGGTTTTCCGGACCTTCTCCCCTTTTTAAGAATATAGAATGGTATGCCCCTGCGCCTCCGGCGGGTCAGGTTGACACATTCCGGTCACGACACCATAATAATTCTTGCCGAGATATGAACACCCACCCAGGCACCACTCCACCGTTATCTCAATCGGGAAAAAGGAGGAACATTTCCTATGGAAGAAAAAATTCATGTTTTGCCCGAGACAGAGTCGGTCAGTCATGTTTCGTGGGGAAGCATTTTTGCAGGGACCGTGATCGCCCTGATAATCCAGATCACGCTCGTCATGCTGGGGCTCGCCATCGGGTTCGGCACCATCCAGCCGGCTGTCCAGGGCGGGGCCCTTCAGGGCTTCGGCATCGGGGCAGCCATCTGGTGGATCCTGAGCAGCATCATCGCCCTCTTCGCGGGCGGATGGGTGTCCAGCAGGCTCGCAGGGCTCCAGCGCAAGTTCGATGGAGCGCTCCACGGGCTCGCCACCTGGGCTCTGGTCACCCTGCTCACCATCTATCTGCTCACCAGCGGCATCGGCTTCGTGGTGGGAGGGGCCTTCGGGGTGGTCAAGGACGCCATCGGCATATCCACGCAGGCGGCTGCGCAGGCACTCGGCGGCGCCCAGATCGGCGGGACCCAGGATGCCCAGCGGACCCTTGCCCAGGGCGGCGCTTCGCTCAGCCCGCAGGCCCTGAACCAGCTCCAGGAGTCCACGAAAAAGATCCTGGCCGGCACCTTCACGAATACCGACCGCCAGAACATGGTCAACCTCATCATGCAGAACAGCACCCTGAACAGGCAGCAGGCCGAGGCCCTGGTGCAGAGGGTCGTCACCACGACCCAGCAGGCCCAGGCCCAGCTCCAGCAGGCCCAGGCCGCAGCGGCCGACGTGGCGGCCCAGGCCACCAGGATCATGACCGTGGCCGCCGTCGTGTCGTTCTTCATGCTCGTGCTCACCGGTGTGGCGGCAGGGCTCGGCGGCATGGCAGGGAGGGTCAAGGGGATCGTACGGGTCTGACCCGCCCGCCCCGGGCATTCCGGAGCGGACGATGCCCATCGTCTGCTGACACCGCAGGGAAGACGATGCAGGCCTCACATCACGAGGCCCCGGCATTCCGCGAACAGGAGGCATTCCGACCGGCGCCGTGCGCAAGACCCTGAAAGGGAGAGGCACGGCAGCCGGTCGATCGGTTCAGTAGTCCTTTTCCTTTGTGCGCCCGTTCGTGCCCGGACCCGGGGGCCTGCCCGCGTACACCCAGTCGAACTTGCCCGTCCCCTCCTCGCCGTTCAGCTGCCAGACATCGCCCGTGCCCGTGTTGATGACCCAGGTGGAGGCAGCGGTGTCGAGCTGGTACTGGAGCACGGGACCAGGGGGACTCTGCGCCCAGGCCGCCCCCAGGATGACGCACATCCCCAGGAGAAAGCCGATGGCAAGGCTCTTCACGTCTATTCCGGGATTCTTCATCTTTCATCCTCCCTCGGGCTCATCAGCCCTTAAGACTAAAGAATAGCCCGCAGGGAGGCCGGCGGTACCGCACCCGCCCGGGAAGAGTCGTCCGTGGGGGGCGGGGCCTCTAGAGATGGATCACCCGCTTGCCCGTGAGCTTCTGCACCCTGCCGATGGCGTGGAACAGGCCAGGCCTGGGAGAAAACGTCATGCCCAGCAGCTTCCAGGAGATGAACTCCATCACCAACCCCGTGTCCGAGACCGTGTCCATGTAGGCGAAATGGGTGCTCGTGGGGAAGGCGCTCAGCCTGCCCCTCACCCAGACCGGGTAGCCTGCCTGGGAGAGCACCGAGGCCCAGATGTCCACGTCGGACACCAGAAAGCCCAGGTGCTGGACCACGGGGCGGCGGTCCGCGTCCAGGCTCTGACGGTAGAAATCCGACCCCACGCCCGGCTCCAGCAGCTCGATCTCGATGCCCTGGTGATACGCGATGGCCATCGTGCCCGTAAACCCCCTGGGCTCGTAACGCTCGTACCAGAAATCCGGGCTACCGCCGGCGATGAAGAAGGGGCCGATGCCCTTTCCCTCCAGCACGCCCGCCGCCTCCACCACGTCGGGCACGGCGATGCCCAGCTGGTGGACCGGGGGCAGGGCGAACCGCTTCCTGAACTCGCTTCCGATCCCGTCCACCGCCTTCCGAAAGTCCGGTGCCTGCATCAGATCTTCGAGTAACACCATAGGATCTCCTCATGAGAATATGCTTATCCTCTTCAATATAAGCTGCAGGTAGTGGGAGGCAAGACATTTCAGGCCCGGCCCGCCATCTGTTCCCGGTCTGCCGGATGTGCTTTCCAGAGGAAAAGTATTGAAGATTTTCCGGAGGCGTGTATATCTGCACAGGAGCAAGGGGGGACCTCCATGACGAAAATCGAGCTTGCACTGCTGCTGGCCCTCGGCGCCACGGCCCTGATCGTCTCGGGCATCGGGCCCTATGACCGCGCCACCTGGGTGCTGGAGGTGATGCCCATCCTCCTGGGCGTGCCGCTCCTCGCGGCCGTGTACCCCCGCTTCAGGTTCACGCCCCTGGCCTACCGCCTGATCTTCATCCACGCCCTGATCCTCATGCTCGGCGGCCACTACACCTATGCACGGGTCCCCGCAGGGTTCTGGGTGCAGGATCTCTTCGACCTGGCCCGCAACCACTACGACCGCCTGGGCCACCTGGCCCAGGGCTTCATCCCGGCCATCCTGGTGCGGGAGGTCCTCCTCCGGAAGTCCCCCCTGAAGCCCGGGAAGTGGACCTTCTTCCTCGTCACCTCGGTCTGTCTCGCCCTGAGCGCCTGCTACGAGTTCATCGAGTGGTGGGCCGCGCTCATCGGGGGAGAGGGCGCGGCGGAGTTCCTGGGCACCCAGGGGGACGTCTGGGACACCCAGTGGGACATGTTCCTCGCCCTCATCGGCGCCATGCTGAGCCAGGCCCTGCTGTCGCGCCTGCACGACCGGGAGCTCGAGAAATACCCTTCTCAGGGTTTTCCCCCCTCGCTGAGAGGCTGAGTCGCACCATTCTCCCGCATCCCTGGGCAGTGCTGTTCAGCTCCCTTCCTCGGGGTCGGGGTCGGTATCGGTATCGGGGTCGATCCTGATATCTCTTTCGACTTGCGCATCATCTCGCGGTGGGCGTCATACAGTGAGGCATCTCTGATCGGTATCGGGGTCGATCCTGATACCTTTTTCGACCCCGATACCGACCCCGAATGCATAGCGATTCATCGGGGGTTCATCCTTTGCCCGGACACAGGGAGAACCCAGGCAGTCCTGCCCGCAGGGCCCGGAAGTTGATTCTCGGGCCACCGGCCTGCACATGTATTCTATACGCTGCTCCACGAGCAGCCTTTCACCGTTGAAGGAGGTCATATGCACGCGGACCGGGAAGCGCTGGTTGTGCAGGCGCAGGAGATGGAAAAGACCGTGGTCATCACGGGGGCGGCAAGCGGCATAGGCAAGGCCACTGCCATCGAGTTCGCCCGCTCGGGCTGGAACATCGTGGCCGTGGCCAGGAGCGGGAAGGGGCTCGAGGAGCTTGTCCCCGAGTGTGAGCTCCTGGGGGGCACGGTGCTGACCCAGGTGGCGGATGTGACCGACCAGGTGAGCATGAACACGGTCGCGGCGAACGCGGTGGAGAGCTTCGGGAGGATCGACGTGTGGGTGAACAACGCCGGCGTCATCCTCTACGGGAAGTTCGGCGAGGAGCCCCACGAGCTCTACCGGCAGGTGATGGAGACGAACTTCTTCGGCTGCGTCCACGGGTCTCGCGCGGCGCTGCCGTATTTCCGGGAGCAGAAGCAGGGAGTGCTCATCAACGTGGCCTCGTTCGCCGGGAAGCTGGCCATGCCCTTTTCGAGCGCCTACTCGGCGAGCAAGGCGGCCATCGGGGTCTTCTCCCAGGCCCTGCGCATGGAGCTCCTGGCCGAGCCGGACATCCACGTCTGCACCGTGTTCCCCGCCTCCATCGACACCCCCCTGTACAGGCACGCGGCAAACTACTCGGGGCGGGGGGTCAGGCCCATCAGCCCGGTCTACCTGCCCGACAGGGTGGCCAAAAGGATCGTGAGGCTCGCCGGCAGACCCAAGGGCGAGGTCCTGGTGGGGTCCGCCGGCAGGGCCGGGAGCCTCATGCATGTGCTCATGCCCGCCCTGTCCGAGCGGGTCATGGCCCATATGGTCTTCAGGAGAGGGTTTCAGGACAGGGCCGCGCCCATCACCGACGGCAACCTGTTCCAGTCCGACGACGAGCTCACCGGCATCGACGGAGGGTGGACAAGTTCACGGGAGCGCTCTGCGCTTCGCCAGGCCATGATCGGCATAGGGGCCTTGGGCCCCGGGATCGGAGCCCTGGGCTGGCTGCTGGGCAGGCTCTACCTCAAGCGCGTCTGACGGCCGCAGGTACCGCGGTGGAAAAGCCATGAAACACGCCCTCGAAAAAGACACTCGACATAACCGAAGGGTGCACACGGAGAAAACAGGGTGGACGCAGGCATGAACACCTCCCCGGTCCGGGACCGGCTTGTGAGCGTCCTCGTAGGCATGGCGTGCCTTGTCGTCATCGTGGCGGGCATGAAGGCCATGGCGCCGATACTGAACATCTTCCTGCTCGCCTGGCTCCTTGCCGATGCGATAAGCCCCCTGCCGAACTGGATGATGCGCAGACGCGTGCCCAGGACCCCCGCGGCGGTCGGCACGCTTCTCATCGTGATCTTCTGCGGCATAGCGATCGCCACGGTGATGAGCTGGTCCGTCATTGGCCTGAGCCAGAAACTGCCCCAATATCAGGCCACCCTCACAGGCACCTACGGCACGGTGGTCGATTTCCTCGCTTCCAAAGGCGTCGACATCACCCAGGTCAGCCCCCTGGCAAGTCTCACCCCTGCGCGCATCTTCAGCTTTGCGGGCATGATCCTCGGACAGATAGGCAACCTGCTCGGCGACACGCTCCTGCTGCTCATCCTGGTGGTCATACTCCTGTTCGAATTCATCGAAGCCCCAAAGCCCGGGCAAAGGGATGGAAAGGCGGACACGTCCCTCCTGTCGGTCTTCCGGGAGGCGAGCAGCGACGTCAGGGTCTATGTGTCCGTCACCAGCAGCACCGGGGCGCTCCAGGCCGTCATCAACATCGCCCTGTACGCGGTCATGGGCATAGACTATGCCGTGACCTGGGGCATCCTGTTCTTCTTCATGAATTTCATCCCCGTCATCGGGGGGTTCATATCGGTCATCCCGCCCGTGGCCCTGGGCTTCCTGGAGTCGGGCTGGGAGGTCGCCCTTGCGGTCCTGGTCCTCTTCTCGATCAACAACTTCGTGTGGGACAATATCCTGAAGCCCAGGTACATGGGAAGGTCTTTGAACATCCCGTTCCTGCTCATCATCCTTTCGGTCATCTTCTGGTCATGGGTGCTCGGCTCCGTGGGCACGATCGTGGCAGTACCCCTGACCATGGCGATCAGGAGCCTTTACTACGGCAGCGATCTTTCCTCATGACCCTGATTCGGCTCTGGTCCCCTCCCGGCCATCATCGGTGTCGGGGTCGGTATCGGTATCGGGGTCGAAAGGAAAAAAGATCGGGATCGACCCCGATCCCGAACGAAGGGCGCTCCATCGTACCCCCGGCGCTCATCTTCCAGCGCCTTCCGGTTGCGGGGTTCTAGGCCGCCCCTCCCTGAGCCGCGATGAAGCCCCGGGCGGGCGGGCCTGATTCGGCCGGGGTGCCGGCGACCTGGGCGAGGTAGACCTGTCCGAGGTTTTCGATGTGGCCTGCGATGTTGTCGAAGTAGTTCAGGTGGATCTGCTCCTCGTCGATGATGGTCTCGAAGAGCTTCATGCTCGTGCTGTCGCCGTTCTCCCGGCAGACCTCCCGCAGGGCGTTGTAGATCGCGATGGCGTCGTCTTCGAGCCCCACGTCGAAGGGGAAGATGACCTCGACCTTCTGGCCCTTGACCACCTTCTGGGCCAGGTCCGTGGTGGGCTGCCCTCCGAGCTCCTCGATGCGCTCCGCGAACATCTCCGCGTGGCGCATCTCGTCGATGGCGATGAGCTTGACCTTGGCGGCCAGGTCGCCGTAGTCCATGTCCGCGAGGTTGTAGTGCTGGTTCATGTACTCGTGGATGGCGTGGAGCTCCATGGAGCGGGCCCTGTTGAGGGCGTCGATCACCTTCTTCCTTCTTTCCTCCCTGGCGTTCTTGGCCATGAAAAAAACCTCCTCATGAATTTATCCATGTAGTAACAGTAACCTCCAGTTCTTCAAGATCATGAGAGTATTTTATGGCGAAGCCGCCAGTGCCTCATCCAGGGCCCGCGTGCACGAGATCGATGACCGTCACCTCGGGCGGGGAGAGGACGCGGATGGGCGGGCCCCAGGTCCCGGTTCCCCTGCTCACGTAGAGGAGGGAGCCCGGGAGCTTCAGCAGCCCGGTGACGTGGGGGAAGAAGATCTTCACCAGGAACCGGAAGGGAAAGATCTGGCCGCCGTGGGTGTGGCCCGAGAGCTGGAGGTCGAAGAGCCCGAAGGAGCCCTCCTTCAGGTGGGGCTGGTGCTTGAGGAAGAGGATGAACTGGTCGCGGGGGAGGCCTGCGAGCAGGTCGCCTTCGCGCATGCCTTCGAACATGCCCATGCGCCTTGCCGTGGGATCGTCGACGCCTGCGATGGTGATGAGGCCCGGGATGGTCATCCCCTCGCCCCTGAGCACGGTGAACCCGGCCCTCCTCGTGATCTCCAGGGAACGGTCGATGCCGGCGTAGAACTCGTGGTTGCCGGTGACGGCGTACGAGCCGTACCGCGGCCTGATCCGGGCAAGGGCGTCCGCCAGGTCCGACAGGTTGTCGATCTGGCCGTCCACGAGGTCGCCGGTGGACACCAGGATGTCCGGCCCCTGCCGGGAAACGACCTCCGTGATCCTCTTGAGCCTCGCCTCCCCAACGATGAGGCCCAGGTGCACGTCGGAGATCTGGACGATGCGCACGCGCCCCACGGACGAGGGGATCTTCTCCGACGGGACCACGATTCGGTGCGCCCTGATGTTCAGAGCGTCGAAGGCCCCGTAGACGGCGATGGCCAGGCTCATGAGCAGCGGGACGAGCAGGGCGGTCCTTGCCTGGGGCACGAGCGCACCCAGGTCCCGGTGAAGGGCGAGCCCGAGGCTGAAGGCCGACAGGCGGTACAGGTCCACCAGCAGGGACAGGGAGAAGAACAGGAAGATCACCCCCATCCAGGTGTAGCCCAGGCAGGCGAACAGCTTCGCCGGCAGCTCGAGGCCGTGCTGTTCGAGGAACCTGACCAGGATGGGGGTCAGGACCATGACAGCCATGAAGAGGCCGAGCCCCAGGCCTGCGGCCGTCCCGAAGGGGAAGGCCGCCCTGACCTTCAGGAAGGCATACACGTGGACCGCACTGTAGAGCCCGAAGATAACGAGCAGAAACATGGGCATGACTGCCGCCTCCGGTGGACGATCTTTCTGCGTGCCCATAGTACCTCACGCGTAAGGACCTTTAAAACCCTTTTCTTGTATGGTCCTGAAAGGGAGTATCCGAGAAGGGAACAGATTTGTTTTTCCAGGGGAAGAAATCTGTCCCCTTTTAGGATGTTCGACCCCGATACCGATACCGACCCCGACCCCGACGAGGGAGGGAAAAGGCTTTTAGCCAAGCAGGCGGAAACATGCGTACAGGAGAGCCGGGCGGCCGCTTTGGTCCTGATAGAGAAAATGCCCCTGGCGATTATTATAGGATGTATCGACGAACGAGTGATTCCCCATGTTTCCGTGAGAACGTGCGCCCTACAGGCGCCTGGGCACGAGTCAGGCGCCGGCGGGCCGTTTTGCCCCTGTTCCCTGCTGGATGAAAAGGAGGGCCCCATATGATCACGAGCGTTCAACTGGCTGGCATCTGGGGCTTCGCCGCCGGCTCTGCCCTGCTCATCGGCGCGTTGACGGCCTGGTTCCTCCGCGTGCCGGAGCGGGTGACGGCGGCGCTCATGTCCTTCAGCTGCGGAGCCCTCCTGTCGGCGCTGGCGTTCGAGCTCATGGGAAAGGCCTACCAGGACGCCGGGCTCGACACCCCGGCCATGGGGTTCATCACCGGCATGACGGTGTACACGGTGGCCAACTTCTTCCTTTCCTACCGGGGCGCCAGGCACCGGAAGAGGTCGTCCCGCTTCCAGCCGTCTGAGGCGCAGGAGCGGGGCAGCGGGCTCGCCATCGCAGCGGGCTCGCTCATGGACGGCATCCCCGAGGCCGTGGTCATCGGTCTGAGCATGACGAGTGGGGCCATGGTGAGCCTGGTGGTCTTCTTCGCCATCTTCGCATCGAACATCCCCGAAGGGCTCTCCAGCGTGGCGGGCATGAGGGAAGCGGGCCGCTCCCCCTGGTACGTCTTCGGGGTGTGGGTGTTCATCGCCGTTGCCACGGCGTTCATCGCCATGGGGGCCTACTGGTATTTCCGGGAGCTCTCCCCCCAGGCCATCGCTGCAGCCACGGCCATGTCGGCCGGGGCCATCCTCGCCATGATGGCCGACACCATGCTCCCGGAGGCCTTCAGCGAGGAGTACGACTTTGCCGGGTTCATCACGGCCCTGGGCTTCCTGGTGTCTTTTGTGCTAACAAGCATGGGTGTATGAGCTCGAACAGCTATGAAGCCAGGGACATCGGGGTGATCTCGGACACCCACGGCCTGCTCAGGGAAGAGGCCAGGGACAGGCTCGCAGGCTGTGGCCTCATCATCCACGCAGGCGACGTGGGCAGCCTGCAGGTGCTCGGGGACCTGAGCTCCATCGCCGAGGTGGCGGCGGTGAGGGGGAACGTCGACGGGGGCGCGCTCGCGGACCTCCTGCCCGCCACGTGCGAGCTCATGGTCTCGGGCCTGAAGGTGTTCGTCATCCACCAGCTCGACCTGATGGGCTTCGACCCGGCGTCCCGGGGCATCGACGTCGTTGTCTGCGGCCATACCCACAGGCCTGCCTCCGCATGGAAGGGGGGTGTCCTCTACCTCAACCCGGGCAGCGCCGGACCCCGGCGCTTCGGCCTCCCGGTGAGCCTGGCAAGGCTCAGGATCGAAGGCGGCCAGGCCCTGCCCGAGCTCATCACCCTGGCTCCCTAGGGACGAGGGCGCCGCCGTCCCCCTGCCGGACGGGAGGGCTGCCCGCAGAGGGCCCGGTTGACCCTTTTGAAACCTTTCCGGCTTCTTATCATGTCCCTGTATGAAGTGCCGTTTTGCTGTCATCGACAGGAGGGTCCTCCTCTTCGTTGAGTGCGTGGTGTGCTTCTTCATCTGTCCTGCTGCGCTCTACTTCGTCAGGCACTGGTTCGCCTGGAGGATCACGCCCATCGTGCTGGCCCTTTCACTGCTCTGCTTCGTCAGCCTGGTCCTCGACAAGGGGTTCGACCGGTCCAGGCTGTGGGGCCTGCGGCAGCTGAAGACCCACGTGAAGGGCATCCTGATCGCCTTCATCGGCCCTGCCGCGCTCCTGGGCGTGTTCACGTACCTCTTCTTCAGGACGCACTTCCTGTACTTCATATCCGCAGAGCCCAGGCTGTGGTTCGTGTTCGTCCTCTTCTATCCCCTCCTCGCATGCTACCCCCAGGAGGTCCTCTTCCGCGCCTTCTTTTTCCACCGCTACGGGCCCCTGTTCGGCAGGGTCCCGGTGATGATCGTGCTGAGCGGCCTGAGCTTCGGCATGGCGCACCTGTTCTACAACAACCCGTTCGCCCCGGTGCTCTCCACATTCGGCGGCATGCTCTTCGCCTACCGGTACGCCCGGTCAGGCACGCTCGTGGCCTCGGCCATCGAGCACGGGCTGTGGGGCAACTTCCTCTTCACCATAGGCATGGGCTGGTTTTTCTACAGCGGTTCCATCAGGTGACCTTCGCAAGCCAGAGGAGCCCTCTGTGGTCCGCACTGCATTCGGGGTCGGGGTCGGTATCGGGGTCGGGGTCGATCCGGATTTTCCTCCAATCCGAAAAGGGGGCAGATTAACTATGTTGATTCCCCTAAAATAATTCAGAAAAAAATAAATCTGTCCCTTTTCGGGGTCCCTTCGACCCCGATACCGATACCGACCCCGACCCCGATGAAGGGAAGGGGAGAGTTCCCCCTGTGCACGGATTATGCACAGTGCTGAGATCAGGATCACCTGTTGAACATATGAGGACGAACACGGCGGCTTCGGCACGCACGAAGCCGCCCAGGCAGCACGAAGGGGAAAACGATGAGAAGAATCTGTGCATGGTGCGGACGTGACCTGGGGAGGGTGGAAACCTCCCTCTACCCTGATTCGATCGTGAGCCACGGCATTTGCTCCACCTGCGCCCAGAAGTATTTCAACAGTCCCAAGAGGCCTGCAGGCGGCTTCTTCATGCGCTTCAAGCACCCTCTCCACCACCTCGTGAGGACCTGAACGGGATGATGCCCGGACCTGCCTGCGCGCACGGGCGCTGTCGAGCCCGCGTGCAGGGACAGGTCCGGCGCCTCGCCCCCTGCCGTGAACGATCCTTTGCGCCGTCCCGGCGGTCGGCTTCCACTGGATGAGCAGCGACATTTTCGTACCCGGCGTGTACGAAAACAGTCCCTCGACAATGCTCAGGCGTGTCGTCAACGCCTGTCCTGAGCATCCGACGCACATCTTCCGCAAAAAAAAAATTGTACCCGGCGCCGAGCCCCTCTGTCCGGGACCCGGCCAGGACACTTGAGCGTTTTTTGCAGCATATTGTCTTGATTTCTCAGGGCGCTCACTTTATACCTTCTTTGAAGCTCAAACACGCAGAACCGCAGTGTCAGCAAAGGGGGAAGGATATGGAAAAAGGCGTGGCAACGGTCGTAAAGGTCGAACGGGAAAACCAGGAGATCACCTCGCTCACCTTCGACGGGTTCGACGAATCTTTCAAGAACAGGAGGGCGGGCAGCTTCCTCTCCCTGAAGATCCAAATCGACGGCCAGTGGAGCAAGCCGCACCCGTTCACCATCTCGTGCGCGCCGGAAGACCCGTTGCTGAAGGTGACCATCAAGAAGGCCGGCCCCTTCACGCAGCAGGTCCACCAGCTCCAGCTCGGGGACCAGGTCATCCTGGCGGGCCCGTTCGGGCTGTTCTGCAAGGACATCGAAACCAGCGACAACATCGTCATGATAGCGGGCGGGGTGGGCGTGACGCCGTTTCTGAGCGTACTGAGGCACTTCAGGTCCGCCGGGATCAAAAAGAAGGCGCTCCTCATCTGGTCCAACAGGACGCTGGACGACGCCCTTGCCCTGGACGAGCTCAAGGCCATGACCCGGGAGTTCCCCTTGAGGGTGGTCCACAACCTGAGCCGCGTGGAAGCAGGAGATCAGTTGGACAGATACGTGGACAGCGACTTCCCCGAGGTCAGGTACGAGGCCGGCAGGTGCACGAAGGACATCATGAAGAAGCACATGGACCTGGACGCCCCGGCTGTATTCCTCTGCGGTCCGCCACCCATGCAGGAGTTCATCCTGTCCGAGCTCGAGGCGCTGGGCATCGACCAGAAGAGCGTGAAGAAGGAAAATTTCACCTGGCAGGGCGGCAAGTAGCAGAAGGGGTTCGGCGCAGTACCGGGGCCTTGTTCACATGATGAGAGAGGCGGGCGGATGCATGATCAGCGGCAGGCTCGCGGGCCTGGGAGACGGTGCGCGGGCAGGGGCCTCGCCCCGCTGCTTCAATGCCTTGCCCGGCAGCGCAGGGGAGGGGGCGCATGGCTGAGCCCCACGTGCTCCAGGCACTGACCATCACCACGCTGGCAGGGCTCTCCACGGGCATCGGCAGCGTGCTCGGTATCTTCTCGAAGAGGCCGTCGCCCCTGTTCCTCTCCTTCACGCTGGGCTTCTCGGCAGGGGTCATGATCTTCGTGGCCTTCGCGGAGCTCGTGCCCACCGCAATCGCGACCTCCGGGCTGGGCTTCCTGGGCGTCTACAGCGCCTTCTTCACGGGCATGGTGTCCTACTTCCTCATCGACCTCCTCATCCCGCACGAGTACATCGGCCAGCACGACCACCCCCTGGACAGCCCCCTTGCCCTGGAGGGGGTGGACGCCCGGGCCATGGAGCGCACCGGTCTCCTCGTGATGCTCGGCATCACCATCCACAACTTTCCGGAAGGCATGGGCACCTTTGTGGGGGCCATGGAGGACATCCGGGTGGGCATTGCCCTCGGGGTGGCCATCGCCCTGCACAACATCCCCGAGGGGCTCGCCATCTCCGCCCCGGTCTACTTCACCACCGGCAGCAGGAAGAAGGCGTTCTTCTGGTCGCTGTTCTCGGGCATGAGCGAGATCGCGGGCGGCGTCATCGCCGCGGCGTTCCTGCTCCCGTTTCTGTCCCCAGCCGTGATGGGCTTCGCCCTGGCCCTGGTGGGCGGGGTCATGGTCTCCATCTCGCTCGACGAGCTCATCCCGGTGGCAAAGTCCATGGCCTCGGAGCACGGCCCCATCCTCGGGGTCATCTCGGGCATGGTGGTCATGGGCCTGAGCCTGTGGCTCCTGAAGTAGGGAGCCCCCGCGCAGTAAGAGCTCGAGCCGCTTTTTTATGATGACGGGGGGCCCTCACCCCTCTTCGAGCACGATCCCCACCGGGCAGTGGTCGGAGCCGCACACGTCCTTGAGGATGAAGGCGTCTTTGAGCCGGGGCCTGAGGCTGCCCGAGATCCAGAAGTAGTCGATGCGCCACCCGATGTCCTTGGCCCGGGCGTTGAACCGGTAGGACCACCAGGTGTAGTTCCCGGGCTCTTGGTTGAACTCCCGGAAGGTGTCGAGGAAGCCGTGCTCCACGAACCTGTCCAGGGCGTCGCGTTCCTCCCGGGTGAAGCCCGGGTTGCGCTCGTTGGCCTTGGGGTTCTTGAGGTCGATCTCCTTGTGGGCTGTGTTCAGGTCGCCGCAGAAGACCACGGGCTTGCGCTCTTCGAGCTTCAGCAGGTAGGCGAGGAAGTCCCGGTCCCACTGCATCCGGTACTCGAGCCTGAGCAGCTCGTGCTGGGCGTTGGGGGTGTAGACGTTCACCAGGAAGAAGTCCCCGTATTCGAGGGTGATGACCCGGCCCTCCTGGTCGTGCTCCGGCATGCCCAGGCCATGGGATACAGCCAGCGGCTCCCTCCGGGTGAAGACCGCGGTGCCCGAGTACCCCCTCTTCTTCGCGCTGTTCCAGTACTGGTGGTACCCCGGGAGGTCGGCATGGACCTGGTCGATCCCCACCTTGGTCTCCTGGAGGCAGACCACATCCGCGTCCATCCCAGCCACGATGTCGAGGAAGCCGTTCCTGAGGTTCGCCCTGATGCCGTTCACGTTCCACGATATGAGCTTCACTGCATCCTCCTCCCGGGTGTCTGTGGGGAGGATCATATCTCAGTTGTCCGTCCCTTTCCAGTGGTCTGTTCAGGTGAAGTCCTCCTCCGGGAGGGATGACCCGATCTTCCCGCTTGACGTAGTCAGGCGGCATTTCCTATGAACATGGTGACGGTGTGCCGCAGTTCGTATCTTCTGTGTTTTCGCAGGTTGAATGTCATCTCTTCCAGGCGCGGGGCAATGGAGGGGATGAGATTGCATCCCTTTCCTGCCTGGCAATGAACGTTCAGGAGAGGATATATGAACGGTCGGATCAAGGATGCGGACGCCCTGCTGTGCCGGGGCGGCAGCGGGAAGGCTTCCCTTCCTGCAGACGGCCGGGAGGGCCGGCAGTGTCCCTTCAAGGTGCTTGTCGTGGAGGACGTCCCCACGGACGTCGAACTCATGCTGAGGGAGCTCCGCAGGCTCGGCATCGACTTCGTCCATGAGGCCGTGTACACCCGCGACGCCTTCCTGGATGCCCTGGACCGGTTCGAGCCGGACATCGTCCTGTCGGACTATGCCATGCCCCAGTTCACCGGCATGGAGGCGCTCCGCCTGGTGCAGGACCGGGGGAGCGATCTCCCCTTCATCGTGGTCACCGGCTCCCAGAACGAGGAGGTCGCGGTGGAGTGCATGAAGGCCGGGGCGTCCGACTATATCATCAAGGACCGGCTGCGCCGTCTCGGCCCCGCGGTCCAGGCGGTCCTCGAGAAGTTCCGCGTGAAGCGGGAAAAGGACATGGCCGAGGCGGCCGCGAGGCAGAACAGGATCGAGCTGGACATGGCCATCGCCGGTTCAGGAGGCGCGGAATGGGAGGTGCCCGTCGACCCTATCCATCCGGACGAGTTACCGGACGAGATGAAGATGAGCCCGCGGCTCAAGGCCTTCATCGGCTTTTCCGACCACGAGCTCGCGAGCACGCGTTCCGCCTGGTTCGACCGGATTCACCCCGACGATGTTGCCCGCATCGAAGCCAGCACGAAGGCACACCGGGAAGGCCGCGCGCCCGCGCATCAGGTCGAGTACCGCATCAGGCACCGGGACGGCACCTGGCGGTGGATCGCGAGCATCGGCCGGCTGCAGCGTGACGAGCGCGGGCGGCCCGTGCGCTGGGCAGGCATCGACTGGGACGTCACCGAGCGCAAGCAGGCCGAGGAGGCGCTGCGCACATCCGAGGAGAGGTACAGGACCCTGTACCGGAACATGAGGCAGGGGGTCCACGAGGTGGATGCGTCCGGGACCCTGGTGTCGGTCAACCCGGCTTCGGCCGAGATCCTGGGCATCGAAACCACGGAGTTCGTCGGCCGCCCGATGAGCGATTTCTATGCGCTGTTCGCGGGCATAACCCAGGAGGACGGCAGGCCCTTCGAGGAGGAAGGCCAGATCTCCCTCGAGGTCCTGCGCACCGGGAAGACCGTCAGGGACCGCCTGATACGGCTCTACAACCCGAAGAAGGGGCGGTACATCTGGATCTCCATGTACAGCATGCCCAGGTACGAGCCCGGCAGGGCGGAGCCCGCCGGCGCCTTCACCGTCTACAGCGATGTCACCGAGCTCAAGGATGCCCGGGACTCCCTCCACAGGCTCAATGTCGATCTCGAGCGCAGGGTCGAGGAGCGCACCGCAAGCCTCATGCAGGCAACAAACCTCCTGGAAGGGCAGAAGGAGGTCCTCCAGACCATCATGGACCACATCCCGGTCATGGTGGTGCTGTGCAGCTCCTCGCGGGATGTGGTCCTGGTGAACAGGGAGTTCGAGCGGCTCACCGGGTGGTCCCTGGACGAGGCCAGGACGGAAAAGATCGCAGCCGCGTGCTTCCCCGACCCCTCCTACCGGAAGGAGGTCATGGCCCTTGCCCGGAAAGCCGACCCCGGCTGGCGCGAGTTCGACCTCACGACCAGGTCCGGCGGCACCCTGCGGATCCTGTGGGCCGCCGTCGCCGTCTCGGACGGGCACATCGGCATCGGCATCGACATCACCGAGCGCAGGAAGATGGAGCAGGACATCCTGCGCCTGGCTGCGGCCGCCCAGCAGACGGGCGAAGGCATCGGCCTCACGGGCCTCGACGGCGTGATCGAGTACGTGAACCCCGCCCTGGAGACCATAACCGGGTACAGCCGCGACGAGCTGGTGGGGAGGAGCGTCGACTCCATCCCCGGATTCCTCGGCGGGACGAGCGAGGCCGAGATCTTCGAGAACGCGAGGAGGGAGGGAAGGCCGTGGTCCGGCAGGCAGACCAGGAGGAGGAAGACCGGGGAGACCATCGAAGTGGACGTCACGATCTCGCCGGTGCGCAACGAGGCCGGCAGGATCATCAACACCGTCTCCGTCACCAAGGACGTCACCCGGGAGGTCAGGATGCAGCGGCAGATCGCCCAGACCCAGAAGCTGGAGGCCATCGGGGCCCTGGCGGGGGGCATCGCCCACGACCTGAAGAACATCCTCACCCCCATTCTCATCAACACCGAGACGGCCCTCGAAGAAGCGGGCGAGGAGAGCCCGGTCAGGCCGGTCCTCGAGGAGACGCTCCACGCGGCCCGGCTCGGCAGGGACCTGGTGCAGCAGATCCTCACCTTCAGCAGGCGCACGCCGCCGAAGAAGGGCCCGGTGAACGTCCCCGAGGTCATCAGGGAGACCCTGGCCTTCCTGCGGTCCACCATGCCCTCGAGCATCGAGATCCAGAGCGAGGTGAAGGACGATTGCGCCATGGCCATCGCCGACCCCACGCAGATCAAGCAGGTGCTCATCAACCTCGGTGGCAACGCGGGCCAGGCCATGCTCGAAGGCGGGACCCTGGACGTGGTGGAGACCGTGACGGTCCTTGACGAGGAAGGGGCGTCGCGGGTCTCCCCGGACCTGGCCCCCGGCCCCTACATCCAGGTCGCGGTGCGCGACACCGGCAAGGGCATGGACGGGGAGGTCATGGAGCACATCTTCGAGCCCTTCTTCACCACCAGGAAGGGGGACGGCACGGGCATGGGCCTGGCCGTGGTGCACGGGATCGTGAAGGAGCACCAGGGGGCCGTGACCGTGCAGAGCAGGCCCGGCGAGGGCTCGACCTTCACCGTGTACCTGCCCGTGGCCACGGAGGCCTGCGCCCCGAGGGCTGCCGGCTAGGAGCGGCAGGATGCCTCCCGGGGCGCTCCGGGGCGGATTTGCTATCCGAAACATCAATCATATTATATTTCTCAGGGCGTACCTTACGCCCGGTACATTTTCATGGAATGGCGAGGTGATTCCCTTATGGATGATGCCCCCTATCTGAGCGTTGTCGTCCCCTTCTTCAACGAGGAAGAGTCGGTGCAGGCCGTATGCCTGGAGGTCGGCGAGGCCCTTGCCCCGCACCGCAACCTCGTGTGGGAGCTCGTCATGGTGGACGACGGGTCCACCGACAGCACCCCCCGGATCATCGACAGGCTCGCCCGTGAGAAGAAGATCTTCCGGGCGCTCCACATCCATCCCCACAGCGGCCAGTCCGCGGCGTTGGAGGCAGGGTTCAGGGCGGCGCGGGGAGAGGTCGTCGCCACCCTCGACGGCGACGGCCAGAACGACCCCCGGGATCTTCCGGGCCTGATGTCCGAACTGGAGAGGACCGGGGTGCACATGGTGTGCGGCATCAGACAGGAGCGCTCGGACACCCTGGTGCGGCGCCTGTCGGGCCGGATAGCGAACCGGGTCCGCTCGGCCGTGCTCAAGGACGGCGTCGTCGACGTGGGGTGCTCCCTGCGGGTCTTCAGGAGGGACTGCCTCGATCAGGTCCGCTTCTTCCGGAACGCCCACCGGTTCTTCCCGGCGCTGTTCGTCATGTCCGGCTTCACGGTCTCCCAGGTGCCGGTGAGCCACCGCCCGAGGAGGCATGGCACGAGCAAGTACGGCGGGGGCATCAACAGCAGGCTCTGGGCGGGCATCGTGGACCTGGCGGGCGTGTACTGGCTGAGGAAGCGGGCGCTTTCCTACACGGCCGTCGAGGGGAAATGAAAGCTGGAAAGGTGGAGACCCTGTATAAGGATCTCTTCCGCATCGCCGCGCTCACCGCATTCTTTGCCGCTGCCGCCCTGGTGTTCGGAAACGAGGACGTGCGCACGTACCTGTCCGACGTCCCCGCCCTGCAGGCCATGCTCGGCCATCCGGGAGGGGCGAAGGGTGCTATCGTGTCGGCCCTCGTCTTCGTCGCCGGGGCTGGCGGCTTCATCGCGCTGGGCGTGCCCAGGCTGCTTGCCAGCGCCGTGGGTGGTGCGGTCTACGGGGCTCTTCCCGGGACGGTCCTCTCCCTGGCCGCCTCCCTCCTGGGGTCGTCGGTCCTCTACCTGGCGGGCAGGGCCTCTCTGGCAGGCGTGCTCGAGAGACGGGTCACCGGAAGGCTCGAGGAGTGGCAGAACAGGTTCAGGGACAACGCCTTCTGGTGGGTGCTCTACGGGAGGCTGTTCCCGTTCTCGAACTCGACCGTCATGAGCCTGCTCTGCGGGAGCTGCGGCGTGCCCTACGCCCCCTATGCTCTGGGCTCCCTCATCGGGTTCACGCCCCTGGCGGTCGTGTTCGCCTGCTACGGCAGCGGGGGGGTGAGGGGAAACTGCCTGCAGATCGCCGTGGCCGCCGGGTTCCTCCTCCTGTCCGTCGCGTCGCGGCGGTTCATCCAGGCCTGGCTCCCCCGTCTTCATCGGGGTCGGGGTCGGTATCGAAAGGAATATGGATCGACCCCGATACCGACCCCGACCCCGATGAAGCATGCTCCATCGAGAGATCCTCTGTCTACCCGACATAGCAAGAACACCAGCCCCCCCACCCATCAGGGGCCGGAGGAAGCCGGTCCCGGATCGTGCCCCTGACGGTGCACGCCCGCAACGGAGCTGCCCTTCCACAACCGGAAGGTGTGGTGGCCCCAGGGGGTTTCGTAGTCCGGCTTCAGCCCGGGGACCGGCCCCAGGTGCTTCTCGTCGGCCACGATGCAGCCGTCCGGGTGACAGGCCGCCCACAACAGGACCTGGTCCTCCTGGATGACGTCCAGGGGCTTCTCCAGCCGACCCAGAAAGTTGAACACCCCGTGGTAGGTCCCCACGTAGCAGACCGCCTCCTCCCTGCGCTGGACGCCCGCGATGTAGGAGCTGATGCCCCGCATGTCGTAGAGCCTGAACACCCCGGCAAGGCCTGTGACGAGCATGGCCGCCAGGAGGACGGAAGATCCGGACACGAGGGTGATGCGGAGCGCAGCGTCCGGGGGGCCCTGGGAGTACAGGAAGTACAGGATGGGCCCGGCCGCGGCGAGGGCCATCCCGCAGTACGGGTTCACCTCCCCTAGGAGCTCGCGCAGGTTCGGAGGGAAGGGGAAGAGGCCCGGCATCAGCAGCACGAGCCCTACCAGCGAGATGACCACGGCCGGGGCCAGGGGATCCTTCGGCAGGAACCTCCTCGACCCGTCCAAGGCGCGGGACGCGATGAGCGCGAAGCCCGGGAACGCGGGGAGGAGGTAATGGACCTGCTTGCCGCTGATGAGGGAGAAGATCGCGAGCACCGGGACGATCCACGCCAGGCACAGCCGGACGCCGCCCGACCGGGGCCGTCTCGCCAGGGAGGCGAAGCCGCGCCACAGGGCGGGCCAGAGGGACCAGGGGAAGAGCATGGCCGGGAGCAGGGGCAGGTACCACCAGAAGGGGTGTTCGTGGGCGAAGGACCTCACCATCCTCCCGGCGGACTGGCCCCAGAAGATGGCCTCTGCGTACTCCTCGCCGCCCCTGAGCGCCGCGGGCACGGCCCAGGCCAGGGCGATGAGGATGCCCAGGGCCGAGGCCGACGCGATTCCCGCATACCAGGCGGTCCAGCTCACGGGCCTGCGTTCGACCGCCCACCAGGGCGCCAGCAGGGCCAGGGGGAGGGTGTGCAGGAGGATGACCGGCCCTTTCGCGAGGATGCCCAGCCCGATGGCCGCTCCCAGGACGAGCCACCCCGTGGGCCCTCTGTCTTGCCAGCTCCGCACGATCCCGAACACGCCGGCCAGGGTGAAGAACGCCAGGAGCATGTCGAACAGGGCTGTGGACAGGAAGATCGTCCACAGGAGGCTGCCCATGAGGATGAGGGGTGCGGTCCGGGCCGCCAGAGGCCTGTCGGGCCAGAGCCTGCGCGCCAGACGTGAGGTGAGGAGCAGGACAGCCGCCCCGGAGAGGGGCGAGACGGTCCGCGGCCACAGGTCGTTGACGCCGAGAACGCTCCACCCGAGGTGGTACAGCCAGAACAGCAGGGGCGGCTTCTCGCTGTAGAGGGCGCCGTTCAGGCGGGGGACGAGGAAATCGCCGTTCAGCCACATGTCCCAGGCAACGGACACGTACCGCGTCTCGTCCAGGGGGAGGTACGGGCGGCTCAGGAGGGAGACCGGCACCAGGACAGCCCAGAATACCACCCAGAGCGGGACAGGGAGCCTGCTTCGGCCCATCGAACCTCCTTACATATAATAGATAACAATTATTGTCTGATTCTCGAATGTGGATGATGCGCCGTGGGGCAGGTCTGCCTACCTTTCTCGGGGTCGGTATCGGTATCGGGGTCGATCCAGATTTTCCTCCGAAAAGGGGGCAGTTCGAGAAGGGGACAGAGTTATTTTTCTAAGCATTTCGCTGGGCGGAGGTGCGAAGCGTTCAGGGGGTCGGGGTCGTTTCCGATTATTTGTATTTGCTGCAAGCTGATCTTACAAATAAAGAAGGTTGACTATGCAATATAGCCCAACAGCAGACTCTTTCCATTTTAACCGAAAGTGATGGTGTCGTGCCAACACCTACACTCTTAACCCTACAACGCGAAAAGGGAGATGGCTTTGAAAAATGGGCATGGGGACCATAGTACTACAGTGGTAGACCATCGTATAATGAGCCGACCTTCCACGACATCATCCAGCGGTTGCTCGGGTAATCCGTGGATTACCACTGTAGTAATAGATAATATGGAAAAAGATAGACAAGGAGGCAGGCTATGCTCCCCAGGACGAGGCAAGAGGAAGGGATATACCCCATACCGCAGTTTAGCCCTACAACGCGAAAAGGGAGATGGCTTTGAAAAATGGGCATGGGGACCATAGATAACCCTACAACGCGACATGATCTAACTCCTTCTTGAGTTTATGTTTTTTATGAG
>DAOPXM010000044.1:0-28224 GCA_035352355.1 Deltaproteobacteria bacterium | reverse complement strand
AGTATATAAATGAGAAGTAACGATATGGTCCGAATTGTCAATAGAATTGGATCGGCATGATGAGGAAAACCGTAAAATTTACCGGGGACAACAGGCGTTCAGAGAAAAATCCCGACTCCGCTGGAGGGCCTGCAAAAGTGCCTTGACAAAGAAAACGTTGTTGCTTATATGGGTAGGGTGTTTTGGGCGGGAATAACTCAGTGGTAGAGTGCAACCTTGCCAAGGTTGACGTCGCGGGTTCGAATCCCGTTTCCCGCTCCAATTCTTTTCCTCCCACCCCGGCTTCTTCATAAAAGATCCATGCAATCTTATGGAATCGTTGTAAGGTTCTAATACCATGCTCATAATAAAAGCCCTGCAGCAGGCTCATGCCTGCCGAGGGCTCCTTTTCTCTTCTTGATTTTATTACGGATACGCCCGGTAGATCATCCTGGGGAAGGGTATGGTCTCGCGCACGTGCTTGAGGCCGCATATCCAGGACAGGGTCCTCTCGATCCCGAGCCCGAACCCGGAGTGGGGCACGCTGCCGTATTTCCTCAGATCGAGGTACCAGCCGTAGCGCTCGGGGTCCAGGCCGTTGTCCAGAATGGCCTTCAGCAGCTTGTCATAATCGTCCTCACGCTGGGACCCGCCGATGATCTCCCCGTATCCCTCCGGCGCAAGCAGGTCCGCGCATCGGACATACTCGGGCTTTTCGGGATGCTCCTTCATGTAGAAGGCCTTGACCTTCTTCGGATAGTTCTCGATGAAGATGGGCTTGTCGTAGAGGCTCGTAATGATGGTCTCGTCGTCTCCGCCGAGATCGGAGCCCCACTGGATATCCGAGCCGTTCTTCCTGAGGATCTCGAGCGCCTCGTCGTAGGTGATCCGGTTGAAGGGTGGAGTCACCTTCTTCAGAGGCTCGATGTCCCTCTCGAGGAACTTCAGCTCCTGTTCCCTTTCCGCGATGGTGTTCTGCACGATGTACGAGACGAAATCCTCCTGGAGGGTAAGGTTCATGTCGTGGTCGTAAAAGGCCATCTCCCCTTCCACCATCCAGAACTCGATGAGGTGTCGTCTCGTCTTCGAGCGCTCCGCCCTGAAGGTGGGCCCCAGGCAGAACACCTTACCCAGCCCGAATATGGCTGCCTCGAGGTAGAGCTGGCCGGTCTGGGAGAGGTAGGCCTTGCCCAGGTCGAAGTAATCCACCGAGAACAGGCTCGAGGTGTCCTCGCCGCAGGTGGTGGTGAAGATGGGTGAGTCGATGAGGGTGAAGCCGTTTTTGTGGAAGTAGTCCCTCACGTGGCGCACCAGGGTGTCCCTCACCCGCATGATGGCGACCTGCCTGCTCGACCTGAGCCAGAGGTGGCGGTTGTTCAGAAGGAAGTCCGGGCCATGCTCCTTTTTGCCGATGGGGAACTCCTCGGACTTGTGGAGGATGTCGATCTTCGTTGCGGTCAGCTCATAGCCGCCCGGCGACCTGGGCTCTTCCCTGACCGTGCCCTGGACCACCATCGACGACTCCAGGGGGATCTTCTTGATCTCCGGATATATCTCTTCACCCAGGGTCTCCCGCTCGGCTATGGCCTGGCAGGTCCCGCTTCCGTCCCTGATGATGAGGAAGGACACCTTTCCGCTGGACCTCCTGTTGGAGACCCATCCCTTTATCGTGACCTCTTCTCCTGCGTGCTGGGATAAATCCTTGATGTAACATTCTGTCATATGTCGAACCTGCCTTCCTGATCTGGGAGATTTCATAGCGTATTAGGCCCTTTGAATCAACCACAAAGAGCCCCCGGGCCGTGAATTCACTGCATGCGCGAGAACCGTTGATTCTTTGCAAGCATAGTGGTATCTCATTCACTATGAATTTCGGATATAAGATCTGGATCGAAAAAAACGGAAATACGGTATTCGGCATGGGGATCTACACGCTCCTGAACCTCGTGGCGGAGACGGGCTCTCTCCACAAGGCCGCACAGGAGCTCAAGATGTCCTACCGGGCGGCATGGGGAAAGGTCAGGGACTATGAAGAAAAGCTCGGCATCGGTCTCCTGGAGAAGGGAAGGCACGGCAGGGTGGGTGCCCAGCTGACCCAGGAAGGCCTGCAGCTCGTGAGCAGCTACCGGGACATCATCAACGAGATGGACAAAAACATCTCGGCCGGACCCCTTGCCAGGATCATGGAAAAGATCGGCGGCATGGAATCGGCGTAGCACCCGATGAGAGATCTCGAGGTCCCGAGCCGACTGATCGCCACCTTTTTCGGAGCCGGATATTCCCCCGCAGCCCCCGGGACCGTTGCCACCGTTGCGACGTTGCCCCTCTACCTCATCCTGAGGCGCCTGTCCCTCCCCTGGTATCTCCTGTTCACCGTGGGCCTGACGCTGCTGGGGGTCTGTGCATCGGAAAGGATGGAAAGGCTCTGGGGAAAGGACCCCGGGAAGATCGTGATCGACGAGGTGGCAGGCACACTCATCGCGCTCGTTTCACGGCCGGCAGGCATGGGGGGGATCCTTCTCGCCATGGCCCTGTTCAGGTTCTTCGACATCCTGAAGCCTCCGCCGGTGAGCACCGCTGAGGCGCTGCCGGGAGGCGCCGGTGTCATGGCGGACGATGTGGTGGCCGGCGCGTTGAGCGCAGTCTCCCTGACGCTCATCCGGAAGACGCTGAAGAATCCGTTATGAAAGGCTCGATCATCATCACCGGCTCGGAAATCCTTTGCGGCCTCCGCCAGGATCTGCTCATCCAGCCCCTTGCCGCCATGATGGTCTCCCGCGGCATCGCCATGGGGGAGATCCGCGTGATCGGAGACGACCCCGCGGTGCTCTTAAGGACGATCCTCGATGTGCAGGCAGAGTCCGACCTCATTGTGGTGACCGGCGGGCTGGGTCTCACCCCGGATGACACCACCCCCGCCGCGGTCAGGATGCTTGAGGAAAAGGAGCACATCAGCAGGAACCCGGACATCGCCAACCCTGTGGGCTCTGCCCTGGGCATTGACCTGAGCTTCGAGTCGGGGACAAGGGTGATGTTCTTCCCTGGAGTCCCGGCAGAGACGCTCGCCATGTTCGCAACCGTGGTCGACCGCCTGAACCGGGGAGCGCCACAGTCGGTGGAGGTAGCGGTCTTCGGCCTGCGGGAGGTGGAGATAGCCCGCCGGCTGGGCGACCTGGCGCCGTCCTGCGGCTACCTGCCCAGGGACATGGAGGTGGCGGTGATCGTGCCCAGCGCCCTTGAGGAAAGGGTGAGGCGCATCCTGGGAAGGCATGCCCTCGAGGGCCGGGACCTGAACGCCACGGTGGGTGCCCTGCTTAGGGGGAGAGGGCTCACATGCGCCACAGCGGAATCCTGCACGGGCGGTCTCATCGCCCACCTCATGACGCAGCTTCCGGGCAGCTCCGACTATTTCCTGGGTTCAGTGGTCTCGTACAGCAACGACATCAAGACAAGGGTTCTCGGTGTCTCAGAAGAGCTCATCATTCGGCACGGGGCGGTGAGCAGGGAGGTCGCCCTGGCCATGCTCGAAGGTGTGCTCGCCCTCACCGGTGCGGACGTGGGTCTGGCCACCACGGGTATTGCAGGTCCATCGGGAGGAACGGCCGCCAAGCCCGTGGGGACCGTGTGGATAGCGGCAGGGGGCAGGGCCGGACACATGGTGAGGGACTACCGCTTTTCCTTCGACAGGGCCGGGAACAAGATGATCTTCGCGAAGACGGCACTTTTTCAGTTGAGGTCGTGTATCCATGATTCGGACATTCATCGCATTTGAGCTGCCCGAAGAAGTCAAGTCCTGTCTCGGGGAGGTCATCTCGGGCTTGAGGCCCAAGGCCAGGGGTGTGAAGTGGGTGCAGCCCGAGGGTCTGCACGTCACCCTGAAGTTCTTAGGCGGCGTCGACGAAGGGCTCGTTCCTGAGCTCTCCCGTGAGCTGGATGTGATCGCGCAGGCATATCACCCTCTGCAGGTGATGCTTTCCCGGCTGGGTGCCTTTCCTGACACGAGGAGGCCCCGGGTGGTCTGGGCAGGCCTGAGCGGCGATGTCAGGACCATGGCAGAGATCGCCGAAAGGGTGGACAGAATATGCTCGTCGTTCGGCATGGAGCCTGAAAAGAGGCCCTTCCGTGCGCACATAACCATAGGTAGACTAAAGATACCGACTGTGATAGATCTGTCACAGGAAGTGAGGGAAACAGGTTTTACCATTGAACATATCGTGTTGTACAAGAGCGAGTTGACCCCGACCGGGGCGCGCTACAGTGTTTTGCATAGGAGCGTTCTTGGGCAAGAAAAAGGAGAATGAAGCATGGAAGACGGAAGAAAGCGGGCATTGCAGGACGCGATTACGAAGATAGAGCGGTCGTACGGCAAGGGCTCTATCATGCGGATGGGGTCCGATGCCGTTGGTAAGGACGTGCCGGTCATATCCACCGGATCGCTGCTTCTGGACTATGAAGCGCTGAGCATCGGTGGGATCCCCCGCGGAAGGGTGACCGAGATCTACGGGGCCGAATCTTCGGGTAAGACCACGCTGGCCCTGCACTGCATCGCCTCTGCCCAGGCCCAAGGGGGAGTGGCTGCATTCATCGATGCCGAGCACGCCCTGGACGTCAATTACGCAAAGAAGCTGAACGTCAACGTCGAGGACCTTCTCGTTTCCCAGCCGGACTCGGGCGAGCAGGCTCTCGAGATCGCGGAGACGCTGGTGAGGTCCAATGCGGTGGACATCGTGGTGATAGACTCGGTGGCGGCCCTGGTGCCCAGGGCGGAGATCGAGGGAGACATGGGCGATTCCCACATGGGGCTCCAGGCCAGGCTCATGTCCCAGGCCCTGCGCAAGCTCTCCGGCGCCATATCCAAGACGAACACCACGGCGATCTTCATCAACCAGACTCGGCAGAAGATCGGCGTGCTCTACGGCAACCCCGAGACCACCACGGGCGGCAACGCCCTGAAGTTCTATGCGAGCATACGGCTCCAGATCAAGAACGCCGGCCCCATCAAGGAAGGCACCGATGTGGTGGGCAGCCGCACCAGGGTCAAGGTCGTGAAGAACAAGATGGCCCCGCCGTTCAAGGAAGTGGAGTTCGACATCATGTTCGGCGAGGGGATCTCCCGCTACGGAGAGATCCTCGACGTGGGCAGCGCGCCGGGCAGGGGCGTCATCGAGAAGTCCGGGGCGTGGTACAGCTACAAAAAGCAGAGGCTCGGACAGGGCAGGGAAGCCGCCAAGGCCTACCTGAAAGAGCACCCCGAAGTATTCGCCGAGATTTACGAGGATCTCAAGAAAAGCTTTCTCTTAGCCGAAAATCAAGGAAAGACGGTTAAAGCTGCCGAGGCTCGGGAGAAGACAGGCTCAGAGATCGAGGCAAATACATACGGGGAGGCATGATACATGGATATCAACGATGTCTTGAGGCAGGCAGTCGAGATGTCTGCCTCGGACGTCCACATCAAGGTCAGCCTGCCTCCGGTCATCCGGAGGTACGGCGCCTTGATCCCGCTTCGGGATCGTGAACGCCTTACGAACGACGACATCTCGACCATGGCGTACAGCCTGATGAACCAGTACCAGCAGGCAAAATTCGAAACAACCAACGAGATCGACCTGGCGTATAGCCTTTCCGGTGTGGCGCGGTTCAGGGTGAACTGCTTCCGGCAGCGGGGGAGCTACGGCATGGTGTTCCGCATCGTCCCCACCGACCCGCCCTCCCTCGACGATCTCCACCTTCCCGAGGTGATCAAGAAGATCTCCATGGAGCGCAAGGGTCTCATTCTCGTCACCGGGACGACCGGCTCGGGCAAGTCGACCACGCTGGCCGCCATGGTGGACCAGATCAACACCTTCCGGAACTGTCATGTCATCACCATCGAAGACCCCATCGAGTTCCTGCACAAGGACCGGAAGTGCATCATCAACCAGCGGGAGGTGGGGTCCGACACCAACTCCTTCGCCATGGCCCTCAGAGCTGCCCTCAGGCAGGACCCGGACGTCATCCTGGTGGGAGAGATGCGTGACCGCGAGACCATCGACATCGCGCTCACCGCTGCGGAGACCGGGCACCTCGTGCTGTCCACCCTGCACACCCTCGATGCGCTGGAGACTATCATGCGCATCGTGTCCCAGTATCCCCCGCACCAGCACCTGCAGGTGCGGCTTCAGCTCGCCGGCGTGATCAAGGCGGTCATCTCCCAGCGGCTCCTGCCCAACATCGACGGCGAGGGCGTGGTTCCCGCGTGCGAGGTCCTCGTATCCACGGGCAGGATCCGGGAGTGCATCACCGACGAGACCCGCACCAGCGAGATCCACGACGCCATTGCAGAGGGCATGATTGCCTATGGCATGCAGACCTTTGACCAGTCGCTCATGGGCCTGGTGAAAGAGGGCAAGGTCAGCTACAACGAGGCGCTGCGCCAGGCCACCAACCCCAACGACTTCGCCCTGCGCATGAAGGGCATCAGGGGCACCAGCGACTCCAAGTGGGACAGCTTTGAGAACGAGAAGGCCGAGGAGCGCGGAGAGACCGATACCGATGAGAAGAACCAGATCTTCCAGGACGGCAAATATAGAGACTTTTGAGCAGGGTCTCTCCTACGCCTTCCAAGTCATATCCCGGAGGGCCCTCTCGACCTTTGAGCTAAAAAAAAACTCGCACTCAAGGGGTTGAGTGAAGAGCTCAGCGATGCGGTCGTCGCGAGGGTCCTCGATTTAGGCTACCTGAACGATTCCGATTACGCCCTGCGCAGGGCCAGGCTCATGGCCGAGAAGGGCTACGGTGACTTTTCCATCAGAAACACTCTCGAAGGACTTGATTTCCCAGAGAATATGGCTGATGATGTAGTGCAGAAGGTATCAAGAGAAACCAGTGAGGAAGAGAGGATCGCCTCGCTCCTGAGGAAGCGGGGGGTGAAGGACCGGGAAAAGACCATCCGGTTTCTGGCCGGCAGGGGCTTTCCCTACGAAAAGATCCTCGGTGCGCTGGGTGGAGAAGACAGATGAAAGGTTCCGAGATTCGCAGCTTGTTTCTTGAGTATTTCAAGGAAAAGGGGCACACGGTCGTGCCGAGCTCTTCGCTCGTGCCCGCCGACGACCCCTCTCTCCTCTTTACCAACGCGGGCATGGTCCAGTTCAAAGCCGTGTTCCTGGGCACGGACAAGAGGCCCTACTCCAGGGCCGCCACGTCCCAGAAATGCGTCCGGGCCGGAGGGAAGCACAACGACCTTGAGAACGTGGGCAGGACGGCCAGGCATCACACCTTTTTCGAGATGCTGGGGAATTTTTCCTTCGGGGATTACTTCAAGCAGGGCGCCATCGAGTTCGCCTGGGACCTCCTCGTGAACCGGATGGGGCTCGACAGGGGGCGCCTCTACGTCTCCGTGCACCACAGCGACGACGAGGCCTACGCCATCTGGCGGGACACGATTGGCGTGAGCGAGGAGCGCATCCTGCGTCTGGGCGACAAGGACAATTTCTGGGCCATGGGAGACACCGGCCCCTGCGGCCCGTGCTCCGAGATCCTCTACGACCAGGGGCCGGAGGTCGGCTGCGGCAGGCCTGACTGCAAGGCCGGCGAGTGCGATTGCGACCGCTACCTCGAGATCTGGAACCTCGTGTTCATGCAGTACAACCGGGACGAAACCGGAACGCTCACGCCCCTGCCAAACCCCAGCATCGACACCGGCATGGGCCTCGAGCGTATCACCGCCGTGCTGCAGGGCGTCAAGAGCAACTACGACACCGACCTGTTCACCGGGCTCATCGCCTACATCGCCCGCATGGCGGGCAAGACCTACGGGGAGAACGAGGACACCGACGTCTCCATCCGCGTGGTGGCGGACCACTCCCGGGCGAGCGCCTTCCTCGTGGGCGACGGCGTGCTGCCCTCCAACGAGGGCAGGGGCTATGTCCTCAGGAGGATCATCCGCAGGGCCGCCCGGCACGGCAAGCTCCTGGGCCTGAGCAGGCCCTTCCTCCACGAGGTTGCCATGCAGGTCGTTGCCCAGATGGGGGAGGTCTATCCCGAGCTGCTTGCCAGGCGGGACTTCATCGACAAGGTGATCACCGGAGAGGAGGAGCGTTTCCTCAAGACGCTCGACCGGGGGCTTTCGCTCCTGGACGAGGTCATGGCCGAGCTCAGGGGGAAGGGACAGGCCGTCATTCCCGGAGATGCGGTCTTCATGCTCTATGACACCTTCGGCTTCCCCGTGGACCTCACCCAGGACATCGCGGGCAAAGCGGGCTTCTCCCTCGACAATGCGGGTTTCGAGGCCCAGATGGAGCTCCAGCGGGAAAAGGCGAGGACCTCGTCGAGCTTCGGGAGCCTCTCGGGAGACGGGACCGGCCAGAGCGCGGTCCGGCAGGAAGAGGTCCGCTTCGTTGGATACGACGTCTTCGAGATCCAGGGTACCGTGCTGGAGCTGAAGGTCAGGACCGAGGACGGCTATGCCCTGGCCGACAGTATCGTGAGCGGACAGATGGGTCTGCTCGTTGCGGACGAAACCCCCTTCTACGGGGAGTCGGGCGGTCAGGTGGGAGACACCGGCACCATCCGGGCCGACGGCCTCGTGGCCGATGTCCAGGACACCACGAAATCGGATTCCGGCATCACCATCCACCACATCGCGGTGAGGGCCGGGGAGATGAGGAAGGGGCAGAAGATCACGCTGACCGTCGATACGGGCCGGCGTAAGAGCATCATGCGCCACCACAGCGCGACCCACCTGCTCCAGAGGGCGCTCAGGGATGTGCTCGGCGAGCACGTCCACCAGTCCGGCTCCCTGGTGACCGAGTCCCGCCTGCGGTTCGACTTCACGCATTTTGCGCCCATGAAGCCCGAAGAGATCGAGCAGGTCGAGGCCATCGTCAACCAGCTCGTGCTCGAGGACCTTGCCATCGTCACGAAGGTCACCTCGAAGGAGGAGGCGCTGGCCGAAGGGGCCATGGCCCTGTTCGATGAAAAGTACGGGGATTCCGTACGCATGGTCGTGATGGGCGACAACGTGTCGGTGGAGCTCTGCGGGGGGACCCACTGCTCGGCCACCGGCCAGATCGGCCTGGTGAAGATCGTGTCCGAGTCGAGCGTCTCGGCGGGTCTCAGAAGGATCGAGGCCGTGGCCGGAACCAGGTCCCTGGAGCTCGTCCGCTCGCTCGAGGGCGTCGTGGCCGGGGTGACGGACATCCTCAGGTGCAGTCCTTCCGAGATCCCCCAGCGCATCGGCGGCCTCCAGGCCAGGATCAAGGACCAGGAAAACACCATCAGGGACCTGAACATCCGGATCGCCACGGGCGCGGGCGCCTCTGACGACGAGCAGGAGTACGTGAAGGACCCCTACAAAATCGTATTCAAGAAGGTAGAGACCGGGGACATCGCCCAGATGCGCGAGGTGGGCGACCGGATAAAGGAACGGATCAAGTCGGGGCTGGTGGTGCTCTATGCCCCGGGTGACGGCAAGTCCACGTTCATGACCATGGCCACTGCGGACGCTGCCGCTCAGCTCGACGCGGGCAGGATCATGAAGAAGGCCATGGAGGCTGTCGGCGGCAGGGGAGGAGGCAAGGCCCAGTTCGCCCAGGGGGGCGCGGATTCCGGGGCGGTGGAGCAGGTGCTTCAGAGCTTCAGGGAATCGACGGGGGTTGGCTCATGAGAACAGGATCGGTTACACGCAAGACCAAGGAAACCGAGATCACGGTCGACCTCTGCCTCGACGGGGGCGAGTTCAAGCCGGACATCCCCTCCGGCTTCCTTACCCACATGCTCGATGCCCTGGCAAAGCACGGGGGCCTGGGCTTGAGCGTTCAGGCCAGGGGGGACGTGCACGTTGACCTGCACCATACCGTGGAGGACATCGGCATCGTCCTGGGCAAGGCCTTCAAGAAGGCCCTCGGGGACAAGAGCGGGATCACCCGCTACGGCCTGGCAAAGGTCCCCATGGACGAGGCCCTCGTGGAGGTGTGCCTCGACATTTCAGGAAGGCCCTATTTCCAGATCCACGGGGGAGATGTGTTCCACGGGCAGGCAGGGGACCTGGACCTCGAGCTCGTGCCGGAGTTCTTCCGGTCCCTGGCCTTCAATGCCGGCATCACCATGCACATCACCGTTTGCGCATCCGGCAACGGACACCATCTGGCAGAGGCCTGCTTCAAGGCCTTCGCCCGGGCTGTGCGCCAGGCCGTTTCCATCAGCGGCACCGGTATACCGTCCACGAAGGCAAGCTTATGAAGTTCCGACACGCCAAGGTCCAGACCGCAGACAGCTACACCGCACCGGGAAAGCCCTTCTCCATGGAGGTCGACGGCTCCCGCATGGAGATCGAGCAGATTCTGAGCCACTGGCGGCAGGCATACGAGGACCCGAGCTTCTATCCCGAGGAGTACTACAAGGTCAGGGCCTCGGACAAGAAGGAGTACATCCTGCGCTACTGCATCCTCTTCAACTCCTGGTGGGTGAAGGAAAGGGTCTCGTCATGATCGTCATCCCGGCCATCGATCTCCACGAAGGAAGCGTTGTCCGACTCAGGAAGGGCGTGTTCGAGGATGTGACATACTACAGCAGCGTCCCGGCGGATGTGGCCAAGGCCTTTCGCGACGCAGGGGCCAGGCGGATCCACGTGGTGGACCTCGACGGGTCCGTGAAGGGGCAGGGCGTCAACACAAAAGCCATCGAGTCCATCTGCAGGGCCTCGGGGGTGGAGGTGGAGCTCGGCGGCGGGATACGGTCCGAGGAGGACGCTGACCGCGCCTTCGGCTTGGGCGTGACCTACGTCATCCTGGGCACGATCATCGCCACCCAACCCGAGAAGGCCCGGGAGATTATCCAGGCGTATCCCGGGAAGGTCGGTATCGGGATCGACGCGCTGAAGGGCTGTGTCGCGGTCCGCGGCTGGAAGGAGATCACCCGGCAGAAGGCCGTTTCCCTGGCTCGTGAGTTCGAGGCCGCGTGCCCTGCCTTTGTGGTGTACACCGACATCGACCGCGACGGCATGCTCACCGGTCCGAACATCGAGGCAACGGCAGAGATGGCGCGCAGCATCAGCATACCGGTGGTGGCGTCGGGCGGCGTGTCGAGCATGGACGACATCCGGGCGTTGAAAGGCATCCCCGGGCTCATGGGTGTGATTACCGGCAAGGCGGTGTACGAAGGGCTGCTGGACGTCGAGGCAGCCATACGTGAATGCCAGCCCTGATGCAGCGGCTTAAAAAAGCACCGGGCAGTATCCACGGCACGCAGCCGGACATTCTTCGGGGTTTTTTGCCGGAGCAGTAAAAAGTCGGAGGTATGAGATGGGATGTATCTTCTGCAGGATAGTCAATGGAGAGATTCCTTCTTCAAAGGTCTATGAGGACGATCGGGTGCTGGCCTTCGACGACATCGAGCCCCAGGCACCGGTTCATGTCATAGTCGTCCCCAAGAAGCATGTCGCCAGCATCAACGAGCTCGACGACAAGGATATCTGGTTCGCCATGCTCAAGGCCGCCCAGGAGGCGGCGAAGATCAAGGGCATCGACGGGTCAGGCTACCGGCTCGCCATCAACTGCGGCAAGGACGGCACCCAGGTCGTCTGGCACCTCCACCTCCACGTCATGGGGGGAAGGCAGCTCGAAGGCAAAATGGGCTAGCCGGAGGCCCGGAATTCCGGACAGCAGGCCTCCTGGCCATGCTGCCCGGCCCTTTCGTATTGTCGGCCCCTTCCCCGCGCCCCGTCAGCTTCCTGAGGCAGGGCTCCGTATCACGGTATCTCCAGGGAATACAGGAGCTCCGCGTGCTTCAGGAACCAGGGGTCTGAATCGTACACCTTGGTCTTGTCGATGAGCTGGAAGTGGTCGACGCCGTTCATCACGCCCAGGTAGTTCCATATCCCGGGGAAGGCCTGGCCGTAGTAGGCGGAGATGATGTCGAGGTTGCCCGTGCAGACCTTCGGTCCGTTCTGGGAGATCATGTTCACCACCCCGTCGTTCGGATACCAGAGACCATTGATGGGGAACGGCTTTGTCTCGCGGAAGAAGAGGCCCATGAAGACCGAGTAATTCTTCAGATCCTGAGTCATGCTCTTGATGGGGTAGAAATTTTGAAGACCCTGCACCCTCGTGGCGTTGGCGGCCAGCGAGAAGTAGTAGACGAACGGCTGCGCCTTCACCCAGGAGTTGAGCGCGTAGATCCCGTTGGGTGTCAGATCGTAGTAGGAAAAGTCCTTGCTGGTGTCCAGGAATCTCATGGATGCGAGGCGGGAGAGCAGCTTCCTGCGTGACTCTCCCGGCCGGTTGTAGAAGCCCCACTGGTCCAGATCGATGTCGTACACGGAGTCCTCGTCAAAGGCGGCCTCTGACAGGAGGATGAGGATCCCGAGGGTGGAGGAGCTGTCGATCCCGTACAGGAGGTAGAACTCCAGGAGGGTCGACTCGTCGTGGGGAGTCGCAAGGGTGGTGCAGCTCAGGACCCAGGAGTGGCGCCCAGCGAACAGGGGGGAGAGGGTTCCGTCCGTGGTTTCGGAGATCTCCTCCGCGCTCCCCTTCTCCAGGAGCTGGACCAGGACCCTGCAGGTTATGCCTTCGAACGAGAATCCCATGAGGTGCACCTTGTTCGGTTTCCTGGTGGCGGGCGAAACCACCCCCCACTCCGGATAGAACCCTGGATAGGTGCGGCCGTACCGCTCGTGGCCATGCTTTCTGGAGTGGGCCTCACCGTAGTCGACCGTTCCGCCCTTGATCTGGGCATAAAGCTCGCAGGCCCTGTCCCAGGCGCTCGATATCGGGCCCATGGAGACGGTGTGCGCCGTATACCCCTGGGCGTTCAGCAGTGCCTGGACCCGATACAGGCCGGCGGTCTCGCTTGACCAGGATTGCGCAAGGATGATCGGGCAGTCGTTCTTCTCTTCAGCAGCATGGATCCCCGAGGGCAGGGTCATGAAAAGGAGACTTGCCAGAAACACACCTGTAACGAGAGGAATAAAGAGTTTTTTCATACCTGATACCTCCCTCTTTAAAAAAGATTCATTGCAGAGGGCCAAAGGCCCGAGAGTGGTGCCCCCGGGCTTTGGCCCATGGAGGTAACAATAATCCTCAGGGGGTCAAAAAACCAGGGGCTCAGATTTTTTCGGGAAATTGACGATGATGAAGGTAGGTCCACCTGAGAGGAAGAGAGCCCGGGGGCGCGTGACAGGGACCGGCACCAGGGGCGGCAGGCCTCATTATCCGGACACGAGGCACCCCGAGGGTTGATTGTAATAAAGTTTATTACATTAATAGATATTGAGAATGTTTGTTTTTCATTTGATTGCAGTGAAAAGGAGGCTCGCATGCACAAAAAGAATCACATGGTCCCGAGAAAGCTGCCAAGTCAGGAAAGGTCACGGGCAACGGTGGCCGCGATCTACGAAGCAGCGGCTCAGGTATTCACCAGGAACGGATACTACTCCACCACCACGGACATGATCGCCGAGCGGGCAGGGGTATCCATCGGAACGCTGTACCAGTATTTCCCTAGCAAGGATGCCATCCTGGTCGGCCTGTGGGAGAACCACTTCCTGCAGGGGAGGGCCATCCTGGAAGATGCGGTCGCCGAGCTGGAACGCAGTCCCTTCGTCAACAGGCAGAAGGTCGCGGAGATGATCAGGCGGGTGATCCTTCTGAACATGGAGCACCGGACCCAGCACAGGTTCTTCGTGAGCGACATACCCTGGCCGCGGGCTGTCATTGAAAAAGAGATCGAGCTCGGCAGGCTGGTCAAGGGCTACATAGAAGAGGCTTTCCGCAAGAGCCCGGGCTTCCGCATAGCAAATCCCAGGGTCGCTGCCCACGTGGTGTACGAGACGGCGTACTCCCTGGCCCATGAGTACATCCTGTACTGGACCGAAGAGATCCCCATGGATGAGTTCGTCCACGAGATGGCGGACATGCTCAGCCGCTACGTGTTCTCGAACGAAGAGGGCGTCGAGGTGGTGGGGATCCATCCGGCCGCGAGGGCCCAGGGCTGACCTGATGGGGACCGGTCTATTCCACGTAGAGGATGTGCCCGAAGAGGTGCACCCCCTGCGGGTGGGAGGGCTGGATGGGGAAGTCGGGACCTTCGTGAAGCGGCTCGATGATGCGTACGGGCCGGGATGTCTTCTCGGAAGCCCCTTGTACTGACCGGTAGAAATCCAGAGGAGTGACCTGAGACCCCAGGTAGGTTGTCGCAAAGATCTGGCCCGAAGGCTTGAGCCTCTCCAGGGCCAGGCCCAGGACCTTCTCGAAGTCATCGACTTCCTTCATGAAGGCGGGCGGATCGCACACGATGATGTCATACGTCCCCCGGTCGTCCTGGAGGAACCTGAACACGTCGTCCCGCACGATTTTCCAGACAAAGGGGGCGATCTTGTTCATCTCCATGTTCTTTTTCGCCAGGGCCAGGGCGGGGGAGGAGCTCTCCACCGACACCACGGTTTTCGCGCCGCCCTTCAGGGCGTAAATGGCATAGGAGCCGGTATAGGAAAAGAGGTCCAGGACGTCCTTGCCCGAGGCCCTCTGCATCAGTCTGGCCCGGTTGCTCCTGTGCTCGAGGTAGAAGCCTGTCCGGTCTCCCGTGAGGACGTCCACCATGAACGGTATCCCCATCTCGAGCACCGGAACCGCTCCCTCGGCGAGGCTCCCCGAAAGCGGGCCGCTCAAGGGACGCAGGCCTTCGGCGGAGCGGGACTTCACGTCGGAGCGTTCGTGGATGGCGCATGCGGGATAGAGCTCCTGGAAGATGGAGACGATGTCGCCCTTCATCTCTTCCATGCCCGTTATGAGGAACTGCATGACAAGGACCTTGTCGTAGAAATCCACGACGAGGCCCGGCAGGAAGTCCCCCTCGCCGTTGACGAGCCGGTAGCACGTGGTATCGGCGGGTATGAGCGTGGAGCGCATCCTCACCGCCCGCTTGATCCGCTGGAGGAAGAATGCGCGGTCGACGGGTTCTTTTCCCCGGGAGAGCACCCTCACGGCGATCTGTGAAAAGGGGTTGTAGAATCCCTGGCACACGAACTTGCCCCTGGAGTCGATGACCCTGCACAGGCTTCCTTCCTCGGGAGAGCCCTGAATCTTGTCCACTGCTCCGGAAAAAATCCAGGGATGCCCCTTGGCCACGGGGATCTCTTTCTTCGCTTTGAGACGGACGATCAGCATAGGGATACAGCCTTTATCACAGTTTTTTTCCGGATGCCACAGCTTATTGTTTCATTTTGTTGAGAAATTTATTCAAAGGGGCGCACCTGTCACTCACCTGCCCTGAGGCAGCCCGGGATCGGAAAGGCCCTCGATGAAGTCGCAGATTCCATGGAGGTCCTCGAAGGAAAACCACGGGAGCCCCACGTCGAGGTATTCCCTGCTGACAATTGCAATATACTCTTCGCCCGATTCCTCAAGGCACAGGGGCGAGTCGTAGAGGTCGGGGTTGAAGACCTCGATCTTCCGGAAAGGGCCGCTCTTGAACCCTTCCACGAGGACGATGTCCACGCCCTCTGTTGCCAGGGAGACGAGGCGCTCCACGTGGGGGGATGTAAGCTCGTAGAGCATCATGGCGCTGTCCGAAAACAGGATGATGCGGTCAGCCCCCTGCTGGGCGAACTTGTAGGTGTCCTTGCCCTTCTTGTCCACTTCCATGCGGTGGGTGCCGTGCTTGACGGCCGTGACCCTCTTCCCCCTGGCCTTGAATTCTCCGATGAGCTTCTCGATGAGATAGGTCTTCCCGCTGTTCGTGCCCTTTGCAACAAAGGATATGACGGTTCCCTGCATGATGTGTCTCCAGTCTCCTTTATGCATACGTTTCCGCCCTGTGCGAGCGCGGGCCTGTCAGCCCGGTGAGCGAGTATTTCCTTATAGCCAATCGGGTGGAGATTTGCAAACTCGGGTGGAAAAGCGTGCTGGAATCGGTGTATACGTGTGTTCATGATGTACCAGGATGCCATGGTGGAAGCCCTCAAGTGGGTAGCCGTGATCTTTGTCGCAGGCTTCATCGGCTTTTTCGGCAAATACCTCGGGAAGGTCGTCCTGAGCCGCTTTCAGAAGGAAGAGGAGCCTGAAGCAAGAACCGGGCTCCCTGCTCCTGGGGAGCAGGCGGTGCCGGAGACGTCCGCCGACGAGGGAAAGCTCCTGAAAAAGATGGAGAAGGACAGGCTGAAGCTGGAAAAGAAGCTGGCGAAGAAGTCCTCAAAGGAAGAAAAGCCGTAACTCATCCCGGAGCGGGTCTCTGCTGGTGCAGGGGAGGGATTTCTGTGGAGGGGGAGGTGCCCCGGTCATCCTTTACCGGGACGGGCTCAACCCTTTGCGGATATCACCGGATGGCGGTGGGAGTAGTTCTCATCCGGGCAAATGATCTGGACAGCGCAGCGCTTGTTCACGTTGATGATGATGGGGCCCAGGAGGTTGATGGTCATCTTGTCGGGCTGGTTGTGGGGGATGGTGACGATGCACATGACCTCCAGCTCCGACGTCTCGTCAGCCTGAAGCTCCTGGAGCAGGTCTTCCTCGATGTTCACCGCGTAGTCTTCCTTCACGAGCTGGGGGCTCATGACCACGAAGGCGATCGCCCCGTCGTCCACGCTCTGGAGCCAGTAGAAGGGCGACCTTTCCGAATGCGGGAAAAGGACGTACTTCTTGTTCTGGGAAAACCCGAGGATCCCCTTGGGGAAATGGATCAGCTTGTCGTCCTGGACGGTTATGTTTCCGAATCTCGAAGTTTGAATGTCCAAAAGCCTCCTCCTCTTAAGGCATGAAATCCACAAGGCTCATGCTCGTTATCATGGATGCGCTCATCAGGGTCGCCTGGTAGATGACCTGCTGGTTCTGCAGCTGGGTGATGGCGTCGGCGTAATCGAGGTCCTCGATCTCCGACGTCGTGGCCTTGTTGTCCACGATCGCCTTCTCGATCACCGAGGTGGTGTGCTCGAGCCGGTTCACGACCGCGCCTACCTTGGCGAGCTTGTTGTTCAAGACCTTGCTGGCGTTTTCAATCTCCGGGAGCTGGTCGCTGATCCCCTGCTGGTCATTGTCTCTCAGGGCCTTTTCAAGCTTCATCAGGGACATGATCACATTACCCGAGGGGTTGCTGAAAAGCTCGTTCCCCGGGACGTTTATCTCAACGAAGTCTTCCTTTCCGATCTGCATGGAAAAAACCGTGTTATTGCCTTGATATTGGGTTGTCCACCGGCCGTTGCTGTATACGTACAGCTCGCCGCCAGCATCCGCCACCACTGCGGAGATCCCTTCCGCCCCGGCTGCGCTTACCTGCCAGGCTGCACCGTCGTACTCGTAGATGTTCCCGTCGGTGGTGTTGATGTAGCGGTCCCCGGCAGCAGCGGCCCCGCCGAGATTCGCAACAGCGCCGGCGGCGTCTGCCGCCATGGTGTCCACATCATCCTGCCATGCTGATACATCCGCGTGAATATAGGGTCGAGTCTGCGTCATGGTCCCGCCGAAGAGATATTTGTTCCCGTACTTGGAGTTGGCAAGCCCGAGGATCTGCTCGCGTATCCCTTTGATCTCCTCAGCAGCCCCGGCACGGGTGCTGTGGTTTTCCGTGGAGGAGGCCATCAGCACGGCAAGCTCTGAAGCCCTGGTGAGGAGGTTGTCCACGTTGTTTGCAATGGTATCCGTCCGTGCGAGCCACCCATCGGCCAGGGTGATGGACTTCTTGAACTGGTCGAAGGCGGAGAGCTCTGTGCGGTTCACGAGGACCTTCGAAAGCCCCAGCGGGTCCACCGAGGGCTTGTCGATCCTCTTCCCCGAAGAGATCTGGCCGTTGAGCCTGAAGAGCTTCTCCGTGTTTTTTCCCAGGTCCTTGACCAACTGGTAGTAGAGAAATCTGTTGCTTACTCTCATATCCCTATCCTATCGGCAGGCTTTCTTTTACTCTTTATTCTTTGCAACGATGCTGCCAGGCTGGGGAAACGAGGCTGGTCCTTGGTCAAGGGTTCTGCACAACGGAAAAGAGTTCCTTGCAGGAGGGAAGACTTTTCCCTCTCAACGTCTGCTGACCCTCTCCTGGATCTTGCGGCATTCCCTGATGAGTGCTTCCTCGTCCACCGTGAGCGAGACGAAGTCGCGCACGACGACCCTGCCGTTCACCACCACGTCTTTCACGTTTGAGCCGGAGGCCGCGTAGACCACGTGGGAAACGGGATTGTAGACCGGCACCAGGTTCGGCGCATGGCCGTCGAGGGTGATGATGTCCGCGAGCTTTCCCTCTTCGAGTCTGCCCGCATCCAACCTCAGTGCCTGTGCGGCGTTCTCGGTCATGAGGGTGAGCGCGGTGCACTCGTCGAGCACGGTGGGGTCCATGGTCTTGATCTTGTGGAGCTTGGCCACTGTGGATATCTCCGTGAGCATGTCGAGATTGTTGTTGCTGGCGCACCCGTCCGTGCCGATGGTGACGTTCACGCCCGCTGCGATCATCTCGGGCACAGGGGCGATGCCCGAGGCCAGCTTCATGTTGCTCTCGGCGTTGTGGGCCACGTTCACGCCCCTTTGAGCCAGCAGGCGGATCTCCCCCTCGTCGACCGCCACGCAGTGGGCCGCCAGAGTCCTGGGGGAGAGGCACCCGAGGGAGTCGAGGAGCGTCACCGGCGTCATGCCGAACCGCTCCTTCGCCTGGCTCACCTCTGCCGCGGTCTCGCTCACGTGGATCTGGTAGATGAGGTCGAACTCCTCGGCAAGGGCGTATGCGTCCCTGAGGAGCTCCGGAGTGCAGGTGTACACGGCATGGGGGAAGACGGTGGGGCGGACGAGGTCGTCGTCCAGCCACCGGCTGATGAACCTCCGGGAGTGCTCGATGGTCTTCTTCGGGTCCGCGAGGGAGGGGCTGGGGAACTGGAGGATGCCTTCCCCGAGCCATGCCCTGATCCCCACCTCCTTGGCCGCCCGTCCCACCTGATCCTCGTAGAAATACCCGTCGCAGAAGGCCGTTGTCCCCGACCGGGTCATCTCCCACGCGGCGAGCAGGGTGCCGATGTAGACGAACTCCCGGTCCACGAACTTTGCCTCGGCCGGGAAGATGTAGTCCTGCAGCCATGCCATGAGGGGAAGGTCGTCGGCGAAACCGCGGAACAGGGTCATGGTGGCGTGGGTGTGGGTGTTGATGAGGCCGGGCATCACGATGTCGTGGGGGCCGCCCAGGACCTCGGTCACCCCTTCGGGCAGGGCCTTGGTGATGGCCTTGATCCTCGTGCCCTCCACGACCACGTAGTGGTCCTCGAGGATCTCGCACGCGCTCTTGATGACGTATCTCCCCTGGACAGCAAATGCCTTCATACAGAACACCCCGCGATGTTATTTATCCTTCACGTTTCTCCGGTACCGCAGCGCACTGGCCAGGGTCACCTGGTCCATATACTTCAGCTCTCCTCCCATGGGGACCCCGGAGGCGATCCGGCTCACCTTCACCGGAAACCGTGCGTCCTCGATGAGCCTGGCGATGTAGTGGAAGGTGCCTTCCCCTTCCACCGACGGGTTGGTGGCCACGATGACCTCGCTCACCTGCCCGCGGCCCAGGCGGTCGATGAGTTCGGGCAGCCTGATGTCTTCGGGACCGATCCCGTTGATGGGCGAGATGAGCCCGTGGAGCACGTGGTACAGGCCCTTGTACGCGTGGGCGGATTCCAGGGCGAGCACGTCGCTGGGCTCCTCCACCACGCAGATAAGAGATGGATCGCGGGTCGGGTCCTGGCAGATGGAGCACTTCGGCATGTCGGCGAGGTTGTAGCAGACCGAGCACAGCCGGATGGAGTCCTTGACCGTGGCAAGGGACCTCGACAGGTCCCCCGCGAGGTTGTCCCTGTCTCCGAGGATGAACAGGGCGAGCCTGGTGGCGGTTTTTTCCCCCACACCGGGAAGGCGCCGGAGCTGCGATATGAGCTCCCTGAGAGGTTTGGGATAAGGATCCATGTCAGGAGATGTCGAAGGGCAGAGGAAGACCGCCGGTGAGCCCCTTCAGCTCTTCGGCCATGAGTTCGCGGGATTTCTGGATCCCCTGGTTCACGGCGGCGAGGACCAGGTCCTCGAGCATGGGGATGTCCCGGCTGTCCACGCAGATGGGGTCGATCTTGATGGATTGGAGTTCCTGTCTGCCGGTCACGGTGACGGTCACCATGCCTCCACCCGAGGAAGCGGTGACGGTCCTGCGGCCGAGCTCTTCCTGGATCTTTTTCGCCTGTTCCTGTATCTTCTGAACCTGCTTCATGAGTTCTTGAAAATTGAATTCCATAGGGTCATTAATACGGAAAAAGCCATACCTGTCAACACGCATGATCTTGACGTGCAGGCCTGCTCCCCGGTATCATGTGGCCTGAAGATCATCCTTTCAAGTACGCGTATAAGCGGAGGTAATGCCATGGCCGGAAGGTTCGTCGATCTCTCCATCGCCATCGAGAGCGGGCTGCCCAGCGACCCCCCTCTCATGATACCCAAGATCACCTACATGGACCACAAGCTGGGCGCACAGACCATGCAGCTTTTCTATCCGGGACTGACCGAAGGGGACCTGCCCGGAGGGCTCGGCTGGGCAATCGAGGTGCTCGAGGTGTCCACCCACGCCGGCACGCACATGGATGCGCCCTGGCACTACTACCCCACCCAGGACGGCGGCAAGCAGGCGCTCACCATCGACCAGTTCCCGCTGGAGTGGGCGGTGGGAAACGGCGTGGTGGTCGATTTCACGGACAAGCCCGACGGGTACAACATCATGCCCGAAGACATCGCGGAAAAGCTTGATGCCATGGGCCATACCCTGAAGGAAGGGGACATCTTTCTGGCCAGGACCGGCGCGGACAGGTACTGGGGCACGGCCGACTACCTGGTGAAGGGGAGCGGCTTCGGCAAGGCCGCGACGCTGTGGCTCATCGATCAGGGTGTCCACGTGGTGGGCACCGACGCCTGGAGCTGGGACCGGCCGCTTCCTTTCCAGGCAGAGGACTTCGCCCGCACCCATGACCCGTCCCTCATCTGGGAAGGGCACTTCGCCGGCATGGAAAAGGGCTACTTCCAGATAGAAAAGCTCACCAATCTCGACAAGCTGCCGCCCACGGGCTTCACCTTCTACTGCTTCCCCATCAAGATCAAGGGGGCGAGCGCAGGCTGGATCAGGGCGGTGGCGCAGATTCATGATTGACCTGGCCCGCAGGTTGGCTTTATACTCCTGCCTGTAGCGCGCGTTCCCCTGCAGGGGCTGGTTCCCGCAGGGGAAGCCTTTCCCGTAAGCAGCAAGGAATGAGGGACGAGGAAGGGATTGCCCTGCCGATAGGGAATGCCGGGATACGAAAAAATCCTTGTAGACGAACGCCAATGTGGACTAGAGGAGTAGTATGCTCGCCATAGACGTGGGCAATACGCATATCACCTGTGCTCTCATCGAAGGGGCTGACGTCCGCCTGACCAGGCGGGTCCCGACCGAAACCTGCCTCGCTCACAACGCGTTGCTGGACCACCTCGACCCGGGCTCCTTCCCGGTGCCGGACCATATCGCCGTCAGCAGCGTACGCAGGGACGTCACCGGGATCATCTGCCGGGACTATCAGCGCAGGCACGGCATAACCCCGTTCGTCGTCACCAACGACACCCCCATGGGCATCAGGAACAGCTACCGGTCCATCGACACCCTCGGGACGGACCGTCTCGTGGATGCGGCCGCCTGCTACCACCTCTACACCAGGGGCAAGGCCCCCGGGATCGTCATCGACATGGGAACGGCAACGACCGTGGACTGCATCACCGAGGAAGGGGAGTTCCTCGGCGGCGCCATCGTCCCGGGCCTCGTCAGCGCGTACCGGGGACTGCTCACCTCGGCCCCCGAGCTTCCGGAAATCGAGATCTCCCCGGTGGCCGAGCTCATCGGCACCACCACAAAGGACTGCATCCGCTCCGGGGTCGTTGCCGGGCATGCCGCCCTGATCCGGGAGCTCTCATCCATGATGGCCGAAGGCCTCGGGAAAAGGCCGGTGGTGGTCGTGACGGGCGGCCTGGCCAGGGTTATCGACCCCCTTCTGCCCGGGGAGTATATCCGGGACGAACATCTGACGCTGAAGGGCTTATCGATAGTGTATTCGATAAATGTGAATAACAACTAAGTTTTCGGGTGCGTATTGCCGATAGACCCTTGCGGGGGCTGATTCGAAAGGCCCCGAAAAAGTAAGGGATTACTTGAGAAGACGAGCGTAATGGATTACATCAAGGAAAAGCTGAAAATCTCCTCGTGCGTGGTGCTGGTTTTCATCGTGTCCGTGGGGCTGAGCCAGGGGGCGAAGGCGGCCAGCAGTGCGGCGACCATGTTCCAGGAAGCCAACCGGGCCTATGTCGACCTCGTGAGGGACGCCTCGAAGAAAAAGATCAGGGACAACTGGCTCAAGGTGATCAAGGGGTACATGGACATCGCGGAGAAGTACCCGGACTCGAGCTTTGCCCCTGAAGCGCGGGCCAAGGGGGCGATGGTCTACGAGCACTGCTTCAAGTACTCCGGGAACAAGGGCGACATCAGGGCCGCTTCCCAGATCTACCAGGACCTGGCCGGCATGTATCCCAAGAGCTCTCTTGCCGACGATTCCCTCTACAACGCAGGGCTGCTGGAAGAGAAGCTGGGGAACAGCAGCAAGGCCGCTTCCCTGTACCGTCGGGTGATCGACGAGTACGCCCAGGGCGACATGGCGGAAAAGGCAGGAATGAAGCTGGGCCTGCCCGCAGGAGACAAGGCGGTCCAAAAGGCGCAGGCGGATAAGCCCGCCGAGAAGACAGCGGCGAAGGTCCGGGAAGAGGAACCCGACGGGAAGAAGGAAACACCTTCCCGCATCAGGAAGATCCTTCACACGGCCGGCGAGGGCGGCTCCCGGGTCGTGGTGGAGATGGACGGGATCGCCTCCTACAAGGCCTTCGTCATGCCCGAGGAGAAGAAGGCGGACAGGCCTGTCCGCCTGGTGATCGACTTCAAGGGGGCCAGGATCCCCGACAGCATCCCCTCCCGCCAGGCCGTGGGGGAGGGCATCGTCTCCGCGCTGCGCTCGTCCCAGCACCCGAACAACGTGGTGAGGCTCGTGCTCGACCTCAAGGCAAAGCCTGTCTACGAGATATCCAAGGCGGAAGACCCCTCCCGGATCATCATCGACGTGAGCGGCGGCAGGGAGCCCCTGAAGGCTGCCGAGCCAGCCAGAGCCGATGCCCCGGATCAGGTCGCCGCTGCGCAGCAGCCGCCCGCAAAGAAGCCCGAGACCCCTTCCAAGGGGAAGACCGACGTGCCGACCATTGCATCGCAGCTCTGCCTGAAGGTCTCGAAGATCGTGATCGATCCCGGCCACGGGGGCAAGGACCCCGGGGCTGTCAGCCCCACCGGGGTCAGGGAGAAGGATATCACCCTGGAGATCGGCAAGCTCCTGGCCAAGCGACTGAAGACCGACGGCTTCGAGGTGTACCTCACCAGGAGCAAGGACGAATTCGTCGCACTGGAAGAACGGACGACCTTTGCCAACAGGAAGCGGGCCGACCTCTTCATCTCGCTCCACATCAACTCCCACCACAACGTGGCGGTCAAGGGCATCGAGACCTACTTCCTGAATCTGACCACGGACTCGTCGGCCATCGAGGTGGCAGCGAGGGAGAACGCCTACACGGACAAGTCCATCAGCGACCTGCAGCTCATCCTCAACGACCTCATGCTCAACTCCAAGATCAACGAGTCGTCGAAGTTCGCGAACTGCGTGCACACGAGCGTTTTGGCCTCGGCGCACAGCACGGGATACGACGGCAGCAATCTCGGCGTGAAGCAGGCACCGTTCTTTGTCCTGCTGGGAGCCCAGATGCCTTCGATCCTCATCGAGCTGGGCTTTATCACCAACCCCACGGACGTGACGAAGCTCAAGCAGCGGGCGTATCAGGACTCGCTGGTAGAGGGTATTGCAAAGGGGATAAATAGTTATATAATGAACACCACATACGCGTACAGCTGGAGGCATAAATGAAGCAGGTCGTCATGATGTGCACACTCTTCCTGATCGCATTCCCCGCATGGGCAGATTGGGGCCTGAGCAATGTGGTGCGAAAGGAGATCCACCGCACGAACCCGGTGACGCCTGTCCAGAGCGGCCAGGAGCTGCCTGCTGAAACACCGGCCCCGGCTGCGCAGGCCCAGGACATTCCCTATACCAAGACAATCAACTACCCCTATACCATCCACCTCTCCTCGTCCCAGGACTTAAGCCAGACGCACCGGCAGATCGAGGTCATGCGCCGCAAGCTGGAGATGGTCTTCATCACCAAGATCAACCTGGGCGCGCCGGGGACCTGGTACCGGATCGACTACGGCGCGTTTTCCAACATCAAGGAGGCCGTCCTGAAGCTGCAGGACCTGAAATCGAAGGGCATCGTCGATGCTGACGCCTTCGTCGGAGGCGCCGTTCCCTACGCCATCGAGCTCGGCATATACAAGAGCCAGCAGGAAGCTCAGGCTGCTGCGCGGGACATCTCCAGGAAGGGGCTGGTACCCTACGTGGTCAAGGAGAAGGACGATCTCTACCGCCTGCTCTCGGGCGCTTATCCCGACGAGAAGAGTGCTGCGCCTGCCTTAAGCGACTTGGCGGCCTTGAACCTCCAGCCCGTACTGAAGAAGAGATGACCCATGCATACATCGACGCTTTTCTCGAGTATCTGACCGTCGAGAGGTCTGCGCCGGAAAACACCGTTTCCGCCTACGAGAGCGATCTGAGGGCCTTCTTCGCCTGGATGGAGGAGCGGGGCAAGGATCCGGCCTCGCTCGATCCGGCCGACATCGCTTCCTTTTCGAGCGCCTGCAGGGAGCGCAGGCTCAAGTCCACGAGCATCAGCAGGAAGCTCTCCGCCCTGCGCCAGTTCTACCGCTTCCTCCTCGAGGAAGGGGGGATCAGGAAAGACCCCACCCGGGAGATGGCTTCACCCAAGCGGGGGAGATACCTCCCCCAGGTCTTAAGCACCGAGGAGGTGGGCAGGCTCCTCAATGCCCCCGACCCCTCAACGCCCCTCGGGATCAGGGACAAGGCCATGATCGAGCTCCTCTACGCCACGGGCCTGCGGGTGAGCGAGCTGGTGGGACTGAAGGTCCACATGCTGAACCTCCACGTGGGGTATCTCCTCTGCAGGGGCAAGGGCAGCAAGGAGCGGCTCGTCCCCATCGGCGAGTCGGCCATGAAGTGGGTGAAGGAGTACATGGCGCTCGCCCGTCCTTCCCTCGCGAAGGACACGTCGGACGTGCTCTTCTTCTCCAGCAGGGGCACGGCCATGACCCGCCAGAACTTCTGGTACATGATCCAGAGATACGCACACGGCGCGGGGATCATGAAGCACATCTCCCCCCACGTGCTCAGGCACTCTTTTGCCACGCACCTGCTGGCCGGCGGAGCCGACCTGAGGTCGGTCCAGATGATGCTCGGCCATGCCGACATCTCCACCACCCAGATCTACACCCACGTGAACGCGGCCAGGCTCAAAGAGATCCACGAGCGGTTCCACCCGAGGGGATAGCGCATGGACGTCATCGTCTCCCACATCCAGGCGGACTTCGACGCCTTCGCCTCCATGATCGCTGCGCGTATGCTCTATCCCGGGGCCGTGCTCGCCTTCCCGGGCGCGCAGGAGAAGAACCTGAGGGACTACCTCGCCGAGGCACCTGGTGAGATCACCGAGGGCATTGCCCGGCAGAAGGACATCGACCTGGACGAGATCACCCGTCTCGTCATCGTGGACACCAGGCAGGCCTCCCGCATCGGGGAGTTCGCGAAGATCATAGGCAGGGAGGGGGTCGAGGTGATCGTGTACGACCACCACCCCTGCTCGGCGGAAGACCTCCATGCGGACGAAGAGCACTGCGTCGAACTGGGCTCGAACGTGACGGTCATGGTGCAGGCCCTGAAGGAAAAGGGCCTCACGCCGAGCCCGGCCCAGGCCACGGTCATGGCCATGGGCATCTACGAGGACACCGGGTCTCTCCTGTTTCCGTCCACCACGCCACAGGATGCGGAGGCGCTCGCCGACCTCATCGGCTGGGGGGCGGACCTCCGGGAGGTCTCCCGCGCCATCTCCCGGGAACTCGACGCCGGGCAGGTGGACGTCCTGGACCAGCTTATCAAGAATTCCTATGTCCTGCACATAGGCGGCATCGACGTACTCTTCACCCGCTCGGAATCAGCAAGCTACATCGAGGACTTCGCCATGCTGGTGCACAAGCTCAGACCCATGTTCAACGTGGATGCCATGTTCGCCCTGGGGCTCATGGGCGAGCGGATCTATCTCGTGGCCAGGAGCACGCTGCCCCAGATCAATGCAGCAGAGATAGCGGGCCAGTTCGGCGGCGGAGGGCACCCCACGGCCGCGGCCGCATCGATCAAGGACTCCTCCCTCGACCAGGTCGAGTCAAGGCTCGTCAATGCCGTGAAGCGGGGGACCAGGCCCAGGATTACGGCCCGCGACATCATGACCTTCCCCGTGATATCCGTGAGCATGGATGCCTCCATCAACGAAGCGAGCGAGGTGCTCAACCGGTACAATATCAACGCTGTGGTGGTGCAGGCCGAGGAGGGCCAGCCGCCCGGGCTCGTCACCCGCCAGGTCGTGAGCAGGGCCCAGGGTCACGGACTGGGGGACGCCCGCGTGAGGGACTACATGATCCGCGACATCAAGGTCGTGGAACCTGATGCCCCGGTATGGGAGATCCGGACCCTCATCATCGACGGAAATCAGCGGCTGCTTCCCGTGGTGGAAAACGGCACGGTTATCGGCGTGATCACGCGTACGGACCTCATGATGGTCATGCACGAGAAGATGGCCAAGACCGAAGGGGTGGAGCTCAAACCCCCGCAGACCAAGAACATGAGGGGGCTCCTGGAGGAGAGACTGCCCCGGGAGATCTTCGAGCTGCTCCAGCAGGCGGGCTCCCTGGCTTCCACCATGGGATACAACGCCTATCTCGTGGGCGGGATCGTCCGGGACATGCTCCTGAGGATCAACAACCTCGACGTGGACATCGTGGTTGAGGGCGACGGCATCGCCTTTGCCCGGGAGTTCTGCCAGGCCGTGGGGGCCCGGTGCGCCTCGCACGAGAAGTACAAGACCGCGGTGGTCACGTTGCGGGACGGCACCCACATCGACGTGGCAACGGCGAGGCTCGAGTTCTACCGGGCCCCGGGCGACTTCCCGGTGGTGGAGCAGTCCACGCTCAAACTCGACCTCTACCGGCGGGACTTCACCATCAACACCATGGCCGTGAGCCTCAACCCCCAGCGCTTCGGCGAACTCATCGACTTTTTCGGCGCCCAGCGGGACATCAAGGAGAAACGGATCCGGGTGCTGCACGCCCTGAGCTTCGTGGAGGACCCGTCGAGGATCCTCAGGGCGGTGCGGTTCGAGCAGCGCTACGGGTTCACGCTGGGCAAGCAGACCATCTCGCTCATCCATGCAGCAGTGCGCTCGGGTCTGCTGGGGAGCGTCTCCGGCAGGCGCATCTCCCACGAGATCCGCCAGATGCTCGGGGAGGAGGACCCGGCGAAGGGCCTCGAGAGGCTGGACGACCTCGGCGTGCTCACGGCCATCCACCCCGATTTCCGCTTCACCGCCACGGTGAGGGACTATTTCACGAGGGTTAGGGAGACGCTGTTGTGGTTCAGCATGCTCTTTACCCACGAGGAGTTCCGGTCCTGGTTCGTGTACCTGCTCGCCCTGGTGGACCAGATGAAAGCCAAGAAGATCGTGGACATCTGCCGGAGGCTGGGCATCACGGAAGATGAGATCCGGGGAATCCTGGCCTCCCAGGAGAGGGTGCAGGAGATCCTGAAAGGGTTCGTCTCGGCCAGGGACCTCAAGCCATCGGACGTGGTGAGGATGCTCGAGGGCGCATCGCTGGAGGTGATCCTCTTTGCCATGTCCAAGACCCGGAGCAGCGCGGTCAAGGAGCTGATCTCCTCCTACGTCACCACCTGGCGGTCCTACCGGCCGCCTCTGAACGGCAAGGACCTCCTGGCCATCGGCTTCACCGAGGGCAAGTACCTGGGCGAAACGCTGAGGCTCATTCGGGACAAAGGCCTCGACGGGGAGATCAGGGACTTCAAGGAGGCGGTGGGCTTTGCCCGGCTGAGGTTGGCCGAGCTCAAGGGGAGCCAAGCAAAGGGTTGACGATTCCTCCAGAGTCATGTAGACAAGGTTTTTGTAACGAACCCCGGGGGTGTAGCTCAGTTGGGAGAGCGCAGCGTTCGCAATGCTGAGGTCGGGGGTTCGATCCCCCCCACCTCCA
>DAOPXM010000043.1:0-29040 GCA_035352355.1 Deltaproteobacteria bacterium | reverse complement strand
GAAGGTGGCCAAGGAGCTCTGCGGCATCCTGAAGAGCGACAACCTCGCATGAAGGCCGGATTGAAGTACTGCGGCGGCTGCAGGCCGGATTACGACCGCACCGCCGCGGTCAAGGACATCGTGAAGGAGCTTGGGGAAGGATTCGAGCTGACTGGGGCTGACGACGAAGAATCTGATCTCATTATCGTGGTTACCGGGTGCAAGACCGCCTGCGTGGATACCTCGAAACTCCCCGACAAGCCTGTGCGATTCATCTCCAGCCTCGAAGATGCCCAGCGGTTCAAGGAAGACATGAAAAACTTCTTAAGCAAGGAGAGGTGATCCGTGAAATGGCAGGAGATCTACAAGAAGCGTTCAACGACTGCAAGTGAGGCGGTGAAGCACATCAAGTCAGGTGATCGCGTGGTGGTCGGGCACGCGACCGGCTCACCGGAGCTCCTCCTCAAGGCCATGGTGGACAACAAGGACGCCTACGAGAATGTCGAGATCGTGCACATGGTCTCCATGGGGCAGTCGGAGTACTGTCTGGAGGATAACTGCCGGAACTTCATTCACAACTCCCTCTTTGCGGGCGGCACCACCAGAAAGGCCATTCACGACGGCAGGGCTGTCTACACACCTTCCCACTTCAGCCAGATCCCGCGCCTGTTCACCGAGAGGATACTGCCCGTCGACGTGGTGCTGTGCATGGTGTCCCCGCCCGACGACCACGGGTACTGCTCGTTCGGAATCTCTGTGGACTACACGAAACCTGCCGCCGAGAGCGCCAGGATGGTCATCGCAGAGGTGACGCCGAACATGCCCCGGACCCTGGGGGACGCCTTCATCCATGTATCGCGCATCGATCACATCGTTGAGTGCGACTCGAAACCCATCATCCTGAAGCCGCCCACGATCTCGGCGATCGACGAGAAGATCGGCGGTCACTGTGCGGAGCTCATCAAGGACGGCGACTGTCTTCAGCTGGGCATAGGCGCCGTGCCCGACTCCATCCTCGGCTTCCTGAAAGGGAAAAAAGACTTGGGCATCCACACCGAGATGTTCTCGGACGGTGTGGTCGACCTCGTGGAGGCAGGCGTCATCACCTGCGCCAAGAAGAACTTCCACCCCGGCAAGATGGTGGCGACCTTCTTCATGGGCACCGAGAAGCTGTACCGGTTTGTGCACAACAACCCCATGGTGCAGATGTTCTCCGTTGACTACACGAACAACCCGGCCATCATCGCCCAGAACGACAACATGGTCTCGGTCAACTCCTCTCTCCAGATCGATCTCACCGGCCAGGCCGCTTCGGAATCCATCGGGTACAAGCAGTTCAGCGGCACCGGCGGACAGGCGGACTTCATCCGGGGCGCTTGCTGGTCAAAGGGCGGGCGCTCCATCCTGGCCTTCCACTCCACGGCGGCAGGCGGCAAGATCTCCCGGATCGTCCCGCACCTCGACGAAGGGAACGTCGTGACCACCACGAGGACCGACATCCACTACGTGGTCACCGAGTACGGCATAGCGAACCTGCGCGGCAAATCCATCCCCGAGCGGGCAAAGGCCCTCATCGCCATTGCCCACCCCGATTTCAGGGACGTGCTCACGGCGGAGTTCAGGCGCATCTACAACAGGGGCATTTACTGATCCGGCAGACACATCACGTAAAGCGGGACCCCGGCAAGGTTCACGGCAACAGGTGCCGGGTCAATAAAGAAGCAGGGCTCAAGACAAGATAAGGAGGCAGTGCTTATGGTAAGGATATTCAGCACCACGTCACGGATCGTCATGGGGCCTGGTGCCTCGAAGACCATTGGCGAGGAGGTCAAGGCCAGGGGAATCAAAAGGGTTCTCATCGTTACGGACAAGGGGGTCATCGCCGCCGGCCTCTTGAAGACCATCGAAGCCTCGCTCAAGGCCTCCGGCATCAAGTACGGGATTTTCGATGCGGTGGAGCCCGATCCACGCTACGAGATCGTGGCTGACTGCGCACAGATGGCTCAGGAGCAGAAGGTCCAGATGCTCATCGGCGTCGGCGGCGGAAGCCCCATGGACATCACCAAGGTCACCTCGGTCATGCTCACCAACAAGCCCCCGGTGCTGCAGTACGTGGGCATCGGCCTCATCCCCAAGCCCGGCCTGCCCACCATCCTCATCCCCACCACTGCCGGGACGGGCAGCGAGGTCACGCCCATCGCCATCCTCTCCGACGAAGGGGACAAGCTCAAGAAGGGCATCGTGTCCCCGTACCTGTACCCGGTTCTGGGCATCCTGGATCCGGAGCTCACCCTGGGCCTGCCGCCCCAGGTGACAGCGGCCACGGGCATGGATGCGCTCATCCACGCCATCGAGGCCTACACCTCCATCAACGCCACCGTCATCACGGACATGTACTGCGAGAAGGCCATCGAGCTCCTGTACGGCAACATCCGCACCGCTTTTGCCAAGGGAGACAACCTCGCAGCCAGGACGGCCATGATGGAGGGTGCTCTGCTCGCCGGCATCGCCTTCGCCAATGCAGGGGTTACCGCGGTCCACGCCTTCGCCTATCCCATAGGCGCCGAGTTCCACATCCCCCATGGGGTCGCCAACACGCTCATGCTCCCGCATGTCATCCGGTACAACGTACTGGGCAACCTCGACAAGTTCGCGAAGCTGAGCAGGCCGTTCGGCATCCCCGTTTCGGGTCTCGATAAACTGCAGGTCGTCGACAGGGTGGTCGACGCCATTGATCGTTTGGCGAATGACCTGAAGGTGCCCAGGCACTTGAAGGACTTCGGCGTAAAGGAGAAAGACATAGACATGCTCGCAGAAGGCGTGATGAAGGTCACCCGCCTCCTGGCAAACAACCCGCGCACCCTGAACCTGAAGGATGCCAAGGAGATCTACAGGGCAGCCCTTTAGCCCGGACGACGTACGAATCGTAGAGGAGGAAGGATCATGAGCAACAAATCGATAGCAGATCTGAGAAACGAGGTCATGGCAAAGGGCTTTGCCAGCGGCAAGCCTGCGTATATCGCTTCCGCCAGGGGAGCCGTGCTCACCGACGTGGAAGGCAACGAGTACATCGATTTCGGCGGCGGCATCGCTGTCATGAACGTGGGGCACTCGAACCCCAAGGTCGTTGCCGCCATCAAGAAGCAGGCCGAGAAGTTCACCCATACCTGCTTCATGGTGACTCCGTACGAACAGGCAGTACTGCTGGGCGAGAAGCTCTGCAGGATCACCCCGGTCCCGGCCCCCAAGAGGGTGTTCCTCACCAATGCGGGCGCCGAGGCGGTGGAAAACGCTGTCAAGGTCGCCAGGTACTACACCAAGAGGCCGGCCATCGTGGTCCTCGACCATGCCTTCCACGGCAGGACTCTGCTCACCATGACCATGACCGCCAAGGTGAAGCCCTACAAGTGGGGTTTCGGGCCGTTTGCGCCGGAAGTCTACCGGATTCCGAACGCCTACTGCTACCGCTGCGCCTTCGGGCTCAAGTACCCCAAGTGCGGCATCGCCTGCGCGGAGTACATCAAGGACGAGTTTTTCGGCAGGGTCACCCCTGACTCCATCGCTGCCATCGTTGCCGAACCGGTCCAGGGCGAGGGCGGCTTCATCACCCCTCCCCCGGAGTACTTCCCGAGGGTGGCCCAGATCTGCAAGGAGAACGGCATCCTCTTCGTGGCCGACGAGATCCAGTCAGGCATGGCCAGGACCGGCAAGCAGATGTTCGCCATAGAGCACTGGGGCGTGCAGCCTGACCTCATAACGGTGGCCAAGAGCCTCGGCGCAGGCATGCCCATCGCCGCGCTCGTCGGCAGGCAGGAGATCATGGACTCGGTGCACGGCGGCGGCATCGGCGGGACCTATGGAGGGAACCCGGTGTCCTGCGCGGCGGCCAACGCGGTGCTCGATGTTTACGAAGAGCAGAACATGCTGAAAAAGAGCGAACGGCTCGGCAGGAAGGTCCGGAAGGCGTTCGAAGGGCTCAAGAAGAAGTACGAGATCATCGGCGACGTGCGGGGTCTGGGTCCCATGCTGGCCCTCGAGCTGGTCAAGGACCGCAGGACCAAGAAACCCGCTCCGGATGAGACGGCCGCGGTGGTGAAATACGCATGGGAAAAGGGCCTGGTTCTGCTGTCGTGCGGCTCGTACAGCAACGTCATCAGGACCATGATGCCGCTGGTCATCACGGACGCGCAGCTCAAGAAGGGGATCGCCATCCTGGACGAGGCCTTTGCATCGCTCAGGAAGTGAGGTGCTGACAATCTTGACGGGGTGTCTGCCCCACAAGGGTGGACAAGAGAACAGCATACAAAAATGGAAGGGGGAATTATGAACAAGAGGAGTTTTTATCGTGGCGGATTCATGAGCATGCTCATGGTCCTGGTTTCATTGAGTCTCGTCATCATCGGTTCTCCGGCCACTGCAGCCGAGAAGGTAAAAGAGGTGAAGATTGGCAACATCCTTCCCCTCTCCGGCCCGTCGGCATCGGTGGGCATCCAGAACAAGAACGCCATCGAGATGGCCACCGAGTACATCAACAAGGCCGGCGGCATCAAATCCTTAGGTGGCGCGAAGCTCGTCAACATCTTCACCGACTCCAAGGGCGACCCGAACGTCGGCGTGACCGCTGCCGAGCAGCTCATCAACACAGACAAGGTGTCGCTCATCTCCGGCGCCTGGAACTCGGCGGTGACCCTGCCCTCCACCCAGGTGGCGGAGCGGTACCAGGTTCCCTACGTGGTCCCGGTTTCGGTCAACGACACCATCACCGAGCGCGGCTTCAAGTACACCTTCCGCATTGCTGCGAAGGATTCCTGGTGGGCGCGTGACCAGTTCCTCTTCCTCGAGGAGCAGAAGAAGCTCACGGGCACCAAGCTCTCCACCATCGCCTTCGTGTACGAGAACGGCGACTGGGGCACCGGCATGAAGCAGCAGTGGGAGAAGCTGGCCAAGCAGTTCGGCTACAAGGTCGTCCTCGATGAGCCCTACCCCAGCACCGCCAGCGACCTGACCCCGGTGGTCATGAAGATCAAGTTCGCGAAACCCGACGTCCTGCTGCTCACCTCCAACGCGGCTGACGCCATCCTGCTCACCAACACCATGGCGACCCTGAAGGTGAAGCCGAAGGCCATCATCGGCACCGGCGGAGGCCATGCAGACCCCTCCTTCAGAAAGAACACGGGCAAGAACTGCGAGTACATGTTCGACGTGGTGGAGTGGGAGACCGACCTCGGCCGCAAAGAGATCCCTGCGGTCAACGCCGAGTTCAAGAAGCGCTATGGCTATGACCTGGCCGGCGAGTCCGTCGACGCCTTCGCGAGCGTCTACGTTATCGCTGACGCCCTCGATCGTGCAGCTTCCACCGATCCCAAAAAGATCAGGGACGCCCTTGCAAAGACCAACCTCTGCGTGGGCAAAGGCAAGCTCGGCATCGACATCCTGTCCTACAACTGCGTGAAGTTCGACGAGAGCGGCCAGAACATTCATGCCGGCATCGTCCTGGTTCAGTTCCGCAACATAAACGGCAATATGGAGCGCGTGACCGTGTACCCCGCAGCCGCAGCGCGGAAGGGCGTCAAGGCCGTGTTCCCCATGAAGTAAAAAGAGGCCGGCCTTACGAGGGAACGTAAAAACAGACGGGCGGGCCGGGTGATGAAGCGACGCACCCGGCCCGGCCTGAAAGAACAACAGACGAGGTCGTAATGGAATTCTACGTGCAGATACTCATCAACGGGCTCATGACCGGTGCATACTATGGGCTCGCAGCGCTGGGGCTGACGCTCATCTTCGGGGTCATCAAGGTCATCAACTTCGCCCACGGCTCCATGCTCATGGTGGGCATGTTCACGGCCTACTGGATCGTGAAGCTGACCGGGTGGCACCCGTACGCGGCGCTTCTCCTGGTGGTGCCGATGCTCTTCATCTTCGGCTACGCGTTGCAGGGCATCATCATCAAGCCCATCCTGGAGGCGCAGCGGGACGTCCGGGAGCCCACGGAGGTCATCATCGTGACCACGGGCGTCTGGTACATCCTCGACAACCTCGCCCTGATGATCTTCGGGGCCGAATACCGCGTGGTGCCCACCAGCATCTCGGGCCAGGTCATGCTCATCGGTGACTACATCATCCAGAAGCCTCTCCTCTACGGCTTCATCACCACCATGGTGACGGCGGGTCTCCTGGTGTGGTTCCTGAAGTACACGAAGATGGGCATGTCCATCCGGGCAGCCTCCCTCGACCGGGATGCAGCAAGCCTCATGGGCATCAACCAGTACCGCGTGTACAACATTGCCTTCGGCATAGGCGCCGCCATCGCGGGTATCGTCGGATGCGTCCTGATACCTTTCTATTATGTCTTCCCCACGGTGGGCGTCGTCTTCGACGTGAAGTGCTTCATCATCGTGGTCCTAGGCGGCCTCGGGAGCATACCGGGGGCACTGATCGGCGGGCTCATCGTGGGCCTCATCGAATCGGTCTTCCCCATGTTCATGACATCGACCTGGACTGAGCTCATCGTCTACGTGGTCTTCCTGGCGGTGCTCTTCATCATGCCGGCTGGTCTCTTCGGCGAAAAACGAGACTGGTGAGAAAGGAGACGACGATGAATACCGGATCGGCAAAGAGAAAAACCATCGATATCATGCTCAAGGTCATCCTTGCGGTGTTCGTGTTCACCATCCCGGTGTGGGTGTCGAGCCCCACGACGCTGCAGATCCTCATCATGCTCTTCCTGTTTGCCTATCTCACCACGACCTGGAACCTCGTGGGAGGATTCGCCGGCGTGCTCCCCCTGGGTCACTCGGCCTACGTGGGCATCGGGGCGTACACCTCCACGGTGCTGTTCATCTCCTTCGGGGTGAGCCCCTGGATCGGCATGTGGGCGGGGGCGGTCATCGCGGCCGTCGTGGGGGTCATCATCGGCATCCCCACGCTCAAGCTCAGGGGCGCCTACTTCGCCCTGTGCACCATGGCCTTCGGCGAGGGCATCCGGGTGCTGGTGGAGAACACCATGCAGTTCGGCCCGTTCACCATCAACGGTCCGCGGGGCATCTGCGTGCCCCTCATTCCCGGGAACAACTTCGCCGCGTTCCAGTTCGCCAGCAAGGTCCCCTACTACTACATCATCCTTCTCATGCTGTGCGTGGTGCTCTTCATCACCTGGTGGTTCTCCAGGACCAGGCCGGGCTACTACCTCGCCGCAGGAGGAGAGGAGCCGGAGGCCGCACAGGCGCTGGGCGTGAACGTGGCCAGGTATAAGGTGCTGGCAATGGGCATCAGCTGCTTCCTCACGGCGCTCGGCGGGACCTTCCTCGCCCAGCTCACCCTGTACTTCTACCCGAAGCAGATCCTGGGCCTGGACTTCTCCTTCGAGCTCGCGTTCATCGCACTCATCGGAGGCAGGGGCACCATTGCGGGCCCTGTGGTGGGAGCGCTCCTCCTCAGGCCGGTGGGTGAGCTCACCCGCATCTACCTCAGCTCGACGCTGCCCGGACTTCACCTGGTGATATTCGGGCTTGTCCTGATCCTTGTCATGCTCTTCCAGCCCAGAGGCCTGGTCGAGCCCCTGTCGAAGGCCTACGACTGGTTCCTGGACAAGGTCAGCGGCGCAGGAAAGGAGGTGAAGTCGTAATGGCACTTCTTGAAGTCAACAACGTATCGAAACACTTCGGCGGGTTGAAAGCTGTCGACCAGGTGAGCCTCTCCATCGAGAAGGGTCAGATCTACGGCCTCATCGGTCCCAACGGCGCAGGCAAGTCCACGCTCTTCAACTGCGTTGCCGGGGCGTACGCCCCGACCTCAGGCACCATCCTCTACAACGGCCACGACATCACGGACTGGAAGCCCTGGAACATCTGCAAGCTGAAGATCGCCCGGACTTTCCAGATCGTGAAGCCGTTCCAGTCCAAAACGGTCCTCTACAACGCCACCGTAGGGGCCTTCATCAGGACATCGAACCGTTCGGAGGCCGAAGACCGGGCCATGGAAGTCCTCAGGAAGTTCAACCTGGGGGACAAGGCGAACGTGCTGGCAAAGAACCTCACCATCGCCGACCGCAAACGGCTCGAGATGGCCCGTGCCATGGCCACGGACCCCGAGATGCTCCTCATGGACGAGTGCATGGCGGGCTTGAGGCCCAACGAGGTGGACGAGACGCTCGACGTCATCCGCGAGATCAGGGACAACGGGGTCACCATCTTCATCATCGAGCACATCATGCGGGCCATCATGTCGGTTTCGGACCGGATCACGGTCATCCAGTTCGGCAGGAAGATCATGGACGGCACGCCTTCGGAGGTGGCCAACGACGAGCGCGTGATCAAGGCATACCTGGGCGAGAGCTACGGGGCAGGGGGTGATGGCAATGTCGCTGCTTGAGATCAGGAATATCAACTGCCACTACGGCGATGTACAGGTAATCTATGACGTCTCGATGAGAGTCGAGGAGGGAGAGGTCATCTCGCTCATCGGCGGCAACGGGGCGGGCAAGTCCACCACGCTCAAGTGCATCTCCGGCCTCATGAACGCAACCTCCGGCGATATCATGTTCGAGGGCAGGCCCATCACGAACATGCGGCCCGAGAAGATCGTGGAGCAGGGCATCATCCATGTACCAGAGGGCAGGAAACTCTTCTCGCTCATGACGGTCAAGGAAAACCTCGTGGTGGGTGCCCACAACTCCCGCGCGTACCCGCACAGGGAAGCCTCGCTCAAAGAAGTCTACGAGCTGCTGCCTCGACTGGAGGAGCGGGAAAAGCAGCAGGCCATCACGCTTTCCGGCGGAGAGCAGCAGATGGTCGCCATCGGCAGGGGCATGATGGGGAGACCCAAGATCCTTATGATGGACGAGCCGTCGCTCGGCCTCGCCCCGGTGCTCATCAGGGAGATCTTCGCCACCATCCGCAAGATCGCGGAGCAGGGAACCACCGTGCTTCTGGTGGAGCAGGACGTTCAGCATTCCTTGAGCATCTCAGACCGCGGATATGTGCTGGAGCATGGCCGCATCGTCATGGAAGGCACGGGCAGGGAGCTCCTCGACAATCCGCAGATAAGGGAGGCGTACCTGGGAATCTAGGCACGATACACCATGGCATCCGACAGATACTGGTAGCCCCCTTTCGTACGTGTTCGTCCCACCCACGCCCTTGACGGGTGGGTGGGCCGGGCACCCCTCATACAGAGCTCGATGAAGCTCATGCAGAGTATTGAGAGACACGCCCCAGGTGCGTCTTCAGGGGCGCGCAGGGGGCAAAGGGCGCGGATGCCGGCGGAGCCCCGTCATCCGAGGGGATGGCGGGAAGAGATATGGATGAAACCAGACAAAAAGGAGGAGGCACCACATGGAAGACTTCATCAAAAAGTGCGAGGAGTGCAACCCTGGGGAAAGGGAGTTCATCCAGGCCGTGTCAGAGGTTGCCAAATCGGTGAAGCCGGTCCTCGACAGGCACCCCGAGTACCGGGAAGAGAGGATACTCGACCGGATGGTGGAGCCCGAGCGGGTCGTCATGTTCCGGGTCCCGTGGGTGGACGACAAGGGCAAGGTCCAGATCAACCGTGGCTACCGGATCCAGATGAGCTCTGCCATCGGCCCCTACAAGGGAGGCTTCAGGTTCCATCCGTCCGTAAACCTGAGCATTCTGAAGTTCCTGGCCTTCGAGCAGGTCTACAAGAACTCGCTCACCACGCTGCCCATGGGCGGCGGAAAGGGCGGGTCGAACTTCGATCCCAAGGGCAAGTCCGACCGTGAGGTCATGCGCTTCTGCCACAGCTTCATGAACGAGATCTACCGCCACCTCGGGCCGGACACGGACGTGCCGGCGGGCGACATCGGCGTGGGCGCCCGGGAGATCGGCTACCTCTTCGGGCAGTACAAGAAGATCGTCAACGAGTTCACCGGGGTGCTCACCGGCAAGGGGCTCAAGTGGGGCGGCAGCCTCATCAGGCCCGAGGCCACGGGCTACGGCGCTGTCTACTTTGCGGCAGAGATGCTTTCCACCAGGGGAGAGACCCTCGAAGGCAAGACCTGCCTCGTGTCCGGCTCCGGCAACGTCGCCCAGTTCACCACCGAGAAACTCCTCGAGCTCGGCGCCAAGGTGGTGACCCTGTCCGACTCCAACGGCTACATCTTCGACGACAAGGGCATCGACCGGGAGAAGCTGGCCTATGTCATGGAGCTCAAGAACGTGAGAAGGGGCCGCATCAAGGAGTATGCCGACAAGTACAAGGAAGCGGTCTACTTCGAGATCGACCCGGCCTCCGACTTCAATCCCCTGTGGAACCACAAGGCGCAGTGCGCGTTCCCCAGCGCCACCCAGAACGAGATCAACGGCAGGGACGCAGCCAACCTCGTGCGCAACGGTGTCTACGTCATCTCCGAAGGCGCCAACATGCCCACCACGCCCGACGGCGTGGACCTCTTCATCGAGCACAAGCTCCTCTACGGACCCGGCAAGGCCGCCAACGCGGGCGGCGTGTCGGTGTCCGGCCTCGAGATGACGCAGAACAGCATGAGACTCTCGTGGACCAGGGAAGAGGTCGACGCCCGCCTGAGGATGATCATGAAGAGCATCCACAGCGCCTGCGTGGACGCGGCAAACACCTACGGCACGCCCGGCAACTACGTGAACGGCGCCAACATCGCCGGCTTCGTGAAGGTGGCCGACGCCATGATGGCGCAGGGCGTGGTCTGATTTGAGGACGCGTTCGTATTCCCCCCGGATGCTTCCAGGCAGCGGTCCCTCGATGGGGACCGCTGCCATATCTTCCGGGGATGAGGGAGGAACAGGTTGATGATTCTTGATTCTTGCAGAGCAGTGCCGTAGGCTGCATAGCATTCCCATGGCGAAGGGGTCGTGCGTGGAGCTGAGCGATCGTGAGCTTTCGGTCAAGTATCACCTGAACTTCAAGCTCTTTCTGGAGCTGATGGCGTACAAGGTCCGTGAGATCCTCCTGGTGTCGAGCCCCTACGACGCCTTCCTCATAGAGGAGGACGTCACGCTGGCTTCCCGCATCATCAACGAATACAGCGACATGAACCTGTCCCAGCCGCCCCGCGTCACCCGGACCTCGTCCGCCCTGCACGCCCTCGAGCTCCTGGAGGGGAACCGGTTCGACCTGGTCATCACCATGCCGCACCTCGACGACATGGACGCCTTCACGCTGGGCAGGCGCATCAAGGAGAAAAACCCGAAGCTCCCCGTGTATCTTCTTGCCCACAGTCTGAGCGGGCTGCAGACCGACGGCGAGGTGATCGCCTTCGAGGGCATCGATGAGGTCTTCATCTGGTCCGGCAACGCGGACCTGCTGCTGGCCATCATCAAGAGCACGGAAGACCGGCTGAACGTGGACTACGACACTGCCCGCGGCCAGGTGCGCGTCATCATCTTCGTTGAGGATTCCCCCTATTACTACTCCATGATGCTGCCCATCTTCTACGGAGAGGTGGTCCGCCAGATCCAGGCCGTGCTCGAGTTCGGGGTCAACGAGGAGGAGCGGCTCCTCATCATGCGCACCAGGCCGAAGATCCTGTTCGCCCGGACGTACGAGGAGGCCTCCGAGCTCTATGACCGGTACCGGCCCTACCTGCTGGGCGTCATTGCGGACACGCGCTTCCCCAGAGGAGGCAGGCTCTCCGGGACCGCCGGCATCGACCTCCTCATGAAGGCCAGGAGCGAGAACCCGTATCTGCCCCTGCTCCTCCTGAGCAACGAGCCGGCCAACGGCCTCAAGGCCGAGAAGATCCCCGCCCGTTTCATCGACAAGGGCTCACCGGACCTGCTGGAGGAAATCCACGAGTTCTTCCTGAGCGAGCTGGGGTTCGGGGAGTTCGTTTTCCGGATGCCCGACGGCCGCGAGGTTGGCAGGGCCTCGAAGCTCAGGGAGCTGGAGGAGATGCTCGCGGAGATCCCCGACGAGTCGCTCCGCTTCCACATCGCGCGCAAGCACCTGGCCAACTGGGTCATGATGCGCTCCGAGATCGAGCTCGCCTCCACGCTCCGCGAGATCAGGCCCGATTCGTTCGTCACCATCGCTGCCCTGAGGAGCTACCTCATATCGCTCATCCACCTCGTGCGCAAGTGGCGCCAGAAGGGGGTGGTGGCCTCCTTCAACCGGAAGGAGTTCGACATCGACCTCCTCGACTTCGCCAAGATGGGCCGAGGGTCCCTGGGCGGCAAGGCGCGGGGGCTCGCGTTCATGTCCTCGGTCCTGAACGAGGACGTCTCCCTCCACCAGAAGTACCCCACGGTTTCCATCAGGATACCCCAGACTGTGGTGCTTGCCACCGAGGCCTTCAAGACCTTTGTGGAGAGGAACGGCCTGAAGCGCTACGCCACCGAGGAGGCAACGGACGAAGAGGTGACGGGCGCCTTCCTGAAGGGGGAGATGCAGGGGGAGGTGATCAGGGACCTCATGGCCTATCTGAGACAGGTGACCTATCCGTTGGCTGTGAGGTCGTCGAGCCTGCTGGAGGACGCCCAGTTCAAGCCCTATGCCGGGCTCTACCAGACCTGCATGCTGCCCAACAACCACCCGGATTTCAAGGTGCGGCTCGAGCAGCTCATCATCGCCGTGAAGCTCGTGTACGCCTCGACCTGCTACGAGAGCCCCAAGGCATTCTCCAGGAGCACAGCCGGCCAGCCCCAGGAAGAGGCCATGGCCGTGGTCATCCAGCAGCTGGCAGGCGACGTGTACGACGGCCATTTCTACCCCGCCATCTCCGGGGTGGCCCAGTCCCACAACTTCTACCCCGTGGGGGAGATGAAGCCCGAGGAGGGGGTGGTGCAGATGGCGCTCGGTTTCGGCAAGACCGTGGTGGAGGGCGAAAAGTCGCTCCGCTTCTCCCCGCGATACCCGGAGGTCCTGCCCCAGTTCTCCAAGATCGAGGACATGCTCGAGAACTCCCAGCGCTTCTTCTACTCCCTGCCCATGAAAGAGGTGCAGGGCGGGCTGTGTCCCCAGGATTTCCCCGGCCTGGAGAAACGGGAGATCTACGACGCCAGGGGCGAGTACCCGGTCACGGTCCTGGCGAGCACCTACGACCACGAGGAGCACAGGATCAGGGACACGGGCGAGGGTCCGGGCGGCAAGGTCGTCACCTTTGCCATGGTCCTCAAGCACGGGCTGATCCCCCTGCCCGAGCTCCTCTCTGACCTGCTGGAGACGGGCAGGAAAAAGATGGGGTGCCCGGTGGAGATGGAGTTCGCTGTGAACCTCAGGAGGGACAGGCCCGGGGAGTGCGAGTTCTTCCTCCTCCAGCTCAGGCCCATGGCGGCGAACGAGAACCGCTACGAGGTGGAGATCACCCCCCGGGACCGGGCGCGGGCCTTCTGCTCCTCGGGCATGGCCTTGGGCAACGGCAAGCGCTCCGACATCAGGGACATAGTGTTCGTCAAGCCCGGGGACTTCAAGATCGAATCCACGGCCGAGATCGCAGAGGAGGTGGGCAGGATCAACGGTTCCCTCGTGAAGGAAAAGCTTCCCTACCTGCTCATCGGGCCCGGGAGGTGGGGATCGCTGGACCGGTTCCTGGGCATCCCGGTCCAGTGGAGGCACATATCCGGGGTGGGCGCCATGCTGGAGCTCAGGGACGCCCTGCTCAAGGCGGACCCCTCCCAGGGCTCGCACTTCTTCCAGAACATCACCTCTCTGGGCATCCCCTACGTGACCGTGACCGAGGGTTCGTCGGACACCCTCGACTGGGGCCTGCTGGAATCCCTGCCCGTGGTGAGCGAGACGGCCTTCCTCAAGCACGTGAGGCTGGAGAAGCCCCTGGTCATCAAGCTCAACGGGAGGACGTCGGAGTGCGTAATGTACCTGCCTGCCGGGGAAGAGGGTGAGGACGAAGGGCAGGGATCAGGCACCTGAAAGAAAACATGAGAGGAGAGCCATGAGACGAACGGACAAGGAGATCACCGAACGGGAGGCCATCGACGCCATTATCGCCAGGTCCCTGGTGTGCAGGCTGGCCATGTGCGACGGGGGCGCCCCCTACCTCGTGCCCCTGTGCTTCGGGTACGACGGCACGAGCCTCTATTTCCACGGGGCAGGAGAGGGGAAGAAAATGGAAATCCTCCGGAAGAACAACGCTGTGTGCTTCGAGTTTGACACCGACACCGAGGTGGTCAAGGGAGAGAACCCCTGCTCCTTTTCCCTGAGGTACCGGAGCGTGGTGGGCCGGGGCAGGGCCTTTTTCGTTGAGGACGTCGGCGGGAAGCTGAAGGCGCTCGAGTCCATCATGAGGCAATACGGCGATGACGACGGTGTGCTTGAAGAAAAGGATGCGGCGCATATAACGGTTATCAGGGTTGATATCGAGGAAATGAGCGGCAAGAAGTCAAAGATGGAGTAAAGTGTTCGGGATGGTTATGAAGAAAAGACACATGGCCCTGATCGTTTTCATCATCCTCGGGATCCTCGACTTCCTCTATGGTCTCTACCGGGGTGACCAGTTCAGCATGTTCATGGGGCTCCTCATCGTGGTCGTGGCCGTGGGCATCGCGTACCGGGAGACGAGAGGTGCGGGCTCGTAACCGCCAGGCCTTCGCGCTCACCGCGGAGGAGACGGTAATCCGGTACAGGCGGGAGCAGAGGGGAGCCATCCCCGGGGAAGGAGCCCGGTGGGCTCGCGTTCCAACCGGTGAGGCCTGCAGCGAGGGGCTTATCATGTATTGAAGAGAGATGGATCATAGAATCACGCTTATGAGGAGGGAAGATGAAACGGAAAGGCTCAGCGGTCTGGAAAGGCGGCATAAAGGAGGGGAAAGGGACGCTCACCACGGGCAGTGGCGCGCTCAAGGACACACCGTATTCCTTCGGCATGCGCTTCGGCGGGGAGCCCGGCACGAATCCCGAGGAGCTCATCGCCGCCGCCCACGCGGGCTGTGCCTCGATGGCCCTGTCACTGGAGCTTGGTCAGTCAGGGTTCATGGCGGAGAGCATCATGACCACGGCGACCGTGAGCCTCGAGAAGGCAGGGGAGGGCTTTTCCATCACGGGCGTCCACTTGGATATCAGGGCCGTCGTGCCCGGGGTGGACCCGATGACCTTTGAAAAGTGCGCGAACAACGTTAAAACCGGGTGCCTTGTCTCGAGGGCGCTCAGCATACCCATAACCATGGACGCCCGTCTCGAAGGCTGACCGGGGTTTGTGCGGGTCTGCACTGCTGTAGATTCGGACCCGGGGGAAAGATGGCTTTTGAAATGGCCTTCGGAACGTGCTAGTATCCCACTGTAACACCGGATCAGAACAGTCAGAATCCAGAGCAGGAGAAGTCGGAGATGCCCATCACGGAAATCCTTGCCCGCAACGCGGCCCTGTACGGCGAAGAGGTCAGCCTGGTTGAGATCAATCCCGAGATCAAGGAAAAGACGGTGAGCTGGAAGGACTACGAGCTCGTCGAGACCAATCCGGAAAAGCGCTACCGCCGGGAGATGACCTGGCGGGAGTTCGATGACAAGGCCAACCGCCTTGCCAACTTCCTCCTGGGAAGGGGCCTGGAGAAAGGCCACAAGGTCGGGATCCTGCTCATGAACTGTCTGGAGTGGCTGCCGGTCTATTTCGGCATCCTGAAGACCGGCGCGCTTGCGGTGCCGCTGAACTACCGCTACACGGAAGAAGAGATCAGGTACTGCCTCGATCTGGCGGAGTGCGACGTCCTGATCTTCGGGCCGGAGTTCACCGGGAGGATCGAGGCGATCCGCGACGAGATCCCGAACGTGAAGATCCGGCTGTTCGTGGGGCAGGACTGCCCCGCCTTCGCCGAAAGCTACTACGCCCTCACCGCGTGCTGCTCCTCGTCCGCTCCCGGCGTCACGCTTACCGACGACGACGACGCGGCCATCTACTTCTCGTCGGGCACCACCGGCTTCCCCAAGGCCATCCTCCACTCCCACCGCGCCCTGGTGTTCTCCTGCGAGGTGGAGAAGGAGCACCACAAGCAGACCCGCGACGACAATTTCCTCTGCATCCCCCCGCTCTACCACACCGGCGCCAAGATGCACTGGTTCGGCTCCTTCCTGGCCGGAAGCCGGGCCGTCCTGCTGCGCGGTGTCAAGCCGGAGTGGATCCTGAAAGCCGTGTCCGAGGAGGGGGTGACCATCGTCTGGCTGCTGGTTCCATGGGCACAGGACATCCTCGACGCCATCGATCGCGGCGAGGTGAAGCCCGAGGAGTACAGGCTCGACCAGTGGCGGCTGATGCACATCGGCGCCCAGCCGGTTCCGCCCAGCCTGATCAAGCGCTGGAAAGCGCATTTCCCCAACCACGAGTACGACACGAACTACGGCCTGTCGGAGTCCATCGGCCCCGGCTGCGTACACCTGGGGATCGAGAACATCCACAAGGTGGGCGCCATCGGGAAGGCGGGCTACGGGTGGGAGCTTCAGATCGTGGACGAAAAAGGCAATCCCGTCAATCAGGGCGAGGTGGGGGAGCTCTGTGTGAAAGGTCCGGGCGTGATGAGGCGCTATTACAACAACCCGGAAGCCACGGCCGAGCTCCTCAGGGACGGCTGGCTCTACACGGGAGACATGGCGCGGATGGATGAAGACGGGTTCGTCTACCTGGTGGACCGCAAGAAGGACGTGATCATCACCGGCGGCGAGAACCTGTACCCGGTGCAGATCGAGGACTTCCTGCGCACGCACGAGGCCATCAAGGACGTGGCGGTGATCGGCCTCCCCGACCAGCGCTTAGGCGAGATCGCCGTGGCCATCGTCGAGCTGAAGCCGGGCTTCTCCTGCACCGAGGCCGAGATCCTGCAGTTCTGCACCACCCTGCCGCGCTACAAGCGCCCGCGGAAGATCATGTTCGAGTCGGTGCCGCGCAACCCAACGGGGAAGATCGAAAAGCCGAAGCTCCGGGAAAAGTACTGCGGCGGCAGCCTGGTCGAGGCCCAGATCGAGAGCCGTTAACCGAAAGGGCAGGGCATTTTCTCCGGCATCAGGGGTCATCCTCCGAGAGAGGCAGACCGCCGGCAGGCGTTATTCGTGGGCTTAAGACAACAAGCATGCCCCGGTTTCCCGGGGCATGCTTTGCTTTTTTTTAAGATGTGATGACTCTTCCTGGTTAATTCGCAGGGGCTGCCGGTGCGCTCGACGGGGCAGCGGGTGCTGCAGGGGCCGAAGGAGCCGGTGCTGTCGGGGCTGCACCCTGGGGAGCGGCCGGTGCCGGCGCGCTCTGAGCCGGGGCAGCGGGCTGCGAGGTGGTTGCCTTCTGCATGACGCTCTCGCTTGGCTTCTTCAGCGTGGAGAACCCCAGGGTCAGCGAGGTGAGCATGAAGACCACCACCAGCACGCGGGTCGCCTTGTTGAGGAAGTCGGCAGGGCCTGCCGATCCGAAGAGCGCCTGCGAGCCTGCGCCGCCGAAGACCGCGCCCATGTCGGCGCCCTTGCCCGCCTGCAGGAGCACGGCGATGATCAGAAGGATCGATACCAGGATGTGAATTGTCAGAACGAGTCCATACATGTCTTTATCACCTTTTGAAGCGTATTATTCTTTCGAACGATGCAGGCTCGAGGCTGGCGCCTCCCACCAGTGCACCGTCTATGTCGACCTGTGCCATGAGGGCGTCGATGTTGTCGCCCTTCACGCTGCCGCCGTAGAGGATCCTGATCTTCGAGGCGGTATCCTTGCCGAAGAGCCCCCCGAGGGTGGTCCGGATGAAGCCGTGGACCTCCTGCGCGGTCTCCGGGGTGGCGGTCTTCCCGGTGCCGATGGCCCAGACCGGCTCATAGGCAATGACCGCCTTCGCCGCCAGTCCTGCGTCGATGCCTTTCAGCCCGTCCCTGAGCTGGGCTTCCACCACGGCAAACGTGCTGCCGGCCTCCCGCTGTGCCAGGGTCTCCCCCACGCACACGATGGGGACGAGGCCCCCTTTCAGGGCTGCGAACAGGCGCCTGTTCACGGTCTCGTCCGTCTCGTGGAAATACTGCCTGCGCTCGGAGTGGCCGATGATGGCGTGGCTGGCGCCGACGCTCGAGAGCATGGGCGCGCTCACCTCGCCGGTGAATGCGCCGGAGTCTTCCCAGTAGACGTTCTGGGAGCCCACCTGGATATTCGTCCCTGAAAGCGCGTCGGCAAGGGTCTTGATGTACACGAACGAAGGGCAGACGAGGATCTCCGTACCGACGACGTCGGCCGCACGGCTCTTGATGTCCGCGGCAAACGCCAGAACCTCTTCAAGGGTCTTGAAGAGCTTCCAGTTGCCCGCGATCAGGGGAGTCCTCATCCTTCAATCTCCTAGCTTTCGAGCGCCTTTACCCCCGGCAGCTCGAGGCCCCCGAGCATCTCGAGGAAGGCGCCGCCTGCCGTGGACACGAAGCTGACCTTGTCGGACAGCTTGCTCTCGTGCAATGCGGCATCTGTATCACCACCGCCCACAATGGTCAATGCCTTTGATGAGGCGACCTTTTTGGCGATTTCCATGGTGCCGGCGGCAAAGGACTTCTGCTCGAACACCCCCATGGGGCCGTTCCAGACAATGGTCTTGCAGTCGCTCAAGGCTTCCGAGAACAGGGTCGAGGAGGCGGGGCCGATGTCGAGGGCCATGAGGTCCGCGGGGATCTCCTGGATGGTCTTTTCCACGATGCCCTGGGCCGCCTTGATGTCGGGGGCGCACACGCAGTCGACGGGCAGGTAGAGCTTCACGCCCCGTGCCTTTGCCTTCTCCATGATCTCCCGTGCCTTGGCCACGAGGTCGTCTTCCACCAGGGACTTGCCGATGTCCTGGCCCAGGGCCTTGACGAAGGTGAAGGCCATGCCGCCGCCGATGATCATCTTGTCCACCTTCTCCACGAGGTTCTCCAGGACCTCGAGCTTGCCCGAGATCTTCGCTCCGCCCACGATGGCCGCAAAGGGGCGCTGCGGGTCCTTGAGGGCCTTGTTGATGTAGTTCACCTCGTCGAGCATGAGGAAGCCCGCTCCCTTTTCCTTGATGTGCCTGGTGATGCCCACCATGGATGCGGCGGCGCGGTGCGCCGTGGCGAAGGCGTCGTCGATGTAGACGTCGCCCAGCTCCGAGACGGCCTTGGCGAACTCGGGATCGTCCTTTTCCTCGCCGATGTGGAAACGCAGGTTTTCCAGGAGGAGCACGTCGCCGGGCTTGAGGCTGTTCACCATCTTTTTGACCTCGTCGCCGATGCAGTCCGGGGCCATGTTCACGCTCGAGCCGAGGAGCTCCGAGAGGCGACGGGCCACGGGCACCAGGCTCAAGGCCTTGTTCACCTTGCCCTTGGGCCTGCCCATGTGGGACATGAGGATCACCTTCGCACCCTGGTCGATGGCGTGCTGGATGGTGGGCAGTGCGCCCTTTATCCTGGCGTCGTCGCTGATATTGCCATTCTCATCGAGGGGGACGTTGAAATCGACCCGGATGAGAACCCGTTTGGATTTCAAGTCGAGGTCTTTGATGGACTGAATACCCATGGTCTTTCCTCCTTATGCTTGGGGTAAGAATCTGTTATGGTACGTCCTGGGGAGCAGACGAAATGTGTGATATCGTTTCCCGGAGTCACTATCGGCCCCTTTACAAAGTGTCCAGTTACCAATAAATATGTGTTTGTATATTATTAAGGTGTAATGTATGTCAATGGGATTTCAAGGATTTTGATATGGATAAGGGACTCGTGAAGGGCAGAGAGGTCCTGAACGTGCTGGGGGATCAGTTCCTGCTCCTGGTGAGCAATCTCATCCGGGGCAACATGAAGCGGTGCCTGGAGACCGCAAGGCTTGCCCGCAGGGAGGCGGAGCTCTCCGGCCTGAACATCGCGTCCCAGGGGATGATCGAGGAGCATGCCCGGGCCCAGGCCATAAGGAACGCGCTCATCAACTCCCCCTCCATCATGCCCGGGCCGGGCACACTGCTCTCGTTCTGGCTCCTGGGCGTCGAAAATTTCTTCCTGCTGGACCAGGCGGTGAAGCTCATCCTCTCCCTGTGCTCCCTCCACGGAGCGCGGGTCGACGACCTCAAGACCATGGAAAGGTTCGTCGTACGGATCGTGGGGGAGGCCTTCGGCATCGAGAACATCGAGAAGAAGGGCGACCACCGGGCCATCTCCCGGGAGTACGTCACGAGGACGCTCCCGGGCAGGTACGTGAACACCGGCATCAGCAAATGGGTGCGCAGGTTCCTGCGCAGGCTCCTGCCGTTCAGGAAAGGCTCGCGGCTGCTGCCTGCAGGGATCGGATTGGGGGTCTCGGCGCTGAACGCCTACGAAACCATGGTGGACGTGGGGCTGCTCACCCTGAAGCATCTGCCTCGCCTGCTTCAGGACGGCGATGCCTGGGACCAGGGGTCCTAGAGCCGGTAGAGCTCCTTGTCCCAGAGCTTGACCCAGTTGCGCTTGAGCACGTCGGTGGCCACGGACGGGTTGTCCACTTCGAGGATCATGATGGGGTTCGAGGCCCTGCCGATGTAGGGATACATGGTGATGACGTTGATCTTGGCGTCCCGCAGGGGTTTCAATACCGCGTTCATCCCGCCCGGGTGGTCGGGCATCTCCACGGCCAGGACACCCAGCTCCTGAAAGTCGATGCTTTCCGATGTAAGCGCGTTCTTTGCCTTCTTGGGGTCGTCCACCACGATGGAGATGGACGAAACGTCACCGGTTTCAGAGCCCACCGAGATGGCCCTGATATTGACGCCGTGCTTTCCCAGCACATCGCTCAGGTAAGAGAGCTTGCCGGAAACATTCGCGGTCTCTAGACGGAACTGTTTGATTGGCATGACCTATTTCTCCCTTGAAAAAAAATCGTACCCGACCTGCAGGGCCTCGATGTTCTTGTCCTTGAACCGGTCCTTGCCCTTGCCGAGGATCTCCGCCATGTGGTCGATGATGGTGGAGAGCTTGACCAGGCGGGTCCGGTTCACGAAGGCGCCGAGCATGATCATGTTCGCGTAGCGCTCGCCCACGGTCTTGATGGCGAGCTCGTTCACCGGGATCTCCACCACGTCGATGTCGCCCCGGACCGGGCGCGTGGTCACGATGCTGGTGTTGATGAACACCTCGCCGCCCGAGACGGTCTGGTTCTGGAGCCTCTGCAGGGATCCGTTGTCCATGATCACGAGATAGTCGGGCGAGGATGCGACCGGGGAGGCGATCTCCTCGTCTGATATGGCGATGGTGCAGGAGGCGATGCCCCCGCGCATCTCCGCTCCGTAGGAGGGGAGATAGGTGACATGGTGGTCTTCGAGCATGGCGGCCCAGGCAAAGCACAGGCCCGAAAACAGGATGCCCTGTCCGCCTATCCCGCTCATAATGGTCTTCTGGAGCATGGTTCCCTATCCTTTTTTCGATGTCTTGTCTTTCATGACCCCGATAGGGTACTCCTTCTCCATGATCTCCTCGAGATAGGTGAAGGATTCCCTGGGTGTGACCTTCCAGTTGGTGGGGCACGGCGAGAGGATCTCCACAAGGGAGTACCCCAGGCCCGCCATCTGAACCTCAAAGGACTTCTTGATGGCCTTCTTGGTCTCGCGGATCTTCGCAGGCGTTGCCAGCGACGTGCGGGTGACATAGGCAGCCCCGGGCAGGGTTGCGATGAGGTCCGTGATCTTCAGGGGATAGCCCTCGATCTCGGTCCTCCTGCCGTAGGGGGAGGTGGAGGTCTTCTGTCCGAGCATGGTGGTGGGGGCCATCTGGCCTCCGGTCATGCCGTACACCGCGTTGTTGATGAAGATGCTCGTGATCCGCTCGCCCCGGTTCGCCGCGTGCAGGGTCTCGGCGGTGCCGATGGCCGCCATGTCGCCGTCGCCCTGGTAGGTGAAGATGAGCTTGTCGGGCCTGGCCCGCTTGAACCCGGTGGCTATGGCGCAGCCCCTGCCATGGGCGGATTCGCAGGTGTCGATGTCGAAGTAGTTATAGGCGAGCACGGCGCAGCCCGCGGGCGGGATGCAGATGGTCCTGCCCCGCAGGTCCATCTCGTCGATGAGCTCGCAGATGAGCCGGTGCACTATCGAGTGGCCGCAGCCCGGGCAATAGTGGAAGGGCGCGGGTTTGAGGCTCTTGGGTCTGGTGTAGATCGTCTTCATGTCACAGCTCCTTCTGCAGCCAGAAGCGCTCGATGATCCGTGCCACTTCCTGCGGCAGAGGCACCACGCCGCCCGGCCGGCCGTAGAATTCGCATTGAGCTCTCCCCTCGAGGGCCAGGCGGACATCGTCCACCATCTGGCCGGTGCTCATCTCGAAGGTCACAAAGACCTTGGTGCGCTTTGCCGCGTTGCGGATGGCATCGCTGGGGAACGGCCACAGGGTGATGGGCCTTATGAGGCCGACCTTGAGGCCTTCCGTCCTGGCGCGGTTCACCGCGCCCTTGGCGATGCGGGCGGCGGTCCCGTAGGCGATGATGATGAGCTTCGCATCGTCGGTGAGGTATTCCTCGCACTGGGGGAGCCGCTGGGTCATGAGATCGTATTTGCGCTTGAGCTTCCAGTTGTGCTCTTCCATCTCGGCGGCGTCGAGGATCAGGGACTTGATGATGCGGGAAGGCCTGCCTTCGGCGCCGTCGAGGATATAGTCCTTGGGCGGGAGCTCCACCTCGGGCCGGTCGTTCATGATGATGGGCTCCACGATCTGGCCCATCATGCCGTCGCCCAGGATCATGACCGGGGAGCGGTACATGTCGGCCACGTCGAACGAGTGCATGGTGATGTCGTAGAGCTCCTGGGCCGAATCGGGGGCGTAGACGGGCATGCGGTAGTCGCCGTGTCCGCCGCCGCGGGTGGCCTGGTAGTAGTCTCCCTGGCTGGGGGCGATGTTGCCCAGGCCCGGGCCTCCGCGGTTGATGTTCACGATCACCGCCGGGAGCTCCAGGGCAGCCAGGAAGGAGAGCCCCTCCTGCTTGAGGCTGATGCCCGGGGACGAGGAGCTCGTCATGGCCCTCATCCCGGTGGCGGCGGCCCCCAGGACCATGTTGATGGAAGCGATCTCGCTCTCGCCCTGGAGAAAGACCCCGCCCACCTCGTCCATGCGCCTGGACATGTACTCTGGGATCTCGTTCTGGGGGGTGATGGGGTAGCCGAAGTAACACTTGCACCCGGCACGGATCGCTGCCTCGGCGATAGCGTCCGTGCCCTTCATGAGGACTTTCTTATTCACGGAACACCTCGATGGCGACCTCGGGGCACATGACGGCGCACAGCGCGCATCCCTTGCAGAATTCCTTGCAGGACTCCGCAGGATGATACCCCTTGTCGTTGAGGCTCTCAGAAATACGGATCGCTTCTTCGGGACAGACCGTTATGCAGAGCTCACAGGCCTTGCACAAGCCTTGATCGATCTTTATCTTTCCTTTTGCTGCCATATCTTTGTCATGTACACCTTCTTTGGAATGGCTCGTTATTAGCACCAAAACGTCCCTCTGTACAGAGAAGATTTTTCAGGGATAACGGCTGGATGCGCTCTTCCGCCATGGGAAAAAGCCTTTTCCGGAACGGACTCTTCCGGCGATTTCATCCTGTACGATCTCCTGATGGGATACACATATTCGGGCGGCGTGCCCACGCGGAGGACCACCGCCAGCCGGAATGCCCGCCGTATCTCCAGGTCCTCACCGCCGCCTCCGCCCTCTGCCTGAAGGCCCCTTCCCTTCATGGAAGCATATCCCCGGTCCATGGCAGGAAAATATCCATGGAGCGTCCAGGAACCCTTGAAAATATATTTTCTGCCCCCTACTTAAGAAAAAAAATTACATGGAGGTAAGGGTCATGGCAAGAATCGGTACAGTCAGTTGGAGTTGGGACCCCTTCCGTGAGATGGAGCGTATCGAGCGGAGCTGGGGGGATCTGCTCTCCGGACTCGGCCGGCCCCGTGTTGCCAAGTTCCCGCCGGTCAATATCCTTACCAGTGAGGATGATGTCATAGTCACATCCGAGATACCGGGTGTAAATCCCAGCGATATTGACCTGACCGTGACAGGCGACACGCTCACGATCAAAGGCAGGCGGCCGCAGCCCGAGCTCGGGGAGGGGCAGAGCTGGCAGAGGAGGGAACGCAGCGGCGGGGATTTCTTCCGCACGATCCAGCTTCCTTTCGACGTGGACAACGACCGGGTGGAAGCCGGCTACTCCAAGGGCATCCTGAGGATTACGCTGCCTCGCGCAGAGTCTGAGAAGCCCAAGAAGATCAGTGTAAAGACAGCGTAAAAGGAGGTCGAGACATGGAAACCGAAAAGAGCGCAGTTGAGATCAAAAAGCAGGATGCCGGAAGGGGTCTGGCCACCGAGCGGATGAAGACCGGCAACACCTATCTTCCGAACGTGGATATCAGTGAAGACAAGGACGGCATCTACCTCACGGCCGACATGCCCGGGGTAGGCGACAAGGACGTGAACATCACCCTGGAGAATGACGTGCTCACCATCGAAGGCAAGGTCGTACCGGACGCCGTCGAAGGCCACGCGGCCGTGTACAGAGAGTACGGGGTAGGTGATTATTTCCGCTCCTTCATCCTCACGGAGGCCATTGACCGCGACAGGATAGAGGCGAAGATAAAGGACGGTGTGCTGAGCATAGTGCTGCCCAAGTCGGAGGCCGCCAAGCCCAGGCACATCCCGATCCGCGCATCGTAATATTGGAAAAACAAAAGAACACAAGGAGGAAGAACCATGGCAATGAGATCATTGTCTCCCTGGAGATGGGGAAGGGGAAACGTTCCCTCAACCGAGATCAGCCCGCTCGACGCGTTTCAGCGGGAGATGAACCGGCTGTTCGATGATTTCTTCAAGGGGTTCGGCCTGCCGACCACCGCACCGGGAATGGAGGCCGCCGGCATGTTCGTGCCTCAGGTGGACATGACCGAGGACGACAAGTCCATCAAGGTGGTGGCGGAGCTCCCGGGCATGGATGAGAAGAATATCGACATCAACCTGAGCAGGGACTCGCTCACCATCAAGGGCGAGAAGAAGGAAGAGCGCGAGGAGAAAGGCAAGGAAACCTACTACGCCGAGCGGTCGTTCGGATCGTTCACCCGGGTGATCCCGCTTCCCACCGAGGTGGACCCCGACAAGGCGGAGGCCACCTTTGCCAAAGGCGTGCTCACCGTGAACCTGCCCAAGCTGAACGCTGAGAAGAGAGAGCAGAAGAAGATACAGATCAAAAGCTCGTGATACAAGGCAGTACTACTGAAGATTTCTCCGGGACCCCCGAGGGTCCCTTTTTTTTGTGCCGGGCTTTGAGATGGGAGAAAAACCTTGAAATGACCGGGTCCGTAACCTACTAAATGCTCGTAGTAATTATCAATTATTAAGAGAGGCAACAGATGGACGTGAACAGGTTTACCCAGAAGTCCCAGGAGGCGATCCAGGACGCCCAGAACATCGCGGTGCGGTACGGGCACGTGGAGCTCGACGTGGAGCACCTGCTCCTTGCGCTCCTGGAGCAGACCGACGGCCTGATCCCCCGGGTGTTCGCCCGCATGGACGTGCCTGTAGAGCCCGTGATCTCGGAGGTGGAGAAGGAGCTCGAGCGCAGGCCCAAGGTCTCGGGTCCGGGCGCCGAGGCGGGGAAGGTGTACGTCACCCAGCGCTTCAACAGGGTTCTCCTGAAGGCAAAGGAGGAGGCGGCCAGGCTCAAGGACGAGTACGTGTCCGTGGAGCACCTGCTCTTCGCCATGATGGACGAGGGGGCGTCGACCCCTGCGGGGCGGATTCTCGCCCAGTTCAAGGTCACCAGGGAGCGGGCGCTCTCCGCGCTCACCGCCATCCGGGGCAACCAGCGGGTCACCAGCGACAACCCGGAGACAGCCTACGAGGCGCTCGAGAAGTACGGCATCGACCTTGTGGCCCAGGCGCAGCTGGGCAAGCTCGATCCGGTCATCGGCCGGGACGCGGAGATCAGGCGCACCATCCGGATCCTCTCCCGCAAGACCAAGAACAACCCGGTCCTCATCGGTGAGCCCGGGGTGGGCAAGACCGCCATCGTGGAGGGCCTGGCCCAGAGGATCGTCCGGGGCGACGTGCCGGAGAGTCTCAAGGACAAGACCATCTTTTCCCTGGACATGGGGTCGCTCGTGGCCGGCGCCAAATTCAGGGGCGAGTTCGAGGAGCGGCTCAAGGCGGTGCTGAGCGAGATCAAGGCGAGCGAGGGCAGGATACTGCTCTTCATAGACGAGCTGCACAACATCGTGGGGGCGGGGCGCGCGGAAGGCTCCATGGACGCGGGCAACATGCTCAAGCCCATGCTGGCCCGGGGCGAGCTCCACTGCATCGGGGCCACCACCCTCGACGAGTACCGCAAGTACATCGAGAAGGACGCGGCCCTGGAGAGGCGCTTCCAGCCCGTCATGGTGGACCCGCCCTCCGTCGAGGACACGGTCTCCATCCTGAGGGGCCTGAAGGAGCGCTTCGAGGTGCACCACGGGGTGAGGATCCAGGACACGGCGCTCGTGGCCGCAGCGGTGCTTTCGAACCGCTACATCACGGACCGCTTCCTGCCGGACAAGGCCATCGACCTCGTGGACGAGGCCTGCGCCATGATCCGCACCGAGATCGACTCCATGCCGGCCGAGCTCGACAGCCTCACCCGCAAGGTCATGCAGCTGGAGATCGAAGAGGCGGCGCTCAAGAAGGAAAAGGACAAGGCGAGCATGGCCCGTCTCGAGGAGCTCAGGGCCGAGCTTGCGGACCTGAAGTCCCAGGCCGACGTTATGAGGGCCCAGTGGGAGGAGGAGAAGCAGGCCATCCACAAGGTCGTGGCCTTGAGAGAAGAGATCGAGCAGGTCAGGCACCAGATCGAGAAGGCGGAGCGCGAGTACGACCTCAACAAGGCGGCCGAGCTCAGGCACGGCAGGCTCCCACAGCTCGAGAAGAAGCTCGCCGAGCTGGAGCAGGCCTCGAAGCGGGAGAAGGGGCTCGTGCGTGAGAGCGTCACCGACGACATCATCGCGGAGATCATATCCCGCTGGACGGGCATCCCTGTGACCAGGCTTGTGGAGGGCGAGAAGGAGAAGCTGCTGAGGCTCGACGACATCCTGCACGAGCGGGTCGTGGGCCAGGACGAGGCGGTCCAGGCCGTTGCCGACGCCGTGATCAGGGCCCGGTCCGGGATCAAGGACCCCAGGCGGCCCATCGGCTCGTTCATCTTCCTGGGCCCCACGGGCGTGGGCAAGACCGAGCTGGCGAAGACCCTGGCGGAGGCCCTGTTCGACTCCGAGGAGAACATGGTTCGTATCGACATGAGCGAGTACATGGAGAAGCACACGGTCTCCCGGCTCATCGGCTCGCCCCCGGGCTACGTGGGGTATGAGGAGGGGGGCCAGCTCACCGAGGCGGTCAGGCGCAAGCCCTACTCGGTGGTGCTCTTCGACGAGATCGAGAAGGCCCACCACGACGTGTTCAATGTGCTCCTCCAGATCCTCGACGACGGGAGGGCCACGGATGCCCACGGCAGGACCGTGAGCTTCAAGAACACCGTGATCATCATGACCTCGAACATCGGGTCCCAGGACCTCATCGAGGGCATCTCGGATACCGGCGAGATCAGCGAGCGGGCGAGAGAGTCGGTCATGAGGGAGCTGGGCAGGCACTTCAGGCCGGAGTTCCTGAACCGCGTGGACGACGTGGTGCTCTTCAAGGCGCTCACCCTGCCCGAGATCGAGCGGATCGTGGACCTCCTCACGAAGGACCTCCAGAAGCGCCTGTCCGAGCGGGGCATCACCTTGGTCCTGAGCGAAGAGGCGAAGGAGTTCGTGGCCAAGGAGGGGTTCGACCCGGTGTACGGCGCGCGGCCGCTGAAGCGCTTCCTGCAGCGCGAGCTCGAGACGCGCCTGGGCAGAGCTATCGTGGCCGGAGAGATCATGGACGGCGCTCGGGTGACGGTGGAGCTCAACGGAGACAAGCTGGGGTTCGTGGTGGAAAACCAGGAAGCCGGTGGGGTGCGAAGGACGGCGTCTCTGTGACGGGAAAAGCTGAACCCTGGAAACACAGGCGGGGGGCAACGTCCCCCCGCAACAAAAAACCTCCTCTTTGAGCCAGCCAACCCGATTTTTTCTCGCCCTAGCATGTTTCTATACAGAGAAAAACCCCTTACGTAAACCATTTTTTAATGAATTTGAGGGCTTGCCGGTCATGAATGTTGCTCACTCCCTGAAAAGTTCATCAAAAAGACAAAAAAATCGAGTTGCTTTTGATTTTTTACATGAGAGGCGATAGCCCTTCGTGCGGAGGTGGGGTGTCGGGGGCGCCGTCTTTGTACATGGATTGATATTCCCGTTCCCTCGGGGATACCCTTCTCAGGTATCCTGGGAGTGCGGGTAACGTGTCGGCTGTAACTTTATAAGGGATAGTGTTGTTCCTTTTCAGTATAATTTCTCAGATAAGCCAATCATCCAACAAATCGCTCATCTGTTTACCCAGGTTCTTAAACCGTGTGCATGCACTTGTTCGCCTGCTTCCCGCCCTCTATTCGTAATGCGTCCACATGCGGATGATTTTCACTGTTTTGATATCATCAAGTATTTGATAAACCAGCCGGTGCTGGATATTAATCCTTCTGGAGCATGCTCCAGAGAGATCTCCTAGAAGTTTTTCATAAGGCGGAGGGGTTTGATATGGATCTTCCTTGAGAATTTCAAGCAGAGGCTCTGCCTGAGGCTTTAAGCCGGAATGCGCTATCTTCTTGGCGTCTTTCTTTGCCTGCTTGGTAAAGACTGGCCGCCAGGTCACCAGTCAATATCCTCATCACATTCCTCTACAGGAGTCTCAAGTCCTTTCTGGATAGATTCACGCATGCCGGGTATGGAAGTGAGGTACAAAGTTTCCTGAATCGCTCGCCAATCATCCTCAGAAATAAGGACCGCAGAGCTTCTCTTGCCCACTATCTGAACCGGCTCATGGGATTCTTTCACCTCATCCACAAGACTATACAAACGTTTTCTTGCTTCTGTTGCTGTCAGGGTAGTCATATTATGAGTCTCCTTTACGTACGATATATCGTACGTTATAAGGCGCTCAATGTCAAGTCATTTCAAGGCCAACGTACGGATCAGCGGCGGGCTCAGGCCGTCCGTCTCGCTCCTGCAATACATGCTCTTGCTGGACTTGTTTTGCCCCTCACCCGAGCCCGCACCTAACTG
>DAOPXM010000042.1:0-30707 GCA_035352355.1 Deltaproteobacteria bacterium | reverse complement strand
GCCTACGAGAGCCTGGAGCAGCGGGTCGAGGAGCGCACCGAGGAGCTCGTGCGCACGAACATCAGGCTGAAGAAAGAAGTGGAGGAGCGCAAGCTCGCCCAGGAGTCGCTCGTGCAGAAGGAAGAGGAGCTCAAGCTGAAGTCGCTCAATCTCGAGGAGGCCAACACCGCGCTCAAGGTCCTCCTCAAGCGCGGGGAGCAGGACAAGAAGGAGCTCGAGGAAAAGGTGCTGTCCAACATCCGGGAGCTCGCCCTGCCCTATCTGGAAAAGCTCAAGGCAAGCGACCTCAACGACAAGCAGATGACCTTTGTCCAGCTGCTTGAGTCGAACTTGAACCAGATCGTCTCGCCCTTCCTGCAGAAGCTCTCGTCCCAGTACCTGAACCTGACCCCCACCGAGATCCAGGTGGCGAACCTCGTGAGGGAAGGGAAATCCACGAAGGAGATCTCGGACATCCTGAACATCTCCAAGAGGGCCGTCGAGTTCCACCGGAACAACATCCGGGACAAGCTCGGGTTGAAGAAGGAGAAGACAAACCTGAGATCGTACCTCCTGTCCCTGAGCTGAGGCCGGCTAGAAGCTCCACCTCAGCCGGACATAGGCCTCGTCGTTCCGGTCGTACTGCCCGAACATGGAGTTGTCGTATTTTCCTCCCAGGACGACGATGCCCACGGTGCCCTGGAGCGTGTTGGTGAAGCTGTACTTCAGGGAAGGCCTGAACATGTAGTCCCTGAACTCGATTCCGTATGCACCATTAAGGGTGAGCTCCAGGGTGTTCTGGAGGAACATCTGCCTGAGCATGGCCGTGATCAGGGTGTTGTACCCGTTCTCGTTGATGAAGTACACGGGCATGCTGTTGTCGTAGTCGGGCACGAACTCCTGGATGGCCTGCATGCTGACGCTCGTATCCCCGTAGATGTAGTCCACGCCGATCCCGTACTTCATTGCCTTCATGGGGATGTTGATCTGCGGGCTGATCCGGAACGTCTGCCTGGTGAGGGCGCCTCCGGAGTCGAGATAGTTCTGGTAGAACTCGTTGAAGATCTCCTCCTGCTTCGACCTGCTCAGCTCCTGGCCGAGGACCGACTGCATCCTCCGGTTGTAGCGTTTCTCGTCGAAATAGGCAACCTCCCCCCGCACGGTAAAGGACCCGAGCGTGGTCATGAAGTCGAAGCCCCACACGTTCATCTTGTGGAGCGCGGGCTTGTAGGTGAGGTCCAGCTCGAGGGTGTAGTCCAGCGCGAGCAGGTCAACGATCTCTATGGTGAGGTCCGAGAACACGTCGGTTATGGGCATGACGTCGTAGCCCCGGTAGTAGCTCACGGAAAGGTCCCAGTCGCCCACGAGCTTCGACAGCCGCACCGCCGCTTCCGAGCTCTCGATGCCGGCGTCCGGCAGGCTGATGTCCTTGTGCGTCGAGGTGACGGGGATGGAACCCACGGTCCCGTCCGTTTCTACTGATTCGGGTGCCTTCAGAGGGCCCGGGTACCACCTCTCCTCGGGTTTGGGCAGGCGGTAGGGGACATACCGGGGGATCCAGGCCAGCTCGACGTTCACGAGGGCCGAGTACGAGCTCACTCTGACCGCGGGGATGCCGATCTTCCGCTCGAGCTCCTCGTTCATGGACCCTTGTGAGTAGTCCTCGGGATTGATGACGTCCGTGGGGTTGATCTCGTCGAGCCTGCCCCAGGAGAACTTCTGGATCCCGATCCTCACGTCCGCCTTTTCGAAGAAGAAATCGAGGTAGGCCTCGTCGACGTCCAGGTACGGGTTCTTGTCCTGGTACACCTTGGTGAGCTGGTTGACGAGGAGCCCGTTGCCCGGGTCCGTGACCGTGCCGTCGTCGATGAGCTGGAGGTAGAGCCTGGCCCCTCCCCATGAGGAGATCGTGGCCTTGGCGTCGAGCCCAAGCTCGGTGGTCGGGTATTCCCTGGGGGTATCGCGACCGAAGGCGGCGACCGCCCGTGCATCGAGATACCCGCTCAAGGACACCTTGACGTCGTTCTTTTCATATTCGTAGGAGTGGGCCGTGGCGCAGAACACCGCAAGGGCCACGGCCAGAACTACGGGTGCGCATCTCAAGGATCAGTTTCCCCTCTTCATGTATCTCTCGGTGAAGATGTCGTCCTTGAGCCCCTTGTCGTAGACGACCTCGCTCAGCTCGATGATGGTGGTCCGCTTGTTCTTCACGTTGTGCATCTCGATGTGGGTAGGCGTGTTGATGCCCTGTATGTTCTTCACCCGGGTGAACTTCCCCTGCTTCTCGTACACCCCTTTTGCGTCGAAGAAGTCGGCCTTGATGGGTATGAAGTTGGCCTTCCTGATCCACACGGTGAGCTTGCCGTAGAACTCGACGGTCTTGGGAATGGCCTGGATGACATAGCACATCTCGCCGTCCACGGCCTCTTCTTTCAGCAGGGTGTAGGTGAAGTCGTCGATGTCGTGGCCGCCCATGTCGTAGAAGGTGAACTCGGTGCCCATGAAGCTCTCGCCCCGTCCGCTGGGGCTGATCTGCCTCACCCGCTGCAGGGCCGGCAGGTAGAGCCATTGCCTGTCGTCCTTGCCCTCTTCGGTCCAGACGAGAAAGCTCGTGCCCTTCACGTCGGCAGGCGAGTTGAAGAACAGGATGGACTTCGAGCCGCCCTTTCCGATCTTCTTCATGAACGCGCTCAGGGACCTCTCCCGCTTCTGGCCCTTGTCGTTCACGAGGGTCATGAGCATGGTGGTCTGGCTGTCCTTTGCCTGGTCGAGCAGGTCGTTCGACTTCTTCATGATGTCGTATGCGCTCATCCCGGCCGATTGGGCGGGGCCCGACATCATGAGTACAATAAGCGCTGCCAGAAAAGCTCCGGCTGAAAGAAGACCTGTTCCCCTGCATTTCATGGTGGGCTCCCCCTCTTCTTGTTTTATCCTGCTGCTAGAGCTGTGCTTATCTGAAAAGCTCGATGTACTTCATGAGATCGAGCCACGAGGCCGCAATGTCCACATAGAGGTACCCGCCGTCGGCCGAGATCTTGACGGGATCGGCAACGTCCTTGAAGACAATGCCCGAGTCCGTGGTGTTCAGGCTCATAGATGCCGCCGGCCCCCCGGCATTCTCCCCCAGCATCTCGGGCAGGTGCCTGATCGTGTTTTCCGTCAGCGAGGAATGATCGAAGATGCCTAGGTTGCCGCGGTTGTCCTTCATCACGTGGAAGTGGTTCTGCCCCGTTATGGGGGTGACGTAGAAGTTCAGCTTGTCCCCCTCCACGACCGGGGTCACGATCACGTCGATATCGATGGAGACCTCCCACTGCGGCACGCCGGACAGCCGGTACTGGATGACCGCATCCGGGATGATGAGCCGTATTCTGCCGTTCCTCAGGTCGATCACGGGCGGCACATCCAGGCGCAGCACGGTGGCCTCGCCCGCAGGGCTGTCCTCGGAAAATCCCGGGAAGCTCTTCCCCAGGATGGGGATCAGCATCTCCTTGACGTCCCACTCGGAAACCCGGCCTGCCAGGTCTTCCAGCAGCCAGTTCATGGAGTTCTGGGCGATGGCGAGCCTGAGATTGTACGTATCGAGCAATTCGAGGCCCCATCCGGGGTCCTGGAGCATGGGCATCACATCCGGGAACATCGGATAGGCGGGCTGAGAGATGGCTCTGGCCATGCCGATGGCCAGATCGAAATCCGAGAGGATGTCGTCGAGCGCGAACGGCTTCTCTTCCATACCCAGCAGCTCCTGCCTGATCATCTCCTGCACGCTCAGGATGCCGATGAAGGTCTTGCTGAAATTCACGGAGGACACGCTCCGGGTGGATACGACGACATACGTGCCCCCGCCCGTTTCCCGGTATTCGAGCGTGAAGTCCGCCTGGATGTCGAGGTCGTTGTCATGCGTGGAGATCAACGGGAAGCCGAACAGGGAGATCGCCTCCAGGTCGACCATCCTGACCGTGAAGTCCATGGTGGCCGTCTTGATATACGGGTTGGCCGTATCAGCCAGGACCAGGCTGTTCACCACCACATCGTCGGTGGATGGATTGCCGTCACCATAGGACAGCATGGTCACCAGGCCCTGGTACCCCTTCCTGATCTCATCGAACACGTCATCTGTTGCCGACTGGGACAGGCCGGTGAACGTCTTCTCCATGTCGAACTGCCCGGAGCCGGGCACCGCGGGCCAGGAGCCCCACTCGATGTCGTCGTAGTCCTCGACGCACAGGCCGAGCCCCAGGGCGAGCACCCCCTGGGCCCCGGACTCGGGGATGCCGTAGGCATCCACGAAGAGATATTTCTCGAGCTTGTCGTCGAGCCCGCCCATGAGCTCGTTTATGTCAACGTCGTGGCTGTTGACCATGAGATGCGCCGGAAAGGCGTTCTTCAGCCCTTCGCCCTTGCCATAGAGGTCGATGGCTATGGGTGGCATGTCGACCCTTGCCAGCTCGGCTCCTATCAGGTCTTCAAGATATCCCTGGAAGAAGAACGGTTTCGAGAAGGCAGCCCGGGCAGACCCCAGGAAATCCAGGACCAGGCGCGCCTCGCCTTGAGCGTTCACGTCCCTGATCGATGCATAGGTGTCGATGGTGAGGTCATTGCCCTGCGTCCTGACGAAATCCTGGCCGAACAGGGGCAGGCCGGAGAAGGTTATGTTCTTTACCGTGAAATTCAGGTGGATGACAGCGGAAGGGTATGCCTCGGACCTCACGGCCTCGAGGGAGTTGATGACCAGGTCGCTCGTTGCGGGGTCGCTGTCCCCGCACCGCAGCTCCGTGATGATGGACGGATTGTCTGCCGCAATTGCGCTGACGGCCTGGCTGACCTTTTCGTCGAGCAGGCCGGACAGGCCGTCAACCTGCCCGTCGAGGATGTCCTGGGAGACGAGGACGCCGATGCCGTTCTTCGTATACCCCTCCCCCAGGAAGGACCTGCCCGTCTTGACCACGATCTTTTCCTTGCTTGCCCTGCCATTTGAATGGAAGACCTGGACCAGGATGACCTGGAAGAGCTCGTCATTGCTGATGGGGTATTCGCACAGGTACCTGCCGTCCTTGGGAAAGGCCTCGATCTGGAAAGAGCCGCCGTCGGAAAGGAACACCCTCTTAATGGGAGACGGGTCGCCGTCCACCCTGACGGCAAGCTTTATCGTGCCGGGCTCCAGGTAGTCTCCGTCGTGGATCGCGAAGCTGCTGCCGTCACGGTCCACCCGGAACAATTCCACCTTCCTCGTCTCGCTGAACGAGAGCGCTCCCACCGGCGCGCCTGGGTCATAGATGGATTCACCCGAGGCGGAATCACTTCCCGAGCTGCCTCCCCCGGAACAGGATGCCAGCACAAGCATCAGGATGCACGCAAGAGAAGCTGCCCATCCGTTGGTGTTTTTCATAAGTACGCTCCTGCATCGTGAAAAAGATTGATGCAAACTGCCTGGCGGCATCCTCAGGGGCAAGCCCCCAAGGAAAGTGTTGAACTGACAATAACAAGATTAAAAATGTATACCTGATAGGTAATGAAAACTCATTACCTTGCAAGCATACTTTACGATTTGATACGGTGCAATAATTATTCCGCTATTGAGTTGATACTGCATGCAGATCATTCAGTTTTATTATATTATAAGTATACAACATCTGAAAAACTCTTTTGTAACAAGCTGGTGAGCCATGGACGCGGGATTTGATTCATCCTTTCCGTGCTTTTTCCGCCATCGGTCCGTTCGCCCGTGTTCAGGAAAGGAGGATAAACTGTGTAAATAATTTTCATAGATTTCGAAATATTTTTCCACACCATTGAGATTATATTCACGCTCAACCGACCTGTATCAAAACGATCCAGCATGCCCGGCCCCCTTCCTTTTCATCAGCCCCTTATCATAAAGCCTCTTGTACGAGGATTTCTTTTGACATGGCAGGCAGAATCACTATAATGGCTTGAAAATTGCTACTTTCGCCAGGGTTATCCACACCGGAAAGGATAACATCAGCTGAATTCTCGGGAGGCTTAAGAATGAAGAACTTCTTAGTGGCATCAACCCTGTTGATCCTCTTGCTTACAGGATGCAGCAATGACAGCGTCTTTCGAGGCATGGCAGACGACTCCAGCAGGGATTCAACAATAGAAGATGCGGCAATCGCCCTCGACGAACAGGATTACGACTCGGTCATCAACGATCTCATTGGGATGTACGATACAACCAACCCTGATCCTGAGATCTCCCGCCTCCTGGCTTCTGCCTACATGGGCAAAGCCGGTATCGATGTCACAAAGTTCATCGGCTTCGAACCCGAAGGCGAGGAAGACATTTTCGATATCTTTTCCCATGCGCTGAACCTGGGTCCTTCAGCATTTAAACCGAACGACCATACAACTTCCGAGATCGGTGAGTGTAATATCGAGGACCTCACTGTCCTTTTGACCAGCAGCGGCGGAAAATTCATTGACGGACACTGTGTGGCAGGAATGATGTCCTATCTTGATAAAGCCAAAAGAGCCCTTTACCTCCTGCACACCACAAACAGAAATACACCGGATGATACCATCCAGTACGGCATAGTATCCGCTTTCCATTTCGCCATCGTCATCGGGAACGACACTGCGGATGCGCTGAACATCACCCTCGGCACCCTTGACCCGAAACCAGGCAATGTTCCGATCCCCTTAAACAAGAGGGCCTACTACCTGTATAGAAACGTGCCCATATGGTCATACCATTACAACATGAGTTGGAGCAGGATCAGCACACATTCCCATGCCTTCGGCTATGAGCCCTTGAGCCTGTACCAGGAAGATCTCTTCAACATGCTCAATGCCGTTGAAGCCTTTGACCTGGTGATCACCGGAGACAATGAAGTGAAAGGCAATCTGGAAAGCCTTCTGCGCGATATACTCCAGAATCCTGACGGCGACATCGAGAACAGCATCCTGACCATGACCACGGCAGGGATCACCGGGTACATCCAGAATGTACTCTCCGTCGAGTAAGCGGCTGGAGCAGAAGATGAGGGCAATCATGAATAGAATCCCGTTTGTTGCAGTCTTGATGATACTGCTGGTTTCTTCGTCCATGGCAACTGCTGAAGAGTATCCGTACATTTACAAGGGCATCAGGCCCATGGGCATGGGCGGGGCCTTCGTTGCCGTGTCGAACGACGGCAATGCGCTCTTCTACAACCCCGCAGGGCTTACCGACGTGCAGGAGAGGAAGGTCACCCTCCTGCCCCTCGAGGTTCAGGTGAGCGAGGGAGGCATCGATGCGTACCGGGACGCAGCGGATGTGGACTGGGAGAACATGCAGGAAGTGGCTTCCTTCCTGAGGGACTATATCGGCGAGCCCAACCACGCCTCCGTCACCATCTTCCCCTATATGGAGAAGCCCAACTTGGCGTTCGGCTTCTTCGGCACGGTGAAGGCAAACTTCATGGCGCGCGACTACCAGTACCCGAAGCTCAAGGTGAACAGCGTCGCCGATGCAGGGGTAGCCCTCGGGTATGCCCACGCCGTGAACGACGAGCTCTCCATAGGGGCCAACGGCAAGTTCGTCATGCGCAAGAGCCTGAACAGGACGTACACCCTGCCCGAGATCACCTCCGGCGACTTCGACGACAGGCTGGAAGACGATGCCGAGGACGGCTCAGGCGTGCTCATCGACCTCGGCGCCCTCTACCGCTTCGGGGAGATCAGCGTGAGCAACAGCAGGCTCAGGCCCCAGGTGGGCATGACGGTGAGCAACCTGCTGGGGTCCGACATGGGTGATGCCGAAGATCTGCCTGTCCATGTCGATCTGGGTTTCGCCCTCAGATCCGATGCCGTGACCATTGCCTTCGACTACGTCGACCTCCTCGAGAACTTCGACCAGGACAGCGATATCCCCAAGCGCATCCGCGTTGGAGCTGAGTATGTCTACAACCAGAAGTTCGCGTTCCGGGCAGGCTTCTACCAGGGGTATCCCACCTTCGGCTTCGGCCTGATCGGGAACAAGATCCAGCTGGACCTGCTCAGCTATGCCGAAGAGGTGGGGACGTATTCGGGGCAGCGGGACGACAGGCGCTATGCCTTCAGGTTCGCCCTCGGCTTCTGAGGGGCCTGAGCTCCTCTCTCCCCCCCTGCACACACGGGAAGGCTGAGGATGGTTCCTGCATTCATGTGACATTGCTCTTTTCAGCAGGACCCTTTCTGTCTATACTCGAATCATGGACAACTCGGTGATCGACAAGGTTTTCGGCATCCTGAAAGAGGAAGTACTCAAGCTCAGGGAGCCCATCGTGAGCCGGGTCGCCCAGGATTACGACGCCTTCCAGGTCCTCATTTCCACCATGCTCAGCCTCAGGACGAAAGACGCCACCACCGAAGAGGCATTCGGCAGGCTGTTCGCCATCGCGAACTCGCCCGAGCGGATCCTCCGCACGCCCCTTGCCGAGATCGAGAAGGCCATCTTCCCGGTGGGGTTCTACCGGACCAAGGCCAGGAACATCAAGGAGGTGGCCGGGATCCTCGTGGAAAGGCACGGAGGCAAGGTGCCCGGGGACATGGATGCGCTCCTTGCGCTGCCCGGCGTGGGCAGGAAGACGGCCAACCTGGTCATCATCCTCTCCTTCGACGGCATGGGCATCTGCGTGGACACTCACGTGCACCGGATAACCAACAGATGGGGATACGTGAGCACAAAGAGCCCGGACGAGACCGAGATGAGGCTGCGGCAGGTCCTCCCGGAGAAGTACTGGAGGGTCATCAACGACTACCTCGTCCCCTACGGACAGTTCGTCTGCACCCCGATAGGCCCCTTCTGCTCCCGCTGCAGGCTTGAAGGATACTGCGAAAAGATCGGGGTCAGGAAAAGCCGGTAAGCAGTTCGAACCCCAGCCCCCAAGCCCCTCCGGCCCTGTTCCCCAATTGACGTTCCGCGAGCATATATGCTACTGATTTGACCACTGTGAGATTATCGAGAGGCGCGACAGCAGAGATCTTGTGGCGTTCGCTCTTCATCCAGGGGGCCTGGAATTTCAAGGGTATGCAGAACATCGGGTTCGTGTATGCCATGGTCCCCGGCCTGAAGAGGCTCGCCGCCGACGGCATCGAAAAGGCCGCCGCGCGGTACGTGCGCTTTTTCAACACCCACCCCTACATGGCCCCCACCATCATGGGCGTGTTCCTGAAGCTCGAGGAGCAGGGCGACACGACCACGGTGGACAAGCTCAAGCAGACCATCTCGAGCTCGCTCGCCGCCATCGGCGACACCTTTTTCTGGGCGACCCTCAAACCCATGATCGCCCTGCTCTTTCTGCTCTCGGCCATGCTCGGCCAGCCCTGGGGGATCGTGCTCGTGCTGGTGGCCTACAACTCGGTCCACGCCTGGGTCATGACCTGGGGCTTCGTGCACGGCTACCGCAACGGCCCGGGCGGCGCCCTCGAGATGGGCAAGGCCCTCTCCGTGGACCGCACGAGGAAGATCGCATACGCCATCCCCCTGCTCGCCGGCATGACCCTCGCCTCCCTGTCCGGGTGGCAGGGCGCAGGCAGCGGGCTGGCCGTGGGCGCAGGGGTTTTCCTGGCCACCCTCGTCGCCGAGCGGTTCAAATTGGGGGTCTTCTGGATATTCTATGGAGTATTTACTCTTACTTTGATATGGACTATTATACGATGAAAGAACAGAAAGTTACCATCCCGAATAAACTGGGGCTTCACGCCCGCGCCGCCGCTGTGTTCTCCCGGCAGGCCTCTGCGTTCATTTCGGATGTCTTGGTGGTCAAGGATACTATGGAGGTAAACGGAAAGAGCATTATGGAGCTGCTGACTCTCGCCGCCACACGGGGGAGCGATATCGTCATCAGGGCCCACGGCGATGACGAGGTCCAGGCCATCAAGGCGCTGGCCGAGCTGGTGAAGCAGGGGTTCGGGGAAAGTTGAACATGCAGCGCCAGACCCATATCCTCCACGGCGTGCCTGCCTCGGCGGGCATCGCCATCGGAAACGCAGTCATTCTCGACACCAGGCGGATCGAACGCTACCCCAAGATCCGCATCACCGCCTCCCTCGTCGCCGACGAGATCAAGCGCTTCGACGACGCCGTCGCGGCCTCCTCGAAACAGATCCGCGAGGCCATGAGGGAGCTCGAGTCCCACAACGTGGTCAAGGAGCACGCCTTCATCCTCGAGACCCACCTCATGATGCTCGACGACCCCGCCCTGGCGGGCAGGGTGAAGCAGCTCATCACGGACCAGCTCATCAATGCCGAGTGGGCGCTCAAGATCGCTCTCATGGAGATCGAGCAGGACTTCGAGAAAATCGACGACGAGTACATCAAGAGCAGGGTCGACGACACCACCTTCGTGGGCGAGCGGCTCCTGAGAAACCTCATCGGGAAGAAGACGAGCGGGTTCCACCTCTTCGAGAAGAGCGTCATCGTGGCCCACGACCTCTCCCCGGCGGACACCGCCATGCTCAACAAGGAAAAGGTCTTGGGCTTCGCCACGGACGTGGGCGGCGTCACCTCGCACACCTCCATCATCGCGCACTCCCTGGAGATGCCCGCTGTGGTGGGGCTCGAAAAAGCATCCTCCCTCATCTGCCCGGGGGACAAGGTAATCCTCGACGGCATCTCGGGCATGGTGATCATCAACCCGTCAGAATCGCAGATCTCCGAGTACGAGCGCCGGGCGAGCTCCTACCTCACCCTCGAGCTCCAGCTCAAGGAAAAGGCCAAGCTGCCCGCCATCACGCTGGACGGGAAATACGTCAAGGTGAAGGGCAACCTGGAGTTCAAGGAAGAGGTGCGCACGGTCCTCGACCATGGGGCCGAAGGCATCGGGCTCTACCGCACCGAGTTCCTCTATCTTGGCCGCAACCACATCCCGAACGAGGACGACCACTTCGAGGCCTACAAGGCCGTGCTGGAAGCGGTGTCCCCCTACAACACCGTGATCAGGACCCTCGATCTGGGCGGCGACAAGTTCTACTCCTCCCTGGGCGAGCTGAAGAACGAGATGAACCCGGTCATGGGCCTGAGGGCCATCCGGCTGTGCCTGAGGGAGGTGGAGATCTTCAAGACCCAGCTCAGGGGCCTCCTGAGGGCGAGCCACTACGGCAACACCTCCATCATGTTCCCCATGATCTCGGGCATGGAGGAGCTGCTGCGGGCAAAGGACATCCTCGAGGAGACCAAGGACGACCTGAGAAGGGAAGGCATCCCCTTTGACGAGGACATCCCCGTGGGGATCATGATCGAGGTCCCCTCGGCCGCGGTCATTGCAGACATCCTCGCCACCGAGGTGGACTTCTTCAGCATCGGCACCAACGACCTCATCCAGTACTCGCTCGCCATCGACCGGCGGAACGAATACGTGAACTACCTCTACGAGCCCCTGCACCCGGCCGTGCTGCGCCTCATCAAGTTCACCGTGGACGCGGCGCACAACGCCGGGATCACGGTCTCCATGTGCGGCGAGATGGCGGGTCGGATCATCTACACCCCCATCCTCCTGGGCATGGGCATCGACATCCTCTCCACCAACGCCTTTGCCATCTCCCACGTCAAGGAGATGTCCAGGAACATCAACCTCGAAAAGTGCCAGCAGGTCGTGGACTACATCTTCCAGATCAAGACCGCCCGGGAGATCTACGATTTCATGAACAGGGAGATCCTGGAAAATGCCCCGGAAATCTGCGGCCTTCTCTAGATCATGGTGAGCGTCTGCGGGACTGTCCAGAGCGTTTCCGAGGCCGGCGTCCAGGTGACCATCGAGCGCACCATGGCGTGTCAGGGGTGCCAGTCCACGAACGTCTGCCACGGGTTCGTCAAGAGGCGCATGGACCTGACGCTTCCCGTGCCCCCTGTGCCCGTGAGCGTGGGCGACACGGTCCTCGTGGCCATGGACGACTCGTCCGTGGTCAAGGCCTCGGCCATGGCCTTCCTCATCCCCCTGATCGCCATCCTCGCAGGCCTGTTCCTCGCCCGCCTGGTGTCCCCGGACGTCGCGGTCCAGACGATCGGCGCACTCTTGGCCTTTCTGACCAGCCTTATTATAGTAAGGTACATGGGGAAGAGGATCGAGGCGCCGCGCATTCTCGAGGTCGTCCATGAAAAGTGAGGCCAAGAAGATCCTGGTGGTCAACAAGAAGGCGCGCCACTCCTACGACATCATCGAGACGGTCGAGGCCGGCGTCGTGCTCGAAGGCCCCGAGGTGAAATCCCTGCGGAACGGGGGCGGCAGCATCAAGGACAGCTACGCCCAGATCACCGGCACCGAGGTGTTCATCAACAACCTGCACATCGCCCCCTACACCCAGGCCTCCATCTTCAACGCCGACCCGGAGCGCAAGCGGAAGCTCCTGCTCCACAAGCGGGAGATCCTCAGGCTCTCGGGCAAGATCAAGGAGAAAGGGCTCACGCTGGTCCCGCTGAGCATCTACCTGAAGGGCCACCTCGTCAAGATCGAGCTCGGGCTTGCCAAGGGCAGGAAGGAGTTCAGGAAGAAGGAGGTCATCAAGGAGCGGGACGTGAAGCGGGAAGTGGCCAGAGAGGTGAAGTCATGGAGATGACGAAGACTGATATCGATTACGAGGGCCTGCTCAGGAGGGCGCTCAGGCACGGGGGCGACTTCTCGGAGCTCTTCGTCGAGCACCGCAGGGGCACGTCCATCGTGTCCGAGGCCAGAAGGATCGAGAAGTACCTGAGCAGCGAGGAGAGCGGGGCCGGCCTGAGGGTGGTCATCGGCGACCGGCAGGCCTATGCCTACACGAACGACTTCTCCGCGCTGGGCGAGCTGGCCGACACGGTGGCGTCCGCGGTGAAGAAAGGCCTCTTCGAGGGGGCACTGAACCTCGAGAAGCGCTCCCCCCGGTCCGTGAACCTCCTGAAGACGAGCCCCATGACCGTGGATTCGGCCGCGAAGATCGGGATGGTCAACCGGGCGGAAAGGACCGCCTGGGGCAAGGACCCGTCCGTGATCCAGGTGAAGGTCATGTACGGTGACGGCGTGCGCCATGTGGTCATAGCCAACTCGAAGGGGTTTCTCGTGGAAGACAGGCGGGACTCCATCGTGTTCGTGGTCCAGGGCGTGGTGGCGGGGGACTCCCTCGTGGAGACCGGGTACGAGTCCGTGGGCGGGACCCGGGGCTTCGAGCTCTTCGACGAGGAGCAGCCGGAGGTCGTGGCGGACCGCGCGCTCACGAGGGCCCTGCAGACCATCCGCGCCCGCAAGGCGCCCGCAGGGGCCATGCCCGTCGTGCTCTCCAGCGAGGCGGGAGGCACCATGGTGCACGAGGCCATCGGCCACGGGCTCGAGGCTGACCTCGCGGGGGAAGGCCTGTCCGTGTACTCGGGCCAGATCGGCAACCGGGTGGCGTCGGATGCCATCACGGTCATCGACGACGGCAGCATCCCGGGCCTGCGGGGAAGCATGGGGTACGACGACGAGGGCAGCCCCACGGAAAAGACCGTCCTCGTGGACAGGGGCATCCTGAAAACCTATCTCACGGACTTCATCACGGCCATGAAGTTCGGTCTCCCCTTGAGCGGCAACGGCAGGAGGGAGTCGTTCCGCAACCGGCCCATCCCCCGCATGACCAACACCATCATCCAGCCGGGCACCATGAACCCCGAGGACATCATCAAGGGGGTGACGAGGGGCGTGTTCGTGCGGAAGATGGGCGGAGGCCAGGTGAACACGGTCAACGGCGACTTCGTGTTCAACATATCCGAAGGCTACCTCATCGAGAACGGGAAGGTCGGTGAGCCCATCCGGGGGGCCACGCTCATCGGGAACGGGCCGAAGGTACTCAAGTCCATCGAGCTCGTGGGCAGCGACCTGGGCTTCGGCATCGGCACCTGCGGCAAGGACGGCCAGGGGGCCCCGGTGGCGGACGCGCAGCCAACCCTGCTCATCCCCGAGATCACCGTGGGCGGGGAGATCGAGAAGCCGTAGGGAGCTTCATCCCGGGTCCGGCCTCCCCCCTGGGGGGCTTCCGGGTGAGGCCGCGGATGGACTCGATGCGCTTGAACGTGAACTTTTCATAAGGGAGGGATGACATGGACAGGGTAAGGATCGGGATGGTTTCCTGCATTCTCGTTTCCCTCGTGTGCGGCGGCTGCGCATTCGTGAACCTCGACCTGGGAAGCCTGACCCAGATGCAGCCGTTCGAGGAGCGGGTGCTCAAGGAGGGTTCGAAGGACAAGATCCTCGTGGTGGAGGTTCTGGGCTTCATCAGGACCACTGACCGGCACGACTCGTTCATGCCCAAACAGGGCACCTTCGAGAGGATCGAGAGCGTGCTCGAGCTGGCGAAGAAGGACAACCGGATCAAGGGCCTCATCCTGAAGATCGACTCCCCCGGAGGCGGGTACACGGCGTCCGACCTCATCTTCAGAAGGATCATGGAGTTCAAGAAGGAGCGGAAAATCCCCGTGGTGGCCTGCATCGTGGACCAGGGGACCTCGGGAGGGTACATGGTGGCCCTGTCCTCGGACTACATCGTGGCCGTCCCCTCCTCCGTGGTGGGCAACGTGGGCGTCCTGCTGCCGTCCATCAGCCTGGGCGGCCTGATGGACAAGCTGGGCATCGACAACCAGACCATCAAGTCGGGCAAGCTCAAGGACGCAGGCACCCCGCTGCGCGACATGTCCCCGGAAGAGCAGGCGCTCCTGAACGGCATCGTCATGGAATTCGCGGGCTCCTTCATCGAGCAGGTGAAGAGCGTGCGCCCGGTCACCGAGGAAGACGTGGCCGTGTTCCAGGACGGCAGGGTGCTCACCGCCACCCAGGGCAAGAATCTCCACCTCATCGACGAGGTGGGGTACTACGAGGAAGCCCTTACCAAGATCAAGTCCCTTGCCAAGGTGGAGGACCCCACAGTGGTGGTCTACCGGCGCAGGGGCGAAAACCGGGGAGGGTTTTACTCCTGGCCGTGACGGCCTGAACATGAGGCCGGTCTTCCGGAAAGAAAGCACAGCATGAACGGGAACCACCGCATCACGACCCTGGCGCTCTTCATCGCCCTTGCGGTCGCCCTGCACTGGGTCGAGTCCTTCATCCCCAGGCCTGCCCCCTTCCTGAGGTTCGGCCTGGCCAACGTGGTCACCCTGTGCGCCCTGTACACCTTCGGGGGCGCGTGGGCGCTCGTGGTGGTAGTGTCGAGGGTCGTCGTCGGGTCCCTGCTTTCAGGCGGCCTTTTCTCCCCCGGCTTCGCCCTGGCCCTGAGCGGGGGCGTCGCTGCCGCACTCGTCATGTGGGCCATGCCCAGGTCCCTGTTCTCGCCTGTGGGAACGAGCGTGGGAGGGGCTGTCGCCCACATGTCGGCCCAGCTCGCAATGGCTTCCGTCCTCGTTGCCCAGGCGTCCCTCATGAGGCTGCTTCCCCTTTTTCTCCTTGTATCCGTAGCTACCGGCATGATAAACGGTTATTTAGTAAGAATGATTACTCTCGTTATGGACGGGAAAGGGCGCACCTCCTCTTCCCCTTTGACTCAGTGAGTTTCGGAGCGTTCCTCTCGGCGAGGAACCGCAGGGAGATCCTCTATGGTAACGGTCGTGCCCACGGGGGGCATGGTCATCGGGAAACACGGCACGCTCAAGGCCTTCCTCAGCTCGTGCGTCGGCCTTGTCCTCTATGATGAAAAGGCAGGCCTGGGGGGCATGCTCCACATCCTCCTCCCGGAGCCTGTCTGCGAGATACCCGAGTTCCACAGGACCTACTACGCCGCCACGGGCATCCCCCTCTTCATCGAGGCCATGAAGGAGCAGGGCGCGACGGCGGAGACCATGGCAGCCTACATCGCCGGGGGGGCGCTCATCGACACCCTGTCTCCCCACGACAGGGACATCAACATCGCCCATCGGACCCTGGACATCACCCTGAAGCTCATGAAGGAAAACGGCATCGCCATCAGGATGATGGAAGCGGGCGGCGTCAACCCCTTCTGCCTCACCCACCACATCGAGGAGAAAAAGGTGATAATCGAGCCCATCCTGCTGGAGAGGCCGGTGCGTGAAGCCAAGAGGGCGCATGTCCGGAAGGACGACCTCCTCGAGACCATCGAGAAGCTCGTCCCCGTGCCCCAGATCACCTTCAACATCGCGAACATGCTGTCGGACGAAGGGGCCGACATCGGGACCATCGCGGACGAAATCATGAAGGACCAGGTCCTGAGCGCCAAGATCCTCAGGCTGTGCAACTCGGCCTACATCGGCGCCTCCCGGAAGATCGCGTCCATCGACCAGGCGATCCTCTACCTGGGCAGCAAGATCCTCATCCAGATGGTGATAACGGCACAGATGGAAGGGATCTACGGCACCTCAGAGAAGGGCTACTCCCTGTGCAGAGGCGGCATGTTCCACCACGCCCTGGCCACGGCGCGCCTCAGCAAGGCCCTTGCCTCCGTCTGCCGGAAGGCTGACCCCAACGTCGCCTACACGGCGGGCCTCCTCCACGACATCGGCAAGGTGGTCCTGGACCAGTACATCGCGGACGTCCAGCCTCTCTTCTACCGGATGATCATGGAGCAGGGCCAGGACTCGAGCAAGCTCGAGCAGAAGATCATCGGCTTCGACCACTGCCAGGCAGGGCTCCTGCTCTGCGAGAACTGGGGGCTCCCGGACGTGCTGGAGGACGCCATCCTGTTCCACCACGCGCCTCTGACCGTGGAGAGCAACCGGGAGATGGTGAACCTGATCTACATCGCGGACCTGTTCACGGGCAAGTTCCTGTCCGGCCTCGAGCTCGAGAAGCACGACCCGTCGAGCATCCAGGCCAGCCTCGACCTCCTGGGCCTCACGCCCCAGAGCATCTACGACCACCTGAGCGTGATCGCGGCGTTCAACTGACCTTTCTCTGGGCCTTCCTGGCCATCTCGACGATCTGGAGGATCTTGGGCTTCGGGGGGGCGAGGATCCTGGCGATCTCCTCAGGGGTGTAACATGCGCTCAGGAATCCCTGGACATCGATGCGCTGAAACCAGCAGTCCATGATCTTCCGGCAGGGGAGCGCGTCGCTGCACTGCCGGCAGTAGGCAAAGGAGACGGGGTGCCCGAGCATAGGGCACCTCGTCTCCAGCGTGTCGTGACTCTGTGCTGCCTGGTCTACCATCTTCCCGTCTTTGCCAGGACCGGCTTGGGCAGGCCCTCGAGGGACTTCAGGGATTCCTGGAGCTCCTCCTCGGGGAGCGGGTAGTCGATGAGCTTGCCTGCCATGAAGTTCGAGTAGCCCATGAGGTCCATGAGGCCGTGGCCGCTCCAGCTGAGCAGGATCACCTTCTCCTTGCCCTCTTCCTTTGCCTTCTTCGCCTCCTCGATGGCGCAGGCGATGGCGTGGGACGTCTCCGGGGCGGGGATGCAGCCCTCGGTCCTGGCCCAGAGCAGGGCGCTCTCGTAGCAGTGGAGCTGGTCGAAGGCCTTCGGAGTCGCCAGCCCTTCCACCACTGCCTGGCTGACGAGCGGGGCCATGCCGTGATACCTCAGGCCGCCCGCGTGGATGGGGGGCGAGACGAACTCGCGGCCCAGGGAGTGCATGGGCAGAAGCGGCGTCATCTTGGCCACGTCGCCGTGGTCGTAGGCAAAGGGCGCACGGGTCAGGGTCGGGCACGAGGTGGGCTCCACCGGGTAGATCTCGATGTCCGCGCCGTTTATCTTGTCCGCGATGAAGGGGAACGCGATGCCGGCGAAGTTGCTGCCGCCGCCTGCGCAGCCGATGACGATGTCGGGCTTCTTGATGCCGATCTTCTCGAGCTGCTTCTTCGCTTCGAGCCCGATGATGGTCTGGTGGAGCAGGACGTGGTTGAGCACGCTGCCCAGGGCGTAGCGGGTCTTGCCCGTCGGGTCGCCCACCGCCTCCTCCACGGCCTCGCTGATGGCGATGCCGAGGCTGCCCGGGGTGTCCGGGTGCTTTGCCAGGACGTCCCTGCCGGCCTGGGTCTGGGTGCTCGGGCTCGCCACGCAATCGGCGCCCCACACGTTCATCATCATCTTCCTGAAGGGCTTCTGGTCAAAGGAGATCCTCACCATGTAGACCTTGCACTTGATGCCGAAGAGCGCGCACGCGAACGACAGGGCGCTGCCCCACTGGCCTGCGCCGGTCTCGGTGGTGATCTTCTCGATGCCGAACTGCTTGTTGTAGTAGGCCTGGGGCACGGCCGTGTTGGGCTTGTGGCTCCCGGCGGGGGACACGCCTTCGTCCTTGTAGTAGATCTTCGCTGGCGTGCCGAGGACCTTCTCGAGGTACACGGCCCTGCGCAGAGGAGCCGGGCGCCACCGGTAGAGCGCCTGGAGAACCTCGTCCGGTATGTCGATCCACCGCTCCTGGCTCACTTCCTGCTCGATGATGTTCATGGGGAACACCGGGGCGAGGTCCTCGGGCTTGACCGGGTTGCCGTCGGGCCCCAGGGGCGGCTGCATGGGTGTGGGCAGGTCTGCCGCAAGGTTGTACCACTGGCGCGGCATCTCGTCTTCGTTCAACAGAATCTTCACTGACATGGTGATCCTCCTTCTCGCGTTGTCTCCCGGCAACAGGAATCGTTCTGGTATACAAGGACAGAAGCCTGTTCAAGCACTCATACGCCCTACAGCCTTTCGCTCAGGCATGTCAAGCGTCTCTCCCTGGGTACGCTCATTCCCTTCGCGGAATGTTTCTATTTATAGAAACACAATACGGCTGGTATGTCAATGATAAAAGTTATTATTTATACTCTTCTCCGTGCATGCCAATCCGGCCCCTTTCCCCGGCGTGGGGGAGGGTCAGGGGTGGTGATGTTCCTCCCATGCCCGGGAGACTCAGAAACTCACTGCGCTCGGGGTCGGTATCGGTATCGGGGTCGAAAGGGATATACCGGGATCGACCCCGATACCGATGAAGGCCTAAAAAGGAGACAGATTTTTTCCTGATTAATTTCAGGGGGAATCAAAAAATAAATCTCCCCCCTTTTCGGCTCCTCAGCGCCCGGCGAACCTGACCTTGATGGGGACGCCGTCCAGCTTGAGCTGCTTCTTGAGGGTGTGCACCACGAACCGGTGGTAGTTCTCCGGGATGGCGCCCGGTACGTTGGTGACGATCCTGAACGCGGGGGGCACCTTGCCCACCTGGTTGATGTAGTAGAACTTCACCGGCCTGCCCTTGGCGATGGGCGGGAGGCTCGTCTTGGCGATGTCCGCGAGGATGCGGTTGATCAGGGGCGTGGGCGCCTCCATGGTGGTCTTGGCGAACAGGTCGGCGATGAGGGGGTAGATCCTGCCCACGTCCTTGCCCGTGAGCGCGGAGACGAAGAGGATCTTCACGTCCGGCAGGAACTTGAGCTCGTGCCTGGCCGCCTCACGGATCTCGACCCGCCTGCCCGGCTCGATGAGATCGCTCTTGTTGACGATGAGCACGAACGCCCTGCCCCGGTCGGTCATGATGCGGCAGATCCGCTTGTCCTGTTCGGTCACCCCTTCGGCAGGGTCCACGAGCAGCAGGCAGACGTGGGACATCTCGATGTTCTTGATGGACCGCATCACGCTTTCCCGCTCCAGCTCGTCGTCGATGCGGGCCTTTCGCCTGATGCCCGCGGTGTCCACGAAGACGTAGTCCCTGCCCTCGTGGCTCACCCTGATGTCGATGTAGTCCCGCGTGGTCCCGGCCACCGGGGAGACGATGGCCCGGTCCTCGCCGATGATCCGGTTCAGCAGCTGGGACTTGCCCACGTTGGGCCTGCCGAGGATGCTCACCCGGACCGCGTCGGTCTCCTCGTCGAGCCTCTCGACGGTCGCGGACGCGGCAAAGGCCCGGATCCGCCCGAGGAGGTCCGATATCCCGGTCTTCTTCCGGGCCGAGATGCCGATGAAGTCGTCGATCCCCAGCTCGTAGAGCATGGCCGCCGAATGGCTCGAGCGTGGGTCGTCCACCTTGTTGGCCACGTAGACCACCGGGATGCGCGACTCCCGGATGATCCGGACGAGCTCCCGGTCGTCCGGGGTGAGGTCGGACTGCACGTCGAAGAGGCACAGCAGGAGGTCCGCGTCATTGATCGCCTGCATGGTCTGGCGGTACATGAGCTGCGAGAAGTCGCCCTCGCCTGTGGTGTCGAACCCGCCGGTGTCCACGAGGTCGGCCTCGGTGTCGTCTCCCAGGCTCAGCCGCGAGTAGATCCGGTCACGGGTGATGCCCCGCTCCGGCCCCACGATGGCGCGGTTCTTTCCCACCAGGGCGTTGAACAGGGTGGATTTCCCCACGTTGGGTCTTCCGACGATGGCGATGAGCGGCATTATGTGTATCCCAGTTCCTTCAGCGATCCTGGCTTTTTCGACCAGTCCTTCGTCACCTTCACGAACAGCTCCAGAAAGACCTTCGTGCCCAGGAGTCTCTGTATATCAATCCGCGCCTCTTTGCCAATCTCTTTCAGCATCTTCCCGCCGGCGCCGATGACGATCTTCTTCTGGGACGGCCGCTCCACGTGGATGACGGCCCTGATGTAGGTGGGCTCCCCCTCCCGGAACTCCTCCACCTCCACGGCCGTGGCGTAGGGGATCTCCCGCTGGGTGAGCGTAAAGACCTTCTCCCGCACGATCTCCTGGGACAGGAACCGCACCGTGACGTCGGTGAGCTGGTCCTCGGGGAAGTACCTCGGCCCCTCGGGGAGCAGCCCTTTCAGGGCGTCCAGGAGCCCGGGCACGCCGATGCCGGTCAGGGAGGATATCGCGTACGAGCCCTTGTAGCCGTAGGTTTCACCGAGACTCGCGAGCCTCGGCCCGACGTCTTCGGCCCGCATGAGATCAGCCTTGTTGAGCACGAGGACCGCGTCCTTGCCCGTGTCTTTCAGGTACACGGTCACTTCCGACAGGGTCTCGGGGGTGTCGGCGGGCTCTGCCATGACCAGGGCGAGGTCCGCGTCCCCGATGGTGGTGACGGCCTTCTCTACCATGTATCTGTTCAGGGCCTTCTCCGCGGTGTGGGTGTGGATGCCCGGCGTGTCGAGGAACACGATCTGGGCGTCCTCCACGTCGTAGATGCCCATGATCCTGTCCCGGGTGGTCTGTGGCTTGCTCGCCGTGATGGAGATCTTGGTTTCCAGCACGGTGTTCAGGAAGGTGGATTTCCCCACGTTGGGCCGCCCGATGATGGCCACGAACCCTGATCGGAACGTCTCCGCCATAGGACTACTTCAGGTCGAGGTGCATCTGGCGGGCCCAGGACGACTTCACGGGGAGCGTGATCCTGAACGTGCTGCCCTTGCCCACCTCGCTCTGCACCTCGATGTTGCCGCCGTGGCGCTTGATGATCCCGTAGCTGACCGACAGCCCCAGCCCCACGCCCTTGACCATGGGCTTCTTCGAATAGAACATGTCGAAGATCTGGGGCAGGTCGTCGCTGGCGATGCCGATACCGGTGTCCCTGAAGGTGACGGCCACGGTCCCCTCGTCCCTGTTCTCCTCCATGGCCACGTGGAGCTCTCCTCCGTCGGGCATGGCGTCCACCGCGTTGGCCACGATGTTGATGAAGACCTGCTTGATCTGGTCGGGCACGCATTCCACGTGGCAGGTGCCCTCGGGGTTGAACCTGAGCTTCACCAGGTGCTCCTCGAGGTATTTGCGGTTGAGGATGAACACGTCCCGCAAGCTCTCTCCCAGGTCGATCTTCTCCACCCTGCCCTCGTTGGGCATGTAGAAGGTCTTCATGTTCCGGATGAGGTCGGCGATCCGGTCCGTCTCCTTGATGGCGAGCTTCACGAACTGGTAGTCGACGGCTTCCGGCTTGGTGTTGAGCACGTGGTTCAGGCAGCTCCGGATGCCGTAGAGGGGGTTGTTGATCTCGTGGGCGATGCTCGCCGAGAGCTTGCCCGTGGCGGCCAGGCGCTCGGACTGGATGAGCGCGCTCTCCATCTTCTTCTTCTCGGTGAGGTCCTTGATGATGACCGAGAACCCGAACACCTTGCCGGCGGCGTCCTTGAGCGCGGTGATGGTCAGGAGCACATCGAGGATCCGGCCGTCCCTGGTCCTGCGCTGGGTCTCGCGGTCCTTCACGAGGCCCTTCTCCACCACCTCCTTGAGGATCTCCTCTGCCTCGTCCTTGAGCTCGTCCGGGATGATGCGGTGGGCCGGCATGCCGGTGGCCTCCTCCTCGGTCCACCCGAACATCATGCAGGCGCCCGTGTTCCAGGAGATGACGTTGCGCTCGGTGTCCAGGCCGATGATGGCGTCCGCGCTGTAATGCTCGATGGTGGCCAGGAGCTGGAGCCGCTTGTTCTTCACGATCTCCTCGCTGATGTCCCGAGCGATGCAGACGTACTCCACCCGCGACGGGTCGCCGATCTGGATCAGGCTGGTGCGGTAGATCTTCCTGCCGTCCGGGGTCTCGATGGAGATGTTGAAGGGCGCAGGGGTGTTGCCCCGGGCGATGAGCCCGATCATCTCCTGGAGCTTCTTCTCCGAGGCCTCGTCCGCGATGAACTCCCGGCATGGCCGCATGGAGATGTCGTCGTGGCATACGTGCAGGGTCTGGAGGCCCTTCTTGTTCATGTAGACGAGCCTGGCCTCGGTGTCGAGCGAGAAGATGATGTCGCTCGAGTCCTCCACGATCTGCTTGTAGCGCTCCTCCGACTCCCGCAGCGCCTTGATCTTCTTGCTCACGCCGTTGGCGAGGCGCTCGTTGAACTCCTGGATCTTCTGGTTGGCCTTGCGGAGCTCCTGCTCCGCCACCTTCTGCTGGGTGATGTCCTCGGCCACGATGTCGAGGCCGGCAAAGGCGCCGGAAGCGTCGTAGTGCATCTTGAGGTGATAGGAGAGGAAGAGCATGAAGCGCGACTTCGCGTAGGCGCGGAACTCGCCCTCCAGGTCCTTGACGCCGTTCTTCGCGGCGTCTTTCCACGACTGGACAACGGCATAGTCGTCCGGGTGCACGATCTCGCTCCAGGGCACCTCTTTGCCCAGGATCTCGTCCGGGGTGTAGCCCAGAAGCCGCTCGATCTGCCGGTTCACGTACTCGCAGGCAAAGTTCCCGTCGAGCCAGATGACGATGTCCTTGGCGTGGTCCGCGAGCCTCTGGAACTTCCTCTCCTGGGCCTCGATGCGGCCTTCCTTCTCGTCGAGCCGGTTCTTCAGGTCTTCGATGGACACGCCGGGGTCGGCCTTGGCCTCCTCGAGCTCGTCTGCGTCCCTGGCCATGCAGAACAGGGCGTTCGCCATGCCCTGGACCTCGCGCACCAGCCGCACCCACACCTTCACGTACCTCCGGGTGCCGTCCTTGCGCACAACGTGGAGGCGCACGACGCCGGGAGGGTTGCCCGCCACCATGGCGTTGAAGGCCTGGACCACGTGCTGCCGGTCCGGCTCGTCCACGATGTCGAAGAGGGTCTTGTCCTTGAGGTCGTCGAGGGTGTAGCCGCTCAGGTGCGTGAAGCTCCCGTTGACGGCCACAGGCCTCACGTGGACGTCGGTGATGAAGAAGGCGTCGCCGGACTTGTCGAACATGTCCTTGTAGAGGGTCTCGGAGACGTCCACCCGCTTCTTGTACTCTTCGAGGGTCGCGATGGAGCCGTGCATCTCGAGGGCCTTCGAGACGTTCTGCTTGAGCTCGCTCGGGAGGAAGGCGCCCTTGCGCAGGTAGCTGAACACCTCGGTCTGCATGGCCATGTCCATGGGCCAGTCGTCCTCGTAGGCCGTGATCACGATCACCATGATAGTAGGATCGATCTCCGTGCGAACCTTTTCAACCAGGACCCTGCCGTCCATGTCCGGCATCCTCAGGTCGGTGATCATGAGCGAGTAGGTGTCCCTGCGCAGGGCTTCGAGGGCTTCCAGCGGCCCCGGGGCAGTGGTCACGTCGAAGTCGTACTTCAGTACCTGATGGAGATAGTTTCTGAAAACCGGGTCGTCCTCGACCACCAAGATCTTCTGCGTCATGGTTATCCCTTACCTTCTGGTATCCAGACTGCGAACGTCGAGCCTTCTCCGGGCGAGGAGGTCACCTCGATGCGGCCGCCCATGGAATCCACGATGTCCCTGGCGAGCGACAGACCGAGCCCCATGCCCGTCTTCACGGGCCATGCCGTGTACAGCGGGTCGAAGATCTTCGGCAGCTGGGACTGGTCCATGCCGATGCCGGTGTCCGCCACCGAGAACTCGACGCCCCCGTCGTTCCTCCACGCCCTCACCGTCACCTCTGATCCCTGAGAAGACGCCTTGATTGCGTTGATGAGCAGGTTGATGAGCACCTGCTCGATGGCATCCGCCTTGATGTGCGCGGTGCCCGTCTCGATGCTCCTGCTCAGCGTCACGCCCGCGGAGCTCGCCTGGGGCGAGACGATCTGGAAGATGCCCTCGAGGAAGCCGTCCACGTCGATCTCCCCCACCGGGCTCTCCCACTTCCTCGTGAAGGTCAGCAGCTGGTTCACGATCTTCAGGAGGTTCTCCGAGCCGGTGATGATGTTGTTGATCATGTCCATGAAGTCCGGGTCGTCCTGGCCGTCCCGGAGCACCCTGATGCGGCCGCTGCCCACGTCGTCCTTGATGATGCTGCCGAAGCCGTGGATGGCGCCCAGGGGGCTCTTCATGTTGTGGGCCATGGAGGCGGCCAGGCTCCCCACCACGGACATCCGGGCGTACGCCACCCTCCTGCGCTCCTCGTCGAGCTCGTCCGTGATGTCGCTGAACGTGATGAGCGTCCAGTTGTTCACCCTGATGGGCCGGGTGCCCACCTTGAACGACCGGTCGTGGCCCGTCCAGAGGATGCCCGCCTCCGTGCGGGAGACGATGGCGTTTTTCAGCTCCTGCGAGGCCTGCTGGGTGTCTTCGGAGAGCACCTGGAGCAGGTTCCTGCCCGAGATGGCGAGGTGCTTCCTGATGGCCTGGGAGCTCGCGTTCTCGAGACGCACCGAGTTGGTCTCGTCCAGGAGGCACAGGCCGTACGACGAGGCGTTCATGATCTCCTCGTTGAGGAGCAGGCTGTCCTCGGCCCTGTGCTTCTCCTCGGCGGCGCTCTGCAGCGCCTTGCGCAGCCCGTCCTTCTCCTCGGTCATGGTGCTTTCCATGTAGAGGCGCCTGAGCGCCGAGGACACGGCGCCGATGACGGTGGAGAGGAACTTGTGGTCCTCCCCCATCTCGCGGGTCTCGGGCTCGAAGTACACGAACACGCCGGACGAGAGCCTCATGCCCACCAGCGCGTGGTTCGACAGGATCATGGCCTTGAGCTCCTCGCCTCCCACCTTGACGAACCGGGGGCTGCCCTCCTTCGAGGCCTCGTACACGAGGTTGTGGGTCCCCATCTGCAGCCCTGCCAGGAAGGTCCTGATGAGGCCTGCCCCCAGCAGGCGGCTGGCGGCCTTCTCCAGCGCGTCGGATATCCTTGACGAGGTGTTGAGGTCCGTGAACAGCTCGATGAGGGTGTCGGAATGCCTCCTGGCCTTCTGGACCTCGGAGGTGTTCTGCTGGAGCTTCATGGAGATGTCCACGAGCTTCATGTTGGCCTTGTTGATCATGCCGAACAGGCCCTCGGCGGGCTTGCCGATGCCGAGCTCCTCGCAGAGGGCGTCGATCTGGCGGGGCACCTTCTCCACGAGCACGTCGAGGGTCTCGGGTTCGATCCCGAACCTCTTGAGAAGGGGGTTCGTAATCCGCTGGGGGAAGTGGTTCCCCGAGGACCCGATGCAGGTCATGTGGGTGAGGATGTTGGCGATGTGGAGCACCCAGGAGATCTGGTGCTGCTCGTCGTCGAGGATCTTCACCGGGGCGTGGTGGCACCAGATGCCCTCCTCGTAGAGGCGGGGCAGCTTCCAGTGGGCAATCACCTCCCGGGCCACCTCGCAGTGGGTGGTGGCGAGCATCTCCCGTTCGATGTCCACCAGCGGCCGGGAGCTCTCCTGAGCCTCTTTGAGCACGGCGGCATACTCCTCGGGCCTGGTCATGTCGAGGATGATCTTGCCGATGTCGTGGAGCACCCCTGTGCAGAAGGCCTTTGCAGCGCTCGGGCTCTTGACGGCGCCGGCGAGCGCCTCTGCGAAGAGGGCGCAGCCGATGGAGTGCCGCCAGAAGGCCTTGTAGTCGAGTCCGTGCCCCTTCCTGCCCGGGAACAGGCCCAGGACCGACACGCCCAGGGCCAGGGTGCGCACGGCGTCGAATCCTACCACGGTGATGGCGTCCCTGACCGTGTACACGCTGCGGGAAAGGCCGTAGGCGCTCGAGTTGGCGAGGTGGAGGATCCGGGCCGTCAGGGCCTGATCCTTCTCGATGAGGCTGGACATCCTGACGATGGAGACCTCGTCGTCGAGCGCCATCCTGATCACCTGATCGGCAAGCTCGGGGAGAACCGGGATGGACTGCGCTTCGACTATGTTCGATCTCATAAAATATATTCTATAATATCCTTCGGTTGGAGACAACCTCTTTCTGCCGGGCCCTGTACCTGTACATACCCTCTCGGTAAGTAATCGTTATAACTGAAGGAAAAGCCCAGATCCTTTCTGTTTTCGCCCCGGAAGCCCAGGAGCTCCGGGAGGTCGGCGGGATTGACCATGAGCTCCACGCCGTGTCCGAACCGCTCCATGAGGGCTTCCGCCATGATCCGGAAGGCCCTCGCCTTGACCAGGAACCCGAAGGAGGGGTGGTGGGGGCCGGCGGTCACGTTTCCCGCATCCAGCGGGGGCAGGCCCATCCTGAGCACGGCGCAGCCTGCGCCCGAGAGCCTGGCGTAGCCGTAGAGGGACCTCAGGACCGCCTCTTCGAGGGTGAGCGGCTGGTATTCGCCGTTCAGGTAAAGGCGCTCGAGGGGGGTCCCCTTGAGGACCACGGTGGGGTAGATCCTGACCCCGTCCGGCGCGAGGCGCGAGACCTCCTCCACGGTACGGATGAAGCTGGCCCGGTCTTCGCCGGGCAGGCCGGGCATGATCTGGAGCACGAGTCCCATGCCGGAGTCGTGGACCAGGCGGGCGGCCCGGATCGTGTCCGAGGAATCATGCCCTCTCCGGGAGGAGGCGAGGACCGCATCGTCCATGGACTGCGCCCCGAGCTCGAGCTCCGTGAAGCCCGCCTGCCTGCACCGCTCGACGCGTTCGGGCGTCACCAGGTCTGGCCGGGTGGAGGCCTTGACCCCGTGCACGACTCCCGCTTCGACAAGCTGACGTGCCTCTTCGAGATACCGATCGAACAGGGACTCCTCGATACCGGTGAACGAGCCGCCGTAGAATGCGATCAGCCTCTTTCTCCGGTCCGCGTCCCTGCTGCCCGCGATGAAGCCGTGGACGAGACGGGGGATGTCCTCCGGAGGCACGGGCTTGGAGAACTGCCTCTGATCACAGAATATGCACTGATGGCCGCACCCCAGGTGGGAAACGAAGACAGGGACTACGACAGGGGATAGTTGAGCAATCGCAATGCCTCCTTGCACGCGGTCTGGGCGGCCTGCTTCTTGTTGCGCCCCCTGCCCTGGCCCACCACGCCCCCCTCGAGTTCCACGTTGACGATGAACTCCTTGTCGTGCTCAGGTCCGATCTCGTCCACCACCACGATCCGCGGGAGGCACTTGTACCGGGACTGGCAGACCTCGAGGAGCAGGCTCTTGAAGTCCGTGATGGAGATCTTCTCCATGGGGCCGAACACCTCTTCGAAGTGGGTCCGCACGATGCGGGACACCACCTCGTAGGAGCTGTCGATGAAGATGGCGCCCACGAGGGCCTCATAGGCATCGGCCAGGATGGAGGGCTTGTCCCTGCCCTGATCCATGTCCTCGCCCCTGCCCAGGAGGAGGTACTCGCCCAGGCGGATGTGGCGGGCGATCTTCGAGAGCGCGCCCTCGTTGATGAGCTCCGCGCGCTTCTTGGTGAGGATGCCTTCCCGCTCCTCGGGGAACTCGGCGAACAGGCGCATGGTCACCACCGAGTTCACGACGGAGTCGCCGAGGAACTCGAGCCGCTGGTTGTCCTGCACCGCGGCATCCCGGTGCTCGTTGACGTAGGTCGTGTGGGTCAGCGCCTCCCTCAGGATCTCCTTGTTACTGAAGGAGTACCCGATCCTGGTCTCGAGGGACTCAAATTCCACGGAGCATGCCCTCCAGGTCGAGACTCCGGAGCTGTCCGTCCTGGGCATCGCGCCCGAGCCGGTAATTGATGGGGGTGATGGAGACCATCCGGTTCCTGAGGCACACCGCGTCGGTGTCCTCCCCGTCGTCCATGATGCGCGTCAGGCCTGCCTGCCAGTAGTAGATGGTGCCCCGGGGGCTTTCCCGCCTCACGAAATCGTCCACGATCCGGGAATCCCCCTGCCGGGTGATCCTGACCCCCTTGACCTCTGAGATGGGGCACGAGGGGCAGTTCACGTTCAGGGCAACGGGAGAGGGCAGCGGCTTCGCCGCCAGGGTCGACGCCAGGCGCGCGCCGAACACGCTGGCGGCCCGGTAGTCCGGGTTGAGGTAGTTGTCCACGGACAGGGCGATGCCCGTGTACCCGAGGATGAGCGCCTCGGTGGCAGCGGACACGGTGCCCGAGTACAGGACGTTGATGCCCACGTTCTCGCCCCGGTTGATCCCGGAGACCACCACGTCCGGCGGCTGCTCCATGATGCAGGAGACGCCCAGCTTCACGCAGTCGGCCGGCGAGCCGGTGATGCCGTAGCCGTAGAACTGGCCGCTGCGGTGAATGGGGATGACCTTGAGCGGGTCCGATATGGTGATGGCGTGCCCCACCGCGGACTGCTCGGTCACGGGAGCTATGACCAGCACCTCGCCGATCTCTTCGAGGGCCTGCTTGATGGAGGCGAGGCCCTGCGCATAAATTCCGTCGTCATTGGTAAGAAGAAACCTCATGGTACAATTCATAACGCCGCTTGAGAATATATGCAAGGATGGAATGGGAAGGCCGGTGCCGAGAGGGCCGCCGGATGGGCGTGCACGGAAGGGCGCATTTATCTGCCCGGTGCGGCCCGTCTCTCAGGCGTAGAGGTCGACGTTCTGTCCCAGGTTCTCCAGGAGCTCGACCAGCCGGGCGCCGTTCTCCTTCACGGCATCTAGCACGAGGCCAGCCTTTGCCATCTCGAGCCTGTTCACGTCCCCGGCGTGTTCGATGGCAATCTTGGCCACTGCCAGAGAGACATCCGTTCCTTTGATCGGGTCCATTGACACCCTATCGGCTGGAACGGAGAACCCTTGATGGATCCGGGCCCGAAGTGCCGCACCCAGGATTGATGTCCAGCTTCCGTCAATCGAGGACATAGCAGAAGTGCCCCGTTATCCCCATGGTGCCGCCGGCCTGGTCTTCCCTGAAAGGACCGAAGGGGCCTGCCTTCCTGACCGCGCTCACCACCGCCTCGTCGAGGCTCCTGCTCCCGGAGCTCCTGGTCACCCTCGTCTCGACCACCCTGCCCGCGGCATCCAGGACGAACCTGACGCTCACCACGCCTTCTTCGCCCCTGTGGATGGCGTCCTCCGGATACTCCCAGGCGCTGAATATCCTGGCCTTGAGGAGGTCGAGGTATCCGGCGCTCACGTACCCCTCGGCCTCGAAGGAGATCCCCTCCTCGACTTCCGGCTTGTCCGCATCATCGTCGGCGAACAGCTCTTTGGGAAGAGACTGCTGGTCGATGAGCTTCACGGGCACGTCGTCGGAGGGCTGCTGGCTGGTGCCGGTGACGGCCAGGAGCGCCCAGGGCTGCACGAGCACGAGTGCGTGGATGCACAGGGAGACAGCCAGGCACAGGAGCAATCTCTTCGTCATAGCCTGAAATGACCATCAAACCCCCCTGAAGTCAAGGTTGAAGTTGGCCCCTCACGCAGCTGTGCCGCCTGAGGGCTGCCTGCCTTCAGACACGCCAATCTCAGGGAGCGGCCACTCTTGGTTTGATAAGCTGAAGGAAAGTGTGTTATGGAATCAGGTGCCTCATGGAAGCGGACGGGTCCTGGTGGGTCCCCCGGACTTCAAATCCGGTGTGCGGTGCGTCGAGCGTCGCTGGTGGGTTCGATTCCCATGCGCTTCCGCCAATATGTATTTGATATTATTACGGCGTGTTTGCAAACTCATGACTGTGCCACTGCATTGCGTCTCTTTTATAAAGCTTAGTATTTGAATCTAAATTACTGAGAGGTTTTCTTATGAAAGGACAACTTGCAACTATACTTGTATTCATCGTCTTTTTGGCTATCCCAGCTAATTCCCATGCCTTCTATTCACTAGACGAGATTAATGAGTATCTTTCTTACGATCGTCTAAAAGTTGTTTCAGTATTGGATAATAAATATGCTTATCACCCCTGGGTTGAGGGCAGATTAATCAATGAAACGAACGAGGCTGTCTACGTTTCTGTTCGTATATATTTCTGTGATGTTTTTCGAGTAAAGCTTAATCAGATTACACTTAGTATATCCATGAAACCAAAAGAAAAGGTTGAGTTCAAACAATATTTACACAAATCTGAATATGAAAGTACAAGGAACGCGCATCATCTGGAATTCGAATTTATAGATTTAAGGGTCGGTGGTAAGAGAATAGGAAGTCGGTATGACATCTGTGGATGAGAACTGCAAACACGTTGCAAACAAATCTAAAAAGCCAAGAAAAGATCTAGGATTAGAGCCATTTCCCTGGGGTGCTGGTAAATTCGATATCCATGCGCTTCCACCAATATCTCTATGAACCAGAGCGTCCTACATTTGTCCTGCAAATCAAATCTAGTCCTTCTTCAAGGTTGAAATGAGAGATAGATACCCTATGAAAGCCGTCTGAGAAAAAAAATAGGAGGGATATAACCAAAAGTTGTGGATGAGGAGGAATAAGCGTACCTTTCGGTTGAA
>DAOPXM010000041.1:0-32781 GCA_035352355.1 Deltaproteobacteria bacterium | reverse complement strand
AGATCTCGCCGTGGGCGAAGTTGATGAGCTCGATGATGCCGTAGACCATGGTGTAGCCCAGCGCGATGAGGGCGTAGATGCTGCCCCGGGTGAGCCCGCCGAAGAAGAGTTCCAGGAAGTAGTCCATGCGTTTTCAGGCTGTCCGTTGGTAGATACGGAAAGGGGGGCGTTTTAAGCGCCCCCCTTTCCGGTTTGTCCCGATGGCTACTTGACCTCCACGTACTTGCCGTTCCTGACCTGGTACACGGCAAAGCCGATGCCCTTGGCATCGCCGTTCTTGTCGAAGGAGATCTTTCCCAGCGGCGTCTCGAACCAGTTGGTGCGCAGCGCCTTGGATACGGCCGCGTAGTCCGTGGACTTGGCCTTCTCGATGGCCTGGAGCAGGCACAGGGTCCCTGCGTAGGCATTGAGGTAGAACGCGCCGGGGTCGGAGCCGAAGACCTTCCTGTGCTGCTCGATGGCAGCTATCGCCCTGGGGTTCTTGGTGGTGTCGATGGGCCCGGTGGCGTAGACGCCCTCGGCATTCTTGCCCGCCACCTTGATGAAGGTCTCGTCCTTCACGCCGTCATCGGAGATGAACAGGGTCTTCATCTTCTTGTTCCGCATGCCCATGACGATCTTGGCCGCTTCGGGGTGGTAGCCGCCGTAGAGGACCAGCTCGGCCTTGGACGCCTTGATCTTCATGACGATGGCGGAGTAGTCCACGGCGCCTGGGGTGATGCCCTCGAAGAGGACCGGCTTGATGCCCTTCTGCTCGAAGAAGCCCTTGGCGAACTCGGCGAGGCCTTTGCCGTAGTCGCCCTTGTCGTGGATGACCGCGACCCGCTTCACCTTGAGCTTGTTGAGCGCGAAGTCGACCTGGAGCAGGGCCTGGGCGTCGTCAGGGGAAATGGTCCTGAAGAAGTTGGGGTAGTCGCCGCCCTTGGTGAGCTCCACGTTCGTGGCGGAGGGGGACAGGGTGATGAGCTTCGCTTCCCTGTAGGAGTTGAGCGCCGCCTTTGTGGCGCCGCTGCAGATGTGGCCCACGACCACGTTGGCCTTGTCGGCGACGAGCTTGGCCGCTACGTTGGCAGCGACCTCGGGCTTGCACTGGTCGTCCTCCCTGAGGATCTCCACCTTCTTGCCCAGGATGCCGCCCTTGGCGTTGATGTCATCGACAACGAGCTTGGCCGCGTTGGCCGACGGTATGCCGTAGGACGCCAGGTCGCCGCTGTGGGCCCCGGCCACTCCCAGTTTGATCGTATCTGCTGCCATTGCCCATCCGGACAAGAGAACGATGGATATTACGACCAGAGAACACAGTACTCTTTTCATCTCCTCCCCCTCGTTATGAGTATTCTGATGATCCTTGCCGATGTCTGGTGCCAAACAAGTCACTCTGCATTAGCACTTATGAAACCACGTTGTCAATTGATACCCTGGCCTTTCCCGCCTGATCAATCCGGGGTAGGAACGCCCGATGGAATGTGAATATTCGGGGTCGGGGTCGGGGTCGGTATCGGGGTCGAAAAGGATCGGGATCGACCCCGATACCGATACCGACCCCGATAAGTGCGGGGAATATTCAGAGCCGTGCGGGAAAGGGAGCGATCAACTGCCCCGGGCAGACGTGGGGATGACCCCGTTCAGCGCCAGGGCTGGAACCAGTTCCACGGGGGGGCGCCCCTCATGTCGGAAAAGCGGCCGGGCGGGCCGGGGTCGAGGTCGGGAAAGGGCGGGCCCTGGCCCGGCTCCAGGAGCATGATCCTCCTGATGCGCTCCCTGGTCTTCGGGTGGGTCCTGAGCGCGGACGGGTCAGGGGCCTTTTTCCCGGGCAAAACGAGGACCTCCCAGAACCTCTTTTCGTAGGTGTCCATCTTCGCCAGGGCGGACGCGAGGCCTTCAGGGTCCCCGGTGAGCGAGACCGCTGTGGCGTCGGCGACGAACTCCCGGTTTCGGGAGAGCGCCAGCTGGAGGAGCATGCTCACCGTGGGGGCGAAGATGAGCAGGGCGATGAAGAAGACGGGTATCCTCTCGTTGGAGAAGAACAGCACGGGGAGATACAAGAGGATGAGGAGCTGCCCGATGAACGAGAGCAGGGAGGTGATGCGGGTCATCATGTCGGCCAGGGCGTGGAGCCTCAGGTCGTTGTTGCTGATGTGGCTCATCTCGTGGGCCAGGACGCCCGCCATCTCCCGGAAGCTCAGGAACCTGATGAGCCGGTCCGACAGCGCGATGGCCGAGTTTTCCTTCGACCCCAGGCTGAAGGCGTTCATGACCCTGCTGGGCACGTAGTAGAGCACGGGCGCGTTCTTCAGCCCAGCCCGCCGGGACAGCTCCGAGACGACGCTGTACATGCCCGGCGCCTCCCTGAAGCTCAAGGGCCTGGCCCCGTACATCTTCAGGATCATGGGGGGATTGAGCTTTGGCGTGGACGCGAGCACCAGGACGGCCATCATGACGGACAGGATAAGCCCGATCACGCCGAAGATCATCCACCCGAGCGCGCCGAAGAGCAGGCCCATGGACAGGAGGATGAGGGCCGTGTGGAAGAGGTTGTGGTACATGGCTGCCCTGGACGGCGAAGCAGGATGTGGCCTTTCGTTCATATCCATTGTTTTAGTGCCTCGTGCGTGAAAAGGCAACGCCGCTTATGCGCCGCCGTCGGCCTGCACCGCCTCGGGAGACCATAAAATAGATGTATAAATACAGCATCTCCGCTTCGGACCCCCCAGGACGGTCGTGCAAAAACTCAGTTGCCAAACCCGCGTATTTCATATACAGGGAGTCTCGTCATTAACACTCATTCCACGACGAGGGCTGTATGGATGGACAGGGACCCGATAGTCCGCTTACGGGGGGCAACAAAGAGATTTGACGACGTCGTAGCCGTCGACGCCCTTGATCTCGACATCTACCAGGGGGAGTTTCTCACCCTTCTCGGCCCGTCCGGTTGTGGAAAAACCACGGTCCTGCGCCTCATCGCCGGCTTCGAGTCCCTGGACGACGGCGAGATCCTCATGAACGGCACCTCCCTGGACGGCACGCCGCCGAACAAGCGCAACGTGAACACCGTGTTCCAGAGCTACGCCCTGTTCCCCCACATGACCGTGTTCGACAACATCGCCTTCGGCCTGAAGATGAAGCAGATCGGCAGTGAGGTCATCCGTGAGCAGGTCACCGAGGCGCTCTCGATCGTCAAGCTCGCCGGCCTCGAGATGCGCAGGCCGCACCAGCTCTCCGGTGGCCAGCAGCAGCGCGTGGCCATGGCCCGTGCGCTGGTGAACAAGCCCCAGGTGCTCCTGCTGGACGAGCCCTTGAGCGCGCTCGACTACCGGCTCCGCCAGGAGATGGAGATCGAGCTCAAGCACCTCCACCGCAGGCTCGGCATCACCTTCGTGTTCGTCACCCACGACCAGGAGGAGGCCATCAGCATGTCCGACCGGATCGCGGTCATGAACGCGGGCAGGATCGAGCAGATCGGAACGCCCACGCAGATCTACGAGGAGCCGGAGAACATGTTCGTCGCCAAGTTCGTGGGCGAGATCAACGTGTTCGAGGGCCGCATCCTCGACGTGCACAACGGCAGCGCCGTGGTGGACGTCCACGGCCAGTCCTTCAAGGTCCAGAACCGCAAGAACCATCTGCCGGGCCAGGGGGTGAAGGTGCTGCTCCGGCCCGAGGACATCATGGTCTACAAGGAGGAGGAGGCCGACCCGGCCTATCCCTACCTGTCCGGGACCATCGAGGACGTCATCTACAAGGGCAAGACCGTGGATCTCATCATCACCCTCGACGCGGGCGAGACCGTGTTCGTCACCCAGTTCTTCAACGAGGACCAGGAGAACGTGATCTACCGCCACGGGCACAAGGTCATCATCGACTGGCCGTACGGCTGGGAAGTCGTCCTGTAGCCATGGAGAGGGGGCAGCGCTTCAGAAACGCGGCCATCGGGCTCACGCTCGTGTGGATCACGGTCTTCGTGGCGATCCCCTATCTGCTCGTGGTCCTGTTCTCCTTCCTGACGCCCAACCCGGCCGGGACCGTCACCTGGGAGTTCTCCCTCGAGAGCTACCGCAGCATCTTCTCGCCCGTGTTCCTGAAGGTGTGCCAGAGCTCCTTTGCCCTGGCCCTGGGCACGACGGCCCTGACCCTGCTCACGGCCTACCCCTTTGCCTTCATCCTCACCCGGATCCCCGAATACATCCGCAGGACGCTGATCCTGCTCATGATCATCCCATTCTGGACCTCCTCGCTCATCAGGACCTACGCGCTCATCATCATCCTCAAGGCCAACGGGCTCGTCAACGGCTTCCTCATGGGCATGGGCTGGATAACCGAGCCCGTAAGCATCCTCTACACCCAGGTGGCGGTGTTCATCGGGCTGGTGTACACGCTCCTGCCCTTCATGATCCTGCCCCTGTACGCGTCGCTCCAGAAGCTCGACCGCAGGCTCATCGAGGCCGCCCGGGACCTGGGCGCCCGGGGATGGCACATCTTCTTCCACATCGTCCTGCCCCTCTCCCTGCCCGGGATCATCGCCGGGAGCACCATGGTGTTCCTGCCCGCGCTGGGCCTCTTCTACATCCCGGACCTCCTGGGGGGCGCCCGCTCGATGCTCATCGGCAACTTCATCAAGGACCAGTTCCTCGCCACGAGCAACTGGCCCCTGGGCTCGGCGGCCAGCGTGCTGCTCACCATCCTCATGTTCCTCATGCTGGGCTGGTACTTCGTGGTCTCCCGCAGGGCGAACCAGGGCGACATGAAGGAGCTGGCGTGAGGAAGATACTCCAGTACGCGTACCTCGCGTTCATCTACCTCTTTCTCTACGTGCCCATCGTGGTCCTGGTGGTGTTCTCCTTCAACGACACGAAGTTCTCCACCAACTGGCAGGGGTTCACGTGGTCGTGGTACGCCAAGCTCTTCACGGACGGCCCGCTCATGGAGGCCTTCGCCAACTCGCTCATCATCGCGGTGTCCTCGAGCACCATCGCCACCATCCTTGGCACGCTGGGCGCCTTCGCCATCTACCGCTACCGCTTCCTGGGCCGCAAGGTCACCTTTTCCTTCATCTACGTGTCCATGATGAGCCCCGACATCGTCATGGGGATCTCGCTGCTCATGTTCTTCATCCTCGTGGGGCTCTCCATCGGGGCCACGACCCTGCTGCTGGCGCACATCACCTTCTGCCTGCCCTTCGTGGTGGTCACGGTCTTCGCGCGCATCAGCGGGTTCGACCGGCACATCATCGACGTGGCCAAGGACCTGGGCGCCAGCGAGCTCAAGATGTTCAGGCACGTGATCATGCCCATGCTCATGCCCGCCATCATCGCGGGCTGGCTGCTGTCCTTCACCCTGTCCATGGACGACGTGGTGGTGAGCTTCTTCACCACGGGTCCCTCCTTCGAGGTTCTGCCGCTCAAGATCTACTCCATGGTGCGCATCGGCATCAAACCCGAGATCAACGCCTTGAGCGCTGTCATGTTCCTGGTGTCGCTTGTCACCGTAACCATTGCCCACATCTTAATTGCAAAGGAGAACCGGTAGATGAAAAGGTTTGCTGTCCTGCTCATGGTGCTGCTCTTTCCCCTGGCCGCCTTCGGGGCGAAGAACGAGGTGTACGTCTTCAACTGGTCGGAGTACATAGACCCCGCCGTGCTTACGTCCTTCGAGAAGGAGACCGGGATCAAGGTGAGGTACTCCACCTACGAGAGCAACGAGTCCATGTTCGCCAAGCTCAAGATCATCCGCAAGAACGGCTACGACGTGGCCTTCCCCTCCACCTACTTCGTGGAGCGGATGCGCAAGCTGAACATGCTCAAGCCCCTGGACAGGGCCCGTCTCACGAACCTGAAGCACACCGACCCCAAGCTCCTGAACAAGCCCTACGACCCGAACAACGTCTACAGCGTGCCCTACCTGTGGGGGTCTTCCGCCATCGGCGTCAACGCGAAATACATCAAGCCCTCCTCGGTGAAGAGCTTCGACGACCTGTGGAGCCCGGCCTACAAGGGCAAGCTCCTGCTCATGGACGACATGCGCGACGTGTTCGCCATGTCGCTGAGGTCGCTCGGGTATTCGGGCAACGACACGAACCCGGAGCACATCAAGGCCGCCTACCTGAAGCTCCTCAAGCTCAAGCCGGGCGTCAAGGTCTTCAACTCCGACTCCCCCAAGCAGCCCTTCCTCAACAACGAGGTCACCATCGGCCAGATCTGGGGCGGCGAGATCTACCAGGCGGCCCAGGAGAACCCCAACCTGGTGTACATCTACCCCAGGGAAGGCGCCACCTTCTGGGTCGACAGCATGGTGATCCCCTCCTCGGCGCGGAACATCGGGAACGCCCACGCCTTCATCAACTACATGCTCAGGCCCGACATCGCCAGGAAGAACTGCGAGTACGTGGGCTACGCCACCCCGAACCTCACGGCCAAGGCCATGCTCGACCCCAAGACGCGCAACAACAAGGCCGTGTACCCGGACGCCGCCGACTTCGACCGGGGCGAGTTCCAGGCCGACGTGGGCAAGGCCATCGATCTCTACGCGAAATACTGGGAGATGCTCAAGACCCGGTGAGGGAACATGGGGGTCAGGTCCTGCCTTTTGCCGAGCGCAGGCCCAGTTCCGCCTTGAAGCGGCACAAGGCGCGACCCGACCCCCTTCCGAACCCTCATCTGCCCTTTAACCCGGGTTTTTTCAGCCTACCGTGCACTCTTTTTGAATCTCCCCTTGACATCCGTCCTCCGCTCATATATGAGACCCTCTCGTTGTTTACTATTGTAAACTTCGGTGCACATTTTAGGATTACGCCGCTCACAGGGAGCCGCGCGGAATGACGACAGCGCGCAGCGGAGCGCACGTGAGGGCGCCGGGAGGCCGTCGGTGAAGATAGGAGAGAAGATCAGGAACCTCAGGCTCGCCCAGGAGCTGACCCAGGAGGACCTGGCCATGCGGGCGGACCTGACGAAGGGGTTCATCTCGCTGCTGGAGAGGGACCTCCAGAACCCGTCCCTGGACACGCTGGTGCTCATCCTGAATGCCCTGAACACCACCCCGGGGGAGTTCTTCGCCCAGAAGGGGCCGGATGCGGTCGTGTTCAAGCCGTCCCAGCGGGTGGTCATCGAGGACGAGGACGAGCCCGGGGTCACCCGCGAGGTCCTCATCCCCGGGGCCCAGGACCGCGAGGTGGACATCCTGCTGGTGACGCTCGCGCCCGGGGCGGTCACCTACAAGGAGAAGTCCCACTACGGCGACGAGTGCGGGGTCGTGCGGGAGGGGCAGATCGTCATCACCCTGGGCAAGGACACGTTCAAGGCCTCCAAGGGCGACGCGTTCTACTTCACCTCGGACAAGAAGCACTGGATCGAGAACAGGTCGAAGACGAAGGCGCAGATCCTCTGGATCTCGGCGCCTCCGAGCTTCTGAGGGGGCAAGCCATGAGCGTGTACATGTCCGCGAAAGCGAGCGGCAGGGTGTGCATCCTGGGCGCGCCCTTCGACTCGACCACGACCTACCGGCCGGGGTCCCGCTTCGGGCCCGGCGCGATCCGGGAGGCCTCCTACGGGCTCGAGACCTTTTCCCCCGCCCTGATGGGAGACCTCGAGGACTGCTCCTACATGGACCTGGGCGACCTGGAGCTCCCCTTCGGCGACCCGAACCCGGCCCTGGCCATGATCGAGAAGGCCGCCTCCGACAGCATCTCGGCGGGAAGGGTCCCCTTCCTGCTGGGCGGCGAGCACCTGGTGAGCCTCGGGGCCATCCGGGCAGCGCACGCGGCGCACCCCGGGCTCGCCGTCGTGCACCTCGACGCCCACGCCGACCTGAGGGACGAGTACCTCGGCCAGAGGCTCTCCCACGCCACGGTCATGCGCAGGGCCTTCGAGCTTTTAGGGGAGCACCGGATCCACCAGGTGGGCGTCAGGTCGTGCACCCGGGAGGAGCATCCCCTCGCCGGGGAGCTGCGCTCCATACCCGAGGGCATCGCGCTCAAGGTGGGCGAGAAGCCCTGCTACCTCAGCATCGACCTCGACGTCCTGGACCCGTCGGTGCTGCCGGGGACCGGCACACCCGAGCCGGGCGGCATGAGCTTTCGCGAGCTCGCGGACACCCTGGTGTCCGCCATCTCGAGGCTCAACATCGTGGGGCTGGACGTGGTGGAGCTCGCGCCGAACCTCGACCCCACCGGGGTGTCCGCAGTGGTGGCGGCCAAGGTCGTCAGGGAGTGCCTCATCGCGCTGGAGCGGAGGAACGCCCAGGCGGGAGACGGTTGAGTTTCCACGAACCAAAGCAAGGAATGACAGGAGAGAAAGCCATGGAAAACATACTCATCATCGGCGCCGGGGCGGCAGGGTCCGTCGTGGCGAAGAAGTGCGCCATGAACCGCGAGGTGTTCAGGAAGATCCACCTGGCGTCCAGGACGCTGGAGAAGTGCCGGAAGGTGCAGAGCGAGTGCGCAAGCCCCATCGACATCTCCCAGGTGGACGCCGATGACGTGTCCCAGGTGGTGCGCCTCATCGAGGAGGTCAAACCCGACCTCGTGGTGAACATGGCCCTGCCCTACCAGGACCTGCCCATCATGGACGCCTGCCTGGAAACCGGCGTGCACTACCTCGATACCGCGAACTACGAGCCCAGGGACGAGGCCAGGTTCTCCTACTCCTGGCAGTGGGCCTACCACGACCGGTTCAGGGAGAAGGGCATCATGGCCGTGCTCGGCTGCGGCTTCGATCCCGGCGTCACCGGCGTCTACAGCGCCTATGCCCAGAACAGGCTGTTCGACGAGATCGACACCATCGACATCGTGGACTGCAACGACGGCAGCCACGGCAAGGCCTTTGCCACGAACTTCAACCCGGAGATCAACATCCGCGAGGTCACCCAGCGGGGCAGGTACTGGAAGGAGGGCTCCTGGATCGAGATCGACCCCTTGAGCGTCTCGGCCATGATCGACTACCCCGGTGTTGGCCCGCGCAAGTCCTACCTCATCTACCACGAGGAGGAGGAGTCCCTGGTCAGGTACATCTGGGGCCTCAAGCAGATCCGTTTCTGGATGACCTTCTCCGACAACTACATAAAGCATCTCGAGGTCCTGCAGAACGTGGGCATGACGAGTATCGACCCGGTGCTCTACAACGGCGTGGAGATCGTCCCTCTGCAGTTCCTCAAGGCCCTGCTCCCCGAGCCGTCCTCCCTTGCGGAGAACTACACGGGGAAGACCTCCATCGGGTGCATCTTCAGGGGCTGGAAGGAGGGCGCCAAGGCCGCGTACATGATCTACAACGTCTGCGACCACGCGGAAACCTACCGCGAGCTGGGCGCCCAGGCCGTGTCGTATACCACGGGCGTTCCTGCCATGACCGGGGCCATGATGATGATGAAGGGGATCTGGACCGGGAAGGGCGTGTTCAACGTCGAGCAGCTCCCGCCCGAGCCCTTCCTCGAAGAAGTCGCGAAGCAGGGCCTGCCCTGGCACGTGATCAGGCTGGAGGAAGGCGACCAGAAGGAGCTCTTCGACGTATGTACCTGAAGGTCCCCGAAGCGCTCAAGGCGGCCCTACCCGGGATCGGTACGCCGGCCTACGTGGCCGACGTGCCGCTGCTGAAGGCCAACCTCGCCACCGCGGAGCGCATCCGCGCCGAGGCGGGCTGCCGCATCCTCCTGGCCCTGAAGGCCTTCGCCCTGCCCGCCCTGTTCCCGCTCATGCGCGACTCCCTGGACGGGACCACGGCCAGCGGGCTCCACGAAGCGCGCCTGGGAAGCGAGGAGTTCGGCCGCGAGGTGCATGTCTTCTCCCCGGCCTACACCGAGGGCTCGTTTCCGGACATCCTGAAGGCTGCCGACCACGTGTACTTCAACTCCGAGGCGCAGCTCAGGCGCTTCCTCCCCGCCGTGAAAAGCGCGGGCAGGAAGGTGGGCATCCGCATCAACCCCGGGTTCTCGAACGCCACCCTGGGCGGGCACCTCTACGACCCCTGCTCGCCCCGCTCCCGGTTCGGCGTGCTCAAAGGCGGTCTCGACACGCTGCCCTGGGACGACATCGACATCCTCCACGCCCACGCCCTGTGCGAGTCCATGGCCGACGGCTCCATCGGCCTCATCAGGCACCTGGCCCGCGAGTTCGCCCCCTACATCCGGCGGGTGGCTGCGGTGAACCTCGGTGGCGGGCACTTCATCAACAAGGAGGGCTTTGAGGTGGACGCGCTCATCGAAGCCATACGGGAGTTCCGCAGCGAGCTCGGGGTGGAGGTCATCCTCGAGCCCGGCAGCGGGCTCGTGGTGGACGCCGGCTACCTGGTGGCGACCGTTCTCGACGTGGTGCGCAACGACACGGACATCGCCGTCCTGGACGCCTCGGCCTCCTGCCACATGCCCGACGTCCTGGAGGTGCCGTACACGCCTCCCGTGTTCGGGGCGGCAGGCCCCGGGGTCCTCCCCTGGACCTGCACCCTGGCCGGCAACACCTGCATGACGGGCGACGTCATCGGCGAGTACTCCTTCCCCGCTCCCCTGAAGGCAGGGGACCGGGTCGTGTTCGGCGACATGCTCCAGTACAGCTTCGTGAAGAACAACACCTTCAACGGGACGCCCCTGCCCGACCTCGGCCTGCTCCAGGAGGACGGCTCCTACTCGGTGGTGCGCAGGTTCGGGTACGAGGAGTTCCGGAGGCGCCTCGGGTGACTTAAAAAGAGAGCGCATCCTTTTTGTAAAAACAGCATCGACAGCTCATGGCACGAGAGGACACGGATATGAACCTGAAGAACACGATGGAACGGTGGACCGTGGAAGACTCCGCCGACCTGTACCAGATCCGGGAGTGGGGGGCCGGCTACTTCGGCATCTCAGAGAAGGGCGACGTGGTGGTCACGCCGCTGCGGGACAAGAGCGTGTCCGTGAACCTGCCCGAGATCATATCCGGGATCATGGCCAGGGGCTACGACATGCCCATGCTCCTGCGCTTCGAGGACATCCTCGACTCCCAGATCACCCAGCTCCACGAGAGCTTCCGGGCCGCCATCTCGCGGTTCGACTACAAGGGCGAGTTCAAGGGGGTCTACCCCATCAAGGTGAACCAGCAGAAGCAGGTCATCGAGACCATCACCCGCATCGGCAAGCTCTACCACCACGGCCTCGAGGCCGGGAGCAAGGCGGAGCTCATCGCTGCCCTGTCCTTCCTGGAGGACAAGGAGGCCTGCCTGGTGTGCAACGGCTACAAGGACCAGGAGTTCATCGACCTTGGGCTGTACGCCTGCAAGATGGGGTTCAAGTGCTTCTTCGTGCTGGAGATGCCGGGCGAGCTCGACCTCATCCTCGAGCGTTCGAAGGCCCTGGGCATCAGGCCGCTGCTGGGGGTGCGCTTCAAGCTCTCCACCCAGGCGGGCGGGCACTGGACCGAGTCCGGCGGCGACCGGAGCATCTTCGGCCTGACCATCTCCCAGATCATCGAGACCATCGAGAAGCTCGAGAAGGCGGGCATGGTCGACTGCCTTCAGCTCCTCCACTACCACCTGGGCTCCCAGATCCCCAACATCCGCGAGATCCGCGCCTCCATCCAGGAGGCGTGCCGGGTGTACGCGGGCCTGGTGCTCGAAGGCGCTCCCATGGGCTACTTCGATCTGGGCGGCGGACTCGCCGTTGACTACGACGGCTCACACACCAACTACATGAACTCGCGCAACTACACCCTCGACGAGTACTGCGCCGACGTCATCGAGGCCATCATGGAGATCCTGAGCGAGAACGACATCGCCCACCCCACCATCATCACCGAGTCGGGCCGGGCCACCGTGGCGTACTACTCCGTGCTCCTGTTCAACATCTTCGACACCAGCTCCATCGACGCGGACGCCGTGCCGGACGAGCTGCCCGAGGACACCCCGGAGATCATCCTGAACATGCTCGAGGTCCTGAAGTCCATGAGCGTGCGCAACGTGCAGGAGTGCTACAACGACGCCCTGTACTACCGGGACGAGATCCGGCAGATGTTCAAGATCGGGGACCTGACCCTGCGCCAGCGGGCCCTGGGGGACAAGATCTTCTGGAACATCATCCAGGGCATAAGCGAGAACGTGAAGTTCCTGAAATTCGTGCCCAAGGACCTCACGGACATCGACACCGCCCTGTGCGACACCTACTATGCCAACTTCAGCGTGTTCCAGTCCCTGCCCGACTCCTGGGCCATCGGCCACCTGTTCCCGGTGATGCCGGTGCACCGGCTCGGGGAGATGCCGGACCGGAACGCCATCCTCGCGGACATCACCTGCGACTGCGACGGCAAGATCGACCGGTTCATCGACAAGCAGGGGGTCCGCCGGGCGCTCAGGCTGCACTCGGTGAGGGAGAGCGAGGACTACTACCTGGGCGTGTTCCTGGTGGGCGCCTACCAGGAGACCCTGGGCGACCTCCACAACCTGCTGGGCGACACCAACGTGGTGAGCATCCGGGTGCACGAGGACGGCACCTACAGCTTCGTCCGGGAGATCGAGGGGGACTCCGTGGCCGACGTCCTGTCGTACGTGGAGTACGAGCCTAAGAACATGACCAAGCAGTTCCGCGCCATCGCGGAGCAGGCCATCCGGGAGAACCTCATCACGCCCCAGGAGCGCCGGCAGATCATGCAGATGTACGAAGAGGGGCTGCGGGGCTACCCGTACTTCGAGCCGTCCCGGTCGTGACGGAACCCCGCCTTGCCGCCCGGGAGCGCAGGCCCTGCCCTGGAGGGCTCACAGGCCGGGTGAGACGCCCGTTTCCTGCAGGAAGAACCGGGAGGGCTCAATGCCGTACCGGGAGGGGTGCACGCCCCTGACGATCCGTTTTTGCGAGGGCGTATCGTCCCGGGCCGCGAGATTGACCAGGTCCCCCGGGGCAAGCCCCCCCTTCCCGTCCTCGACGAGGACGAGCACCATGGGGAGCTCAGGGCCGGACCCTTCGGGGTAGTCCATGACCACGGCGACCTCCCCGGTGTCGAGCTCCACCAGCGAACCCACGGGGTAGATGCCCATCATGTTGACGAAGCTCTTCAGCAGCAGGGGGTCGAAGCTTCGGCCCTTCTCCTTCCACATCCTTCTCAGCGCCTCGTCCGGGGTGAAGGACCTCGGGCGGTAGACCCGCTCCGAGGTGAGCGCCTCGTAGACGTCGGCGATCTTGAGGATCCTGCCCAGCAGGCTCTGCTTCTTCATGAACCGGGTCTTCGGGTACCCGGACAGGTCGGGGTTCAGGTGGTGCTCGAAGGGCCCCAGGATGATCCGTGATCTGAGCGTCTGGGGGGCGTGGAGCCTGAGGATCTTCCTGACCCCGATGAGGGGGTGGCTCTTCATGACCATCCACTCGGAGTCGCTGAGCTCGCCCTGCTTGAGCAGGATGCTCTTCGACACCCCCACCTTGCCCAGGTCGTGGAACAGGGCGCACACGGTGAGGTACTCGAGGCTGGTGTTCGACAGGCCGATGTACCTGCCCAGGCAGGTGGCGAGCAGGGCGACGTTCACGGAGTGGGTGTAGGTGTAGTCGTCGTAGTCCCTGATGGTGGCCAGGCCCAGCAGCAGCGACTTGTCCTCCCGCACGAGGTCCACGATGCTCTGGGCCAGGCGTCTCGTCTTGCGGACGCCGGCCACCCCCTTCGAGGCCTTTTCCGCCACCTCCCGGACAGCGGCCAGGGCGTTGAAGTAGGCCTTCCTGGCCCTCTCCCTGCGCTGGACCTCCAGGTCCCTCGGGGTCTCCTCCTGCTTCCTGACGGTCTCCACCCACGTAAACCCGCTGTCCGCGACCCTGGTCTCGAGCCAGGCGGCTGGGTCCCCGTTCCGGGCCGACTCGTCCAGCATGCGTACGAACGCCACGAGCCCCTCGGGGGAGGCCGCGGTGAAGGTCTCGTGGAAGACCAGGCCGCCGAGGCCCCTCTGGCCGAAGAATTCCGACAGCTCCCTGATGAGGTGACAGGTCTCCCGCCGGAACAGGAGCTTCTCCCCCTGGATGTGGAACCTGCCCCGCCACACCTGCAGGGTCACGCCGCCGCTGCGGGCGAGCTCGACGATGGCGCCGTGGAGCGTTGTCGCGCTGTCCTTGATGAGCTGGTTGTTGTCCCGATGAATCCTCACGGCCCTGATGGTCTGGTACAGGGCCTTGACCAGCCCTGCCCCCAGGCTCTCGATACGGTCTCTGCCGTTCGTCATGGCGGCCTCCTCTCAGCCCTTCCGGTATTCCCGGGCCAGGCGCCGCAGGACCGGGTTCAGGCTCCTGGCGGCGTCGTCCAGCACCTTCAGCGACTGGGGCGTCCCTATCCCTGCAAGCGCGGCGGCGGCCCCCTCCCGCACGGCCGACCTGCCGAACGACGGCCACCACGACTGCCCCACGAGGGTCTGACGGAGGAAGGGCACCGAGCGATCCGAGCCGCACCGGCCCAGGGCGGTGAAGCACGCGATGACGTGGCCGTGCTGGTCGCGGGCGAAGTCCCGGTTCTGGAGGTACTGGAGGAGGATGGACTCGGCGGTCTCGTCCCGGGACTGCCCCATCTGCTTCAGGACCAGGGTGCGGACCGTTTCGTCTTTGTCCTCGATGAGACTGAACGCGTCCTTCAGGCTCCCGGGCCCCCTCTTCATGAGCCCCTTCACCGCCTCCTGCCGCACGTGGCGGGACGGGTGGCGGATGAGCCTCACGAGGCACTTCGTCGCCCGCTCCGAGGTGAGGCGCACGAACACGTGGACGAGCTTTTCCATGACCGCCTCGTCCCGGGTCCTGATCAGCGACTCCAGGGGCGCCATGTCGCGGCTCGCGAGAGAGGCTATGGTGTCCACGAGCATGTCGCGTATCTTCGCGGACTGCCTCCGGGCCAGGAGGGGGGCCAGCGCCGGGATGGCCACCGGTTGCAGGAGCCTGAGGGTGTGCATGGCCTTCTGGGCCTGGACCGCGTCCAGCTCGGGCCAGATGTCCAGCAGGACGGAAATGGTCCCGGGCCTTGAGACGGACAGGAAGAAATCCTCGATCATGGGGGCTGCCCAGTGGGCTTCCGGCGGGCACGCATCGAGGATGGCGGGGAGGCTCGCGAGGATCCTGAAGGTGACGGCGAAATCCCTTCGCGCGAGGGCGGCCCTGAACTCCTCCTCGAAGATCTCGATGATGATCTCGAAGTTTTCCTGTTCATGGTGCTGCAGGAGGCTGTCCAGCAGCGCGTCCAGGTAGGCGGTGGGGTCGCCTTCCTCCTCGAGGCAGACCATGGTGCGGATCTGCGCAAGGTCGTACTGCGAGAGCTCGATGGCGTCGGGGTCGATGGCGGGATCCGGCGTGGGCTCCCAGTGGTCCATCGTGTTCTCCCGCAGGGACGCCACGTCCTCTTCCCGGCGGGGGGCCTGCCCGAGCTCGGCCTCAGGCTCCAGGTCCCAGAAGAAGTCGACCGCCTCGTACCTGATGTGCGGCAGCCCCTTCTCCCAGAGGTCAGTGACGATGTCGCCCTCGGGCTCCTCGGACAGGAGGGTGTAGCGGGTGATGATCCGCAGGAGCTCGGTGAGCTCCGCGAGCTGCAGCCCATGGGTGAAGGCCAGCCACCTGAGCCCGTCGCGGTACAGGGTAAAGGGCAGCGCGCCCTCTTCCGGCGGCTCGGTGTGGATGATCTCCCCTTCGATGCCGAGCCCGTCCCGTTCTATCTCGAGCTTGAGCTCCCCGTATCTGTCGAGGAACGCGCCCATCTGCCTGGCGAGCGCCTCGAGGGAGTTCATACGGATGACGTGGCCTTCGGGGTACAGGGAAAGGTTCTTGCGCGCGAGCAGAAGGCTCGAGATCAGCCTGCGTGCCGCCTCGAGCTTGTCCGCACCGATTGCGCCGCCTTCCGCCGGCGACAGATGATCGATACCAGCCGTCATTCCCGTTCTCTTATGGTGTCTGCATCGGGTAGAGTATCGTCTTTCCCCGCGGGGGAACACCGGCCGCGGCTGCCCCGGATGGTCGCGGGGCCCGGAAAGAGCTGCTGCAGCAAAAACCGTAAGCACAAACCCATCAGATTCCGGTCATGGTACCGGAGCGCACCTCAACGCAGCATAACCTTGCACTCTGATATTTTTCGGCAAACCTTCTGGTTTTCTGAACCACGACTCAGCCTGGGCTTCCACGCCCCCGGTCCCGAGCCCCCCCTTTCACCGGTTGACAAAGGGCCTTCGGCGGTGCCATACGGTACACAGGAGGACTGTTATGCCCATCGACAAGCAATTACTGGATATTCTGGCCTGCCCCAAGTGCAAGGGCGATCTCGCGCTCGAAGAGGACGCCAGCGCGCTGGTCTGCAACGCCTGCAGGGTGAAGTACCGCATCGAAGACGACATCCCGGTCATGCTCATCGACGAGGCGGTCCCGTTCTAGCATGGACAGGGAGAAGGAGCTCTCCGCAGCCCGGCACCTCTCTACGATCGCCAGGCCGAAGACCGCGGTGATCCTCGGCACCGGCCTGGGGGTGATGGAGCGATCCATCGAGGTCAGGAAGGCCATCGACTACCGGGACATCCCGGGGTTCCCGGTGTCCTCGGTGAAGGGCCACTCGGGCAGGCTCCTGTTCGGCGCCCTGGGGGGCACGGAGGTGGTGGTCATGAGCGGCCGGTTCCACCTCTACGAGGGGTACGGCCCCCGGGAGGTGACCTTCCCCATCCGCGTCTTCGCCCGCATGGGGGTGGAGAGGCTACTCATCTCCAACGCGGCGGGCGGTCTGCGGACCGACCTCAGGCCCGGCACCCCCATGCTCATCACGGACCACATCAACCTCACCGCCCAGAGCCCGCTCATTGGGCTCAACGACGAGGAGCTCGGGCCCAGGTTCCCCTGCATGACCGAGCCCTACTCCCTCAAGCTCAGGGCCAGGGCGAGGAAGGCGGCCATGGACAGGGGCATCGAGCTCAAGGAGGGCGTGTACGTCCAGCTCACGGGCCCGTCGCTGGAGACCGCGGCCGAGACGCGCATGCTTCAGATCATCGGCGCCGACGCGGTGGGCATGTCCACGGTCATGGAGGTGATCCAGGCGGTGCACTGCGGCATGGAGGTCCTCGCCATCTCGGCCATCACGAACCAGAACGACCCGGACAAGTACCTCCCCGCCACCCTCGAAGAGGTCATAGCCATGGCCGAGCAGGCGGGCCCGTCCATCGCGGACATCTTCGCAGGCATCCTCGAAGCCTGAGCGGGCACGCCGTTCACGCAGCAAAGGGAACGGATGTATTTTCCAAGCCCTGCTCGCAAATAAAATCCGTTCCCTTTGTCGACCGACCGGTCAGGCTGTCACTTGATGAAGTAGCCGGAGACCCTCCACGTCCCGTCTTTGTCCATCATTGGCGTAACGGTTTCGATTGCCGACTTCTTGTTCTCGAACGAGGTGTTGAACAGGATCACGACGTACTGTCCGTCGGGCGCCCCGGGCAGGGTCGTGGTGTACGACGCGTTCTTCACTTCCCTCGAGACCAGGCCGCCCAGAGGTGTGCGCACCGACCGGGCCGCCTGCTCCCACTGTTCCTGGGAGACAGCCTGCCTGAAGTACCCGGACGCATCCTTCCAGCTCTGAGCGTACTTCCCTTCATCGACGAGGCTGAGCCATGCCCGGGCCGACGCTATGGCGGCCGCTTCCCGTTCGGGTCCGTCGGCCAGGGCAGCAGTGCCGAGGACGAGCCACATGACAGCAACACACCCTATTCTCTTCAGCATTTCACTTCCTCCTCTTCCGCTGAGAAAGGAGACGGATTCATTTTCCGCCCGTCCCCTTTTCACTTTGTACCCGCTTTCATCAATAAAATAAATCTGTCCCCTTCATCCCTTTCCGGGGGAGCGGCGGCGGGGTCACGATGGGCTAGTTCACTTCCTGAAGCCAGCTCACGATGGCCACCGAGGTAGGCCGGTCACCCACGGCTGCCGTCCCGATGAAGGTCAGCCCGCCGGTGGCCTCGTTCACGCTCGCCACGCCCACCTGATCGCCGCCGTAGTTGGCCGCGACAGCCCATTTTCCGTTGCGGCTGATGGCGATCTGGTCGCTGCCGTGGTTTCCGAACCAGGCATAGGGGCTGCCGTCGAGGGCGGTGAGGCTGCCCGTGACCAGGTCGATCCAAAGGCGGCGACGTCCACGTCCGTGCCGAGGATCGTGGCGTACAGCACGTCCAGGGTGGGGCTGAAGGTCAGGCCGTGCCAGGCTGATGAGCCGGGTAACTCGGTGTAGGGGCTCCCGGCCGCCTCGGTCAGCGCGCCGGTGTCGATGTCGATCCGGTAGCCGTGGATCCTCGAGGGCGCAAGCTCGCCCTTCACGAACACGTACTCGCCCGTGGGGTTCACCGCCACACCCGTGGGATAGGTGCCCGCTGCCAGGGCGTAGGGAGACCCATCCGCCTCGGTCAGGGCCCCGGTGGCCTCGTCGATGGCGAAGACGTGCAGCTCGTCCGTGTTTTTCCCCGCCGTGAAGAGATAGCGCCCCGAAGGGTGGACGACCACGTCCGAATGTGAGCCGGAGGCGGCAAAGGGGGACCCTGCAAGGGGCGTCAGGGCGCCGGTCCCGCCGTTCAGGCAGTAGCCCGCGATCTCGTTCTCATAGCGCACATACACGAAGGACCCGTCGGGGGTCACGGCCGTGGAGAAGGAGAAGCCGGCCTCCTCGTAGGGATAGTCGCCCACTACCGAGAGCGCCCCTGTGCCGGCATCGATGGCGTATACGGAAACCGACTTGCCAGCGCGGTTCGTCACGAAGAGGAACTTCCCCTCCGGATCGCTGGTCGCGTGAAAGGGTATCGAGCCTGCCGCGAAGGGCGAGCCTTCGATCTCCGTCAGGGCGCCGGTGGCGTCTTACGGATGCGTCCGAGAAGACGGACGCTCCTTAACTCTCTGTTCTCATTTCTCTGAAATAAGCATCTCCTGAAGCTGCCTATCTTTTTCAATACATCATCGCAATCTGTATAAGTGACTGATGAGGGGTCTATTGCGAATAATATTATAAGCCAATAATTTTATATATTGTATTTCCAGTCCAACAATAAAAAACTGAAGACTCCATCGCAGAAAACCGGCACCTCTTGAAGAGAGCTAACAGACTCGGCTTCGTCCGTGGTGAGGGGTGGGAGGGGGTGCCGACCGCACTGTCATGCGACTTTTTGCGAATGCGGCCCTGGCGGAGTCGGAAGGGCGCTTAGGCCACGCTTGTCTGAGCACAGCGTTCAGCGGAGCGAGTTTGCGGGCCTGCCCTGGAGACTTAAGCCTTGGCCGCATCAAAAAGGCGCATTCAGGGCGGACGGTGCGCCCTCCCACCCCTTCTCCTCCGCACGGAGGGACTCCCCCCGTCTCAACAATCATAATTCGCCGGCTCCCCACTTTAGTGGGAATAACAGACCACAGAAAAAGAAAACCCCCCGTCTGCAACGGGGGGCTTCGTTATTACCGTATTGTAAGACTGCTGCCGATTTAGAGCTGCGCCTCTTTCTCGCGCGTCTTCTTCACCGTCGGCTTCTTGTGGCCGGGCTCTGTCGCCCGCTTGGGCTCCGGACCCTTGGGGCCCTTGTTGTCCACGAACACGAGCTGGAGCACGTCGTCCATGGAGGAAACCGGGTGGAACGTGACCTTGCTCTTCACCACCTGCGGGATGTCCTCGAGATCCTTTTCGTTCTCCTTGGGGATGATGATGTCGAAGATCTTGTTCCGGTGCGCCGCAAGGGCCTTCTCCTTGAGGCCGCCGATGGGCAGCACCTTGCCCCTGAGCGTGATCTCGCCCGTCATGGCGATGTCCTTGCGCACCGCGCGGTTCGTCAGCGCCGAGATGACCGCCGTGGCCATGGTGATGCCGGCCGAGGGGCCGTCCTTGGGGATGGCGCCCGCGGGCACGTGGATGTGCACGTCGTTCTCCCGGGTGAAGCTCGGCGAGATGCCCAGCTTCTCGGCCCTGGACCTGGCGTAGGTCAGGCCCGCCTGGGCGGATTCCTTCATGACGTCGCCAAGCTGGCCGGTGAGCACCAGCGAGCCGCCCTTGCCGTCCTGGCCGGGAATGACCGAGGTCTCCACGTAGAGAATCTCGCCCCCGAACTGGGTCCAGGCAAGACCGGTGGCAACGCCCACCTCGTGCTCGGTGCGCTCCTGCTCGGGCATGTACTTGGGCACGCCCAGGTAGCTCGACACGTTGCTTGCGGACACGCGGTAGACCTTCTTGCGCTTGCCTTCCTTCTCCGCGATGTCGCGGGCGATCTTGCGGCAGATGGAGCCGATCTCGCGCTCCAGGTTCCGGACGCCGGCCTCCTTGGTGTAGTGGTTGATGAGGTCGAGGATGGCCTCGTCGGAGAACTTGACGTCCTCGAGCTTCATGCCGTTTTCCGTGAGCTGGCGCTTCACCAGGTAGCGCTTCGCGATCTGAAGCTTTTCCTGGTCCGTGTAGCCGGGCAGCTCGATGATCTCCATCCTGTCCCTCAAAGGCCCGGGGATGGGGTCCATGAGGTTCGCGGTGGTGATGAACATGACCTTCGAGAGGTCGAAGGGCACGTTCAGGTAGTGGTCCTGGAACGAGAAGTTCTGCTCCGGGTCGAGCACCTCGAGCAGGGCCGAGGACGGGTCGCCGCGGAAGTCCTGGCCGATCTTGTCCACCTCGTCGATCATGAACACCGGGTTGTTCGAGCTCGCCTGCTTGATGCCCTGGATGATGCGGCCGGGCATGGCGCCGATGTAGGTGCGGCGGTGGCCCCTGATCTCGGCCTCGTCGCGGACGCCGCCGATGGACAGCCGGTAGAACTCGCGGCCCAGGGCCCTGGCTATGGACTTGCCCAGGGAGGTCTTGCCCACGCCCGGGGGGCCCACGAAGCACAGGATCGCGCCCTTCTTCTCCGGGTTGAGCTTGCGCACAGCCAGGTACTCGAGGATCCTCTGCTTGATCTTGTCGAGGCCGTAGTGGTCTTCATCGAGGATCTTCGCCGCCTTCCTGATGTCGAGGTGGTCAGGGGTGGAGTGGCTCCAGGGCAGGTCGGTCATCCAGTCGAGGTAGGTGCGGATGATGTTCGCCTCGGCGGAGTCCTGGTGCATCATCTTCAGGCGATCGAGCTGCTTGACGGCCTCCTTCTTCACCTCGTCGGGCATGCCGGCCTTCTCGATCTTCTGCCCGTAGTCCTCCATCTCCTTGCCCTTCTCGTCCACCTCCCCGAGCTCCTGCTGGATGGCCCGGAGCTGCTCCCTGAGGAAGTATTCACGCTGGGTCTTGCTCATCTCCTCCTTGGCCTGGGACTGGATCCTGGCCTGGACCTCGGAGAGCTCCATCTCCTTCGAGAGGAGACCGTTGACGTGCTTGAGCCGCTCGATGGGATCGATGATCTCCAGGACGTGCTGGGACTCCTCCACCTTGAGCCTCAGGTTCGAGGCCACCAGGTCGGCGAGCCTGCCCGGGTCGTCGATGGCCTCGAGGATCGACAGCGCGTCCGGGGACACGATGCCCCTAAGCTGCAGGATGCGCTCCGACTGCTCCTTCACCGAGCGCATCATGGCCTCGACCTCTACGGTCACCTCCTTGATCTCGGGCTCTTCGATCTTCTCGATATCAACGGTATAGAATCCCCGATCGTCCTTGAAGAGCTTCTGGATCCTGGCCTTGGCCACGCCCTGGACGAGGATCTTCACCCGCCCGTCCGGCAGCTTGAGCATCCTGATGACCATGGCCACCGTGCCCACGGTGTAGATCTGGTCTTCTTCGGGCTCCTCCACCGTGGAGTCCTTCTGTGCCGCCAGGAAGATGTAGCGGTCCTTGTTCAGCGCCTCATCAACGGCCTTGATGGACAGCCCTCTCCCCACGAACAGGGGCAGGATCATGTAAGGATAGATCACCACGTCTCTGATCGGGAGCAGGGGGATGTTGGTAGGGATATCTATTGCCTGTTTTTCATTCTCCATTCATGACTCCTATTCGATTGTGATCCGTTTGATGAGCTTTGCCCTGTTTTCCGACCGTGCGATCCTGATGACCAGCACCCCGTCGGCGAACCTGGCGTCCACCTTCTCCAGATCGAATATCTCGGGAATATCCAGCTCTCTCCTGAACTTTCCGAACCCCCTCTCCATTCTTATATAGCGGATCCCCTTATTTACAAGCGGATCCTTTTTCATGCCGGCAATGACCAGGGTCCTGCCGATCACTTCAACGCTCACCTCATCCTGGTGCACGCCCGGGATCTCCATCTCGATGCAGAGCTCGTCGCGGTTCTCGTACACGTCCAGGGACGGGTAGCACACCCCCAGCCTCTCTTCCGTGTTCTCGGGGCCGAGCAGAAAGCCCATCATTTCCTGAAACTTCAGATTGAACATAGGTCCTTCCCTTATAATGTATTACACACTTAGTACCTTTATAGGATCACCCCGTGCCAAGTCAAGGTTTCATGCTTCCCTGCTCATCGGCAAAAGGGGCCTGAAAAGTTAATGCCTTATACGGCGTGACCCCAAATATATTCAATTATCAGCAGATCCTTGGAATGAGCTCGCCCACGGGCATGTCGATCTCCCGGGAACCCCCCACGGAGGTGTGGAGGATGACCCGCTTTCCGCCCATGGCCGTGACCTCCCCGATGACGGCGGCGTCGCGCCCGAGGGGGTGGCCCTGCATGAAGGAGAGGACCCTGCCCGCTTCCGCAGCCGGGCAGAAGAGGACGAGCTTGCCCTCGTTGGCGATGTAGAGAGGGTCGAGGCCCAGGATCTCGCAGAGCCCGCGCACCTCCTCCTTCACGGGTATGCTGGCCTCCTTAAGCTCGATGCGGGCCCCGGCGCCGGCGGCGGCCTCGCACACGACGGCGCCCAACCCCCCCCTGGTGGCGTCCCGCATGAAGTGGACGTGAGGGCTCACCCCCAGGACCCCGTGGATGAGCCCGTTCAGGGAGGCGCAGTCCGAGACCAGGCCCGAGGCGAGCCCGAGCTCCTCCCGGGCGCTCAGGATGGCCGCGCCGTGATCGCCGATGGTGCCGCTCACGATGAGGACGTCCCCTTCCCGGATGCTCCCCACCGAGAGCTCGCCTTCGTACTCGATCACGCCCAGGCCTGAGGTGTTGATGAAGATGCGGTCGGCCGAGCCCTTCGCCACCACCTTGGTGTCGCCGGTGACGATCTGCACCCCGGCCTCGCGGGCGGCTGAGCCCATGGACTCCACGATGGCCTCGAGATCGCGCATGGGGAAGCCCTCCTCGAGGATGAACCCTGCGCTCATGAACAGCGGCCTGCCCCCGCACACGGAAAGGTCGTTGACGGTCCCGTGCACGGCGAGCGACCCGATGTTGCCACCCGGGAAGAAGACCGGGTTGACGACGTAGGAGTCCGTGGTGAAGCACAGCTTCGTGCCGCCTATGCTGAACACCGCGCTGTCGCCCAGGGCCTCGAGGCAGTCGTTCCTCAGGTGCGGCAGGAACTTCGCTCCTATGAGGTCGCTCGTGAGCCTGCCCCCGCTCCCGTGGGCAAGCAGGATTTCATCGTACCGCATGGCTGTTCCGCTCATCTCTCCCCCTCTTCAGTCGATTCTTCGATTCTCATCCCGCCACCGTCCCGGCGACAAGGGCCTGGCCCAGGGCGATCCCGCCGTCGTTCGGAGGCACGAGGTGGTGGGTGTAGACGTCGAACCCGGCCAGGTCGAACGCGGTGATGCAGCCCTCGAGGAGGAGCCTGTTCTGGAAGCACCCCCCGCTCAGGACGACCCGGTTCAGGCCCGTGGCGTCCCTGATCTCCCGGGCGGTCTTCACGAAGGCGTGCACCAGGGTGGCGTGGAAGGCGCCGGCCAGGGCGGCGGCGGGCTTACCCGCCAGGTGCTCCTCGGCGATGGTCCGGACGGCCGGGTAGAGGTCGAGCACGATCTCCCGGTCCATGAGGAGGTCGTAGGGCAGCACGCGTGAGACCGTGGGGTCGGCGCAGGCCTCCAGCTCCATGGCGGCCTGGCCCTCGAAGCTCACCTGCCGCCTGATGCCCAGGAGGCAGGACACGGCGTCGAACACCCTGCCCAGGCTCGAGGTGAACACGGTCTGGATCTTCTGGCGCACCACCGCCTCCACCGTATCGAGGGGGATGTGCTCCGGGATGATGCGCAGTCCCTGCGCCACCTGCCCCCAGCCGGTGCCGAAGACCTCCATGAGGAGCGCGGCGGCCACCCGCCAGGGCTGCTTCACCGCGGCGTCGCCGCCTGGCAGGGGGAAGTACCTGATGTGGCCGGCGCGCTGGAAGTCGGCCTCGTCCGCCACGAGGAACTCCCCCCCCCAGATCCTGCGGTCGAGCCCGTAGCCGGTGCCGTCCATGGCGAGCCCGATGACGTCGCCCGTGATCCGGTTCTCGGCCATGCAGCTTGCGATGTGGGCGTGGTGGTGCTGCACCTGGATGACCCTCCTGCACTCCATCTGGGAGGCCACCCACGAGGAGTAGTACTCGGGGTGCATGTCGCACCCGATGATGTCCGGGTCGCACTGGGCGATGCGCTTGATGAGGCTGATGCTCTCGTGGAAGAAGTCCCGGGCCTCGGGGGTCTCCATGTCGCCGATGTGCGGGCTCAGGAAGGCGAAGTCGCCCCTGAGCACGGCCGCCGTGGCCTTGAGGTGCGCGCCCAGGCCGAGCACGGAGGGGTACTGCCGGGACAGGACCAGGGGCCTCGGGACGTAGCCCCTGGAGCGCCTCATGATCCGGGGCGCGCCCTGGGCGCTCATGGCGATGGAGTCGTCGCAGCGCACCACGATGTCGCGGTTGTGGAGCAGGAAGTAGTCCGCGATGCCCTTGAGGCGCTTGCACGCCTCGTCGTTGTCGATGCAGATGGGCTCGTCGGTCTGGTTGGCGCTGGTCATGACCAGGGCCGGGAAGTCGCTGTCCAGGAGCAGGTGGTGCAGCGGCGTGTAGGGGAGCATGATCCCCAGGTTGGCCATGCCCGGGGCCACCAGGGGCGAGATGAGGGGGCTCTCCTTCTTTCTCAGGAGCACGATGGGCCGCTCGGGCCCGGCGAGGAGCCTCTCCTCCTCCGGGGACACGCGGGCCAGCATGCGGGCGTGCTCGAGGTCCCTGACCATGACGGCCAGGGGCTTCTCCTCACGGTACTTGCGCTCCCTGAGCCTGATGAGGGCGTCGCTGCTCGAGGCGTCGGCGCAGAGGTGGAAGCCCCCCAGGCCCTTGACAGCCACCACGTACCCGGCCCTGAGGAGCTCGGTGGTCTTCTCGATGGGGTCAGGGCAGCCCATGGGCGCCCCCTTCCTGTCGCACAGGCTCAGAACCGGCCCGCACTCGGGGCAGGCGTTGGGCTCGGCGTGGAACCGCCGGTCCCGGGGGTCCGAATACTCGAGCCGGCACTTCTCGCACAGGGGGAAGGAGTGCATGGAGGTGTTCTTCCGGTCGTAGGGGATGTCCGTGATGATGGTGAGCCTGGGGCCGCAGTTGGTGCAGTTGATGAAGGGGTAGCAGTATCTCCGGTCAGTGGGGTCGAACAGCTCGGCGAGGCAGTCGTCGCAGGTGGCGGCGTCCGGGGAGATGTGCACCTCGGGCCTGCCCTCTTTGTCGCTGGGCACGATCCGGAAGGAGTCCTCGCTGACGGCTTGAGCGTCTTCGGTCTGGAGGTCGGACACCTCGGCCAGGGGGGGCAGTTCGCCCATGCACCTGGCGACGAAGGACTCGATGTTCTCGTCCGGGCCCTGGATCTCGACGACCACGCCTTCCGGGCGGTTCTGCACGAACCCGGTGAGCCCGTGGGCCACTGCCAGGCGGTAGATGAAAGGACGGAACCCCACCCCTTGGACAATCCCGGAAAACCGGAGCCTGACTCGTCTGGTCACATCCTGCTCTTCTGGTAGTCTTCAATCTGGTTGGAAATCCACGTGAACCATTCCTGTAGACCCTTGCCTGTCTTGCACGACACCTCGAAGATGACCAGGTCGGGATTGATGGCGAGCGCGTCCCTCCTGGCCTTCTCGAGGTCGAAATCCACGTAGGGCGCCAGGTCCATCTTGTTGATGAGCAGCACCTTCGACTCGTGGAACATGAGGGGGTACTTCGAGGGCTTGTCCGCGCCCTCGGGGGTGGAGAGGATCATGACCTTGGCGTTCTCCCCGATCTTGAACTCCGCCGGGCACACGAGGTTGCCCACGTTCTCGTTGATGAGGAAGTCCATCGCGTCGAGGTCGAGGCCCGCCATGGCCTCGCGCACCATGTTGGCGTCGATGTGGCAGCCGCCGCCGGTGTTGATCTGCACCACCGGGATGTCCAGCGCCGCGATGCGGTCCGCGTCGTAGGTGTCCTGGATGTCGCCCTCGATGACGCCGATGCGGTACCTCCCCCTCAAGGCGCTGATGGTCTTTTCCACCAGCGTGGTCTTGCCCGCGCCGGGCGAGCTCATGAGGTTGATCACGAAGATCGACTTCGCGTCGAACACGGCCCGGTTTTCCTGGGCGATGCGGTCGTTTGCGTCGAGGACCTGTTTCACCACGCTTATCTTACCCACTGTATCCCTCCGTCAGCAGCATATGTAGTAGGTGGAGCAGGTTCCCTCGTGGGTCACCATGCAGGGGCCCACGGGGTTGTCCGGTGTGCAGACCGTGCGGAAGAGCGGGCACCCCGGAGGGTCGATCCTGCCCTTGAGGATGTCCCCGCAGCGGCACGCCTTCTCCTCCCGCGACTGGATGAGGGGCACCTCGAACCGCTTCAGCGCGTCGAAGCCCCGGTATTCCTCCCGAAAGCTCAGGCCGCTCCCGGGTATGGTCCCGAGCCCTCTCCATTCGGCGTCCACGGGCTCGAACACCTCGTCGATGAGCGCCCTGGCCCTTGGGTTTCCCTGGGGGCTCACCCCCCGCCTGTACTGGATCTCCACGCTGAACTCGCCTTTCACGATCTGGCCCAGGATCAGGTAGATGCCCTCGAGGATGTCCACCGGCTCGAAACCGGCGATCACCGCGGCCCTGCCCCGCTGCACGATCTCGTCGTAGGCCCGGGCGCCCAGGATGGTGCTCACGTGGCCCGGGCACAGGAAGGCGTCCACCGCCAGGTCAGGGTCGTCCAGCAGGGCCCTGATCGCAGGGGGGATGACCTTGTGCACGGAGACGACCGAGACGTTCGCGATCCCTTTCGCTCTGCAGGTCCTCACCATGGAGGCGATGGTGGGGGTGGTGGTCTCGAAGCCGATGCCCATGAACACCACCTCCTTCCCCGGGTTCGCCTGAGCGATGGGGATGCACTCCGAGGCGGAAGCCACGATCCGCACGTCCGCCCCTGCGGCCCTGACCTTCTGAAGGCTGCTGCCGCCGGTGCCCGGCACCCGCAGCATGTCGCCGAAGGTGACGAAGATCACGCCTTTCAACCCCGCGACGTAGAGGGCCACGTCGATGTCGTGCACCGAGGTGACGCACACCGGGCAGCCCGGGCCGGACACGAGCCTGATGCCCTCGGGCAGCAGGCCCCGGATGCCGTGGCGGCCGATGGCGTAGGTGTGGCTGCCGCAGACCTCCATGATGGTGACGCCCCTGCCCGCCTGGTCCGCCCTCACGCGCATGGCGCCCACCAGCCTGCGCGCGAGCTCGGGGTCCCGGTACTCGTCGATGAGCTTCATGGCCTACGGCTCCAGCAGCGTCGGGTCTTTGTGCAGCAGCTCTTTGAGGAGCTCGAGGCTCTCCCTGGCATAGTCCTCGTCCACCTTGTGGATGGCGAAGCCCGCGTGGGTGATGACGTAGTCGCCTATGGCCACGGGCTCGTCCATGATGTCGAGGCTCACCTCGCGCCTGGTGCCGCCGATGTCGATGACGGCCTGGTTCATCCCGTCGATGCTGAGGATCTTACCCGGAAATCCGATGCACATGCAGGCCTCCTATTCGACGTCCATCTCTTCGAGCCTGAGCTCTTCGAACCCGCCCACCAGGGCCACCTCGTTGCTCGAGCATTCGGGGCAGACCGCGGGGTACTCGGGCACCGGGAGGTCCCGGCTGCAGAACAGGCAGTGGACGGTTGCCGGGTGAATCACATACTCGAGGCGCGCCCCTTCGGCCCTCGTGTCTTTCGAAAACACCTCGAAGGACAGCTTCAGCGCAGAGGGCTCGATGCAGGAAAGGGCCCCGAAGGACAGCTTCAGGACATTGACTTTCCCGAAGGAATGCTGCGCCGCGTATTCCTCGACGATGTCGAGCATGGAAGAGACCAGGGACATCTCATGCATCAGCAGACCTCTTCCCAGCCCACGCCCAGGGCCTTGAGCTCCTGGAGGAGCAGCCTCTCCATGCACTGAAATGCGCCTTTCATGGTCTCGGTCATGCGGAGCACCATGCTACCATAGCTCCGAGGCACAATGCAAAGGAATGTCGCCTCGGGCAGCTCCCCCATGAGGTCGGCCTGGCAGAGCACGTCGAGAAGCTCCACCTCGTGGGCCGAGGTGGGGGGCGGCATGTGGAGCTCCATCTCCTCGCGGTTGAAGCGGTAGATGGACCCGGGCTCGTCGTCGAGCTTGATGGCGTCTATGAGGATGAGGTGGTCGGGCTCGCACACCACGTCGAGAAGGCGGTAGCCCAGGGTGCCGCCGTCCACGATCTTCACGTTGTCGGCGAAGCGGTACCGGGACTCGATGTAGCGCACGAAGTGCACCCCGAAGCCCTCGTCTTCCAGGAGGATGTTGCCCAGGCCCAGGATGGTGATCTTTCTATCGTTGTGCATGGTCTTTCGATTGCAGGAGAGGGGAAGAGAACACCCTTCCCCTCTCGCTTCCCACCCGATGAAGGAGTGAACCTATTCCGCGTGCTCCTCGAGCTTCCTGAACACCCTGCCGCCGATCATGGAGGAGATGGTGCCCTCCTTGAGGACCACGTCGTACCAGAAGGCCATGTAGACGTGCACCACCACGAAGACGATGACGAGCCAGGCGAAGATGTGGTGGATCCACCGCGTCACGGCCAGGCCGCCGATGAGGTTCTGGATCGGCTGCATGACCAGGTAGACCGTGCCGGTGAAGCCCAGGCGGTACTCGGCGCCGGCCAGGATGAGGCCGGTGATCACGAACACGAACAGCATGGCCAGCAGGCCGCCGTAGGCGATGGACTGGAGCGGCCCGTAGAGGTGGGTGTGCCTGGGCCTCTCCTGGGAGATGAAGAGGTAGAACTTGATCTGGGTCCAGAAGTTCCTGAAGTCGGTCCAGGCGAAGAAGTCCTTCCAGTCGGCGTGGAACCGCGAGAAGAACGCCAGGTAGATCCGCCACAGGAAGATGAAGGTCAGGGTGAAGCCCGCCAGGAGGTGGACGTAGCGTGCCCAGCCCATGAGGAACTTCTCCGTGGTCTCGCCCTGGTAGACCGTAAACGGCGTGGCGATGTAGAACCCGGTGGCAATCAGGATGAAGATGGAGAGCGCCATGAGCCAGTGATTGATCCTGATCGCCATGCTCCATTCTTTGACAGCGACTCTTGTGTCCACGTATGGCCTCCTTTGTCAACGGACCTTGAACTGCCTGACGTCCTTGCCGGGCCGGATGATGTGCACCGCGCAGGCCATGCAGGGGTCGAAGGAGTGGATCGTACGGATGATCTCCAGAGGCTGATCCGCCTTGGCCACCTTCAGGCCCACGAGGGCTTCCTCGTAGGGGCCGCGCTTGCCTGCCTTGTTGCGCGGCGCGCAGTTCCAGGTGGAGGGCACCACGGCCTGGTAGTTGGCGATCGTGCCGTCTTCGATCCTGATCCAGTGGGAGAGGCCGCCTCTGGGGACCTCGTTGCACCCGCCGCCCTTGCCTTCCCTGGGCACCGCGCACTTGGTCCAGGTCCGGGTGTCGCCGGCCTTCATGTTGGCCACCAGCTCGTTCACCCAGCCCTCCACGTGGTTGCAGATGAGCTTGGTCTCCAGGCCGCGGGCAGCGGTCCTGCCCAGGGTGGAGAAGAGCACCGTGGCGGGCAGGCCGGTGGCCTTGAGCGTGTCGTCCACCAGGGGCTTGATGTTGGGGTCGTTCTGGGCGTAGCCCACCACGAACCTGGCCAGGGGCCCGACCTCGAAGGGCTCGTTCTCGTAGTTGGGGGCCTTGCACCAGGTGTACTTCCCGTCGCCCTTGACGTTGCCGTTCGAGTCGAAGCCGGTGTACTCGGGCTCGGTTTTGCCTTCCCAGGGGGTGAGGTTCTCGTCGCCCTCGTACCAGGCGTGGGTGACGTCCTCGGCCACCTTCATCCGGTCGAAGGGCAGCGGCTTCGAGATGTCCCCGCCCTTGACGACGCCCTTGGGCAGCAGGGTCCTGCTCCAGTCGTCGGTGAGCGGGAAGCCGCCCATGCACAGGTAGTTCTTCACGCCCGCGCCCTGGCCGGCGAGGCCCTCGTCCTTGTAGGCGCCGGCAGCCATGATGAGGTCGGGCAGGTAGGCCCTGTTCACGAAATCTTCGATTTCCTTGAAGCGGTAGAGGTACATGCCGATGCGGTCGGCCGAGAGGTCCATGGCCGAGGTGACGCCGCCCACCACCAGGGTCTGGGGGTGCGGGTTCTTGCCGCCGAAGATGGCCATCATCTGGGCGCCGATCTTCGACACGCTCAGCGCGTCGAGGTAGTGAGAGGTGATGACGAGGTTCGCCTCCGGGGAGAGCTTGTAGGAGGGGTTGCCCCAGTAGGCGTTGGCGAAGGGGCCGAGGCGGCCCGAGTCGACGAACCTCTTGAGCCTGGCCTGCACCGCCTTGTAGTGGCTTCCGGAGGAGTTGTACGGGTTGTCGGAATATTCTCTGGCCAGGGAAGCCGCCTTGTCCGGGTCGGCGGAGAGCGCGCTCACGATGTCGACCCAGTCGAGCCCGTGGAGGTGGTAGAAGTGCATGATGTGGTCCGTGATGTATTGGGACGCGTTGATGAGGTTGCGCACGATCCTGGCGTTCGGCGGGGGGGTCGCGCCGAAGGCCTCTTCGCAGGCCAGGATGCTCGTCTCGTAGTGCGAGTAGGTGCACACGCCGCAGAAGCGCTGCACGAACAGGGGCGCGTCCCTCGGGTCGCGGCCCTTGAGGATGACCTCGAAGCCACGCCACAGGGTGATGGTGCTCCAGGCGTCCTTTACGGTATTCCCGTCGAGCTCCGCCTCGATGCGGAGGTGGCCCTCGATTCTCGTTATCGGATCAACAATGATTCTCTGAGACATATGCTCCTCCCCTCTCATTCCTGCTCGTGACAGTTGCCCGGGTCTTCATCCTGCTTCCTGGGCTGTCCGTGGTTGAAGGCCGCCGTTGCCACCGCATGGGCGGCCACGCCGACGACCGCCGCTCCCGCCAGCGCCAGGCCGAGCGTGTCGGCCCGTGCGTTGGCGCTGTACCCGCCGACGGGTTTCTGGGAGATGGGCTCCTCGATGGGCGCCATGGTGTCCCAGAACGCGGGCTCGGTGCACCCCATGCAGCCGTGGCCGCCCATGATGGGCCAGGACATGCCGTCGTTGAACCTCACCTTGGCGCAGTTCGAGTAGGTGTAGGGGCCCTTGCAGCCTTTCTTGTACAGGCACCAGCCCTGCTTCGCGCCCTCGTCGCCCCACTCCTCCACGTACTCGCCCGCGTCGTAGTGCGGCCTGCGCTCGCAGTAGTCGTGGATGCGCTGGCCGTAGGCCCACACCGGCCTGCCGTGGCCGTCGAGCGCGGGCAGCCCGCCGAACATGAGGTAGTGGAGCACGGTTCCCACGAAGTTCTGCGGGCTGGGCGGACACCCCGAAATATTGACCGTGGGGATGCCCAGGGCCGCGCTGATGCTCTTGGCATTGGTGGGGTTCGGGTCCGCGGCCTGGACGTTGCCGAACGAGGAGCAGCTCCCGATGCAGATGTTCATGGCCGCCTTGGAGGTCGCCTCCCGGGCGATCTCGAGGCCGGTCCTGCCCTTGGGCCCGAGGGTGAGGTAACGGCCGTCCAGGCCCGTGGGGATCGCGCCCTCGAGCACGCAGACGAATTTACCGGAGAAGTCGTGGAGCGCCTTCTCCAGGCAGGCCTCGGCCTGATACCCGGACGCCGCCATGAGGGTTTCGTGGTACTCGAGCGAGATGGTGTCCAGGAGGATGTCGTCCACGTTCGGGTACGAGGTCCTCAGGAAGGCCTCGGAGCACCCGGTGCACTCGGCCAGGTGGAGCCACACCACCGGGACCCGGCTGAACTGCTCCGCCGCCTTGGCCACCAGGGGCTTGAAGATGGGAGGGAGCATGAGGGCCGCGGTCATGGCGCCCGTCCACTTCAGGAAGCTCCTGCGGGTGACGCCGCCTTCCCGAAGCGCCTCCCGGAAGTCCACCCGCGCCGGCGGAAGGGTCTTGTCCTGCTCCTCCATGTGCGCCGTGCACTGCTTCATTATCTGCCGGTAGTACAGATCAACGTTCTTCTTGGAATCCTCTTCTGATCTCCTGCCCATTGTTCCCCCTTTTCACGCTGGTTTTCTTCGTTTTCGCCTATCCGTACCCGACCTTCCTGCCCGGCCCGGTCGGGAAAAGGAACCCTCTTTCACCCGCCATGCAATTTCCGAATATCCACCACGTCTCATATGAATTTTGTTCATATGTTATTCAATGCATAATTATTTAAATCGGTTGTTACAGAAGATAATGGGCGGAGTCAATGAATTTTCAATTCTTTTTCAATGCCTGTACAAGCCGTTGCTGCGGCTGTTATTTTTGAACGGCCAATGTTCTCCCCGGGGTCATGTCAAAACAGTTGCGTCGGTAAGATGAAGGAGGTATGGATGCCCTGTTTGAAGTTTTCATAGGATGTGCTTCGCCGCTATATTATGGAGGTATTCGCTAACAGCTATTGAGGGAGACCGCCGCAAACACCTCCAAATCGACTGGATCTCAGGAGAACAACAGGTCTTTATTGAACAAGTATAAAAGAAAAGCCCTTGATATCAAGGGCTTTTCTACTTCCTTGGACTTCTCTGAACAAAGAACTGGTGG
>DAOPXM010000040.1:18383-33623 GCA_035352355.1 Deltaproteobacteria bacterium | reverse complement strand
TCTTGACCTGGGTCAAGGAACACCCTGTCACTATCCATTATTATGATATCCATTATAATAAGAGGAATGACACGGCCCGTTCGCAGGGTGCAGGGCCGGAAGGGAAAGGAGACGCGAACATGGCGGAACAGGGAGTGAAGGCCGAGCTCCTGGCGCGCGCGATGGTCCTGAAGGACCTGGCTGCATACCAGGACCATTCCGTAGTGAGCAGGGAGATCGTCAAAAAGACCACGGGCACGGTGACCGTCTTTGCCTTTGACAAGGGAGAGGGCCTGAGCGAGCACACCGCACCCTTCGACGCTCTTGTCCACATCCTCGAGGGCAGGGCCGAGGTTTCAATCGAGGGCATTCCCCACACCCTCGAGGAAGGCGAGATGATCGTCATGCCCGCGAACAAACCGCATGCGATCAAGGCCCTCGAGCGCTTCAAGATGCTGCTCGTGCTCGTCAGGTGAAGGATCGCAGTGCATCCTTCTGGGATAATGCGTGAAAAGGCTTGTTTTCGGAGCCCCAAACCCTTATGAAAAGGGGTAATAAAACAGGTGCAGTGACGTTGCCGCTGCTGGAAGCTGCCGGTGAGGTTCAGGCACCCGAGAGGAGAATGAGATGTTCGAAGTGACAGAGCTGGCAACAGAGAAGATCAGGGAGTTTTTCAAGACCCGCGACCAGTCTCCCATGAGGATATTCATCGCGGGCATGGGTTGAGGCGGCCCCCAACTGGGCATTTCTCTGGATGAGAAAAACGACAAGGACGAAGTGTTTGAAGAGAACGGACTGACCTTCCTGGTTGAAAAGTCTTTGCTGGACGAGGCAAAGCCCATCAAGCTGGATTACATCGTGACGCCCCAGGGCGAGGGGTTCTACATCTCCTCAGCCCTCGCCAGAGCCTCGGACTGCGGCGGAGGCTGCTCCGGCTGCTGACGACACACCTTCCAAAGCATCACAAGGGCATGGGCGCATAAGGCCATACACGGCTTCAGGTGTCCATGCCCTCTTTTACGCAGACAAACCTCTTTATCTCCTCGAGAAAGTGCGGACCGTAGCGTTCGAGCTTGTGGTCGCCGACTCCGTGGATGGAGCGGAAGCTCTTGCTGTCCCGGGGAAGGAGAGCTGCCATCTGGGCCAGGGACACGTCGCTGAAGATGACGAAGGGCGGCACGCCCTCCTGGTCCGCCAGCCGCTTGCGCACAGTCCTGAGTATCTCGAAGAGCCCGTGGTCATAGTCGATGTCCCCGGCCTTCCTGCGCGCCTGGCCCTTGGGGGCGGACGCAGGCTTCAGGCGGGGCGCGGCCATGAAGAGCCTCTCCTCGTTGCGGAGCAGGGGCTGGGCCTTCGTACTCAGTCTGAGCACCGAATAGTTCCCCACATCCTGCTCCAGGAAACCCCTGTGCACCAGGTGGCGAAGCAGACCCACCCAGTACTCCTGGCCCTTGTCGGAGCCTATCCCGTAGGTCGACAGCCCGTCGTGGCCGAGGTCCAGGATCCGTTCCTTCTTCGAGCCGCGGAGCACGTCCACCACGTGGGTGATGCCGAAGCGCTGCCCCACCCGGTAGACGCACGACAGGGCCTTCCGTGCGTCCTCGGTCACATCCATGAGCTCGGGGGGATTGAGGCACACGTCGCAGTTGCCGCAGTCCTCGTCGAGGCGCTCGCCGAAGTATCCCAGCAGGATGCGCCGTCGGCAGCTTGAGGCCTCGGCAAACCCCACCATGGCCGAGAGCTTGTGGATCTCGATGCGCTTGCGGACCGGGTTCTGCGTCTTCTCGATGAGCCCCCTGGCAATGGCGATGTCGCCGTATCCCAGCAGGAGCAGCGCCTCGGCCGCGAGTCCGTCACGGCCGGCCCGGCCCGTCTCCTGGTAGTAGCTCTCGATGTTCTTCGGGATGTCGTAGTGCACCACGAACCGGACGTTCGACTTGTCGATGCCCATGCCGAAGGCCACGGTGGCCACGATGATCCGGATGTCGTCCTTGAGGAAGGCGTCCTGGGTGTGTTTGCGCTCCTCGTCGGACAGGCCGGCGTGGTAGGGGGCGGCCTTGAACCCGGCCTCGGAAAGCTTCAGGGCCACCTCCTCGACACGGGTCCGGCTCAGGCAGTACACGATGCCGGCGCCGTCGTGCCGCTCATGGAGAAACCGGGTGAGCTGCTCGAAGGGCCTGTTCTTCTCCATGACCGAGTAGCGGATATTGGGCCGGTCGAACCCCGTGATGTAGCTTTTCGCGTCGTGGAGGCCAAGGCGATCGAGGATGTCGGACCGGGTGTGCGGCTCTGCCGTTGCGGTGAGCGCGATGAGCGGCACCTCGGGAAACACCTCCCTGAGCCGGCCGAGCATCCGGTATTCCGGCCGGAAGTCGTGCCCCCACTGGGAGATGCAGTGCGCCTCGTCGATGGCGAAGAGCGCTATGGGGATCCCTTTGAGCCGCTGGGCGAAGCCTGAGCTCATGAGCCGCTCCGGCGCGATGTACAGGAGGTCGAGCTCTCCGTTGTGGAGACGGGCGAGCACGCCTTTGGCCTCGGGCGCCTTCAGGGACGAGTTGTAGAAGGCGGCCCTCACGCCGCAGGCCCGCAAGGCATCGACCTGATCCTTCATCAGGGATATGAGCGGCGAAACCACCACGGCCACCCCCGGCCGGAGCAGGGCGGGGATCTGGAAGCAGAGCGACTTGCCGCCGCCGGTGGGCATGAGGACAAAGGCATTCTCCCCCCGGATGAGGCCTTCAATGATCTCACGTTGAAAGGGCCTGAAGGACTGATATCCGAAAACGGTTTTCAGACACTCCAGAAGACGGTCATCCATGACAAAGCTTCCATTCTCATGAATTGGGCCCGCCGGAGAGGCCGGGACACCCGGGAGCCTACCACAATTCAGGCCGGGGAAAAAGGGGTCAGCGATTGGGGCGCATCATGCCCGTAATCACCGGCAGCACAATGGTAAAAAAAGGCAGGGCTCATGGCCCTGCCTCCTGCCGTTTCCCAAGCTGAACCGGTCTCATTTCCGCCTGGAGCCGTTCCTGTCAGTGTTTCCGCCACCTTTGCGGCCGTCGTCGCGCCTGTCCCGATCCCGGCTGTTGCTATACCGGTGATCGCGGTAGTCGCTGTGATGCACGGGAGCATACGCAACGTTGCGCTTCGGTGCATATTCCCAGTGGCCAGGGACCCAGATCCGGTGATTGCCGCTCCAGTGGTGGCGGCCCTCCACCCATACATGGTGAATGGAAGGCCGCACGCTCGAAGCCTCGAAATGCACGCCCGGACTGGAAATGGCTATGCTGAAGCTGGTGCCGGCCACGGCCGGCTGAGACAGAAGGACCATGTATGCGAGAACGCCCACCATGACTGCTCCGACTTTCTTCATAGACTCCCCCTTTTTTTGTATTTATGCCGGTCAAGACGCGGCAGGCCGGGGTTTCGTCTACACGGAACCGGCAGCAGGTGGAACCTGCATGAAAAAAGGGGAGGGCAGTGGTGCCCTCCCCGGTGTTCTTAAGGTCCTGCAGGTGTATCCTGTCTGACCCGGGATGATCGCTAAGCGTTCATCTCGTACTCGCCGTTGAGCGCAAACACGTACTTCTCCCAGATCGTGTTGTACTGGGCGTCGTCACCCACGGGCTTGATGAGCATGATGTCCTTGCAGAAGACCCGCTGCTCGTCCTTGGTGTTGTGCAGCGCGTAGATGGTGAGCGCGAACTTCGAGAAGTCGCGGACCATGAAGTCGAAGATCTGGTTGAGGATGTCCGGATCGACGTTGTCGAACTTGGCCTGCTCGAGGATGAGCTGGCCGTAGACCACGATGGAGAACATCTCGCCCAGGGGCAGGGAGAAGGAGGGGTCCATGTCCTGCATCTTGTCCGGGCCCGCCTTTTCGAGCATCTCCTTGAAGATCTCGATCTGCTTGCTGAAGGTGGCCACGTTGGGCAGGCCCTTGAACTCCTCGAAGATCGGCTTGTAGTCGTGGAACTGGACCGAGCCCAGGCCCTTCGTGGGTCCCTGGTTGAACAGGAAGAGGTCGTCGCGCGTTGCGAACTCGGGGCCGACCGGTGCGTAATCCTTGGGATTGAAGAAGTAGTTCTTCATGAACTTGCGGATGAGCTGCACGTTGACGTGCACCGTGCCCTCGAGCTTCGACGGCCCCCTGATGTCGGTGGCGCCCAGCGAGAAGAAGGTGTCCTTCTCGAACCCCTTGGCCGCGATGACGTCCCACAGGAGGTTGATGACCTCTTCGGCCTGCAGCGTCACCTTCATCTTGGAGGTGGGGTTGTAGAGGAGGTAGCGGCGGTCGTTGTCGGTTGCGTTCCGGAAATAGTCCGTGGAGCGGCGCTGGTACATCTTCATGCCGACGGTCCTGAGCCAGGCTTCCATGAAGTTCTTCTTCACGTGGGGCATGTCGGTGACCCTCATGCCGTAGAGGATGCGGTTGGCGGCATGGGTGATGGCCTCGTAGAAGCAGTGCTCGGCAACGCCCAGGGAGGCGGGACCGATATTGAACTTGCCGATGTTGACCGTGTTCAGGGCCGCGTCCCAGGCGTCCGGGCCCCGGGACAGGATGTCGTCCTGGGTGATGGGGTAGTCGTGCAGCGCGAAGTTCGACACGTACTCCTGGTGGGAGATGACGTTCTTCTTGAGCTCATAGGCCTTGTGGCGGTAGTTGGTGACGAAGAAGGTGTAGTCGTCCGTGCCGTCCTTGACCCTGCCCAAGGTGGAGACCATCTCGGCCTCGTTGCCGTTGCCGATGTAGTACTTCTCGCCATTGGCCACGTAGGTGCCGTCGCCCTTGGGCGTGAGCGCGGTCTCGGTGGAGTAGATGTCCGCGCCGTGGGTCCGCTCGGACAGGCCGAACGCGAAGATGGCGCCCTCCCTCAGGAGCTGCGCGGCCTTCTGCTTTACCTTCTCGTTCTTGCTCATCCAGATGGGGCCGAGACCCAGGATGGTGACCTGGAAGCAGTACCAGTAGCCCAGGCCGTAGAACGCCAGCAGCTCGCTGTACTCGCTGTTGCGGGCGGTGTCCCAGCGGCAGTCCGGATCGCCGTCGGCATACTCCTTCGGGGTGAGCAGCTTGGAGAAGATGCGCTCCCTGGCGATGAAGTCGATGAACTCGCGGTACCAGACCTTCTTGTTGAAGTCCTCACAGAGCTTGGTCTTTCCCATGTTCTCGAAGAACTGGATGGTCTTTTCCATGATAGCCCTGGAACCCTCGTCGGTCATGAGACTCTTGTACTTCTTCGGCTGAATCAGATAGTTCATTCCATTCTCCTTTTTGTGTATTCTGTGAAAATCAGTAATTACCCGGCATGCTGGCCGGGATCAACAACCCTGCCTCGAAGGCCTGCTTCTCCAGCTCCTCCCTGAAGTCCGGGTGGGCGATGGCGATGAGGGCCTTGACCCTGTCCGGGATGGATTTCATGAAGACGTCAGCGACCCCGTACTCGGTGACGATGTACATGGCGTCCGACCTGGGCGTGGTGACCACGGTGCCCGGGGCGAAGTTCAGCACGATTCTGGACATGAGCGATCCGTCCTTTTTTTTGCCCGTTGCGGGTAGCGCAATGAAGGACTTGCCGCCCTTCGAGGCGAGCGCCCCGCGGACGAAGTCTGCCTGGCCGCCCGTTGCGCTGTACTGGGTGTGGCCGATGGTCTCGGATGCGATCTGGCCGGTGAGGTCGACGGTGAGCCCCGCGTTGATTGAGCACATGTTGTCATGGCTCCTGATGGTGTCGTAGTGATTCGCGATCTGGATGGGCATGGCGAAGATGGTCGGGTTGTTGTCCACGAAATCAAGCAACCTCTTGGTGCCGATGATGAGTCCGCCCACCGAGATCTTGTCCCTGAAGATGGTCTTCTTCCTGCCGGTGATCACGCCCAGCTCCGAGAGCTCGGCCACCGCGTCGCTCAGGATCTCCGCGTGAACGCCCAGATCCTTCTTCCCGTGGAGGAAGTAGGCCACGGCATTGGGGATGCCTCCGATGCCCAGCTGGATGGTGGACCCGTCCGGGATCATATCAGCGATGTACTCTCCGATCTTCTTTTCCACGTCCGTGATCTCGATCTCGGGAACGATGGGGAGGTCGTGGTCCTTCTCCACGATGTAGTCGATCTCGCTCACGTGGACCGTGTTCTCGATCCCGTGGATCCAGGGGGTCTTCGCATTGACCTGGGCAATGACCTTCTTGCACTTGGTGGTGGCGTATCTCCCGTAGACCACACCGCAGGGGCCGTAGTTCATGTAGCCGCGTTCGTCGGGGGGGGTCACCTCGATCATGGCCACGTCATGCGCATTTGCGAGGTTCAGCGCCTTATAGGCCTTCGAAAGGTGCATGGGGTGCGGAACCACGTTGCCCTGGGGATGGAACATCCTCTCGAGAGGGCCGAAATAGCCTCCATGATAGGTGATCTTGCCAACATAGTCCCCACCCAGAAACGCGTAGGGCCAGATCATGAGGTTGCTCGCGATCTTGACCTTCTCGATCTCGTCCTTCCTGTTCGCAAGCGCGGTCAGGATGTCGATGGGTGCACTGTTGACGGGCGGCACGATGACCCAGTCGCCCGACTTGACCTGGGCGGCAGCCTCCTCGGCGGAGACCAGCTTGCTCTGATACTCGCTCTTCCAATTCGTGATGGTGGCCATGTAGTGTTCTCCTCTTCGTATGATGTTAAATGCCACACTTATGGTGCACGCAGTATGCCAGATGAAGAGAGTTTGCAATTATAAGGAATCAAAGGATAATGTAATCCACGAGCATATCGTGAGCCCATATGTCGGCAGACTGAGCCCATATATGGGCTTGACATGATAACCTCCAGGAGATACTCTGAAAATAAACCGGAGCCCGCTGCACCATGCTCAACATCACGCCGCATCAGTGGCAGATCCTGTCCCTGTTCTCCGCCACCGGGGAGCCGGTGCAGGTTGAGGTGATCAAGAAGATCTGCCCGGCAAGCCGGACCGTCATGGACGAATCCATCAAAGGGCTTATCGATTCCTTCCTGGCAGCTCCGGCCGGAGAAGGCGCCTTCGCCCTCTCGGAGTCTCTGCCCGGTCCCGTGAAGTCCAGGCTCGACCGCATGAACTCGAAAAAGCGCATCGCGTCACTGGTGGCCCTCATCCGGAGGCTGGGACTGCAGGAGTCCTTCACCGACCCCGCGCGGTTCACCCTCCTCATCAAGGCGGGCAGGGATTACGACGCCGCGCTCCTGGCCGAGGAATCCGCCCGGAGAGCGGTGCAGAACGACCGGAGCGCAGACGCCCTCGATCTCATGAACCGGGTGATCCCGGTGATAAGCAGGCACCTGGGCGCGCCCGAGTGGGACAAGCTGTTCCTCTCGGTGGTCATCGAGACCTGCAGGCTCAAGGCCCACCTCATCGATGGCATCCACGAGATCCCGTCCCTGCTGGAAAAGGCGCGGTACACTGCCGGACAGCTGGGCGACCGGCGCACCCTGGCCCGCATCGACCTCATCTCCGGCCTGTACCGCTACGTGATCGGGGATGCCCGGGGAGGGTTCGACCTCATCGCCACGGGCCTGAAAAAGGTCGATGAGCTGGGAGACGAGGAGATCATGGCCATCTCCTCCGAGTTCCGAGCCATCAACTTTTACCTGAGGGGCATGTACAAGGAGGCGGTGGACGCCTTCGACCGGGTGGTGCGGTCCAACAGCGTGCCTTCCCTGAAGTCCATCCCGCCGTTCCTCCCCGAACACCTGGCCTCGTCCTCGGGCCTTGGGTACTGCTGCGCGCTCCTGGGCCAGTACCACCGGGCCATCGGCGTGCTCGACTCCCACTGGCGGCGCTCCCGCCTGAAGAAGGGCGACCGGAACACCCCCTTCTACGAGGCCCTGCTCGGCATCGTGCTCATTATCATGGGCAGGAGGAGCGAGGCGTACACCCACCTCAAGGAGGCCCAGAAGGAGGCCCTCGAGATAGACAACAAGCAGGCCCTCCACGTGGCCAGGAAGGGGCTCGCCTACCACGCCTACTTCGAGGGGAGGATCGAGGATGCCTACTGGATGACCATGGGCACGACCCACACCGAGAATATCGGGCCCCAGTACAACTGGCCCGTGCACCTGGAGATGCTCTACACCTTCGAAAAGCAGGACCTCCTCCCCACCATCCCCTCGCTCGCCTTCGAGCAGGAGATGGAGCGGGTGCTTTCCGGCCCGAACCACCACCTCCGGGGCGTGGCCCTGCGCATCAGGGCGCTCCAGGCCCAGGAGAAGGGCGGAAGCCATGAGCAGGTGCTCGCCCTCCTCATGGAGAGCGAAGAAGAGCTGCTCCTGACCGGGGACCCCGTGGAGCTCGCCAAGACCAGGGCAGAGATGGCACGCGTCAAGCTCGCCCAGCAGGACCGGCCCATGGCCCGCAACTACGCTCTCATGGCCTGGGAGGGCCTGAGCGGCTACGGTCAGGACTTCTTTCCCGACGACCTGGTGCCCCTGCTCCGGGTCGGAACGCCCCCCAGGCCCGGACCCCGGAAGCAGGACCTCATCGACCGGTTCATGGACCTCATGGACGGGTTCATCCCCAGCGCGGACGTCGACGAGATCCTGAACCGGCTCGTGGCTTCCACCAGCCGCTTCTTCGGCGCCGAGCGCGGGGGCCTCTTCTGGTTTTCCGGGGGCAGGGAGAGCGGGCGTCCCAATCTGCGCGCCTCCTACAACCTGGACAAGGCGGAGGCCTCTTCCGAGGGCTTCCGCTCGTCGTTCGGGCACATCCTCAAATCCTTCCGGAGCGGAGAGCCCCTCATCCTGAAGGGAGCGCGGCCCGCCCAGGAGGTCCAGGGCGAGGCCCTGTCGCTGTTCTGCCTCCCCATCACCCTCAGGGGCGCTGTCAGGGGCGTGCTCTATCTCGACAACTCCTACATCGAGGACGGGAGCCAGGACATCGACCGGGACGTGGTGGTTCGGATGTCGAAGCTCCTGAGCACGTCCATCGAACGGATCTATCATTACGCCGAGATCATCGAGGCGGACAGGTCGAAGGCCGCGACCATGGGGAGCGAAGGCCCCGGCGAGGAGGCGCGGATCATCGGGAGGAGCCCCCTCATGACCTCGCTCCTCGCCCTGGCGGACCAGGCGGCCCAGTCCGACGCCACGGTGCTCATCACCGGCGAGACCGGGGTGGGCAAGGAGCTCCTGGCCAGGAGGATCCACGACTCCAGCAGGAGGAAGGAAGGCCCGTTCGTGGTGGTGACCCTGGCGAGCATCCCCGAGACCCTGGTGGAGAGCGAGCTGTTCGGCCACGAGAAGGGGGCCTTCACGGGTGCGGACAGGCAGAAGCCCGGGAGGGTCGAGCTCGCCCACACCGGCACGCTCTTCATCGACGAGATCGGCGACGTGCCCCCGAGCGCCCAGGTCAAGCTCCTGCGGGTGATCCAGGAAAAGAGCTTCGTGCGGGTGGGGGGCATCCGGACGAACGTCTCGGACTTCCGCCTCGTTGCGGCAACGAACCGCGACCTCGCCCGGGAGATCGCCTCGGGCAGGTTCAGGCAGGACCTCTTCTTCAGGCTCAACGTGATCCCGCTCACCATGCCCTGCCTGCGGGACCGGGGCGACGACGTCATCGAGCTCGCCCGGGAGTTCCTCAGGCACTATTCCCGGAAGTATCACCGGGTCCTTCCCTCACTTTCGCAGGAGGACATCAGGGCCTTGAAGGCCTACAGATGGCCGGGCAACGTGCGCGAGCTGAGAAACGTGATGGAACGCGCGGCCATCCTCTCCACCAGGGAAAGGCTCCAGCTCAGCCTGCCGCCTGTCTCCGCCAGCCCTGCCTCGAAGGACCATCCGTTTGCGGACACCCCCTCCATGGACGAGATGCAGCGCAGGTACATCCTGCACGTCCTCGAGCTCACCCGGGGCCGCATCGGCGGACCCGGCGGCGCCGCGGAGATCCTGGGAATGAAGCGCACCACGCTGCAGGCACGGATGAGGAAGCTCGGGATAACGGGCTGAAGATTCATCGCCGCGTCCCTGCCGGGTGCTACAGGCGGATCTCGATGGTGACGGTGCGCCGCTTCCCGGGCCCCTTTTTCTTCGCCCCTTGGCCCCCCTTGGTCCCGGATACCTTCCGCACGGGGGGATCGGACCCGGTCTTCATCGGCTCGGGCCTGGCGCTCATGCGGGCATACAGGCTGAAGGAGTCGTTCACGTACACCTTTTTTGCTATCCAGATCTTGTTGTGCAGAGCCTTGTCGACCGGATCGTCCCTCCTGCAGGCGATGAACCTGGCCTCCGACACCATGATGTCCTCGAGCCTGCTCAGGCGGACGGACCTCCTCCCGGCGAAAAGCCACATGGCCCTGGGCTTGCTGAAGATGACCACGTCGTCTTTCCGGGTGTTGTGCGCAATGAACCCGAACAGGGACGCGCTGTCCCTGGTATACGGTCCATCCAGCACGTACCCTGGGTGTTGCACGGCACGGAAGGCCTGACCAAGAGACGTCGCCCCGAAGATCAGGAGCGCCACGGCCCCGTAGGCTGCTGCCGGGCTCAAGACACCCAACCTCTGCCCGGGCATGAGGGAAAGCCGCGAGGCTGCCCCGTCCATGCCCTGGAACAGGAAGAGCAGGAAGAAGGGCATGACCGGAAACATGAAGCGCAGGCCCTGTACCCCGGGCCAGGCGATGAGCAGGGCCATGTAGAGGGCGGGGAACAGGATGAAAAGACAGCTGCCGCCTGCGGTCCTGACCGCACCCAGGCACAGGGCCGGGATGGAGATGAGGAACAGGAGCTTGCCTGCGACCGTAAGCCAGGGGCCCATGGACGTGGTGAAGAAATCGACGGGCAGCTTCGCGTACAGCATGAGGTTCCTCGTCACCGATCCCCAGCCGAAGTCCCCGAGCTGGTCGGCATAGGAGCTCGAGGAGGGAAGCCAGATCTCCAGGGCCGAGGCGAGAACAAAGAACACGGCGTAGGGTGCCAGGAAGGCCGTGAACCTGAAGGGGATCGTCCGGGAAAGCCGGTAGGATCTGACGCTCTCCACCAGCTGCACCAGGAGCAGGGTGGGCAGGAGAACGACCCCGGCCATCCGGGTTGAGAACGAAAGGAACATGCACGCCCCGATGAGCACGCTGTCTCCCAAAGGGCCGGCCAGCGTCTTCCGGTCCACCACGGTCCGCTGCATGAGCAGCAGGGAGAGCAGGGAGAAGAACAGGAAGGGAAAGTCGGAGAGCACGTCGTCACGCGCCTCGAAGAAGGCAGGGTTGATGCCCAGGAGCACGACGATGAGGAGATTCCGGGTGAAGGTGATCCTGCCCCTGAACAGGAAGAAGACCACGGCCAGGGACAGCAGGAAGAACAGGCTGGTGAACGCCTTCATGGCCAGGATGTCAAAGCCGCGCAGGGCATAGACCGCGCTCAGGAGCAGAGGATACCCCCAGGGGTACAGGACGGGCCCGATGAGCTTGTTCTCCGAGTAGTCGTAGCGGTATTTCGACTCCTCGTAGGTATCCTGGACCGACCCGTCGACAACGGCCCTGGCCTGCACAATGTACTGGGAGAAGTCGTCGCCCCAGTGGTGGCCGTGCCTGAAGCTCACGGAAAAGACCAGGAAAAGGGCCATGAGGACGATGACGAGGATGAGGATTTCGTTCCTCCTGCCCCGGTTCATGGCGTCCTTCCTCGATATCTTCCCCGGAGCAGGCTGACGAAAAGCCAGAGCTGTTCCATCAAAGGAATACCTCCTCACTGAAGGGTGGAGCTTACTGATCCGGCAGACACATCGCTTAAAGCACGATCCCGGCATGGAGCAGTGCACCGTTCGCGGCAGCAGGTGCCGGGTCAATAAAGCACCCATGTCCCTGTTATTCTACAGGGTATGATAAGGGCAGCCCCCCTGATCTCAATTCCTGTATCCTGGGGCCTGTCCCCTGTCCGGACATTCAAGATCCGGGCCCTGAATGCCGAACATGATCACTATCTTGTATTGCTTATGTCATGAGGAGGTGCCGTGGAGAGGATTCTCGATTACATCATCCGGGAGAAGATCTCCGACTCGAAGAATTCCCTTGTATATCGGGCCTTAAGCAAGAGAAACAGGATCGAGGTGGTCCTGAAGCTGTTCAAGGCCGAGTATCCGTCCCCCATGGAGGCAGCCAGGTTCACCCGGGAGTACGAGATCCTGAAGAAGCTCGACATCGACGGGATCGTCAGGCCCTATGACGTGATCCGCGTCGATGGGAAGGTGGGCCTCGTCATGGAGCACTTCCCGGGCCTCACCCTTGCCGCGATGCTGAAAGGCCAGCGCCTGAGCCTGAAGAAGGCCCTCGAGCTCGGCGTGAGCATCGCCGGTACGATCACCGACCTCCACAAGGCAGGCGTGACCCACGGAGGCATCAGGCCGGACAACGTGCTCGTCGGCCCCGGCACCTCAGGGGTGAAGCTCACCGACTTCGGCATCGCCCGGGAGATAACCCATGAGGACAGGGACCTCTATCACCCCGAGGTGATCGAGCGGTACCTGCCGTACATCTCGCCTGAGCAGTCCGGGAGGATGGGGCTCAGGGCCGATCGCCGCACCGACCTCTATTCCTTCGGGGTCGTGCTCTACCAGATGCTCACGGGCACGCTGCCCTTCCTTTCGAACGATCCTCTGGAGATCATCCACGCGCACATGGTCCAGGAGCCCGTGCCCCCCGCGGCGCTCAGGAAAAGGATACCCAAAACCCTCTCGGACATTGTCATGAAGCTTCTCTCCAAGGCTGCGGAAGATCGCTACCGAAGCGCTTCCGGCCTCGTGGGCGACCTGAAGGAATGCCTCGAGCGCTGCTCCGGCCAGGGCAGGTTCGAGCCCTTCAGAAACGACCCGGCCCTTGGCATCGACATGCCCCAGAGGCTCGCGGGCAGGGACCGGGAGACCGGCATCCTCCTGGCAGGGTTCGACGAGGCGTGCCGCGGAGGGGTGAAGGTGCTGCTCGTGCGGGGCGGCCCGGGCGTGGGCAAGTCCGCGCTCATAAACGAGGTCCGCAAGCCTGCTGCAGGGCACAGGGCCTGGTTCGCCTCCGGCGCGTTCGACCGGTTCAGGTACCATGTCCCCTGCAGCGCCATCGTTCAGGCGTTCGGGAAGGTGGCTGCTCAGATCGAGTGTGAGGGCGAAACAAGGCTCGATGCCTGGAAGAAGGACCTGCTGAGCGCCCTGGGGCGGGACGCGCGCGTCATCACGGACATCATGCCCGTGATGGAGGGCATCCTGGGCAAGCAGCCCGAGCTCGACAAGCTGGGACCCGAAGAGGAGCAGGTGCGTTTCTGCCGCGCCTTCGCGGGGCTCGTCAGGGTCCTTGCAACAGCCGAGCACCCGCTCGTACTGTTCCTCGACGACCTCCAGTGGGCCGATCCCGCAAGCCTGAAGCTCATCACCAGCCTCCTCGCCTGCCGGGACATCGGGCACCTCTATCTCATCGGGGCCTTCCGGGACGAGGAGGGCGGACCGCCCCGGGAGCTCATGGACACGGTGAGCGAGATCAGGTCCCTGGGAACGCGGATGGATGAGATCGTCCTGAAGCCGCTCATGCCCGGAGACGTGGGCGAGATCGTGGCTGCCATGCTCGGGTGCCCGGCCCAGAGGGTTGCCTCCCTGGCCGGGGTGATCCATGCCAGAACCGGCGGCAACCCCTTCTTCGTGTGTCAGCTCGTAAGCTCGCTGTTCAAGCAGGGCGCCATCTCCCTGGACCCTGAAGCGGGCATGACGTGGGATGAAGAGCGGATCGCCAGCATGGAGACGCCGGGGTGCGCGCTGGAGCTCCTGAGTGGCAGGATATCGGGGCTGGACAAGGGTCTTCGGGAGATGCTGGAAGTCTGTGCCTGCGCCGGCAACAGGTTCGATCTCGAGACGCTCTCCATCATCGTGAACAAACCTTTGAGCCAGACCCTTGAGATCCTCGCAGGGCTCATGGACGAGGGACTGGTGTACTATGGAGGGGGCGAGCTGTATCACTTCGCCCATGAACGGGTCCAGGAAGCAGTGTACATCCTCATGCCCGAGGCCAGGAGGAGGGAGCTCCACTACAAGATCGGAAGGCTCGTGTACGAGAACGCCTCACCCGTGGAGATGCTCGAGAAGATCTATTACATCGTGGGGCAGCTCAACCTGGGAAAGGGCGTCGCCCCGAGCGGTGAAGAGGGGACCGATCTCGTGAGGCTCAACCTCGCGGCGGCCCGCAAGGCAAAGCGGTCCACGGCCCACCACGCTGCCGTGGCGTACCTGGAAGCCGCCCTGGCGCTCATGGCCGGACAGGGGTGGCAATCGGACTACGACCTTGCCTTCAACCTCCATCGGGATCTGGCGGAAAGCGCTTTCCTCTCGCTCGATTTTGCCCGGGCTGCGGAGATCTTTTCCATCGTCCTGGAGAAGGCCCGCACCAGGACCGAATACGCCGAGGTCTGCCGCACCCTGGTTGCCCTGAAGATGAGCTCGGGCAGGCCCTGGGAGGCGTTGGCCCACGGGACGGAGGGGCTGAAGAAGCTCGGGCTCGATCTTGCCGGGGAAGGCCTTGGCGGCCTGTCGTGGAGCGCCATCGAGACGCACGCCTCGGAAGGGGGCGCGGGCCTCAAGGGCATCGTGGACAGCCTCTGCACGGAAGGAGCGGAAGGGGAGGCTGTATTGGAGCTGCTTGCCGCAACGGCCAGGGCAGGCCGCTTCACGGAAGAGCTCGAAGAGCTCATGCCCTGCCCGGCCCAGTCGGACATGGGGACCCTGAAGAAGGCCCTTGAAGAGTTGATTTCCCACTGTGAGGGCGGCACACTCGCCGCGAGGGCCATCAGCATCGCTGTCCGTCTCGCAGGGGCTGGGAAAGGATGTCTCCTGCTGGCGGGCGAAGCGGATGGACCCGCGGGGCTCTCCGTGGCGGCGGGGCATGATGCCCGCGGCCATGCCGCAGGATCAGGGCCGCTCGCCACAGGGCCGTGCCTCGAGTACTCCCCCGCCGTGGTAAGGCACGTCATGCGCACGGGGATGGGCATTGTTGTGGGAGCAGGGGCCGGCAGCGGCATCCCGTGCGTCCACGGTGAGGACTACAGGGCGGACCCGGGCGTGAAATCCGTCCTGTGCCTGCCGCTCAAAGGCCCGCGAAGGGGAGGTCCTCTCGGCGTGATCTATCTCCAGAGCGGCCTGCCGGCAGATGCGTACACGCCGGCCGTGCGGGAGATGCTCGAGATCTTCAGCCTGTTTGCTGCATGCAGGCTCGAGGCGTCAGGTCGTGCCGCCCGCCGAAGCGCTGCCCTCTGCACGGCATCGAGCTCCCCTTGAAGCAA
>DAOPXM010000040.1:0-18283 GCA_035352355.1 Deltaproteobacteria bacterium | reverse complement strand
GTGCCGCCCGCCGAAGCGCTGCCCTCTGCACGGCATCGAGCTCCCCTTGAAGCAACCGCAGCCAGGGAGCCCGGGGGTGATTTGTGAAATCAATCCGTTATGACGATAGGGGTTATTGTTGAAATTATTGAAATGGTATTGGAGGTCCTTCTTGCATGGCGTCACGCCCCGATTATGAAAGCACGCATGTTCGCGACAGGAGTGCCGGCGCTTCGGCAGCCCGCGGCCAGGACACCGAGCGTCCGGGCCTGCCGGCCGGAGAGGTGGGCCAGGCCGACGATGCCCAGGCCGGAGCGCACCGCAGGCTCGAAGTCCCGCTGAAGATCTATGGGCGCGAACGCGAGATGAGCAGCCTCATGGCCACCTTCTCGAGAGTGGCCGAAGGATCCAGGGAAGTGATGCTCGTTGAGGGCTATTCGGGGATCGGCAAATCGTCTCTGGTCCGTGAGATCCACAAGCCCGTGGTGGAGCAGGGGGCCCATTTCATCTCATTGAAAAACGACCAGTACACCAACCAGGACATCCCCCACTCATCCCTGGTCCAGGCGTTCCGGAAGATATTCTGGCAGATGACCGCTGAGGGGCCGGAGGTGATCTCCATCTGGAAGCAGAAGCTGGCGGAGAAGCTCGGGTCGAACGGAAAGGTGATCGCCGAAACGATACCGGAACTCGAGCTCATCGCCGGGGTGCAGCCCGCGGTCCCGGACCTGCAGCCGGGAGAGGCGCTGAAGAGGTTCAACACCGTGTTCCTGAAGCTCGTCTCCTGCCTGGCCACGGACGAGCACCCCCTGGTCATCTTCCTGGACGACATGCAGTGGGCGGATCCGCCCAGCCTTGAGCTCATCGAGCGTCTCCTCACGGACCCCGGCACGAGCCATCTCCTCGTCATCGGGGCATACCGGGACAACCTGGTGGACGCGAACCACCACCTGATGAAGAAGCTTCAGGAGCTGCGAAGCGCTTCCGTGCCCATGGCGACCATAACGATCAAACCCCTGAGCATCGACTTCGTGAACGCGCTCATCTCCGAGACCCTCAGCATGAGCCAGGCCGAGTGCAGGCATCTCAGCGAGGCGTGCTTTGAAAAGACCGAAGGCAACCCCTTCTTCCTCAAGGAGTTCCTCCAGACCCTCCACGACCGGCGGCTCATGACCTTTGACCCCGGTTCGTCCCGCTGGATCTGGGACATCGAGTCCATCCAGCGTATGCAGGTGGCGGACAACGTCATCGATCTTCTGACCGCGAAGATGGGTACCCTTTCGCCCGAGTCGCAGAACATCATCAGGATCGCCGCGTGCATCGGCAGCCGGTTCGACGTGAAGACGCTCTCCATGGCAAGCGACAGGACCATACAGGAAACAATCCCGGCCCTCCAGGAGGCGCTCCTCATGGGGCTGATCCTTCCCCTGGACGAATCCGGGCAGGAAGGCCCCACCCAGCGGGACCTCATGCCTTGGACCACCCTGAAATTCCTTCACGACCGGGTCATGCAGGCAGCCTATGCCCTCATACCCGAAGACGGGCGGACGGACGTCCACCTCAAGATCGGGCGCCAGCTCCTGGAGTCGTCCATCAAGGAGCAGGATCAGTCCCGGACCTTCGAGATCGTTGACCAGCTGAACAAGGGAAGGGGACTCATGAACTCGCTCGAAGAGCGTGTCCTGGCCGCCGAGCTCAATCTCGAGGCGGGAAAGCGTGCGCGGGCCTCCATGGACCACCAGACCGCCCTCGACTACATCCGGGCCGGCATGTGGTTCCTGGCCGAAGACAGCTGGGAGACCGGGTACGAGCTCACCTGCGCCCTGTATGTCGAGCGTGCCGAATGCGAGTACCTGAACATGAGGTTCGACGAGGCCGAGCACTTCCTCAGCGAGCTCCTGAAGCATGTCAGGACAAAGGCGGAGAAGGCCCAGGCCCTCTTCCGGAAGACCACCCTCTACGCGAGCATGGGCAGGCACAAGTCGGCCACCATCGAGGGGCTCAAGGGCCTGAGGCTCGTGGGCGTGAGCCTCAATCTCAAGCCGTGGAGGGCGCGGGTGCGCCTGGAGCTGACGAGGATCAGGCGCCTGCTCCGGAAGAGGCCCCCTTCGGAGCTCACCGACCTGCCGGTGATGACGGACCCGAACGCGCTCATGCTCATGGACTTCATGGCAAAGCTCCTTGATTCGGCCTTTTTCACGAGCCAGGAGCTCTGGATCATGATGATAGCGAGGATGGTCCGCATGAGCTTCAGGTTCGGGTACTGCGATGTCTCAGCCTTTGCCTTCCACAGCCTGGGCATGATCCTGGGATCCGGGCTCGGAGACTACGAGACCGGACACGAGTTGGGCAGGGCGGCCATCTCCCTGTGCGAAAAGACAAAAAATCCCCTCATATCCGGCAAGGTGTTCGGGGTATTCGGCGGGCTCGTCAACCACTGGAGAAAACCGCTGGACGCGAGTATCGAATACACACGGCAGGGCATGGAGCGCTCCCTGGAGGCAGGCGATTTCGCCTTTGCCGGCTACAGCTCGGTCAGCCTGCTCTATTGTCTGACGGCGCGGGGGGCCGATCTCTCGAGCGTCATGGACACGTGCTCCGAGCTCACGGAGTTCCTCACCAGGATCAAGAGCGGGAGCATCCTGAACATGCACGTCACCAGCGGGTTCATCTCCAATCTCCAGGGCAAGGCCAAGATGCCGTTCAGCTTCGGGAGCGAGGCCTTCGACGAGTCTGATCTCTACCGGGTCAGGAACCCCCAGATCCTGTTCTGGTTCTATCTCCAGAAATGCCACCTCTACCTGCTCTTCGAAAAGTACGAAGAGGCGGAGGCCATGATGAAGGGCGCCCGGGACCACATCGCCGGGGCGTTCGGCATGCCGCACCACCCGGACTACTGCCTGTTCTCGTCGCTCCTCCTGGCGCACGACTTCCAGTCGGCCTCGTATCTCGGCAAGAGAAGCCGCATCAGCCGGCTCAAAAGAAACCTGAGGAAGCTCAAGGCCTGGGCGGACAACTGCCCCGGCAACTGGCTCCAGAAATACCTGCTGGTGAGCGCGGAGATGGAAAGGATCATGCATTCGGAGCAGAAGGCCATGGGACTCTACGACCAGGCCATCGAGCATGCGCGGCAGAACGGGTTCGTGCAGGACGAGGCCCTTGCCGCTGAGCTCGCGTTCCGGTTCCACTCGGCGCGGGGCAAGGACAAGATCGCGCAGAACTATCTCAAGGATGCATGGAATGCCTATACCCGGTGGGGCGCCACCCGGAAGGCGCGGCACATGGAGATCATGAATCCGGGCCTGCAGGCGAAGGGTGAGGGCAGGGACGCACTGGTGCCGGAAGATCCGGCAGGCGGGCAGGTGAGCATGGCGAACACGCCTTTCCAGCGCTTCGACATGTCGTCGATCCTGAAGTCCTACCGGGCGATATCCGGAGAGCTTGTGTACACCAGCCTCCTGGAAAAGCTCATGCAGGTGGTGGTCGAGAACGCCGGCGCACAGGAAGGGCACCTCATCCTCAAGGAGGCCGACGGGTACGTCATCGGCGCCCACATCAGGGCGAACGGGGGGCAGCAGGTCACGTTCCCGTCCGTGCCCCTGGAGAAGGGCACCGGCCTGTCCCAGGGCATCGTGTACTACGTCGACCGCACGCACGAGAACGTGGTGCTGGACGATGCGGTGAACGAGGGCGCCTTCATCTGGGACCCCTACGTGATGAACCACAAGCCGCGGTCCATCCTCTGCATACCCATCAAGCGGAACAACGCGCTCATGGGCATGCTCTACCTCGAAAACAGGGGCATGACCGGCGCCTTCACCATGGACAGGGTCGAGGTGCTCCAGCTGCTCACCTCCCAGATCGCCATATCCGTGGACAACGCCAGGCTCTACCACGACCTGAGCACGTCTGAAGAGCGGTATCGGACCATCATCGAGGACATCGAGGACGCCTATGTGGAGTTCGACCTTGAGGGCGGAATCGCCTTCTTCAACAGGGGCTTCTCCGCCATGACCGGATATTCACCTGCCGAGCTGGGAGGCATGCGCGCTGAAGCGCTCTTCGATGCCGAGAACCTCGAGAAGGTGGGCAGGGCCTTCGAGATCGTCCTGGAGACCGGGGCGTCCGAGAAGCTCTTCGAGTGCGAGATGACCGTAAAGGAGCTGGCGCGCAAGCATATCCAGCTCTCCATCGCGCTCATCCGGGACAAACAGGGCAGGGCAGCGGGGTTCAGGTGCGTCGGCAGGGACGTCACCGTTAAGAGGATGGCGGAGCTCCAGCTGCAGAGAGCAAAGGAGGAGGCCGAGGGGGCGAGCCGGGCGAAGAGCGAGTTCCTGGCCAATGTCAGCCATGAGATCCGCACCCCGCTCAACGCCATCGTGGGCTTCTCGGAGCTGGCCTCGAAGGGGGAGCAGGCAAACGGATACGTCCGGGAGATCAGGAAGGCCTCGAGCTCTCTCCTGGACATCGTCAACGACATCCTCGACTTCTCCGAGATGGAGAACGGCAGGTTCTCCCTCGTGGAAGAGGAGTTCCGGGTCCGCGACATCATGGATGCGGTGAGGGAAAAGCTTGCCTGGAAGGCCCGGGAGAAGGGCATCGGGTTCACGGTGAAGGAAGACGAGCCCGTGCCGGAAACCCTGGTGGGGGACCGCGAGCGGCTGGCCCAGGTGCTCGTCAACCTGACGGACAACGGCATCAAGTTCACTGAGCAGGGGAGCGTGGAGGTCAGGGTCAGGGTGGAGAGACGGCTCGACGACAGGACCGTGCTCATGTTTTCGGTTTCCGACACAGGATACGGGATCCCGGAAGAGAAGATCCCGGCCCTCTTCAACGCCTTCATCCAGGGAGACGGGTCCCTCACCCGCAGGCACGGCGGGACCGGTCTCGGGCTGGCCATCTCGAAGGAGATCGTGGAGATGATGGGCGGCACGATCCAGGTGGAGAGTGGGCAGGGACTCGGGAGCACCTTCACCTTTTCCGTGGGCTTCAGGCTGGCGCGCGCCTCGGAGGCCAAGGGGCCGGCGCAGCCTGGAGACGGCCTGAACGGCATCCACGTGCTGGTGGTGGAGGACAATCAGATCAACCAGGAGGTGCTCCTGGAGATCCTCAGGCACCACCACATCGAGCCGGACACAGCGATCAACGGCGTCGAGGCTGTCTCGAAGGCCCGGGCAAACGACTACGACGCGATCCTCATGGACATCCAGATGCCCGTCATGGACGGGTACCAGGCCACCCGGATCCTCCGGGAAGACCCGCGGTCGGCGGATCTGCCCATCATAGCGGTCACCGCGCACGTCATGGACGAAGACCGGCAGAAGTGCGTCGGTGCGGGCATGAACGACTACCTCGCCAAACCCATCAACACGGGCAAGCTGATCGCGACTCTGGCGAAGTGGGTGAAGCCCAGGCAGCAGGCCACGGGCACTGCCTCAAGCGGCGGCAACGGGGACGGAAAGGCTGGCGCCCCTGTGTCCGTGCTGCCGGAGAACATCCCCGGGATCGACGTGCAGGAAGCGCTCGAGCGGATGACGGGCAACACCGGGATGTTCCTGGACATCGTCAGGAGCTTCGCCTTAAGCTATGCGGATGCCGGGGTCAGGATACGCAAGGCCCTGGAGGAGGGGGACACGGCGACGGCGAGGGAGCTCGTGCACGCGGTGACGGGCGTTGCGGCGAACATCTCTGCCAATGATCTCCGCGCGTCGGCCCAGGAGCTGGAGAACTGCATCAGGGAAGGGAGGACCGACCGCTATGCCGAGCTCTCCTCCCTGTTCGAGCGTTCGCTCCATAATGTGATCCAGTCCGCCGGATGGCTCGAGCAGGCCGCTGACGAAGGCAGGGAGGGCATCGTCCACGACACGGGCGCAGGCCGGCGGGCGCTGGAGTCAGCCTGAGCCCGTTTTCCGGGCCGGGCCCCCGTCTTCCGCGGGCATCCGGGCATGGAGCGCCCTTTCCTGCGCAGGCACCCTTACCTTGAGCGCGGCCACGAAGTTCAGGAGCGCAATGGCAGCCCCCAGGAGGAACACGTACTGAAATCCCGCGGTATTCCATATGAGCCCGCCCAGGAGGGCCACACTGATGGAAAAGACGTGGTCGATGCTCACGGACAGGGTCAGGGCCGGCTGGACGTGCGAAGGGTCCTGAGCGATCTTCTTGATGTACGTGGAGCGTGCCATGTTCACGGACATGAGCATCTGGTCGAGGATGAAGCATGCGCAGGCAACGAGGAAGGCGGCACGCTCGTTCAGCAGGGACCCGGAAAACCCGTACCCGGAACAGACGAACACCAGCAGGACCGCCTCTGAGGCCAGCACGAAGCGCTCTCCCAGGCGGTCGATGGCCCAGCCCAGGAAGGGCTGGAAGATGATGCCGATCACGCCCCCCAGGGTCAGGAGCGTGGCGATGGTCTGGGTGGGCTGGTGGAACACCGTGACGAGCACCCAGGGCGCAAATGTGAGGAAGAGCTGCTTGCGCGATCCGTAGAGGATCGAGAGCACGTAGTACAGCCCGTATTCCCGGTGCAGCCTCAGGTGAAGCGAGGCAGGCTGCGTCCGGTCCTTTTTCATGAGGAAGAGAAAGAGGGCGGCCAGGCCGAAGGCCAGCGCGGACAGGGCAAAGGTGTGGTGGAAGGTGAAGCCCAGGTGCCTGAACCCGAGGAACACGAGAAAGCTCCCCGTGATGGCGGCGAAGTTCCTCACCGCGTTCAGCTGCCCCAGGCGCTGCCCCGCTTTCCCCTCTTCGGCCAGCTCCATCCCGATGGATGACGACAGGGGCAGGAAGATGTGCTGGCCCAGGCTGTAGATGAAGAGCCACAGGACCATGATGCCGTACGTAGGCGAGGCGAAGCCCATGAGCAGGGCCCCAGCCGCCCCGAGGATCATGGCCAAGGCGCTCAGGCGGCGGCTGCAGAGGAACCAGAGCAAGGCGGACACGAAGGCGACCATCAGCCCCGGGAGCTCCCGGGGAAACTCGAGGAAGGATCGGGCGAAGCCGCCCAGGGCGAAGCGGTCGTTCAGAAAGTTGTTGAACGTCGCGTCGACGATGCTGCAGGCCATGCCCATGGCCAGGGAGGCGAGGACGAACAGCCCGAGCTCCCGCGTTCTGCCCGTACGGAGTTTCGATACCATGGTGCCCCTCATACCAATTCAGGTCCCCGGGATCAAATGTTCGTTGCATTTTTCTTGGGGCTTATAATAATAACAAACGTTATTCACATGCCGAGGAGGTTGGATGCATTATGAAGATCCTTGCGGACAAGACCGCCGCCGTCACGGGCTCTGCTTCGGGCATCGGCCGTGAGCTCGCCCTGGGCCTCGCCAGGGAGGGGTGCCACCTGGCCCTCGCCGACGTGGACGCCGAAGGCCTGCAGGCGACTGCCGGGCTAGTCACCGGAGGCGTGAGGGTGACGACCCACGTCGTGGACGTCTCACGGCGGGAGGATGTATTCGCCTTTGCGGACGAGGCCGTCTCCTCCCACGGGGGGGGTGGACCTGGTCATCAACAACGCCGGCGTCGCCCTGGGCGACTTTCTCGAGACCGTGCCCTTCGAGGACTTCGAGTGGCTCTTCGGCATCAACTTCTGGGGTGTGGTGTACGGCACCATGGCCTTCCTCCCCTACCTGAAGAAGCGGCCCGAAGGTCATGTGGTGAACATCTCCAGCATCAACGGGATCATGCCCAACCCCAACAACGGCCCCTACTGCGCGGCCAAGTTCGCGGTCAAGGGCTACACCGAGACCCTTGCCCAGGAGATGCACGGGACGAGCATCCGCGTGAGCTGCGTGCACCCCGGCGGGATCAGGACGAACATCGCCCGCAACGCCCGGGTGAACCGGACCCTGTACTCCCTTACGAAGGAGAAGGCCCAGAAGCTCTACGAGGAGGAGCTCTTCAGGACCACGGCGGAGGAGGCCGCACGCATCATCATCTCCGGGATCAAGAAAGACCGGAGGCGCATCATGGTGGGAACGGACGCAAAGGTCCTCGACGTCGTCACGAGGCTGTTCCCGGTGAAGGCGGTGAATCTGGCAGGCTGGTTCAGCAGGTTCGTGGCGCGCAGGTACGCGCAGATGTGAGCGCACTGGCGTTCTACTTGGGTTTCGAAAGCTCCCGGCACCGGTCGAAGTTCTCCGCCCTGGGGTCGCAGTAGCCCCATTCCTCGATGTCCACGAGGTACTGGGTGGTGGACAGGAGGGGCCCCCGGCAGATGCGTTCCTCCAGCGGCGGGGAGTGGGTCTCTTCGTCGAGGCGGGATGCCAGCTCCTGCATGACCCACCGGGGTACGAGGTCACGGTCCGAGGGGTAGATGAACCCAAAGAGGACGAGGTAGTTGTAGAAGATGCGCCAGGTGGGCTCGAAGCGCTTCATCAGCCTGTGCCAGTCGAGCTCGTCGCCCAGGCAGCGGATGATGTGCATGATGTCGGCCCCGTCGTAGCGGTCCCGGGTCATCACGAAGGCCTTGGACCAGATCATCTCTTCCGGCGGGACGAGCTTTATCTCGACATCGAGGAGCATGGCCGGGCAGGCGTGCTTGAACCACCCCTCGTCCACCATGGCGATGCCGTTTGCCGAGCTGAAGATGACGTCCACCAGGTTCTCCGCGTGGAAGGTCTTGCCGAGCCAGACTTCGTCGGTGAGCTCGGTTTTATAGCCCGCCCTGGAGAGCACGTCGAGGATGCCGTTCGCGTCCCGGGGGGCCACGAACACGTCGAGATCCTTGGTGTCCCGCTTGATCCCCGTGTAGCATCCGAAGGCGTAGGCGCCGCCGATGAGGAAGGGTATCTCCGCCTCGATCATGGTATGGATCGAACGCTGATAGAAATCGCGCGTCTGGGGGTCGATTTTGAGGTCCACAGAGCATAGTCTCATATCTTCTCCTTGTTCCCGCGAGGAATTCCCTGCCCGAGGCGCATCAGGGGATCGGCCTCGGTATCTCCACGAGGCGGAACGGGGGACGGTCGGGAAACGCCTTGCGCAGCGCTGCAAGGGCGACGTTGTAGACCGGGATGTTCCGCATGGTGCTGCCCTCGGGAAAGCCGTTGTGTGCATGACCGTGGAACACGGCCGTGGCCTCGAACCAGTTGATGGGCTCCTCCAGGCGGCTCGACCCGAGAAACGGGATGATCTCCGGGAATTCGCCCTCCACCGTGGCCCGGATGGGCGAGTAGTGCAGGACCGCGATGCGGGGCAGCTCCCCCAGCCTCGCCAGGGCCAGCTCGAGCTTGCACGCCTCTTCCTTGGCCTCCTGGACGAACCGCTTGATGACCCGTTCGCCCCATGCCTCGAGCTGGTGCCTGCCGAAGCCTCCGCAGAAGCCCTTCACCCCCGCGAACCCGACGCCTGAGATCTCGAGGATCTCGCCGTCCAGGAGGGCCACGCCCACGTCGGTGAGTATCTGCCTGATCTCGTTCTGGTTGCCGTTCTCATAGTCGTGATTGCCGAGCACGCCCACCATGGGGATCCTCACCGCAGCCTTGAGGACGTCGGCGAGGATGTGGGCCTCCTCCACCAGCCCGTAGTCCGCCAGGTCGCCGCACAGCAGAAGGATGTCGGACTCGTCGCTGGCACGCTCGAACAGTGCCTGCAGCGCGTCCCTGTTCGACCTGTTGCAGTGGATGTCGGCCACGGCCGAAAGCCTGATGACATCGCTCGTATCCGGCATCGATCGGTCTCCCCTCCGCCCGGGTACTGCGGTTCTGCACGGGTTCCCGTGCGCAGACGGATGCTTTGGCAGATAAGGATATCGTATACATCGGCTCCGGCAATACTCAAGACAGCCTCAGTGACCGCATGGGGCATGCGGGGAGGACCCGGAGGGAAGGGATCGTGAGGGATGGAAAGGCGGGCGCGGAAGGCCGTATGAAAAACGCCTCCGCGCCCGCAGACAGTCTGTCAGGTCGTGCCGGCTACTTCTTCATGTCGATGGCCACGTAGCGGGAGCCCTGAGCGTCCTTGACCAGGAGGAGCACCGGTTTGTCCGGGCGGTTCGCGAAGGCTTTCTCGAAGTCCTTGGCGCCGGTTACCGCCTTGCGGTCGATCTCCACGATGAGCATGCCCGGCCTGATGCCCGCCGAAGCGGCGGGTGAGCTCGGTTCCACGGCGGTCACCAGGGCGCCCTTGTCATCCTTGAGACCATGACGTTCCTTGAGCTCGGCTGTCAGCGTGGTGACTGTGAGGCCGAGCCTGCTGGCTGTATCGGCAGCGCCCGGCGCCTGCACCGAGGCGGTCTGGCCGTCCTCCTTGGCCGGCATCTTCCCGATCGTCACGGAAACGGTCTTCGCCACGCCGTCCCGCATGATGCCGAGCTTGACCACTGTGCCCGGCTGCATCATGGAAAGCTTGTTTCTGAACGGGGAGACGTCGGCGACCGTCTCACCGTTGAGCTTAACGATGACGTCGCCATGTTTGAGGCCGGCCTTTTCCGCCGGGCTGTCGGGCGTTACCTGGGTGATGAGCACGCCCTTCGCGTCGGAGAGCTTGAACGATTTGGCCAGCTCCGGGGTGATCTCCTGGATCATGGCGCCGATGTAGCCGCGGGATACGCTCCCGCTCTTGATGAGCTGGGTGTAGATGTTCTTTGCCATGTTGACCGGGATGGCGAACCCGATGCCCATAGAACCGCCGGTCTGGCTGTAGATGGCCGTGTTGATGCCCACGACCCTGCCCTCGAGGTCGATGAGCGGACCGCCCGAGTTGCCCGGGTTGATGGCCGCATCCGTCTGGATGAAATCCTCATAGTCGGCTATGCCCACGTGGCTGCGGCCCTTGGCGCTCACGATGCCGGCGGTGAGCGTATGGGACAGGCCGAAGGGGTTGCCCAGGGCCAGGACCCACTCACCCACGTCGATGCTGTCCGAATCCCCCAGGGGCAGCACGGGAAGTTTCGCGGCGTCGATCTTGATGACGGCGACGTCCGTGGGCGGGTCGGTGCCCACGATTTTAGCCGTGAACTCGCGGCCGTCCAGAAGCTTCACAAGCACCTTCTCAGCCTGGCCCACCACGTGGTTGTTGGTGAGGATGTAGCCGTCCGCCGAGATGATGAACCCGGAGCCCTGACCCTGGATCATTCGTTTCGGAGGCTGCTGGGGCTGGGGGGTCTGCTGGCCGGGGCCGCCGGGCTCTCCGAAGAAGCGCCTGAAGAAGTCGGGCAGCTGCATGGGGGCGCCTGCCACCGATTTTTCCACCCTGATGTACACGACGGCCGGGGACGCGCCCTTGGCCACTGCCGCAAAGGCCTTGCCCGTCTCCTTGAGGCTTTGCAGGGCCTGCTCCTCTGCCAGGGCCGTGCCGTGGGTGCCCGCCAGGATCAGGGCCAGGAAAAGCTGGAACACTGCCAGCACCTGCCACGCGCTCACACGATGCTTCCTGTTGCGGTTCATTTGATCCATTACCGTTCCTCCTGGGTGAATAGGATACATGCTTCAATCACACATGCCGCTCCGTAAGGCAAATCCGGTGCCATACTCAAATAGTTGAAATTAATGAAAAATCAAGGTCAGTTCCTGTATGTCCCTGTATACACCTGTAAATTTACTATACACACCTGTATCGTTTGTGTACAGGTGCGGGGCCGTCCTCCCGTGGTCACTGCAGGACCGTGCCCTGCTCGTCCGCAGGGGTGAACCTGCCCAAGAACGCATGCTTGCTCCCGAGCTTCCTTTTCGTGAGGATCTCCATGTCCCCCTTCTCCTCGAGCTCCTTCGTGGCCTCGAGCCTGCGGTTGTCGACCCATGCGTAGAGTCCCGGGGACAGGTCGTCGCCTGCCTTCCTCTCGGGCAGGCGGGCCCCCTTCACCATGGGCAGGACGCCTTCGAGGATCTCGTCTTCGCCCAGGTAGATGGTGATCTCCTCCCCCCGGGACAGGGCCAGGGCCTCGCGGGCGAAGCCCAGGTAGTCCTCCCGGGGCTTCATGACAGGGAAGTACACGGCCATGAAGCTGAGAAACGCAATGCACACCACGAGCACCAGAGAGAGGCCCCTGGGTATGCCCATGATCCGCCGGTACCCCACAGCCGCAAACGCGCTCAGCGACAGGCCGGCCATCACCACCGACAGCAGCGGCAGGCCGAACCTGATGCCAGCGAGCGGCGCCACGCACCACAGGGCTGCCAGGCCCCAGGTGATCCTGACCATCCAGGCCTCCCAGGGCCTCTTCTGAGCCGCGCCCATGAGCCAGGTCCCGATGAGGCAGGCCAGGGCGGGATAGAGGGGCACCAGGTACACGGAGCGCTTCGTGGAAGAGAGGCAGAGCAGGACCAAAGGCCCGATGAACCAGGGGAGATAGGGGTCTTTCCGGAAGTTCCTGAACGAGGAGGCGAGGGCGGGGATGGCCACGAGGGTCCAGGGCAGGGCATTGGCGGGAAGGCTCTTCACGTAGTGGAAGGGCCCGTTCTGGTGGCCCAGGGCAGCGCCCTCGGGGGAGCCGAGGAACCGCATGAGGTTGTTCACGATGAGGGTCTCCCGAAGGAAGGGCCATCCCCCCTGCAGATAGAGCCCGAGGATCCACGGGACCACCGGCAGGGCCGCGGCGGCGACGACGATCACCGGCTTCGTCTTCCACACAACGCCCAGGTCCTTCTTGAGGATGGCGTCCGCGAGCACGGCCGAGACGATGATGGCCGGCCCCACGAGGCCCTTGGCCATGAAGGCGACACCCACGGCAAGCCCCAGGAGCACCGAGCCCGTGAAGGTCTGTCTTTCCTGCATCCTCAGGTACAGGTACATCGCCAGTGCCACGCCGAACACGAGGGCTGTGTCCACCTGGATCCACCGCGCCACCATGAAGAAGCCCCAGGTGGTGGCGAGAATGCCCGCCGAGGCCAGGCCTGCGGCTACGTCTGTGCGTCTCCGGACCATGGCGTACACCATGAGCACGCTGAGCAGGCAGAAGGTCATGGAGACCAGGCGGAACGGGACGTCGCTCCCGTGGCCGAGCGCCATGCCGGACAGGGCTGCCGCGTCGTAATAGAGCGGGGGCTTCTCGAGGAAGGGTTTCCCGTTCAGGCGGGGTACCACGAAGTCGCCGGTCCTGGCCGCTTCTGAGGAGATGCCCGCCACCTGCGGCTCGTCGGGCCTCCAGATGCCGTGGTCGATGCCCGGCAGGAAGGTCGAGAGGATGACAATCCATGCGAGAAGGATCAAGGCCGTGGGCTTCATGGTGGATGTGGTACCACAAGGAGGAGGGACGCGCAAGCCCACGGGGACGGTCTCGTTCCGGCACCAACACTGCCGGTGCGGCCTCGGGTCGCCCCGATCCCTCGACCGATTGTTCCAGCGAGAATGAGTTGATTTCACGAATGGGGATAAGCTATGATTCGACACTTATCCGGGGGGATGCACGACACGGAATCTTGTCTAATTGCATTCTCTATGGTAGAGATCGTAAACGGAAGGGAAAAGGAGGATACGAATGTCCGGCCACAATAAATGGAGCACCATCAAGCACAAGAAGGGCGCCGCCGATGCCAAGCGGGGCAAGCTCTTCAGCAAGATCATCAAGGAAATTACCGTAGCCGCACGCATGGGCGGAGGAGACGTCGACGGCAACGCGCGTCTGAGATCGGCCCTGCTGTCGGCGAAAGCGGCGAACATGCCCAAGGATAACATCGAGCGGGCCATCAAGAAGGGCACCGGCGAGCTCGAGGGCTACAACCTCGAAGAAGTCACCTACGAAGGATACGGGCCGGGCGGCGTGGCCATCCTCGTTAATTGCATGACCGATAACAAGAACCGGGCAGTGGCGGACATCAGGCACCTCTTTTCGAAATACAACGGGAACCTGGGCGAGACGGGCTGCGTGAACTGGATGTTCGACAAGAAGGGCTTCGCCTCCATCGACAAGGACGCGGCGGACGAGGAGACCCTCTATGACCTGGCCCTCGAGGTGGGAGCGGAAGACATCTCCGACCAGGGGGACGCCTACGAGATCCTCATAGCCCCCGAGGACCTCGAGAACCTGAGGGCGGCGCTGGAGGCCAAGGGCATCAGGTACGGCACGCTGGAGGTCCAGATGGTCCCCCAGACCAACGTGACGCTCACGGGCAAGCAGGCTCAGCAGGCACTGAAACTCATGGACGCCCTCGAGGATCTCGACGACGTCCAGTCCATCTCTTCGAACTTCGACATCTCCGACGAAGAAATGGCCCAGCTGCAGGGATAATGATCATCTGCGGAATCGATCCGGGAACACGCATCACGGGCTACGGAATCCTCGATATCCGCACCAGGCCCCGGTCGCAGCTGAGCTATGTGTCGCACGGGACCATCCGGCCGAAGGGGGAGGATCTCCCGCTTCGGCTCAAGGAGATCTTCCTGAAGATCACCGACGTGTTCCGGGAATACCGGCCGGACGAGGTGGCCATCGAGACCACCTTCCACGCCCTGAACGCCCAGTCCGCGCTCAAGCTCGGCCAGGCCCGGGGCGCCATCATCCTGGCGGCGAGCCTCCTCGAGATCCCGGTGTTCGAGTACACGCCCACCGAGGTCAAGAAGGCCACCTGCGGGTACGGCCACGCGGGCAAGGACCAGATATCCGCCATGATCGCCACCATCCTGCACCTGCCCAAGGGCCAGGTGGCGTCCGCCGACGCGAGCGACGCCCTGGCCATCGGCCTGTGCCACTCCTCGTGCAGGCGGCTCAAGGAGCTCGTCCAGTGATCAGCATGCTCAAAGGCGAGGTGGCATGCGTTTCGGGCACGGACGTGACCCTCTTGGTGGGGGGCGTGGGCTACCTGGTTCACGTGCCCGCGGGCGCGGAAAACGAGATCAGGTCCGGCGAGCAGGTGACCCTGCACACCCACCTCATCGCCCGGGAGGACGCCATGAACCTCTACGGGTTCCTCCAGCCCCAGCAGAAGGAGATCTTCTCGCTCCTCCTGAGCGTCTCGGGCGTGGGACCCAAGACGGCCATGAGCATCCTGTCCGGCGTGGAGCCCGGGCGCTTCCTCGAAGAGGTGGTGGGCGAGAACATCGGCTACCTGAGCAGCCTGCCGGGCATCGGCAAGAAGAGCGCCCAGCGCATCGTGCTGGAGCTCAAGGAACGCATAGCGAAGCGATACAGCACGCGGGGCGTGAAGAAGGTCACGAACCTCGCCGAGGACGCGGTCAGCGCGCTCATGGCGCTCGGCTACGCCGAGACTCAGGCGCGCAGGGCCGTGGGCGCGGTCAGGGCTGACACCGTCGAGGACCTCATCCGGGCCGCGCTCAAGGAGCTCATTCGATGAGAACAGACCTGACCGGAGGGGTGAACGACCGGGACGAGCTGGACTTCGAGGCCAACATCAGGCCGAAGACCCTGAAGGAATACGTGGGCCAGGAAGCGCTCAAGGGGAACCTCGAAGTCTTCATCAAGGCTGCCGGGACCCGCGGCGAGGCCCTGGACCACTGCCTGTTCTACGGGCCTCCGGGCCTGGGCAAGACCACGCTCGCCCACATCATCGCCCACGAGCTGAACGTGGGCCTGCGCATCACGAGCGGCCCGGCCATCGACAAGTCCGGCGACCTCGCCGCCATCCTCACGAACCTCGAGGCGAACGACGTGCTCTTCATCGACGAGATCCACCGCCTGGGCAAGGCCGTGGAGGAGATCCTGTACCCGGCCATGGAGGACTTCAAGCTCGACATCATCATCGGCCAGGGGCCCTCGGCCCGCTCGATCCGCATCGACCTCAACCCCTTCACCCTCGTGGCGGCAACCACCCGGGCAGGCATGATCACCTCGCCCCTGCGGGACCGGTTCGGCATCATCGGCCACCTGGAGTTCTACACGGAAGACGAGCTCAGGAAGATCCTGAAGCGCACCGCGGGCATCCTGAACGTGCCCGCGGACGAAAAGGGCCTCGCGGAGATCGCCCGCCGCTCCCGGGGCACCCCGCGCATCGCCAACCGCCTCCTCAGGCGGGTGCGGGACTTCGCGGACGTGCTCGGCGACGGGAACATCACCGCTCAGATCGCGGACACGGCCCTCTCCAGGCTCGACATCGACAAGTCCGGGTTCGACCGGATGGACCGGAAGATCCTCGCCACCATGGTCGAGTCGTTCAACGGCGGACCCGTGGGGATCGAGTCCCTTGCGGCCTCCATCGGCGAGGACAAGGACACCATCGAGGACATCTACGAGCCCTACCTGATCCAGACCGGCTTCATCAAGCGCACCCCCCGGGGAAGGCAGGTGTGCGCCAAGGCCTACAAGCTCCTGGGTCTGAAGCTGAAGAAGGGGCAGGCAGCCCTGTTCGACGACGCGGAGTAGGGCCGATGAAGATCGTCCTCATGGATGTCGACGACACCCTGTACCCCAAGGATACGGGCCCCTTCCTCCACGTGACCAGGCGCATCGACGAGTACGTGATGTCCTGGTGCGGCATCGGTCCCGAAGAGACGGGCAAGCTCAGGAAGAAGTACATAAGCGCCTACGGCTCCACCTTGGGCGGGCTCATGCGGCACCACGGGGTGGACCCGGACCACTACCTCAAGGCTGTGCACGACGTGCCCGTGGAGGAACTCCTCGCCCGGGACGAGCGCCTCGCCGGCGTGCTTTCCGGCATCCCCGGCGAGATGGTGATCTTCTCGAACGGCTCCCGGGACTACGTGCGAAGGGTCCTGGACGCCCTGGGCATAGCCTCGTGCTTCAGCGACCTCTTCACCATCGAGTTCATGGACTACGTGCCCAAGCCCCGGACCTACCCGTTCAGGAAGGTCATGGAGCTCTACGGGAACAGCCCCTCCGACTTCGTCCTCGTGGACGACCGCCTGCCCAACATCCTCAAGGCCAGGGAGCTGGGCATGGGGAGCGTCATGGTGGGAGAGGGGCCCTGCCTTCAGGAAACCTTGATGATACCTGATATTTATGCCATATCACAGGTGGTCTCCTGAAGGGGACCGGATCCGTGGTGTACGCTGGAATGGAAAGGGGAGCATGATGCGTGTGTTCGTCACCGGCGCTGCCGGCTTCATTGGATATCACCTCTCGAAGAGGCTTCTTGAAGAGGGGGTTGAGGTGTACGGCATCGACAACCTCAACGCCTACTACGACCCGAAGCTCAAGGAAGACCGGCTGGGCATCCTGAAGTGCCTGGAGGGCTTCTCCTTCGAGAGGCTCGACCTCGAGGACCGGCAGGGCCTGGAGCGGATCTTCCGCGAGCACCGGTTCGACGTGGTGGTGCACCTCGCCGCCCAGGCGGGCGTACGCTACAGCCTCGAGAACCCGCACGCCTACATCGACGCGAACATCGTGGGCTTCATGAACATCCTCGAGGGGTGCCGGCACGCACGCACCCCGCACCTGGTCTTCGCCTCGTCCTCCTCGGTGTACGGGGCCAACACGGTCATGCCGTTTTCCGTGCACCACAACGTAGACCACCCCGTGTCCCTCTACGCGGCCACCAAGAAGGCCAACGAGCTCATGGCGCACACCTATGCGTGCCTCTATGGGCTGCCCTGCACGGGCCTGCGGTTCTTCACGGTGTACGGGCCCTGGGGCAGGCCGGACATGGCCCTGTTCAAGTTCACGAAGGCCATGCTCGCGGGGGAGGCCATCGACATCTACAACTACGGCGACATGCAGCGCGATTTCACCTACGTGGACGACATCGTGGAGGGGCTCGTGCGGGTGATGTCGCTCGTCCCTGAGCCGGACAGGACCTGGGAAGGCTCGAGCCCGGACCCTGGCACGAGCTTCGCGCCCTACCGCATCTACAACATCGGCGGATCGAGACCGGTGAACCTCATGGATTTCATCGAGACGCTGGAACGCACCCTGGGGGTGCAGGCCAGGAAGAACCTGCTGCCCCTGCAGAAGGGCGATGTGAAGGACACCTGCGCGGACGCATACGACCTGGAGAACGCGACCGGCTTCCGGCCGCAGGTGCCGATCGAAGAGGGGATCAGGCGGTTCGCCCAGTGGTACCGGTCGTACTACGGAGTGTGATCAGATCCTGCCCGTGATGGTCTCCGGCGGGAGATCCATGCCCAGGATGTAGTCGAGGATCTTGTCGCGGTAGTGCTCTGAGCCGCCGATGAACTCGATGCCCAGCTGGGTCTTCTCGAGCACGCTCTCCCTCCTCACCGACCTCACCACGCCCGCGGTCTCGATGGGGCCGCAGGGCAGGTTGAGCCTGATGGCGGGCAGGTTCATGCCCTCGATGATGGGGACCTTCTCGTCGAGCACCTCCGCTCCCATGCCCTCGATGCTTAAGTCCCACACGAGGACGTTCGATTTCTCCGTGGTGATGGGGTGCATGATGGTGGCGGTCATGGGCTGCTCGCCCGTGATGAAGTATCTGAGCACGCTGCGCCGGGAGAT
>DAOPXM010000039.1:320-33731 GCA_035352355.1 Deltaproteobacteria bacterium | reverse complement strand
CACGGCAACTTAGGGATCGGCATGAAGGAAAAATCCGCTGCCATGGAAAAGGACCGCTACCGGGACCTGCTCAAGAAGCGCCTCGAGGATCCGCGTTTCGCGTCCCGGACGGTCACCCTGCAGGTGAGCATGACCAGGGACGAGCTCAGGTTCGTGGTCACGGACTGTGGCAACGGGTTCGATTACCGGGCCATCGCCCGCAACGGGCTCAAAGCGCCCGCAAGCAGCGGCATGGGCCTCATCGTTGCCAGGAGCTTCTTCACCCGCCTGAGCTTCAGGGGGCGGGGAAACCAGGTCGTTCTCGTGTACAGACGGCCCTCTGAAAGGGTGTGACGGGCAGCCATGAGATGTGAAGACTTCCTCCTCAAGTTCACCGACGCCCTGCCGTCCGGTGTCCTGGTTCTTTCCGGCGACGGCGTCGTCTTCCTGTGGAACGCGGCCGCCGAGCACATCACCTCCCTGGGGCGGGAGAAGGTCGTGGGCGCGCACATAGGCAGCCTGCCCGGCGAGGTCAGAGGGCTCCTCGAGAACGGCAGCGCCGAGCTCGACCTCCTGGATGGGGACGGCGGCGTCAGGCGAATCCAGAAGATCGTCCAGGGGCTCGACCTCGAGGACGGGGGCAGGGGCACGCTCGTCGTGTTTTCCGACGTCACGGACCTCCTTGACCAGAAGCAGGACATGGAAAAGCTGCTCATGGAGACCGCGGAGACCAAGGACCTCATGGAGGAGCAGGCGGCGAAGCTCGCCATGGCGCTTGCCGAGGTGGAGGAGAAGAACGACATCATCCAGGGCCAGAACAAGAAGATGGTGGACGAGCTCAAGATGGCGGGCCGGCTCCAGAAGAGCCTGCTCCCCAACATCTACGAAAACCTCAACGGCGTGAGTGTCTCGTCTAAGTACATCCCCTCCATCCATATCGGCGGGGACCTCTACGACGTGGTGGACCTGGGCCAGGGTCTCACGGGGTTCATCATTGCGGACGTGTCCGGCCACGGCGTGGCCGCGGCGCTCGTGTCCTCGATGTTCAAGATGAGCTTCCACAACCTGGCCTCCACCGTTGCCAGCCCCAAGATCCTGTTCCACATGCTCAACCAGGAGTTCAACCCCATCCTCGCGGAAGACTACGTCACGTCGTTCTACGTGCTCACGGACAGCGTGCACCACTCGGTCACCTTCTCCAATGCCGGCCACCCCGCGCCCCTGCTCTACAAGAAGCGCACGGGCGAGGTGCTCGAGCTCGACACGGACGGCTTCTTCCTCGGCATGTTCGACGACGGGTCGTACGAGGAGAAGACCGTGACGGGCATCGAGAGCGGCGACGCCCTGCTCCTGTACACGGACTGCATCCTCGAGACCGAGAACGAGGGAGGCGCGCCCTACGGCATGGAGCGCCTCAAGAAGTCCTTTGTCCGCGCCATCGGGAAGACCCACGGCCAGGAGGTCATCGACCACATCGAGGCCGAGGTGCGAGTGTACAACGCCCGGGACCACTTCGACGACGACTTCACCGTGCTCCTCCTGGAGTTCTGGGAGCAGGCCGACCACAGCGTCTCGGCCGAGCCCATCGACCTGCCTGAGGAGAACGGGGGGTTTGTGGAGTTTTGATTCCTGAAGGGATGCGGGAAGAAGGCAGGAGATGATGCGGCCCTTTTCGGGCCGCTTTTCATTTTCCTGGAATACCGGATCAACGGGGGATGCTCGCCGGCAGCTCTCCCCTCACCCGCCATCGTCTCCTTTACTCGCGTTCAACCCTCTGTTGATAATGGATATGCCATGATGTATGACAAAGTGCAGGGAAAAGGGTGAGTACATAAAACAAAGTCAGGAGGAGGGAAACCTTGGGTCCGAACGTCAAAATCATGCCTTGCCTGGATATGCAGAACGGACGCGTCGTCAAGGGCGTCCATTTCGTGAACATACAGGACGCCGGCGATCCGGTCGAATGTGCGCGGGCTTATTGTGAGAACGGTGCAGACGAGCTGGCGCTTCTGGACATCACGGCTACGGTGGAAGGCAGGGCCACCATGCTGAACGTGGTGAAACGCGTGGCCGAGGTCACAACCGTGCCCTTCACCGTTGGCGGTGGCATATCTGACGTAAAAACGGCCGAGCTGGTGCTGGGCGCAGGGGCAAACAAGGTGTCGATCAGCAGCGCCGCCTTTCGGAAGCCTGAGCTGGTCAAAGAAATGGTCAAGGAGCTGGGTGCCGGGAAGGTGACGGTGGCCATCGACGTAGATCGGAACGCGGCCATGCCCTCGGGCTATGAAGTGTATATCGATGGCGGTCGGACAGCCACCGGCGCGGATGCGATCGAATGGGCGAAACGCGTTGACGGTTTCGGCGTTCCGGTTATTCTGCCGACAAGCAAAGCGGGCGACGGCGTGAGGACCGGCTACGATCTGCCGGTGATCAGAGCGATCAGGGAGGCTGTCTCGGCCGAAGTGGTGGCTTCCGGTGGAGCAGGGGAACTGGCTCATTTCTATCAGGCAGTTGAAGCAGGCGCTACCATCCTGCTCGCCGCGTCCGTGTTCCATTTCGGGATCATCGGGATTGGTGAGCTGAAAAACTACTTGCGTGACCGGGGTGTTGCGATCCTGTGAATCCTTCGGGTCATAGGATATCCATTCCCCCGCAACGCACATCCAGCCGACGGCTTCCAGCGTCCGCTGACCGGCACGTTGCCCTTCAGGGATGACCATGATCGCATCGTTTACAATGGACGCGCAGTATTTCAGGGAAGACCTGAGCGAGTGGACCTCCTACGTGTCCAAGGGCCGCAGGTTCGAGCCGTATCTTTCTGAGCTGCTGCTTCTCTTCGGGATCGCGCTCCTGATCTTCCTCCCCGACTACCGGTTCACGGGCATCGCCGCCGTCCTCTTCGGCCTCTACGGAGTGATCGTCTATCATCGTTTCAAACACCGGTGGATGCGGGACAGGTTGGGCTCGAAAACGTTCGGCAAAAGCATGGTCATCGAGTTCAAGCACGGTGAAATACACATCTTAGAGCCGGAAGACGACCGGGTCAGCATACCGGTCACCAGGGTGAGGATCATCGTATCGAAAAAAGGATACTTCATCTGTCCGAAGGAGAGCCTTCATCTCTATGTGCCTTTTTCATCCTTCTCCCCTCCGATATCGCGGGATGAGGCCCTCGCATTCATACAGGCCAGCCATGGCATGCATCCTGGCGGTTCGGAGCCGCACCCCTGATGCCATCGAGCCTGCCATTTTCGGGAGGATTCATGAGATATATAACCCTGTGTTCGCTGATCGTGACCGTGATGTTGGCGTGTTCGCCCGCGCAGTGCGGAGAGACGGTGCCGTTTCAGGTGACCGTCATCCACCCCTGGCAGCTGTTCCCTGAGGATGCGAGCGTTCAGGGGCTGCGGATAAACGTCCTGTACGGGATCAACGAGTCCGTGGAGGGCATCGACTACGGGCTCGTGAACAAGGTGACGCGCCATGCCAGAGGGGTGCAGCTCGGGGCCTTCCTCCTGTGCGGGGTGAACATGACGGGGGACGTCGAAGGCCTGCAGGTCGGCGGCCTCCTGGGCGGGGCGAACATCGCCGGCGGTGATGTGACCGGGGTCCAGCTTTCCGGGGAGATCGTCGGGTTCAACAAGGCCGAAGGCATGGACGGGCTGCAGGCCTCGGGATTCTTCGGCATGAACATGGCCGAGGACCTGAGGGGCGTCCAGATCGCCCTGATCTACAACCAGGCATTCACGGCGCAGGGCCTGCAGGTCGGGGCGGTGAACGTGTGCGATCAGATGACCGGCGTGCAGATAGGCCTGATCAACATCATCAAGGACAGCAGCGTGCCTTTCCTGCCCTTCGTCAATGCCAGGTTCTGAGCCCCCGGTCGCTTGTCCCGTGCGCACCGCTCATCCCGGCGGCACCTGCCATACCTGGCCCTTTGCCGGGAAGCTGTGAGCCGAAGGAGGAGGTGTAGAACCCATGAACTGGTCGACGTATCTGCTGGCTGTCCTGGCCGCCCTGTCCCTGGGCTCCATCCTGATCGGGCGGCCCTGGACGGTCATCGTGGCCCGCCGGCACACGCCCCCCGAAGTGTGGTCCACCGGCCTGTTCCTCGAGACGAACATGATCATCACCGGCGCCTGGGTCCTCCTGTTCGCCCTGGGGGCCGTGCTCTCGGCCACCATGCCGCTCTGGGTGAACCTCCTTGTGGCCGTGCTCTACCCTGTCCTGGGCAGGTTCTCCTCGCGCTTCGGACTGTGGTACTCGTCGAAACGGCTCGAGTCCATGCTGGGAGGCAAGGACCGGCCCTGAACGTCCCGCCTCACCGTCACCTCCCCTGGCCCTCGAAGGCGTGCTTCTGGAAGAAGCCCCTGCCGTAGAGGGTGCCCGACACGAACTCCCTCCTTCCCCCGAGCTCGTCGAAGAGCGAGGAGCCGTACAACCTCTTCACCTCCGACGGGTCGTACCCCATGACCTGCAGCACGGTGGGGAACAGCTCGAAGTGGCTTGCCCTGTCGCGGTTCCGGGTGAGGACCGGGCCGTGCCTCCCGAGGGCCCTCTGAGCTTCGGCACCCATGGGGAACAGGATGAGGGGCACCGACGCCTGGGTTCCGGGAGGGTCCTGCCCCACGCAGTGCGTCGCCGGCAGGGTCCTGTACTCCTCGATGCTCTGGCCGTGGTCCGAGGTGTAGACCACGATGGCGCTCCTGTCCTCGAGCAGGGGCAGGAGCTTCCTGAAGAACCCGTCCACGGACCAGTGGATGGCGTTGTAATAGCTGTTGAGCACCGCGTCGAGGGTGGGCTCCCGGGAGCCGCCGATGGTGGGGGAGAAGACCCTTCTCTCCGGCGGATAGTCGTTCTCGTAGCTGAAATGGCACCCGTACTTGACGACGAAGATGAAGCTCGACCCTTCGGTCCGGGTTATGGTGTCGATGATGTCCACGAGCCGGTAATCGATGTCGTGGCTCCTGATCCCGGGGTTTTCCTTCCGGACGTACCGGTACGAGTCGATTGCCTCCAGGTCGTGCCCGCTCATCCACTCGTAGGGCCTCCCCCAGGAGTTCGGCCCGTCCAGCACGAAGGTCCGGTACCCTGCCCCTTGTGCGTACTGGAACAGGCTGGGCTGCCTCAGCGTCCGGTATTCCCTGTCCGGCAGCTGGTCGAGCCTGATGCCCGCCTCCAGCACGATGTGGGTGGTGGAGGAGCAGTTCGTGCTCGCGGCAGCGACGCCCAGGTTGACCATGCGCCCGGCAGCGCCCTTCAGGAAGGGGGTCGTGTCCACCCGGTACCCGTTGACGCTCAGCATGTCCCCCCGGATGCTCTCGTCCACGATGTAGATCACGTGCCTGGCCATGGGCGCCGAGACCGGCTTCAGGTACGGCTCGTCCCTCATTCCCAGGGGCAGGTCCCGGTACTTGGCCACGTAGGAGAGGACCGGGACCTCGTAGGGGGCCGGGAACTGGGAGATCTCCCCCAAGGTCCGGACGTTGACGGCATACACAGGGACGAGGGCAAGGACGGGGAGCACGCCCCACCAGGGCGAGACCTTGGGCAGGACGGTGCGGTGCAGCGCCTCGACGGCGAGGACGAAGCACAGGGCAACGGCACAAGGCCACAGGAGGTGGGGCAGGAAGGTCTGCACGGCCTCCCCGGAGTATCTCCAGCCGTACACGGACACGGCCATCTTGGCGTCGTAGAAGGTGTAGCCGTACCCGTTGACCTGCCGGTAGGACAGGAACAGGGCGATGGAGAGGAAGCTCACCAGGTGCGAGGAGCAGCGCAGGACCCTGCTCCTCGACAGGTAGAGCGCCAGCAGCCCGGCCGTGGCTCCCAGATACGCGATGACGAAGAACGCGGTCTTGGGGATGCCGTGATACACGTAAAGGCGGTTGACCAGGCTCATGACGGCCGACGGCCCGTTGCCGATCCAGGCGAAGACCGCAAGGAGCGCGACGTAGAAGGCCAGGACCCTGACCGCTGCGGACCTGCTCACTCATCTCCTCCCGTTCGTTGATGGATCACCCGCGCCCGGACGTCGGCCGGGCGCTCATTCCCTCAGAGATACTTGCCACAACCGGCCCTTGCCCGTCAAACCCGAAAGAGTTGCCCTCCAGGCCGGGAGGCGGTAAAATACAAAGCCACTGAAAGCTCCAGGGAGACATGGCGATGGCGAAGAAGGTGGTGCAGAAGGACGGGGCTCACATCCCGGCAGCGGGCGGCGCGCCTGCCATGGGCCGGGCCGCGAAGGGAGCGGCCCCGGTCAAGGGCGTGAGCCCAGGCCGCAGGCCGCGTATTGGCCTGGCCCTGGGGAGCGGGTCGGCCCGGGGGTGGGCGCACGTGGGGGTCATCCGCGCGCTCGAGGAGGCGGGCATCAGGCCCGACCTGGTGTGCGGCACGTCCATCGGCGCGCTCGTGGGCGCGGCCTACGCCTCGGGAGAGCTGGACCGCTTCGAGCAGTGGCTGCTGGGCCTGGGTATCAGGGACGTGGTGGCGTTCATGGACGTGAGCCTAAGCGGCGGCCTGCTCAAGGGCGACCGCCTCATGGAGTTCCTCAGCCGCAACTTCGTGGACCACTCCCTCGAGGAGCTCGATCTTCCCTTTGCAGCGGTGGCCACCGCCCTGCACACCGGCGCCGAGGTCTGGCTGCGCCAGGGATCCACCCTCGAGGCGGTGCGCGCTTCCATCGCCCTGCCCGCCCTGTTCACGCCCGTGATGTGCGACGGGGTCATGCTGGTGGACGGCGGGCTCGTCAACCCGGTGCCCGTGTCCCTGGCCCGTGCCATGGGCGCTGACATCGTCATCGCCGTGGACCTCAACTCGGACATCCTGGGCAAGCACCTGAGGCCGAGCCCGATGGCGGCGGCTCCCCCGGGCTCCCCGGTGGACTGGATCCGGAGGCTGCAGGGAAACCTCGCGGCGCTCATGCCCTCGTTCCTGACGGACGACAGGCAGCCCTCGATCCTCGACGTCCTGGCCTCGGGCATCAACATCATGCAGGTGAGGATCACCCGCAGCCGCATGGCCGGCGATCCGCCGGAGGTGGTGGTGGCCCCTCAGCTTGCCCACCTGGGCCTCCTCGACTTCCACCGGGCGCACGAGGCCATCGAAAAAGGCAGGCAGGCGGTCAGTGCCGTGCTGCACAATCTGCAGAGCCTGGGATTGCAGGCATAGAAAAGAAACAAGAGAGACGTTGGAGGATCGAAGGTGGCGCGGCCTTCCGGCCGCATATTCCCGCTCTTTCCTCCCTACTCCTCTCCCCCGGATCTCTGTTCCCCCAAATAAGGGTTGAAATACCCTCTTCTCACCGGCATCTCGTCGATGAGCCTGGCGATGCCGATTCCCGCCGGGAGCTTCTGGCCGAGGACCTCGAGGTACGCGTCCGGGTCCATGTTCAGGTTGCGCCACTGGATCATGTCGATGCCGTTGGCCTCGACGTACTCGCGGAGCGCTTTGGCCTCTTTGGGGGCGTCCGTGACCCCGGGGAACACGAAGAGGTTGAGCGACACGAAGCGCCCCCTGCTCTTCATCTCCCGGGCGCTCCTGGCGAGCGCCCCAAAGGGGTAGCCCTGCCTGAAGTAGGCGTTGTAGGTGGCTTCCCTCGGGGAGTTCATGCTGATCCTCAGGCTGTCGAGGCCCGCGTCCGCGAGCTCGGCAACCCGGTCAGGCAGGCTCGCGTTCGAGTTCAGGTTTATGGTTCCCTTGCCGGTCTGCCTGCGGATGAGCCCGATGGCGTCGCGGATGGCGCCTGCCGCCACGAGCGGCTCGCCTTCGCACCCCTGGCCGAAGCTCACCACGGGCTCCGATACCTCGCTGATATGCTTGAGCGCCACCTCCGCGATCTCCTCGGGCGTGGGGATGAAGGTGATCCTCTGCTGGGGGGACGGCGGAGCGCACTGGTCCTCCTGGAGCGAGATGCACCCGGCACACCGGGCGTTGCACGAGGGCGACGTGGGCAGCGGGGCCTCCTCCCTGCCCTGGAAGAGGTTGAGCGCCGCCGGGCAGCCGTAGCACCGGGCGCAGTGCGTGAGGTGCTCCACGAGCCTGTTCTTCGGGAACTCCTTTTTCCATCGCTCGATGCCCTGCTTCACCCTGTCCATGTGGAACATGTCCGGGTCCTGCCTGCGGGAGGGATCGGTCCTCACGGCGGTGGCCACGAAGCCGTGGTCCCAGCCCAAGGCGGTGTAGGCGTACAGGGGGAGCGTCCCGGCCTTCGCCCTGCTCTCCCATGCCGCGACGTAGGTCATCGTGTGCGCCGCGCTCAGGAAGGTCGCCACGGCGTACACCGGGCCCCTGCCGTCGAAGGGGTTCTTCGTGAGCACCACGACCTCTCCGGTCTCCCGGTCGAAGCCCATGGGCAGCCTGTCCGGCAGGACGTAGAAGTGCGAGCCCGGCGGCAGCGGGATGGTCTCGTCGCGTGATACGGGCATGAAGTAGTCGCCCGTCCTGCCCACCATGCCCAGCTCTTCGAAGTCCATGATGTTTCCGTTCCTGTCGGCAAAGATCATGCTGGGGGTTTCCGTGTTCATAGCATGTGGACATAATCCATCAATATGCCCATTGCAAGCGTATTTACCCCGATGGCTTGCCTGAGGCTTCCGCCGTTATTATAATGGTGGTTAGTTGGATGTGAAATGAGAGACTCCCCTTCATGAACTTACAGACTCGACTGGTCATTGGATTTCTCATCGCCACGTGCCTCACGGGCGCGGTAGCCACCGTGGTGGGGATAACGACCATCAACCGGAACACCCTGGAGGAGGTCCAGAGAAAGGTCCAGCAGGACATCAACACGGCCGAGCTCATCTACGGCTACAACCTCGAGCGCCTCAGGTACCAGCTCGAGTTCATCTCGCTGAGGAGCCCGCTGGAGGAGGCCATCCAGCAGAACGACCCTGCCACGCTCACCGGGCTGGACTGCCTCATCCGGCGCGACACCTCCCACAACGGCGACCACAGCAGCCTGGACATGCTCACCCTTGTGGACGCCGGGGGCCGGGTGATCTTCCGGGTGGCGAACCCCGGAGCCAAGGGCGACAATCTCCTGTGGGACCCCGTGGTGCGCAAATGCCTGACGGAAAGGAAGCCCCAGGCCTCGGCCGTGACCATGCCCCTGCGCACCATCGTCGACCAGAACCCAAGGCTCGAGTCCCGGGTGGTGATTCCCATCGTGAAGACCCCCCAGTCAGTGGAGCTCGACGCCAAGGTCCTCCTCGACGGCATGGTGCTCCGGGCCGCGCACCCCGTCTTCAGCAGGAGCGGGGCGCTCCTGGGCGCGCTCATCGGCGGCGTCCTCATCAACCGGGACTACGACATCGTGGACACCATCAAGGAGACCGTGTACCAGGACGAGACCTACAAAGACAGGGACATCGGCTTCGCCACCATCTTCCTGGGCCCGGTGCGCATCTCCACGAACGTCAAGACCAAGGACAACCAGCGGGCCGTGGGCACCCTCGTGTCCCGGGAGGTGTACGACCGGGTCATCATCGAAGGCAAGGACTGGGTGGGGCGCGCCTTCGTGGTGAACGACTGGTACATCAGCGCCTACGCGCCCCTCTACGACATCGACAGGCGCATCATCGGCATGTTCTACACGGGCATCCTCGAGGCCAAGTACCGCGACATGACGCTCAACACCATCCTGATCTTCTTCGGCATCACCTTCATCGGCATGGTCATCGCCTTCGTCATCTCCTTCAGGCTTGGCCACAGCATCATCCGCAGGATCAGGATCCTCAAGAACGCCACCCAGGCCATCTCGTCGGGCAACCTCGAGTACCAGCTTCCCCCGGGCCGCTCCTCGGGCTTCGACATGCTCGACGAGGCCTTCAACGACATGGCCCGCTCGCTCAAGGACCGGGACGACCGGCTGCAGAAGGCCTTCCAGCACATCACCCGCACCGAACGCCTCGCCTCCCTGGGCCAGATGGCAGCCGGCGTGGCCCACGAGATCAACAACCCCCTGGGCGGCATCCTGCTCTACAGCAACCTCGTGCTGGAGGAGATGGACGAGGACCACCCGGGCAGGAAGAACATGGAAAAGATCATCTACCAGACCGACCGGTGCAAGAAGATCGTGCAGAACCTCCTCGACTTCGCGCGCACGCCCTCGGGCGACCAGCGGCCCACGGACATCAACGAGGTCATCCTCACCTCGCTCAACCTCGTGAAGGACCAGTCGATGTTCCTGGGGATCCACGTGGAGACCGAGCTCGCCCACGGCCTGCCGCTGGTCATGGGCGACCTCTCCCGGCTCGAGGAGGTCTTCCTCAACCTCTTCATCAACGCGGCGGACGCCATGGAGGGAAAGGGCACGCTGAAGATCACCACCTGGCTCACCAGCACCAGGGCCGTGAAGATCTCCATCCGGGACAGCGGCAAGGGCATCGACAGGGCCTACCTGCCCCACATCTTCGAGCCCTTCTTCACCACCAAGGACCCGGGCCAGGGCACAGGGCTCGGGCTGTCCATCACTTACGGCATCATCCAGAAGCACGGCGGCTTCATCGACGTGGAGAGCGAGGCGGGCAAGGGCACCACCTTCGTCATCACCCTGCCCTCCTGCCTGAACGAAAAGGACGAGACCTGCAGCGAGGGGTCTTCGGAGATCCTGGGGGACTACGGTGTCTAGGAAGAACCTCCACGTGCTCATCGTCGACGACGAGGAATCCATCCGCGACGGGTGCACCCAGATTCTCACCCGCATGGGCCACCTCGTGGAGAGCGCCTCCGACGGCATGGCCGGCCTCGAGCTGGGCAAGACCGGTCGCTTCGACCTCATCCTCCTGGACATCCGCATGCCCAGGATCGAGGGGCTCGACATCCTGCGCATCCTCAAGAAGGAGCTGGGCATACCCGCGAAGGTGATCATCATCACCGGGTTCGGCACCATCCAGCTCGCGGTGGAGGCCATGCGCATGGGGGCGAGCAACTTCATCACGAAACCCTTCAACGCCGCCGAGCTCAAGAAGGCCGTGCTCGACTGCCTCGTCGAGGAGTCCTGCGGCAGGGCCTCGGGCGAGATCCTCTCCACGATCATCGGCACGAGCGACTACATCGAGGAGCTCAAGGAGACCATCAGGCGCATCGCCAAGACCGACAGCACCGTGCTCATCACGGGCGAGAGCGGCACGGGCAAGGAGCTCGTGGCCCGCACCATCCACTCCTTGAGCGCGCGCGCCGACAGGCACTTCATCCCGGTGGACTGCTCGTCCCTGGTGCAGAACCTCATGGAGTCCGAGCTCTTCGGCCACATCAAGGGCGCCTTCAGCGGGGCTACGGAGACCCGGGAAGGCAGGTTCCAGATGGCCGACAAGGGCACCCTCTTCCTGGACGAGATCTCCAACATCTCCATCGACGTGCAGGCCAAGCTCCTGCGGGCGATCCAGGAGCAGGAGGTGCCCAGGGTGGGCGCATCCATGCCCGAGAAGGTGGACGTGCGCCTCATCACGGCCACCAACCGCGACCTCAGGGAGGAGGTGAACGCCGGGACGTTCCGGGAAGACCTCTTCTACCGGATATCCGTGGTGCCCATCCACATCAGGCCCCTGCGCGAGCACCGGCACGACATCGCGCCCATCGCGCACCACTACTTCGACGTGTTCCGGGTCAAGCACAACAGCAGGGCGAAGCGCCTGTCTCCTGAGGTGGTGAAGTCGCTCACCTCCTACTCCTGGCCCGGCAACATCCGGGAGCTCAAGAACACCATCGAGCGGCTCTGCGTGCTGTGCGAGAACGAGGAGGTGACCCTCTCCGACATCCTCTACTACGGCCAGGACACCCGGGCCAAGGCCCCGGTTGTGGATCCCTTCTCCGGCAGGATGACGCTGGTGGAGGTGGAGAAGGAGCACATCGAAAAGGCCCTGCGCCACTTCAACTATCAGATCAACAGGACGGCCAAGTTCCTCGGCATCGACAGAAAGACCCTGAGGATGAAGATCAGGAATTACGGGATCGAAGTAGGCGAGGAAGAAGACTGATAAGGTGATAAACAAGGTCTGACCCCCATAAGCTGACTTGACCTGCTCCCCCGGGAATTCTCCTTCACGGCCTGTAGCCCGGGTAAACCATGGGTACATCTTCCTCATGCGCGGGGTGTTTTTCCCCGTGGTCCTGTTTCATTTGTCGGGTATCGGCTTTTTTGATACCTGATATCCTATGGTTGCAGAGTGGCACCGTCATTGCTTAACCTGCTTGATATTCCATAAGGAGGTACGGCGATGGACATGAAGAAAAAGGTTCTACTCATTGACGACGACAAGGACTTCTTGATGGCGACCAAGCTCATCCTCGAAAAGGGCGGCTACGAGGTGTTCCTGGCCGAGGACGGCAGATCAGGGGTGGAGATGGCGAAGTCCGTGGGCCCCAATCTCGCCATCATCGACATGATGATGGAGACGTGGAGCGAGGGGTTCAACGTCGTCTCGAAGCTCAGGACCTCGGACTCCGGCAAGCAGATCCCGCTCATCATGCTCAGCGCCGTGGACCTCCAGGGCCCCTACCAGTCCTTCGAGCCGCCCGAAGACCTCCCCACGGTCGACCTTGTCCTCCACAAGCCCATCAAGGCCGACGATCTCCTGAGGTACGTGGGGCAGCTGCTCCAGGCTTAGGGCATGGCGGAAGGGAACGTCCCGTTCCACATCCTCGTCATCGATGACGAGGAGTCCATCCTCGACGGGTGCAGGCAGACCCTCGAGAAGTCCGGGTATTCGGTGACCACGACGCCGGACGGGGCGGACGGGGTCAGGCTCGCCAGGGAGGTACGGCCCGAGGTCGCCTTCGTGGACCTCAAGATGCCCAACTGCTCAGGCATGGACATCATCGAGCTCCTCTCGAAGGACCTTCCCGACATCGTCCTCATCGTGATCACCGGATACGCCTCCATCGTCAGCGCCGTGGAGGCAATGAAGAAGGGGGCGTACGACTACCTCCCGAAGCCCTTCAGCCCCGACCAGATCAGGGCGGTGACGAAGCGGGGCATCGAGCACCGGGAGCTCAAGATCGAGGCGAACCGGCTCAGGGAAGAAAAAGAACGCATGGAAAAGAACTTCATCACCTTCGTGTCCCACGAGATGCGCTCGCCTCTGGTCACCATCCAGCAGTACATCGAATCCCTGAAGCTCATCACGGGAAACACCCTGACCGGCGACGCGGCGGAGATCCTGGGCAGGTGCGAGAAGCGCATCACGAGCCTGCAGGACCTCATCGAGCACTGGCTCGACCTCTCCCGCATCGAAAACGGCACCTTCTCCGAGGCGAAGTCGCCGCTGGACCTGACGGAGGTGCTCCGCAAGAGCATCGAGGAGATGTCCCCGGTGTGCCAGAGGCGGGAGATCAACCTCTGCTTCGAAAGCCGCGAGGAACTCCCCAAGGTCCTGGGAGACCACGAGAGCCTGCTGAGGGTCTTCAGCAACGTCATCGGGAACGCAACCAAGTACACGCCGCCGGCGGGCGTCATCTCAGTGAAGGCCAGCCACGACGACTACTACGTGTACGTCAGCGTCTCGGACACCGGCCAGGGCATCCCCCAGGACAAGCTGCCCTTCATCTTCGAGCCGTTCTACCGGGTCCGGGGCAAGGAGGAGCGTCAGAAGGGGTCCGGGCTGGGGCTGACCTTCGTGAAGAAGATCATGGAAGCGCACGACGGCCGGATCGTCGCCTCCTCCAAGGAAGGCGAGGGGTCCACGTTCACCATGAAATTTCCGAGGCTCTACGAGCTGTAGGCTCTTTCTTGACCCGGCACAATTACCGCGAACGGTATACGGTTCCCTGCCGGGCTCCCGCTTTTTGTGATGTGTCTGCCGGTTCTTTAATCCGACTTTCCCTGATCCCCTTCCCAGGGGCGGGTGTTGTCGAGGAGGTATTCATCGGAATTGCTCACCATGCACTCTGCGCACAGATGGACCATCTTCATGCTCGACGCCTGGCGCACGGTGAACAGCCTGCACCCGTTCGAGGTGCAGAGAAAGCACTTGTCCTCCACGTCTTTCTCGTGAAACTCGTAGCATTTCTCGTCAAGGTATTTGCACTTCATAATTTCTCACTTGCATACGGGATGTACCACACCGGCCACCCGTTGGCAACCCGATATCGCCTTTATTTCATACGGCATCGACGGCAAATCAGCTCTTGCGCCCGGGCCCCGGCAGCGGCAATACTATGCAAATAGCCGTAAGGCACATCTTTTCAAGGGGGAGCCGTGGAGCGCTACTGGAAGTATCTTCACTCGCGCAGCGTATATGAGAACCGCATCATGAAGGTCAGGGAAGACGCCTATCACTTTTCCCGGGGCGACATAGTCCAGGATTTCACCGTGCTCGAGTTCCCCGGGTGGGTGAACATCATCCCGGTCACCGCCGAAGGCGAGGTGGTGATGATCCGGCAGTACCGCCACGGCGTGAGGCGCGTCACCCTGGAGATCCCCGGGGGTCTCATCTCCGGCGCCGACACCGACCCCGCCGAGGCCGCTGTCCGCGAGATGGAGGAAGAGACGGGCTTTGTGAGCAGCGACGTGGTCCACATCGGGACCGTCGAGCCCAACCCGGCCATCCAGAGCAACCTGTGCCACTCCTTCCTCGCCCGGAACGCCCGCCCGGGATCGAGCCAGAACCTCGACCCCACCGAGGCCATCGCGGTGGAGCTGGTGAAGCTCGAGGAAGCGTACCGGATGCTGCGGGACGGCCGCATCACCCACGGCCTGGTGGTGGCCGCCTTCGCCTTCCTCATGCTCCACGAGGGATTCAACCGGATCGAAAGGAGCTGACATGAGAGTTTCCAGACCAGTGATCTCGGCAGTATCGGCTGCAGTCCTGCTCATGGCCGCCTGTCTCATCGGGCGGCTCCCGGACGCCTGGGCACAGGATATGAAGGGTCCGGTGAGGGTCGCCCCCGGGTTCGGCCGTGGGGTCGATACCATGAAGGGAGCGGCCCCGGAAATCCAGCTTTCGCTCACCTTCCCTGCCGGGGCCAGCCCGAAGGTCTTCACCAGGGGCTGGGTGTTCGGCGCCCGCTGCCTGGTCAATCCGGGCACCAGGGAACAGGCCGATGAATCCGGGAATGTCCGCTGGACAGGAACGGGCACCTTCGCACCGGACCGCGGACCCCTGAGCAGACCCGTGTTCACGCGCCCCGGGACGAACCGCATAACCCTCTCGTACGTGAAGGACGGACGGACCGTGCTGGAAAAGACCTTCACGGTGGAGACAGTGGACCCCACGGGTTATGCCGGTGTGACCGGCGTGGTCAACTGCCCCCTCGACGCCCACGGATGTCCCGGCTGTCCCCATAACGTCAGCGGGCCGATCCTGTCGGGAAGCCCGAACGTGTCCGTCAACGGGATACCGGCTGCGAGGGTGGGCGACCACGGCGTGCACGCGGGGTGCTGCGGGTCGAACACCTTCGTGATCAAGACCGGCGACCCGAACGTGCTCATCGACGGGAAGCCGGCCGCACGCGTGGGTGACCAGACGCAGCACTGCGGCGGCACGGGAAGGATCATCAGCGCATCCGGAAACAACTAGCAGGAAGCGTTGCCGACATCGCGCATACGCGGACAGCCCGGTCAGTCCCCGGACGCTCACGGTCCGGGTTCCGGCACGGGTCGCCGTGTGCAGGGGCCTCGGGCTCAGAGGACCACGTTCTCCCAGAGCGTGGCGTTCGCGTTCCCGAAGGCCCCGCAGAGTGTCGCCACCCCGTAGCGCACGTGGCTGAAATCGGTCTTCATGATGGAGTTCAGCGTCACCACGATCCGACAGCCCGATTCCCCCAGGGGGTGCCCCAGGGCCAAGGCCCCGCCCCACACGTTGACGTTCTCGAAGGGTGCGTTCCGTGCGATGCCCAGCTCTCGGACGCAGGCAAGGGTCTGGGCGGCAAAGGCCTCGTTGAGCTCCCACACGCCGATGCCTCCAACCTCGAGGCCTTTTCGCCCCAGCAGCCTCCTCACCGCGTGAACGGGGCCGATGCCCATCACGGTGGGATTGCACCCGGCCATGGCGCCCCCGGCATACTTCAGGTGGTAGGACAGGCCCAGCCTGTCGGCTTTTTCGCGGCTCATGAGGAGCACGGCGCACCCGGCCGTGGAAACCGGCGACGAAACGGCGGCGGTCACCACCCCGTCGTCCCGCATGAGGGGCTTCATGGCCGCCATGCGCTCCAGGGAGATGTCGTCCTTGATCCACTGGTCATGCTCCACGAGGAACTCGCCGCCCTCCTCGTCGAACCCCTTCAGGGGCACGATCTCCGAGGAAAACCTGCCCCCGTCCCGGGCTGCCGCCGCCCGCCTGTGGCTCCAGAAGGCAAGGTTCTCCGCGTCTTCCCGGGAGATGCCGTACTCCCTGGCCACCTTCTCGGCCGTGGCCTCCATGGGCATCTCGTGCATGGGGTAGCGCCACATCAGGCCCGGCGGCGGCTCGAAGTCGTAGGCGAGCGGGACGTGGAGCATGTCCTCCACCCCGGAGGCGATGAAGACCTCCCCTTCTTCGCACATGACGGCCCGGGCCGCGTGCTCGATGGCAGCCATGCCCGAGGGGCACTGCTGGCCGATGCCGTTGGTGGGCACCGAGACGGGGAAGCCCCCTGCCAGCCAGGAGAGCCGGGCGATGTCGTTCTGCATGCCCGCCTGGTTGGCGCAGCCGCAGAACACGGCGTCCACCTCCGCTGCAGCGATGCCCGGGTTCCTCTCGAAGAGGGCCTTGTACACGGCGATAAGCAGGTGCTCGGGCCTGGCCTTCCGGAACCACCCCTTCTGCGGGTGTGCCCGGGTATTCGCTGTCCTCACTCCGTCGACGATGACGCATTCCTGCATACGCACCCCTTCACGAACACGTGCTCCAGGCTGTTTCCCCAGGTACTGTCCATAGTAAGAGAATCATTGAAAAAAGCAACAGAGGGCTGATTTTTTGCCTGCGTCCGCGGCACGGTCCGTCCGGGCGGGGAAGAGGCCGGGCCCTGCGGACCACCCCCGGGGCGCCGCTTGCCCATCCTGCCCATTTCCGGTATATTCCGCCCTTGAACCGGGGCGCCCAAACCCCGTATAATGCTATCATTCACTGTGGGGAGGTACCCATGACCGAAGAGAAGAAACTGATCGGAAAGGTAACCCACTTCTTCAGCAAGATCAGCGTTGCCGGGATCGAGCTGAGCGGCACCCTGAAAGTGGGTGACAGGATCTCCATCGAGGGCGCGACCACTGCCTTCGAGGAGGTCATAGACTCCATGCAGATCGACAACCGCAAGGTGACCGAGGCGAATGCCGGCGATACCATCGGCATCAAGGTGAAGGACAAGACCCGGGTCGGAGACAGCGTATTCCTCCTGGGCTGACGGCCGGGTATCCGCTCGCAAGAAGCCTCAGGAGCGGTTCTTCGCGACCCGGACGTTCACCCTCACCCATTGGCTCTGGCCGGACTTCAGCCGCACGTCGGGCGGCAGCAGGAACCTCGTGGTGAGGGACGTGTTGTCTTGGATGTGCGACAGGTCGATGGCCTCGGTTTCCAGCGGCGTCTTCTTCCTGATGAAATTCCTGGTGGCCATGACCGGCACGGACGACGGGACCGGGGAGACGCCCTTGAGCGAGTAGCCCTCCGGGAGCTCGCCGGTTATCCTCACCTGGACCGGCACCGTGGCCGGGTGGAACTGGTGGGCGGTCACCCTGATGATCTGGGGCTTGATCCTCACCAGGGAAAGGTTCGAGGGGATCCTCACCATGTCGTCGGACAGGGTGATGTCCTGCCTCCCCTCCACCGGGTTCGAAAGGGGCACCGACACCTTCAGGTAGGACGGATCGAGGAGATCGAACGCCTGGTCAGGGCCGGTGAGCGTCAGCGTCACCTCCCGGTGGCGGCTTTCCTCGATCTCCCACTCGGGGGACACGTTCCGGAACTCGATGGGCACCACGTAGTCTCTCTGCACGGACTCCTTCTGGTACCCGAAGACAAACCAGAGGCCGAAGGCCAGCAGCACGGCCACCGCCTTTTCCATGGTGTTCATCCTGAGCCAGCCCGGTCCGAGGCGCGTGGCCTCCCTCGTGAGCTCCCCCTTCTCGAAGTATTTCCTCATGAGCGCGGAGAGCTCGGTGGGGTTTTTCGAAACGACCATCTTGCCTTCCTGGACCACGGAGATGGTGCGCCGCTCCTCGGACACCACGATGCACAGGGCGTCGCAGCGTTCGGAGAGGCCGATCGCGGCCGTGTGACGCAGACCGAACTTGCCGAACTTGCTCGTGTCCAGCGACAGGGGCAGGTGGCACCCGAACCTGACCACCCTGGCGCCGTCGATGATGACGGCGCCGTCGTGACCCAGGGAGTGGGGGTCGAAGATGCTGGCCAGCAGCGGCCCGCTCAGTTTTCCGTCGAGCTCGTAGCCGCCCTTGAGGTGCCGCTCGAGGGGGTCGAGGCCCTTGATCACGATGAGGGCCCCGACCTTGCGGGCGGCGAGGTCGGCGACGCTCTCGATGAGCGTCTCCACGTCCACGGGCCACTTCCTGTCCCCCGTGTCCCCCCGTGCCTTGCGCAGCGACCCCCAGGTGGCGAGCCGCTCGAAGAACCTCCTGATGTCCTCCTGGAAGATGACCACCAGGGCGATGAGCAGGATGGCGAAGAAGCCCTGGAGGACCAGCGAGGTGAGGTAGAGGTGGAAGAGGCGCGCGAAGATGTACACCACGCCCAACAGGCTGATGCCCGCGAACACGAAGCGCGAGGCCGTGTCCTTGAACCAGATGAGCACCACGTAGATGAGCGTGGCGATGATGAGGATATCGAAGAAGTCCTGAATGCGAAAGGCTTCGATCAGTCCCAAGAGATTGTTCATCGTTGCTCCCTGATCACCTTTAAATGTTTCGGCAGGAGAATGCAAGGGCCTTGGTCCCCTTCTCCCCACGATGCCCCCTCCCTGCCCCACGGCGCCCCTTGGCATGGGGACGGGCCGGAAATATATTCTATGCAGGGGGAAGAACCATGGTGCTGAACGGAAAAGCGGCCATCGTCACCGGCGCAGGCCGGGGGCTCGGCAGGGCGATATCGAAGGCCTTTGCCCGGGAAGGGGTCCACGTCATGATGATGAGCCTCGACGAGCACGAGCTGAAGGAGGCGCGCCAGGAGGTGGCCGGGCTCGCGCAGGGCGAGGTGATCTCGTATACGGGCAACGTCGCCCGGGAGCCGGACGTGGCGCAGACCGTGGCCATGACGGTGGAGCGCTTCGGACGGCTCGACATCCTCGTGAACAACGCAGGCATCGTGGGTCCCCCGCGCCTGCTGGAAGACACGGACCTCACGAGCTGGAACATCACCCTGGGCATCAACCTCACGGGCTACTTCCTCTTCACCCGCGCCGTGCTGCCCCACATGGTCCGGCAGGGATCGGGCAAGATCATCAACATCGTCTCCGGCCTCGGGGAGATGCCCTTCCCCAGGTTCTGCGCCTACAGCGTCTCCAAGGCGGGGGGCATCCAGCTCACCCGGTCGGTCTCCTCCGAGATGGAGCCCTACGGCATCCAGGTGAACGCCATCGACCCGGGCGTCATGGACACATCCATGCACGAGACCATCCGGGCCATGGGCCCCGAGGTGCTGGGTGAGGAGATCTACGCCCAGTTCATGGAGTTCAGGGACACGAACGTCCTGAAGAGCCCGGACGACGTGGCGCCCCTGGCCGTGTTCCTCGCCTCCCCCGCATCCGACCATCTCACGGGAAGGATCGGCACCCTGAATCACTACCGCGGCCTCGGTTTCATGCCCTGATCCCCTGCCTTGGCCGGGCGGCGGTGACCCCCGGAATACCGCGAACAATATCCTTTGCTTTATTCGCTCCTTCGGGTAAAATCATCCAGGTATGGAGCTCCTTGTCCGGTCAAGCGCATCCTTTGAAGAAGACCTTTCAGCCATCGACGGGCACACGCGCTCGGCCCTCGTGGACAGGCTGAACGGGCTGCTTGCGGACTGCCTCTGCAACCGGGAGGGCTTCTGCTCGCTCCTCCTGAGCCCCGAAGACCTCAGACTGAAGCACGGCCTCTGCTCGTCCCTGTCCCTGCTCCCCCTGGAGAAAGGCCTTTCAGCCATCCTCACGCTCGACGAGGACCCTGTTTTCGACCAGGTCGTCGTCACCCTGATACGGCTCGTACAGGAGTCCGACGCATCTAAGGTGTTCGGCGAGGTGCTCAGGTCCCTGCACTGCGACCTGATCGACGAGGACCGGGAGGCCGAGCGTGCCTGACGTCAAGCCCATCTTCGACGAGTACGGCGTGATCATGCAGGCCATGAAGAGGCTGCCGGACGACCGGCTGAGGCTGGCCTTCTTCGAGGCCTTGGCCGAGCTCGAGGACAACGAGAACCACCGGCGCAGGGTCTTCCCGAAGACCAGGCTCCACCGCGTCATGGGCGTCAAGGAGGCGGTGTACCGGGCCCACATCACCAAGATCTCCGGGTGGAGGATCCATCTCCAGTACATCGACGGGAGGCTGCACCTCAAGGACCTCATCGAGGGCTCGGAGCACGACCACACCGTGGAGGTGATCAAGGCCAGGAAAGACCGGTATGAATGAACGGGCGGCGCTCTGCCGCCCTGAAGTCCTGGCGGGAGACCCGGGATGTGCTGCCGAATGTCCCGCGCATGATTAACAGGCGAATCGAGGAGGATCTATGGTATTGAATCACCCGGAAGCAACGGCGCAGGCAATGGGTATCGTCAGGTCAGGCGAGCCTTTCCAGTGGTACGTGATCCCGCTGCTGGTCATCGTGCTCTACATCTACGGCAGCGAGTACGAGCGGGGCAACTACAAAGCCATCGCCGCAGGGCTCGGCCTGTACATGGTGCACTGGTTCGTGGAGATCATAAACGCCCTCATCCAGCACTTCACCGGGCACGCCCTGTGGACGGTCCCCACGGGCACGGCGTTCTCCATCATGGTGGGCGTGGGAGCGGAGATCAGCCTCATGTTCTCCATCGCCGGCATCGTGGCCACGAAGCTGCTGCCCAAGGACCCGAAGGAGAAGATGCTCGGCCTCAACGGCCGCGTGTTCGTGGCGGTTTCCTCCGCGGCGGCCGCCGCCATCATCGAGATCTTCCTCGTGAGGACGCCCACCTTCGTGTGGGTCTACCCCTTCTGGGGCGCCTTCCCCGTGTTCGTCACGGTCTACATCCCCTTCTTCGCGGCCGCGGTGTGGTGCTTCGACGCGCCTCTGAAGCGCAGCTTCACCTTCGTGGGCGCCCTGGGGGCGGTTAACCTGGCAGGGCTCGTGGTATTCGGGTACCTCGGCTGGATCTAGCCGTTCGTAATCGGAGACATAGTTTTCCGGACGGCGCCAGGCTTTCCGCCGGCATCCGGCTCAGTGCTGCCGGGTCGACAAACCCTCAGGCGGCCTTGCGCGACCTGGCCGGGTCTACGGCGGCCAGGCTGGACTTCTCCGGGTACTTCGCCGTGACGCCTGTGTAGAACGAGCAGATGGTCCGCATGTCGGCCTCGATGTCCCCGGTAGGCCACACCGTGGGACCTATGCCGCCTGCCTTGCGGCCGTAGTCGACGTAGCCCAGGATGATGGGCACGCCGGCGCCGTTGGCGATGTGGTAGAAACCGGTCTTCCAGTAGCTCACCTTGCCGCGGGTCCCCTCCGGCGGGATGATGACGATGAGGTCTTCGTGGGAGTTGAACACCTCCACCATCTGGGCCACCACGTTGTTGGCCTTGCTCCGGTCCACCGGGATGCCGCCCAGCCAGCGCATGACCGACCCGAAGGGTTTCCTGAAGAGCTTGTCCTTTCCCATCCAGTACACCTTCCCGTGCAGGGCGAAGGACAGGAACATGGTGATGGGGAAGTCCCAGTTCGAGGTGTGGGGCGCCGCGATCATCACGCACCTGGGTACATCCGGCACCCGCCCTTCGACCTTCCAGCCGAACACCTTCAGGTATGCCTTTGAGAACCAGCGCAGAAGCGTCTTGATGACCGGGGTGTCGAATACGGTGTGCTGCACGGCGTGCTCCTTTCTCGTGAAACGCAGAACTGATGCACCCATAGCACAAGTCCCGGCAAACACGGTGTAAAACAAGTGCAAATGCGGATTATCGCATGGAGAACCGCAGGAGGGCGAGGCCCGATCCGCTCCACAGGCCGTGGAAACGGCTGCGGATCGTGTGCTCAGAACGCCAGGCCGAGCTTCTCGATGACGGCCGTGATCTCGGCGGCCAGGGCGCTGCACCGCTGCTTCTCCACGATGGGGTGGTGCATCCAGGACGTGCACCTCTCCACCACCGGGCTCTTCGAGAGCGTGCCCAGGAACCTCACGTCGATGGAGAGGCGCTGCCGTGCCACCGAGGTTATGGAGGCGGCGATGCGGCGCGCCTCTTTCGCATCGAAGCACCGGTTGATCACCAGGTGGGGGGTGAACTCCATGATCCCGTCCACCAGGGCGGGCAGTGCCATGGGCTCGTGCATGGCCACCGCGTTCACCAGCTCGCGGACCGTCCGTGAGGGGCCTTCGCAAGAAGGCTGCATGAACCGCTGCACCAGGTCCCGGATGGCGGCCGAGGTGCCCGACGGGAGCTTCGACTCGGACCCGAAGAGCCGGGTAAGCCTTCTCAGCAGGGCCGTTTTCATGAACGCGTACGCTTCGAGGTACGCGGGCTGGTCGAGGGTGGTTACCAGGATGCCGTAATCCGCTGCAAGGAAGAAGTCCAGCGTGTTGAAGTCCGTGCCTGCCCCGAGATCGAGGATGACGTAATCCACCTCGAGCGCCCTGACCTTGTCGAGCAGGCGCATCTTCCGGGCATAGGGGAGATTGGCGATGCCCAGCTCCGCGCTGTTGCCGGCAACGAGCAGGGGCCTGTTCTCCCTTTTGACGGCAGCGTCGCTTAAGCCCTCGACCCTGCGGTGGATGAAGTCGTTGACGGTGACGTCCGGGACGTTCTTCTCCCCCATATAGATGTGCAGGTCGGACCCGCCGAGGTCGAGGTCCACCACGGCGGTGCGGTACCCTGCCCAGGAAAGGAGCATGCCCAGGTTGGCGGAAAAGATGCTCTTGCCCGTACCACCCTTGGCCCCTCCCACGGCGATGACCTTGCCCCGGGGAAGCGCGGGCTGGGGGCACGGCTGAGCATGCCTGCCGAACACGGAGCAGAGGAACCGGTAGGCCTGGTTCACGCCCTCGAGGTGGCGGGACAGGGCCCGGAGCTCCTCGGGCGACTTGTCCTGGTGCCTGTCCGGGTGATAGGTCAGGACGTTCGTCCGGTAGGCTTTCCTCACCTCCTCGAAGGTCAGGTCCTCGATGAAGGGGAACCTGAGTCTGACCGTGCTGCCCTCCACGACCTTCTGGGCCTCGAGGGCATGGTCGTGGAGAAACACGTGGCAGCAGGCGTGCTGGATCTTCCTGATCTGGTCGTACGGCAGGCTCCGGTGGTCCGTCATGGTCAGCCCCTCTCTTCCCCCTGCCGGCATGTCCGGCATATTCTTTTATTGCCGTATCGGAATTCGGGGCCGTCCGGTTTACGCTTCCCGCCTGCCCTGCCCACACGGTCAGCACATCCCGCAGGGAGCGGAAACCGGCGATCGGTACCGGGGGTGTGTGCCGGGTCCGTGAGCGCCCTTCCCTCAGTACATGTTCCAGGAGCTGGCGTTTATCCTGCTCACCAGCTGCCACAGCAGGGTCGGCTCACCCCTGTCCGTCGCATAGGGCATGAGGTAGGCGAAGTTTACGGCCATGCCCGAGATGTCCTTGAGCTCCCAGGTGTAGGTGACGCTCACCACGAGCATATCGCCTTCGTAATAGTCGGTTTTTGAGATGTTCCCGTTCGTGTCGTACGTGTTTCTGGTCGTGTAGTCGACCGTGCCGTCGTCGTCGTAATCCAGCTCGTTCCTGATCTCCCTGCCGGCATCGTCGTAGAAGTAGTGCATGACCTCGATGCCGTCCATGACGAGCTTGTCTTCTCCGGGATAGTACACATACTCGGTTTCGACGTCCGAGATCGTCCCTATGACGAGGGAGCTGGGCTGCGCGTATTCGTAGGTGAACTGCCTCAGCGAATTGTTGTTGCTGTCCACGATGCTCGTGCAGTGATGCCTTTCGTTGTAATAGAAGAGCTGGATGAGGGGCTCCGGCGCTTCATCGATGTACTCCTCTTTCCGGACGAGGTCCCCTGCGGCGTCGAAGTACCGGCGGCACTTGTACGCAGGCTCGTATTCATCGGCCTCACTCGTCTCCTCCACCATGTTCGCGTCCGCATGGTAGGTGAAGCTGCGGGCCGGTCTGGGAATGTCGTCGAGCACCATCCGGGTCAGCATCCCCGTGAGCACGTATGCGTAGACCGGCTCTCCCGAACCCGTGGTGAACGACCACGAGTATTCCGAGCCGAGGGACTTGCCCTGGGCGCTCTTGACCCCCGTTGTCAGCACGGCGGTGTACGTGGTCCCTTCCGCAAGGGGCACGGACGGCGTGAAGGTGGCTGTCCCGCCCGAGCATCTCACCGTTCCGGGAACGGTCTCGTCACCCGCCCTGAGCACAAAGGTGGATGCCGTGATCGAATCAGGGCTGATGTCGTCGCTGAAGATCACACTGACCCGGGAATCCACGGCAACGCCCGAAGCGCCGTCCGCCGGCACCGTCGATTTTACGGTGGGCACGGATTCGCCCGTGCTCCCGCCGTCGCCGTCGTCGCTGCTCGGCCCGCTTCCGCAGCCGGCGAAGAACGCAAGGGTGGAAAGGACGAGCACGAGCCACAAGGCACGAGAGTAGAGATTTCTGACCATAGAGAATCCTCCTCGATAAACAGATTTCACTTCATTCCCCGACCGGATGGCTGTTCAGGATGGCAGGGTTGTGTTTATACTATAATATTAAACTATTTCATTATTCTTGTTAGGATTAAGTAATAATGATCAGGAGGACATTCTCAACAGAGCGCACGAGCGCATGCCCTTCCTTGCATTTTCCCCTGCGCCGTGCATTTATAAGGATGATATTCAATTCGATTCTCTTGGGAGGGCACACATGGGGTCATTCAGTGAGTATGAGAGCTTCGACGCCCTGGGGCTGGCGGAGCTGGTGAGGAAGCGGGAGGTTTCCGCCGAAGAGCTGTGCGACGCCGCGGTGGACCGGATCGAGAGGACCAACCCGGTGATCAATGCCGTGATCTGCCGGCTGTACCAGCAGGCCCGCGAGAGCATCAGGGCAGGGCTTCCGGAATGCCCGTTCACCGGCGTCCCCTTCCTCGCCAAGGACCTCCTCACCGCCATGGCGGGCGTGCCCCTGACCATGGGCAGCAAGGCCTACCGGGACTACATCCCGACGTACGATTCCGAGCTCATGAAGCGCTACAAGGCAACGGGCGTGGTCATCGTGGGCAAGACCAACACGCCCGAGTTCGGCCTCATGGGCGTCACCGAGCCCGAGCTCCACGGTCCCACGAGGAACCCCTGGGATTTCGGACGTACCCCGGGCGGCTCCAGCGGCGGCTCGGCGGCCGCGGTGGCGGCGGGCATGGTGCCCATGGCCTCGGGCGGGGACGGCGGCGGGTCCATCCGCATCCCGTCGGCCTACTGCGGCCTCTTCGGGCTGAAGCCCTCGCGGGGAAGGACCTCCCTGGCCCCCGCCTTCGGCGAGTGCTGGCAGGGCGCCGCCGTGGAGCACGTGATCACGCGCTCGGTCAGGGACTCGGCAGCCATGCTCGACGCCGTGTGCGGGCCGGTCCCCGGGGACCCCTACTTCATCCCCAGGCCGCCTGCCCCCTTCCTGGAAGAGACCCGGCGCGAGCCCGGTACCCTCATCATCGGCTTCACCACCCGGTCCCCCCTGGGCACGGAGGTGCACCCCGAGTGCAGGAAAGCCGTGGAGCATGCGGCACGGGTGCTGGAAGGGCTCGGGCACCGGGTGGAGGAGGCGGAGCCCGCCATCGACGGGACCGCCCTGGCCAGGAGCTACTTCATGATGTACTTCGGCGAGATGGCGGCCGACATCACGGAGCTCGAAGGGGTGCTGGGGAGAAAGCCCAGGCCCGGAGACGTGGAGGAGCCCACCTGGTCTCTGGCCCTCCTGGGCAGGGCATACTCGGCGGGCGAGTTCGTCCTTGCCATGCGGGAATGGAACCGGGCTGCCCGGGCCGTGGGGGCCTTCCACGAGCGCTACGACCTCCTGCTCACGCCAACCACGGCGTTCCCGCCGGCGAAGATCGGCGAGCTCAAGGTGGGGGGCATCGAGGAGATCCTCATGAAGGTCGCCAACCGGCTGGGTGTGGGCAAGCTCATGCGCCTTTCCGGGATCGCGGACAAGATCGCCATAGACAGCCTCGCGAGGACCCCCTTCACCCAGCTTGCGAACGCCGCCGGCCTGCCCGCCGTGTCCGTGCCCCTGTACTGGACGGAAGACAACCTTCCCTGCGGGGTGCAGCTCGTGGCGAGGTATGCGGAGGAGGCCCTGCTCTTCAGGATCTCATCCCAGCTCGAGCAGGCACAGCCATGGTTCGAGAGGAGGCCGGGCAGGCGCCCGTGATCAGCCCCCCCGGGGTATGACCACCGTGACGGCGGTCCCCTCTCCCAGGGTGCTCCTCACCCTGATGGCGCCGTGGTACTTCCTTACCAGATGGAGGCTCGACGCCATACCAAGCCCGGTGCCGGTGGGCCTGCCCTCGGCGCGCTCGTCGCGCAGGGGCTTGGTGGTGAAGAAGGGATCGAAGATCTTGTCCAGGTGGTCCGCCGGTATGCCGCACCCCGTGTCCGTGATCTCGACGAAGATGTGGCCCGGATCGGAGAAGGTCCTGATGGCCAGATGCTTGCGGGGGCTCTCGTACATGGCTTCCTCGGCGTTCTTCACGATGTTCATGATCGCCTGGGAAAAGTCGCTGTAGATGCCGCTGATGGTGGGCAGGCCGTCCTCGTACCGGTATTCCTTGGTGATGTTGTGCTTGAAGTCCAGGTTCGCCTCGTAGAAATTGAGCTCTCTTTCCAGGAGCTCGTTGAGGTCGATGTCCACCACCTCGTTCGACTGGTCCATCCTGCTCTTGGTCATGAGATTTCCGATGATGTTCATCATGGTGCGGCACTGGCCGATGATGCGGTCAGCCTCGTCCATTTCCGGGTGCTCCTGCCTGATGAGCTGGGCAACGGTGTAGACCGACGCAAGCGGGTTGCTGAGGTTGTGGGCGATGCCTGCGGCCAGGATGCCGATGGAGGCGAGCTTCGACTCCTGCATGAGCTGGATCCTGGTCTCTTCGTTCTGCTTCTCGAGGATCTTCCTGCCCGTGAGGTCGTTCGCGTTGGATAGCACCGCCCCACGCGAGTTCATGACAATGGGCACGGACCTGATCTCCCAGGTCCTCACCTCGCCCTGGGCCGTTCGCACGAGCACCTCGTAGTGCCCTGCCTGAGAGCCCTGAGCGCTCCCTTCCACGGGCCTCATGGTGCCGGGGATGAAGATGTCGTCGAGGGCGAGCCCTTCGACCTGGGCCTGGGAGGCGTAGCCGGTCATCGCGAGGAAGGTGCTGTTCGTGAACACGATCCTTTCGTCCTGCACCACGAAGACGCCCACCAGGGAATGCTCCACCAGGGACTGGTACTTCTCCTTCTCCTGGGCCAGGAGCCTGCGCTCCTCCTCCAGGGAACGGGCCAGGGCGTCCTTCTGGCTCAGGAGCAGGGCGAGCTCCCTGGTCTGATGCCGGAGCTTCTCGATGTACTGCCGGTCCGATTCCAGCAGCCAGCTCGTGGAGGTGCCGAGCACCTGAAGGGAGATCGACGGGCTGGCCTCGAGCATCCGGGTGAAGTCCTCCCTGCCCATCTCGTAGAGCTCGGTCTCCTCCAGGGAGATCACCGAGGCCGCCCGGGGCTTGTCGTGGATGAGGGCGAGCTCTCCGAAGAAGTTGCCGGGCTCGAGCTCCCGGAGCACCTCTTCCTCCTCCCCGATGCGCTTGGTGACCCTGACCCTTCCCGAGACGATGAAGAAGAAGGAGTCCCCGTAGCTGCCCTCGTCGATGATGCGCACCTCCGGACCGACGCGGACGTTGCGCGCATAGTCCTTGATCAGTGACAGCATGTCCATGCAGGCAGGGCTCCCTCTCCCTTTTTACATTTATTCCTTTCGGTGAGAACGGCCCTTTTCATAAGGGAGCACAATGATTGAAAAAGATTGGTCCCGCCGCCCCCGGGCGGTCCCATGCCCGAACATTGCGCTTGTCGCTGGGATATGCCCATTGTAATATAAATTCGGCGCTGAAAGGACGGACGACACAGGCGAGGTGCATTGGGGATGAATGAGAAGCTGCCGGATCTCGAGGCGCTCCAGCAGGAGATCGCAGCCCTGAAGGAGGAGTTCGGGAAGCTCAGGAAGGCCGAGAGGTCTTTGAGGGAGAGCGAGGAGCGCTACCGGAGGATCACCTCCGCCATCACGAGCTACATCTACACGGTCGTCCTCGAAAACGGCGTCCCGGTGAGGACGGTCCACAGCCCGGCCTGCGAGGCGGTGACCGGCTACACGCCCCGGGAGCTCGACAGCGACCCCTACCTGTGGTTCACCATGGTCTGCGAGGAAGACAAGGATGCGGTGCGCGAGCACGCCAGGCTCGTCCTCGAAGGGGTCGACCCCGGGCCCATCGAGCACCGCATCATCCGCAAGGACGGGGAGATCAGGTGGGTGAGCAACACCCCGGTCATCCACCGGGACGACATGGGCGCCCCTGTCTCCTACGACGGCGTGCTCAACGACATCACCGCCCGCAAGCTCGCCGAGGAGGAGCTCAAGGAGAGCGAGGTCCGCTTCAGGATGCTCCACGAGGCGGCCTTCGGCGGGATCGGCATCCACGACAAAGGGTTGATCCTGGACTGCAACCAGGGCCTGTGCGACATGACCGGCTACACCCGGGAAGAGCTCATCGGCATGGACGGGTTGAGCACCCTCATCGCCCCCGAGTGGCGCGACCTGGTGAGGGAGAAGATCTTGAGCGGCTTCGAGAGGCCCTACGACGTGGAGGGCCTGCGGAAGGACGGCTCCCGCTACCCCATGGAGATCCGGGGCAAGAACCTGCCCTACCACGGCAGGGTCGTGAGGGTCACCGACTTCCGGGACATCTCCGAGCGCAAGCGGGCCGAGGAGGCGATCCGGAAGAGCGAGGAGCGCTTCAAGTCCCTCATCCGGAACTCCTCGGACATCATCGTCATCCTGAACGCCGAGGCCGTGTTCGTGTACGAGACGCCGTCGTTTTCGCGCGTCACCGGCTACGAGCCCGGCTACATCATCGGGAAGACCCCGGCCCACTTCATCCACCCCGACGACCTGGAGGCCGTGGCCCGCGACCTCGCCGAGGTGTACCAGGGAGCCAACGACGGGCTGCCCACGGAGATGCGCCTGAGGAAGAGCGACGGGTCCTGGGTGCACCTCGAGGCCATCGGCAAGAACCTCCTCGACTTCCCGGGCATCGACGGGGTGGTGGTCACGGCCCGCGACATCACGGACCGGAAGAAGGCCGAGAACGAGCGGATCGAGATGGAGAGGCGCTTCCAGCACGCCCAGAAGCTCGAGAGCCTGGGGGTCCTGGCGGGGGGCATCGCCCACGACTTCAACAACCTGCTCATGGCCATCCTCGGCAACCTCGACCTGGCCCTCACCGAGATGCCCCCGTCGTCGAAGCCCCAGCACTTCATCACCCAGGCGCGCATCGCGGCCCGCAGGGCGGCTGACCTCACAAACCAGATGCTGGCCTATTCGGGCAAGGGCAAGTTCGACCTGAAGACCTTCGACTTAAGCGAGCTCGTGGAGGAGATGTCCCGCCTCCTCAAGGCCTCCATATCGAAGACCGTGACCATGGCCCTGGACATGGACCGCTCCATGCCGCTGGTGTCGGCGGACCCCGCCCAGATGCAGCAGATCATCATGAACCTCATCGTCAACGCGTCCGAGGCCATCGGGGACAAACCCGGCGTCGTGACCATCTCCACGGGCGTGAGGGAGTGCGACGCGTCCTTCCTCGAGGCGAGCCGCCTCAAGGAAAAGCCCGCCCCCGGCACCTATGTCTATTTCCAGGTCAGGGACACGGGCTGCGGCATGGACGAGGCGACGAAGGACAAGCTCTTCGACCCCTTCTTCAGCACGAAGTTCACGGGGCGCGGCCTCGGCATGGCCGCGGTCCAGGGCATCGTGCGCGGCCACAAGGGCGCCGTCATGGTGGACAGCACGCCGGGCGAGGGCTCGGTGATCACGGTCCTGCTCCCTGCCGTGCTCACCTCCCGGGACCGTTCGGCCGCCGAAGACCCCCTGCAGGCCTCCCGGGAAGAGGAGGAACGCGCGCCCCTGCCCTCGGGCACCATCCTGCTGGTGGACGACGAAAGCATGGTCCTCGACCTGTGCGCGGCCATGGTGGAGCGCCTCGGGTACGCCGTACTCACCAGCCCGGACGGCAAGGAAGCCATCGACGTCTTTCGGGAGCACGCAGACGAGATCGTGTGCGTCATCCTCGACCTCACCATGCCCAGGATGGACGGAATGACCGCCTTCGAGGCCCTCAAGCGCATCCGCAAGGACGTCTGCGTGGTCATCTCCAGCGGGTTCAGCGAGGATGAGGTGGCCCAGCGCTTCGAGGGCAACGAGCCCGCAGGCTTCATCAAGAAGCCGTTCACCTACAAGGCGCTGCGCGCGCTCCTCTCCAGGGTGCTGAAAGAGGCCGCCGAGCCTGGTGAACGTTCCGGCAGACCCGCCTGACGGCCCGGGTCAGCTCCCTGCTCGTTTCTTTTATCCCGCCGTGGTCGGGCGTGGCGGTGGGGCCAAGTCTTGAAGAACTCAAGGACCAGTAGTATCGGTCATCCCCCCAAGTATGCGGAACACAGGATCGCCCCGTCCCCAATGATGCCGCAGTGAGGTTCATCCCCACGCATGTGGGGAACACAAGGACGCCATCGAGCGGGCCCAGTTTCCCCACGGTTCATCCCCACGAATGTGGGGAACACGTCTGCAAAGCCAGGTATTATGAGTATACGGTCGGTTCATCCCCACGCATGTGGGGAACACGACACCTGGACGAAGCGGCCGTTTGAGTCACGCGGTTCATCCCCACGCATGTGGGGAACACAAACCAGAGGCAACGGCACAGTGGGCGTCGAGCGGTTCATCCCCACGCATGTGGGGAACACTCCGCCAGATAGGGGAACGGGATATCGAACCTCGGTTCATCCCCACGCATGTGGGGAACACTCCTTCGCATCGATGAAGGGCGCCTGTGCAGCCGGTTCATCCCCACGCATGTGGGGAACACTCCATGATACTCATCCTGTTCACGAGCCCAGGCGGTTCATCCCCACGCATGTGGGGAACACGCGGCCAAACCCCGCAGCAGGTATTGCGGGGGCGGTTCATCCCCACGCATGTGGGGGACACGTATATGTCAAGCCTGGGTTGAGGGTAAATTGCGGTTCATCCCCACGCATGTGGGGAACACCCCGGCCATTTCGAGATTCACGAGGTTAAGGGCGGTTCATCCCCACGCATGTGGGGAACACGACTTTTGCCCTCTGTGTGTAATCGTCTACCGCGGTTCATCCCCACGCATGTGGGGAACACTGAACACATCGGGCGGACTCTTTGATAACGACCGGTTCATCCCCACGCATGTGGGGAACACTCTGACAATATCGTACATCTCAGGCTCTATCACGGTTCATCCCCACGCATGTGGGGAACACTCGTGCACCCCATCGTCGATGGAGGCAAAATGCGGTTCATCCCCACGCATGTGGGGAACACCACCCTGCACTTCTTCCTGAACTGCCTGTTCGCGGTTCATCCCCACGCATGTGGGGAACACTATAGTTTTGCGTCAACGGCATCTGATTTACCCGGTTCATCCCCACGCATGTGGGGAACACCACCCCGCAGGAAGCGCAGAAGGGGCTCGACACGGTTCATCCCCACGCATGTGGGGAACACTGCATAAGACCATATGAGCAGTTGCCGCCAAGCGGTTCATCCCCACGCATGTGGGGAACACATAATCCATCAACCTTAAACCATGAAGCACAACGGTTCATCCCCACGCATGTGGGGAACACCCCTCTATCTCGTAGAGCCCGTGAGATTCGATCGGTTCATCCCCACGCATGTGGGGAACACCTCGTAGTATCCAGCCCGGTAAAAACCGAAACCGGTTCATCCCCACGCATGTGGGGAACACATTACAGGAGGAGAGAATCATGATTACAGTGGCGGTTCATCCCCACGCATGTGGGGAACACTCTCCCTGTTCGTTTGTCGCTATCCGGCAGACCGGTTCATCCCCACGCATGTGGGGAACACCCGCGCCGAGCGTTTTGCCGGGAGGCGGCGGCCGGTTCATCCCCACGCATGTGGGGAACACTTTTCACCCCCAATACCGACGCGTCAATAGACCGGTTCATCCCCACGCATGTGGGGAACACGGCTATCTCGGTCAGGCAACAGTCGATTATGACGGTTCATCCCCACGCATGTGGGGAACACGGCGTCTATGGCCTCGGGCTGCCCAAAATTCACGGTTCATCCCCACGCATGTGGGGAACACCTACCACATGGTGAAAGGAGAAATACAATGTTCGGTTCATCCCCACGCATGTGGGGAACACATGTTTGCTCATGATTGGTTCCTCCTAGTTGTCGGTTCATCCCCACGCATGTGGGGAACACCACCAGTCCCATTGATAGGGGACACCAGCAATCGGTTCATCCCCACGCATGTGGGGAACACGTATTTTTCACAGCGGATAAATTGTGATTATTCGGTTCATCCCCACGCATGTGGGGAACACGTCATTATGCATTGTGGTAATACTATGTATTACGGTTCATCCCCACGCATGTGGGGAACACACATCCCTGATCACACCATCCCGCACTATCACCGGTTCATCCCCACGCATGTGGGGAACACCTGCCGACCTCATGTCCGTGGAGTATTGGCAGCGGTTCATCCCCACGCATGTGGGGAACACCCCGCCTGCCCAAGGCCCAGCCCAGGCATGGCCGGTTCATCCCCACGCATGTGGGGAACACTCAATCTCTGAATATCCATTTTCGAGCCCTCCCGGTTCATCCCCACGCATGTGGGGAACACGTAGTAGTCCTCGATTGCCTGGTAGATGTCGTCGGTTCATCCCCACGCATGTGGGGAACACCAGGATCGCTCTACTCCGCAACCACATATTTTCGGTTCATCCCCACGCATGTGGGGAACACATGACCTCCCAAAAATAGGATTATTATATATTCGGTTCATCCCCACGCATGTGGGGAACACGCGGCCAAACCCCGGAGCAGGTATTGCGTGGGCGGTTCATCCCCACGCATGTGGGGAACACTAGGGCGGCATGTATCGGATAGGGGAGAGATACGGTTCATCCCCACGCATGTGGGGAACACTGCAGCGTGAGCGTTTCATCCGTAGGCTCAACCGGTTCATCCCCACGCATGTGGGGAACACTGCAGCGTGAGCGTTTCATCCGTAGG
>DAOPXM010000039.1:0-220 GCA_035352355.1 Deltaproteobacteria bacterium | reverse complement strand
CTCAACCGGTTCATCCCCACGCATGTGGGGAACACTTTTTGTTTGTTTCATACTGCTAATAATAATCCGGTTCATCCCCACGCATGTGGGGAACACATGAAACAAACAAACAAAACTATGGAGGTTGACGGTTCATCCCCACGCATGTGGGGAACACTCATAGAATGAGACCTTTGCGTAATCCGGCAAAAAGCGTTTATCTGGGGTTGGCTGGTATTTT
>DAOPXM010000038.1:0-34698 GCA_035352355.1 Deltaproteobacteria bacterium | reverse complement strand
AACAGGAGCCAACCAACTCTCGCACAGGGCCGGTCGAAAGACCGGCCCTTTTTTTCGCCCGGCTGGGGGGGCGGGTCAGGTGTTCTCGGCAGGCTCCTTTTCCCGGCGGTTGAAGGTGTTCATGGCCTTGACGTGACCGTCGCGCAGGCACATCTCGATGGCCGAGGCAGCGTTTTCGAGCTGCTTCCTCACCATGGGCAGGTCCTCCTCGGGGAAGACGTCCAGGACGTAGTCGCTCGGGTCCATGCCCTCGGGCGGCCTGCCGATGCCGCAGCGTATCCTGATGAACCCGGTTTCGCCCAGGGCCCCCTGGATCGAGTCGAGCCCCTTGTGCCCGCCGGTGCCCCCGCCCAGCTTCACGCGCACGCTCCCGGCAGGGAGGTCCATGTCGTCGTGGATGACGATGAGGTCCTCCACCTCGATGTTCAAGCCCTTCAGCGGGATGCCGCTCAGGTTCATGTAGGTGAGCGGCCTGGCGATGGTGACCGGGACCCGCATGATAATGCCCCTGCCGCTGGCGAGCTCCCGGGAGACGGACTTCAGGGAGATCCGCCACTTCTCGGACAGAAAGTCCGTCACGAGAAAGCCGATGTTGTGGCGCGTATAGGCATACTGTCTGCCGGGATTCCCCAGTCCGTATATCAGCTTCATCCGATCACCTTGCTTTTCCAGACGATGTGCTCCTCATTATTCCCCGTCTCCAATGGCTGTCAAGGGAACTTTCTGCTTATCCGCGGAGCTTACCTCCTCCACCATCATACCCGGGCCACGCGATAAAATCGTTCACCCGCCGCAGGTACACCCGTTTGCCATGATGTATTATTCATGGTAGGAAAAAGCCATGGCGCTCAACCCCGGAATCATCGCCGACCTGCCCCGTTCGACGGGCGTTTACCTCATGAAGAACGCCCTCGGGGAGATCATCTATGTGGGCAAGGCAAAGGACCTGAGGTCGCGGGTCTATTCCTATCTCGGCCAGGACACCAGGCCCAGCGTGCCTTACATCGCGGACCAGACGGACCGGGTGGACTTCATCGTCACCAGGAACGAAAAAGAGGCCCTGTTCCTGGAGAACCAGCTCATCAAGTCCCACAGGCCCCGGTTCAACGTGGATCTCAAGGACGACAAGTCCTACGTGCGCATCAAGATCACCGTGGGCGAAGAGTGGCCCAGGGTGTCCGTCACCCGGAAGGTGGTCAAGGACGGCTCGCTGTACTTCGGCCCCTATGCCTCGGCCCACGCCATCAGGACCACGCTGAGCGCCATCAGCAGGATCTTCCCCCTGCGCAGGTGCAAGGAGACGGTCTTCAGGAACAGGACCAGGCCCTGCATGTACCACCAGATCGGGCTGTGCAGCGGGCCCTGCGGCGGCAAGATCACCAAGGCAGGCTACGACGAGATCGTCTCCGACCTCGTCACCTTCCTCGAAGGCAAGGACAAGGAGCTCAAAGAGCGGCTTAAGGAGCGCATGCAGCGGGAGGCCCGGAACCAGAACTACGAGACCGCAGCCAAGATCCGCGACCAGATCCATGCCATCGAGGTGAGTCTCGTGCCCCAGGTCGTGGTGGGGAACGCCCCCACCGACGTGGACATCTTCGGCACCTACCGGCTCAAGGACAAGGCTCAAATAGCGGTGCTGCACATCTCCAGGGGCACCATGACCGACAGCCACACCCTGGTGGTGCACAACACGGACGAAGACGACTTCATGACCAACTCCATGCTGCAGTTCTACCTGCGCAACAACAACATCCCGCCCCTCGTCTACGCGGACTTCCTGCCCGGGGACCGGGAGATCCTCGAGCAGATCCTGTCCGACCTCAGGGGCTCGAAGGTCTCCATCCGCAGGGGTGTCCGGGGCAAGCCGAAGCTGTGGGTGGAGATGGCCCAGGAGAACGCCAGGTCCTACGGCAGGAACAAGGAGACCTCGGCCCTGGACGACCTCGCCAAGGCCTTCAGCCTGAGCGCCGTCCCCTACCGCATGGAGTGCTACGACATCTCGTCCTTCCAGGGCAGCAATCCCGTCGCGTCCCGGGTGGTGTTCATGGGGGGCGCGCCGGACAAGACCCTGTACCGCCACTACAGGATCAGGGACATCGAGGGCCAGGACGACTACGCCATGATGGAGCAGGTGCTCCGGAGGAGGCTCGCCGGTGACGAGGCAATGCCGGATCTCCTCATCATCGACGGGGGCAAGGGCCAGCTCAACGTGTGCACCCGCGTGCTCGAGAGCCTCGGGATGGGCTCCATCCCCGTGGTGGCCATGGCCAAGCCCAGGGGCGCGAAGAACGACCGGTTCTTCTTCCCCGGCAGGAAGGACGCCGTCTTCCTCCCTGAGCGGAGCGAGGGGCTCAGGCTCATGCAGCGGATCAGGGACGAGGCCCACCGGTTCGCCGTGAAGTACCACACCCACCTGAGGAGCAAGGCCGTGTCAACGGTCCTCGAGGAGATCCCGGGTATAGGCCCCAAGAAGGCCCGCTGCATCCTCAAGCACACGGCTCACCTCTCAGGACTCTCCCAGATCGGCGTTGAGGACTTGGAAGGCTGTCCGTCCATCACAAAGGGGGATGTGGAGCGGATAATCAAGTTTGTCCGGGACCTGTGATGAACGGCAGGGAAGAAGCTTGTCAGGGAGGCCGTTCGCAGGCACGCTTCGATATTTTTGCAGGCTTTCCCGGCAGGTCGGCATGGCCTTCTTCAGAAAATATTTTCGAATCGACTGCAGCCATTTCACCCCGTAACAAACCATAAACCCTCGCCCTGCAGGCTCTTACCCTCTAAACATTGAGCCGGCAGCGTGTTATTATAACTTAATGATCACATTGTTATGAAAATGAGCAGAGGATCAGCAGGTGCGGCACCGGGTGTGGACATCCGCACACCGGCATCCTGCAAATGATGCCCTGAAAGGAGGTGGATGATGGAGAGTCCCATCAAGGCTGGGGCGGTACAGATGGAGGCCCGGGTGGGGGATATCGCCGGGAACCTGGAGAAGGCGGAAAGGCTGCTCGACGAGGCCGCCTCGAAGGGGGCCCGCCTGATCATTCTCCCGGAGTTCTTCCCCAGCGCGGCGGCGTTCGACCCGTCGCTGCTCGGGGCAGCCCTCGAGATGAACGGCAAGGCGTCCGCCCTGCTTGCCTCGAAGGCCAGGCAGCACCAGGCCTATGTGGGCGGGTCCTTCATCGCGTCCCGGGAAGGCAGGCGCTTCAACACCTTCGTCCTGGCCATGCCGGACGGCGGCACCGCAACCCACGACAAGGACCTGCCCACCATGTGGGAGAACTGCTACTACGAGCCCGGCAGCGACGACGGCGTCCTCGACACCCCTCTGGGGCATATGGGCGCGGTGCTGTGCTGGGAGTTCATCCGCAACAGGACCGTGCACCGGCTCCTGGGCAGGGTCGACTGCGTGGTGGGTGGGTCGTGCTGGTGGACCGTGCCCATGAACTGGCCTCCCGCCGTCTTCTGGCAGTGGCTTCACCGGAGGAACGAAAGGCTCATGGCCGCGGCCCCTTCGACGCTGGCCCGCATCCTCGGCGTGGCCGTGGTCCACGCAGCCCATGCAGGATCGTTCACGGCGGACATGCCCCTGATGCCGGGCGTGCCCTATTCCTCTTTCTTCCTCGGAGAGACCCAGATCGTGGACAGGTCCGGGGCGATAGCCGCCCGCATGCGGAGGGAAGACGGGGAAGGCGTCATCACGGCCGACATCACCCTCGGCAGGGCTGCTCCGAGCATGGCCTGCACCGCCGCCTTCTGGATCCCGAGGCTCCCGGTCCTGTTCCGCATTGTGTGGACCTACCAGAACATCCATGGCAGGAGATACTATACCCGGGCCATGAGAGGGGGGAGGCTGAACATCCCCTAGCCTGCCCGTGGGGAGGAAGGGATCCGATCAGGCGGCCTTGGGCTCGTCATCCGGGCTGTCCCAGGCATCAGGGGTCAGGGGCGCAAGGCCCCACGCCGCCCTCGCCCTGTCGCACCGCTCGCTGGGCCTGCCGTCGGCCCACGAGGCCTCGAAACCCCGGCACACCGAGGGTCGGTTTTCATAGATGGAGCACAAAACCCTCTGGCCCACGGCCCCCACGAGGGCTATGCACCGGGGAGTGTGCCCATCGATGCTGATCATGGCACGCCTGAAGTCGTTGAGCTTTCTGGTGAGGTGGACAGGCACGCCGCCGGCGGTCACGTCATCCGCCTCTGCCCAGTAGAACGAAATCCTGAAGAATGCACAGCACGCCCCGCAGGTAAGACAAGGATTGCCTTTTTCCACAGATGCCTTTCTCCTGTTGCATGATATCCTTGCCGGCTTCCGGATGGCGCGTCTCCCTTCGACCTGCCACCCGTTGCCCAACGTGACAGATTATACGGTCAGGGCAGCAGGAAAGGCAACGATTTCATCAGCACAGTCCAGGGCGCCAGCTTCTGCGGGGTTTTCTGCTGCGAGGCCTTCCATTCCAGGCACAGCCCGTCCTTTCCCCGGGCTGAGCCAGCTCTACTTCCCCCGCTCTGCGGCCTTCCTGAACACGTTCGTGATGCCCAGCTCGTACATGAGCTTCCGGCCCACGGCCTCGGTGGGGGCGAAGCGCCTGACGAACGCGATCTCCTCGTCCGTGGGGCGCGGGGTTTGGGTGAGATCCTCGGCGACCTTCAGGTCCCAGGGCACGTCCTTCTTCACCATGTCCACCGTCACCCCGGGGTGGAGCTGCGCGAGGCAGAGCTCCTTCGTCACCTCGTCGAACCGGAACACGCCCTTCGTGGTCAGAAGCATGATGGGTCCTGACCCCTTGGGGAAAAGGCCGGACCTGTCCCTGGCGTCCCCGCCCTCGAGGTAGCCCGGCGAGGTGAAGTAGTCGAGCTTTTCGACAAACTCGCCGCCCCGCATGGTGAGCACGGTCGCCTTGGCGTACGCCATGAAGTCCGCCGCCCCGCCCGAGCCCGGCAGCCGCATCCTCGGTTTGTAGTAGTCGCCGATGCAGGTGGTGTTGACGTTGCCGTACCGGTCGATCTGGGCCACGCCCAGGAAGCACATGTCCACGTAGCCCCGGTAGGTCATGGTGAACATGGAGAACAGGTCCGTGGCATAGGAGAACCCCCGGCAGGAGTTCGCGTCCGCGATGTGGTTGGGCGGCACCAGGGGCTGGAAGTCGATGATCCCGGACTCCATCATGAGGATGGCGTTCGGCGCATGGAGGGCCTTTGCCATGGCGCCAGCCGTGGTGGGAAGACCCACCCCCAGGATGACCCGGTCTCCGTCACGGATCTCCCGGGCAGCGGTGATGATGAGCAGCTCGTCGAGCGTGTACTTCCTAGCCATAGAGCAGCCCCCTTTCCTCCAGGATCTTCTCGAGCTCTTCGGGCGTGACGCCCATGGTCCTCTCCCTGCCCTCGTCGTCCCAGGACGAGCAGAAGGCAGACCCGTAGTTGGCGGGCGCGGAATAGTACGCCTTGGCCCGGATCATATCGAGCATGTGCGACCCGTGCTTCTCCATGTAGTGGTCCATGTACGCCTGGCGGTCCCTGCACCCGTACACCCACTCGTCCATCCAGGCTTTGAGCCCGTCTTCGGTCGTGTCGGACAGGAAGAAAAAGGCGTACGCGATGCGGTCGAGGTTGTAGTACCCCAGCACCTCGGTGGGGTGAGCGCCCCAGGGCACCTCCACCACCGCGTCCACCCGGTAGGCGGGGATGATGGTCAGATGCGGGCTCGACTGGATGACGTCGTGGTCCACGATCTCCTCGCAGGACACGATGATCCGCCTGCTGGCCAGGGAAGCGGCGGCCACGCTGCCCAGGGCGCCCCAGTACTGGGCGTTGCCGAGCTTGTCCGCCCGCTGCACATGCACGATGCACACGTCCGGGTTCGCCGCAGGCACGGTGAGGAGCTGCTTGCCCGTGTACGGGCACTGAATGACCCTGTACTTGTCCTCCCCCATGAAGGAGCGCTTCCTGAAGAGGTCGGTCACCATGGCCCCCTCGAGGACCTGCATGAAGGAGAACCCGTGCATGCCCGCCACCATGCGGGCGTTGTACTGGTAGTTGGTGTAGTCCTCCATGAGGAGGGTACCCGCCTTGAGCGCCCGCTCCACGGCCGAACCGCCCTCCTTGCCCCCTGCCCGGTAGACGTAGGTGGTCACGAGCCTGTCCACGCACCCGGCGCCCACCAGGATCTCCACGTCGAACACCCCTGACTGGGAATAGAGCGTGAGGCCCTTCTTCCCCTGCCTGGCCACCTCGAACACGAGCTCCGAGCAGGTACCCACCGTGTAGTTGCCGATGACCAGATGGTCGCCGTCGTGCACGAACCTGCCGATGGCCTCCCTGGCCGTCATGACCTTGCTGCCTGCCTCAGCCATGTTTCCCCCTGTTGCTCTGTTGATGGTGTCTTCCTGCTCGCAATCACGTCCGGCCCGCCCGGGCCGGCTTTCCTACGGCTCCATGAGGAATCTGCCCGCGAGATAGCACATCGTTTCGTATCCGCGCTGGTGAAGGCGCTTGCCGAACCACTGCAGCCAGGCCTCCGGCCCCACGGGCACCACGGAGGAGTTCTTCCGCACGGCCTTGAGCACGGCCTTAGCCACCCGCTCCGGAGGCCAGCCCTTTTTGTAGAACGCCACCAGCTTCTCCCTGCTGGACCTGGAGGCCTCGTGCGTGTGCATGCGCCCGTCCGCGACGATCCGGGTGTTGATGATGCCCGGGCAGATGGTGCTCACACCGATGCCGTACTTCCTGAGCTCGCCCCTGAGCGACTCCCCGAGCCCGGCCACCGCGAACTTGGTGGAGCAGTAGGCAGACATGCCCGGCGTGGCGCACAGGCCGGCAACGCTGGAGGTGCTCACGATATGGCCGTATCTCCGGGCGATCATGTGGGGCAGGAAGGCCTTGATGCAGTACAGGGTCCCCCAGAAGTTGACGGAGAAGATCCACTGGAAGTCCTCGATGCTCGTGCTCTCGAAGTCCCCCCCGACGGCCACTCCCGCGTTGCTGTAGAGGATGTCCACCCTGCCCCGCTCGGCAATGACGAACCGGGCGAAGTCTTCCATCTGCTCCCGGCTGGATACGTCCACCTTCCGGCACAGCGCCCGTCCGCCCAGCCTGCCTATCTCCGCCGCCACCTCCTGAAGCCTGTCCTCGTGCTGGTCGGCGATGACCAGGTCAGCACCCTCCGCGGCGAACGCCAGCGCCGTGGCCCGCCCGATGCCCGAGCCGGCCCCGGTGATGACCACGACCCTGTCCCTGAAATCCTGTATCCCTGCCAGGACCGCATCCTCTTTCTCTCGATGTCTTCCTCACCCGGAAGCTTGTCACAGTATCCTCTGGTCTGCCATATCCTTCCGAAGCGCTGCAACCCCATTTCCCTGGCAAGCCACGGCGCGCTTGAAATGTTCCCGGGCACGGGTCCGCTTTCAAGGATCACTGCCGGACGGTTCCCTCGAACAGGTGCCGGACCAGGAACTCCGTCTGCACCCTCACCACCCTCCTGAAGAGGTCTCCGGTGTAGAAGTCGAAGTGGCCCGCAGGCAGGCCGACGACCTCTCCCTTCGGTATCCTGTCCCCCATCTTCTGCACGGCCCTCGAGGGGATGAGCGAGTCGTTTTTGGCGTACATGACGAGCACCGGGCACGTCACCCTGCGGGCGTATCTGATGGGCCGGTAGAAGGGGACCATGAGCGCAGCACGTGCCGGCACGCTGTTGACGAAGGTGATGTCCGGGGGCACGAGGGAATAGTACCCCTGCACCGCGTCCGGGGTGTTCATGAGGGCGAAGGTGTCCGGCCTGCCCACCGCGGGGACCGTGTGGGCGGGCTTGCGCCTGATCATGCAGGACAGGTCCTTGAGCCCGTGGTACAGGCCCTGGAGCTGGAAGCTCAAGGGGAAGCTCATGGTCGTGGAGATGCCGTCCGCGAAGGGGACCTGGGCCACCACGGCCTTGATCCCCCTGTCCCTGGCCGATGCCACCATCACGTGTCCGCCGCTGAAGGAGGTTCCCCACAGGGCCACCCTGCTCCCGTCGACGTCCTTCAGCGAGCGGACATGTGCAATGGCGGACCTCCAGTCCCGGATGTGCCGCCAGGGGTTCACCAGGTTCCTGGGCTCGCCCTCGCTGCCTCCGAAGTTCCGGTAGTCGAACACGAAGACCGCCATGCCCCCGGTGGCAAAGTGCCTGGCATAGGGCTCGAGGCCGAAGTCCCTCTGCCCGCTGAAGCCGTGGGCCATGATCACCACCGGCGGTTTCTCCCTGCCCTCGGGAAGGAACAGCCACCCGGCGCAGCGCTTGCTCCTGCTCAGGAAATCCGAATCGATCCTCTTCATTTTCCCTCCTCAATATCAACGGAAACGCTGTTACCCCATGCACCCTTGGCCCGCTCACTCCACCGGCTGCCTGCCCACGATGGGGTAGAGCCTGTTCAGGTGCCAGCTGACCCGTGAGAACGTGTCCGGGTACACGTGCAGCCTGCGCTTCACGATGCCGCTGAGAGCGGCATCCACGATCTTCTCCGGCCTGAGCACCACGAGCTGCGGCGGCCTCTTTGCCCGCCTGGAGCCGAACGACGGGGACTTGAGGATGTTCGTGTCCGCCCAGAAGGGGTACACGATGGTCACGTCGACCCCCATGACCCTGACCTCACCGGCCAGGGCCATGGCAAAGCCCCTCACCCCGAACTTCGAAACCGAGTAGACCGTCTCGAACGAGGTGGGGATGAACCCTGCCACGGACGACATGAACACGAGCTGACCTCTGCCCCGGGCGATCATGGCCGGGAGGAAAAGGGCCGAGAGCTGCATGGAGGCCATCAGGTTCACCTGGAGGACCCTGATCCAGGCCTCGGCGGGCGTCTCGTGGAAATAGCCGTAGGTGAGCACGCCGGCGTTGTTCACGAGCACGTCGAGCTCCGGCGTTATGTCCCTGCACCTCCTAAAGAGGGCGTTGCACCCCTCGATGCTCGACAGGTCCGCCCCGATCACGCCGAGGACCGATCCCCCCGTCTGCATCCGTGCAGCCCCGTCCGCAAGCTCCTGCAGGACGCCCTCGTCGAGGTCCGTGAGGATGAGCCTCGCCCCCCGGGCCAGGAGCCGCTCGGCAAAGACCCTGCCGAGCCCTCCCGCAGCACCCGTGAGGAGGACCGTCCTGCCGGTGAACGCGTCCACCCGGCCACCCTTCGGAGAGCTGGGCTCCCTGGAAATCCATCTCCTCTCCATCACACACCCTCCTTTGAATGAATTACAATTTAATATTCATATTTTAATGATAATACCGAAATCCGGTCCCGCAATCGCTGTCTGGAATATTACAAACATGGAGAGAAGATGGAAGCGGCCGTCTGCCGCCTCCCCTTCCAGCTTATCCCTTCTCTCTTCTTCCTCCTCTCCTTCCTGCGACAGCCGGCCTCTCAGAAAACATCCGCCGAGGTGGCCTGCGCCGCCGGGAGGTAGAACCGCTCCGCATAGTCCTTGACCATGCGGTCCGCCACGAAGCGCCAGCCCATGCTCATCATGGCGTGCTTCATCCGCTTGACCCAGCGGGAGGGGATGCCCTGGGAGTCCCGGTGGTAGTAGAGGGGGATGACCTCGTTCTCCAGGGTCCTGAAGAGGTATTCCGCGTCCCGGCGGTTCTGCTCGGCCGGGTCGTTGTGCATGCCGCCGTGGCCTATGGCGAACCCGTTGAGACCGTCATAGGCCTCGTTCCACCAGCCGTCGAGCACCGAGAGGTTGAGCCCGCCGTTGAGCACCACCTTCTGGCCGCTGGTGCCGCAGGCCTCCAGGGGGCGCCTGGGGTTGTTCAGCCACACGTCGACCCCCTGCACGAGATGGCGGGCGACGTTGTAGTCGTAGTCCTCCACGAACGCCACCCTGAGCTTGTTGCCGGTCTCGTAGCTGAAGCGGGCGATGCGCTGCATGAGGGCCTTGCCCTCGTTGTCCCGGGGGTGGGCCTTGCCCGCGAAGATGAGCTGGATGGGCCTCTTGGCGTCGCCTATGAGCCGCGCAAGCCTGTCGGGCTGGGACAGGATGAGGTCGGAGCGCTTGTAGGTGGCGAACCTCCGGGCGCAGCCGATGGTGAGGACGTCCGGGTCGAGGACGCTGTCGATGAGCTGCTCCGTGTCCCCGTGGCCCAGACGCCGGGACTGCCTGAGCAGGCGCCGCCGGACGAAGCGGATGAGCCGCACCTTGAGGCCCTGGTGGACCTCCCAGAGCTCGCCGTCGTCGATGTCGTCGATGGCCTCCCACACGTCCGGGTGAACCATCCGGGTGGGCCAGTCCTGGCCGAGCCAGGTCTGGAAGAGCTGGTACATCTGGGGGGCAAGCCAGGACAGGACGTGCACCCCGTTGGTAATGTGGCCGATGGGCACCTCGTGCTCGCGCTTCTCGGGCCACAGCCCGCGCCACATGAGGCGGCTCACCTCCCCGTGGATGGCCGAGACGCCGTTGGCCCTGTTCGAGCCCTTCAGGGCGAGCACGGTCATGCAGAACGGCTCGCCGGGGTCATGGGGGTTGGCCCTGCCCAGGGCCATGAGGTCGTGGTGGCTCAAGCCCATCCTCTCCCGGAACACCCCCAGGTGCTCCTCCACGAGATCAGGCGGGAACCGGTCGTGGCCGGCCTCCACCGGGGTGTGGGTGGTGAACACGGTGCGTGCGGAGACGCGCCTGAAGGCCCGGCCGAACGGGATGCCCTCGTACTCCATGACCCGCCTGACCTCCTCGAGGATGGCGAACGCGCTGTGGCCCTCGTTCAGGTGCATGACGCCCGGGTAGATGTTCAGGGCCTTGAGCGCGCGGGAGCCTCCGATGCCCAGGAGGATCTCCTGCCGGATGCGGAGCTTCGCGTCCCCGCCGTAGAGCCGTGCCGTAAGCTCCCGGTCCTCAACCGAGTTGCCCTCCACGTTCGTGTCCAGGAGCAGGAGGCTGACCCTGCCTACCAGGAGCTTCCAGACCCGCGCCAGAAGGGGTGTGGTGCGGGTGTCGACCCTGACCGTGACGGGGTTGCCCTTCCCGTCGGACAGGGGCTGCAGGGGCAGGTCGCCGGGGGTGAGGTTCCGGTAATCCTCCTCCTGCCAGCCGTCGGCGTTCAGGCGCTGGCAGAAGTAGCCCTGCTGGTAGAGGAGCCCGACGCCCACCAGGGGGACGCCCAGGTCGGACGCGCTCTTGAGGTGGTCTCCCGCCAGGATGCCCAGGCCCCCGGAGTAGATGGGCAGCGACTCGTGGAGCCCGAACTCGGCGGAGAAGTAGGCGACGGGGCGGCTGTTCAGGTTGCCGCCGTGGATGGAGCCCCAGGTCTTCTCCTCCTCGATGTACTCGTTCAGCCTGCGGAAGGCGTAGTTGATGCGGCTCTCCAGCACCAGCTCGGAAGCGCGCTCCTCGATGACCTGAGGCGTCACCCGGTTGAGGAAGGCCATGGGGTTGTGCTCCACCTGGCGCCAGACGTGGGGGTCGAGGTCGGTGAAGATGCTGATGACCTCGGGGTGCCAGGTCCACCAGAGATTCTGTGCCAGTGCGCGGAGACGCTCGTGAAGATGGTTCTCGGATCCTGCCATGCTTGAAACCCTCCCTCATATTGAATGCCGGACCTTGAAAAGCTCAATTATTGCAGATGATGCATTTTATATCATTAAACATATTTTTTCAGGAAGGACAAAAGGCAGCTTTGCCGCGAGCTGACCGCTGCACATGGCGTCAGCTCTATATGTGGTTGTAATCAATACTTTTTGATACTAAGATCTGATCGATGAAGACATACGACGCAGCCGTCATCGGGAGCGGGCCGGCGGGTCTGGCCGCTGCCCATGTCCTGTGCTCCGCGGGCATGAACGTCGCCCTCATCGACAGGTGCGAGTTCCCCGGGGAAAAGCTCTGCGGCGGCCTGCTGAGCGGCAGGACAAGGTCCGTGTTCGAGGACGTCTTCGGCGGGCCCTGGGGTCCAGGCGTCGAGTGCACGGCGGCCGGTGTCAGGTTCATCCACAAGGGCCGGGAGCTCAACAGCGTGGACACCCCCTACCCGGTCTACCTTGCGTCACGGAAGGAGTTCGACGCGCACCTGTTCGGGCTCACCGTGAAAAAGGGTCCCGACATCCTCCTGGGGAGGGCCGTCGCCTCGGTGGACACCCGGGAAACCAGGGTGCTCTTCAGGAACGGCGACCCGATCAGGGCGGATTATATCATCGGCGCCGACGGGGTCACGAGCAAAGTTGCCCGGTCACTGTTCCAGGAACGCTTCCGCAAGCACGCCTACGGGCTGTGCTTCCAGGCAGAGCTTCCCCGTGATTCAAGGGATGGGGAAAGGACCGTGCCGGAGATCCACCTCGGGTACGTGCGGTGGGGCTATGCCTGGGTCTTCCCGAAGGGAAAGACCCTGTCCGTCGGCCTTGGCGGACTGCTGCGCAAGAACGGCGACATGAGATCGCTCTTCCTCCGGTTCCACGAGCAGGCAGCCGGCACACAGCCGTCCTCGGTGAGAAGCGCCTACATCCCTGCGGGGAATTTCCGGAAGAGGCCGGGAAAGGGGAATGTCCTGCTCACGGGGGACGCGGCCGGGCTGGTGGAGCCCATCACGGGCGAGGGGATCGCGTATGCCCTGCTGAGCGGGAAGTATGCCGCCCAGTCCGTCCTGCAGGCGGCCCGGGCGGGCGATCCTGGCCGGGCGTACGGGTTCTACCTGCCCCGGTACCGGGGGATCGTGCAGGAATTCTCCATCGCGAAGCTCCTGAGACACCTCATGTCATCGAGGCTGGCCGAACCCATGTTCATCCGGGAGCTGCCCAATGCGGGCGGCATCATCGAGCAGTACATGGCCCTCATTGCGGGGCAGACCACCCATGCGCACCTGGCCCGCCTGGTGCTTTCGAAGATAGCCAGGGACATCCTCACCATCTTGACGCCGGGTCGACGGCAATGCCTTCGAACACCCTACCCACGCCGTTGATGCGGCGGCCTTCGAGCTTTCAGGACCCAGCTTGGGTTGATGACCTCAGCGTCAGGACCGCAGGCTGCGGGAAACGGAACGACACGACCGATACGGATCTCTTCATCGCCCCCTCACGCCACATACTTCACCTCCCCCAGGTTCAGGTCCCTGGCGGGGTTGTCCTCGTCCAGGTCGAGGACGACCGCGTCGATGGCGCGGACCTTTTCCCCCTCTGGATCGGAAAACCTGGCTTCGGCGTGGGACGGGATGGAGCCTCCGATGGAAACGACTGTGACGGATCTGAACGGTGCCTGCTTCTTCATCTGTGCCTCCTCATCATGCCATCATCATAACAGTGGTGCCGGTGCTGTCCGTACTCAGCGTATCGTCAGGGAATCATGGCAACTTTACAGGAAATGTCCGGAGAGGCGCCCGACGTGCCTGGGGGGTGTCAGCCGCCGGCCTTGCGCTTGAGCCGGGCGAGGCGGTGGGACAGGGCCTCCCGGTCATCCCGGGAGATGCCCCTGCCCTCTTCGAGGACCCGCCGGACGATCTCGAAGGCCCGTACGTGGTCGTTCTTCCGGTGCTCCAGGAACTTGGCCAGCTCCTCCACGGCGAAGAGGTCGTGGGGGTCGTTTCCGAGCATGCCCTCCCAGATTTTCACCGCATCCTCCCACAGGCCCCGGCGCTTGTGGTCGAGCGACAGGGTCACCATGGCCCCCCGGGCCGTCGCCGGGTCAGGGCAATCCATGAGGCTAGCGAGGAAGGCCGAGGCCGTGCAGGGGTCCCCCTGGTGCAGGTGCATCCTGGCCGCCGCGAGGACGTCTCCGTGGTGGTGGCTGTCGCCCGTGGCCACCAGGCGGGTGAGGTGCTTGACCAGGGCGGCCATGGACACGATGTCGAGGCGGTTGTGATGGAACACGTCCTCGAGGAGCGACGCATCCCTCGTCCTCAGCCAGTCGAAGTAGCGCTTCGGGATCTCGAACCCTGGCACGTCCCCGGTGCGGACAAACCCCAGGACCTCGCCCTCGATGGTCACCAGGCGGCAATTCTCCAGCCGGTGGGAGAGCAGCTTCCTGCTGGGGAAGAGCAGGTCGAGGTGGGGCATTTCGGAGAGCGGGTTGGCCAGCCGGTTGAGGATGAAGCGCGCGGCCAGCAGGGTCAGGTCGAAACCCCGGCCGTTGAAGGTCACGAGGAAGCGCTTCTCCCGGGCCATGTCGGCCAGGAGGGTGAGCATGGCCCCTTCCTCGTGAAAGTCCCGGGAGAAAAGCTGGCACACCACGAAGTCCTCGCCCTCGAACCAGCCCAGGCCCACGAGGAAGGCGAGCGTGCCCGTGCCCCCGGCGAGGCCCGTGGTCTCGGTGTCGAGGAACAGGGCGTCCGGGATGCCGAAGTCCCGCAGGCCCGGGTCCCCGGCGAGCAGGGCCGCCGCCTCCATGTCCGCGCATGCCAGGTCTGCCACCGGGTAGACCCCGTGGCAGGCGTGGCCGTGGAACACGCTGCGGGAGAAGAAGCACCTCCCGCGTTCGTTCTCCACCTCCTCCCCGGTGATGGCCTCGTGCAGGGGCTTGATCTCCCTGGGCCGGTGCGCCACCGTCTGCCGTGGATAGCTCTCCCTGCGGGTCATGATGGCGTCGATCTTCCGGCGCAGCTCGCCAATGATCTCCGACCGGGATGGATCTCCCTTCGGGCCGGGGGCCTCGCCCGTCATGCGCTTCAGTCTGTCCTTTACGCTCATGGCCTTCAAGCAGTAGATGGCTTCTTCAGGGCCGGCCTGTCAAGGCCTTTCCTTCCGCCGGCCGTGCCGGGAAAGATTTCCTGCTGAAAGACTACAGGACTCGGCGCAGAAAACCGAAAAAGGATGTGCGAGGGGACCGCATCCGGGAAAGGCACCAGGCATCCTACATGAGAGATCACACATCAGGCACAGGGCACCGCACAGCAGGAGGGGGCCATGCACCTTAAGGGCAAGATCCTCGCGGTCCTCGTCTCGGTCCTCCTTTCCATCACCCTGGCCTATTACCTCGTGTTCCGCCTGGTCATCCTCCAGAGCTTCGTGGACCTCGAGCGGATGGACGCGGAGAGGAACATGCAGCGCTGCGTCGCGACCCTGGACCGGGAGCTCAGGCTCCTGAACCAGTTCGTGTACGACTGGGCCGCCTGGGACGACACCTACCGCTTCGTCCGGGACGGCAACAAGGAATTCATAGAGAGCAACCTCACCTACGACGTGTTCAAGGAGCAGAAGCTCAATTTCATCCACACCTACGACCTCAAGGGCAGGCTCATCTACGGCAGGGCATACGACCTCCGGACCGGCAGGGAGATCCCGCTGGACCTGTCCCGGGAGCTCGAGCCCCGGGTCTTTTCGGCCCTCGTGAGCCAGCGGGGCATACATGGATCGACCACGGGGATCATCCGGACCCGGTACGGCCCCATGATGGTTTCCTCGAACCCCATCGTCACCTCCGAGGTCACCGGCCCGAGCAGGGGCGCCTTCGTCATGGGCCGCCTCGTGGGTGACAGGGTCATCGGGCAGGTCTCGGAGCAGGTGGACGTGAAGCTCGCCGGCCTGACCCTGGACGAGGCCGCGCGTGTGAGCCCGGATCTCTCTGAGGGGGTGGGACCGAAGGGCAGGATCGTGCTCGCGGTGGATGGGAAGGACACCATATCCGCCTACATCCTCAAGAGGGACATCGTGGGCAGGCCCGCCTTCGTGCTCCATGCGTCCCTGCCCAGGGACATCATGAAGAAGGGAATGAAGGCCTACCACTACGGGTTCCTGTTCATCCTCGGCGGGGGGGTGCTCATCCTCGTCAGCGTGGGCAGGCTCATTCAGTACCTCATGCTCGACCCGGTCTCCAGGCTCAACGACAACATTACGGCCGTAGGCAGCGGCGCCGAGAAGGTGGACGACGCCCTGACCGGCCGGGGCGACGAGCTCGGGGCCCTGTCGAAGGCCTTCCAGGACATGCTCCAGAGGCTCAAGGACCGCGAGCAGACCCTCTGGCTGGGCGAGCGGCGCCTGCGCCAGATCATCGACTCGGTACCGCACTTCATCTTCGCCAAGGACGAGGCCGGCAGGTACATCCTGGCCAACAAGGCCATCGCCGACGCCGTCGGGCGCCCGGTGCAGGACATCATCGGCAGGACCGACGCCGACCTGTTCGCCGATACCGGGAACGTGGACTTGTACCGCAGCGTCGACCGGGAGGTGCTCAGCACCGGGGAGCAGAGGGTCGTTCCAGAAGAGAGGGTCACTGACCACCAAGGCAGGGTCCGCATCATGCAGACCACGAAGATGCCCTTCACCTTCTCCGGGAGCACGACCCCGGCGGTGCTCGGCGTGTCCGTGGACATCACCGATACCAAGGCCGCCGAGGAGGCGCTCAAGGAATCCGAGCGCAGGCTCTCCGACATCATCGATTTCCTGCCCGACGCCACCTTTGCGGTGGACACGCGGGGTGTGGTCATCGCCTGGAACCACGCCATGGAGGCCCTCACCGGGGTCGAGAAGAAGGACATCCTGGGCAAGGGCGATCACATCTACGCCATCCCCTTCTACGGGGACCGGCGGTCCATGCTCCTGGACCTGATCCTCGAGCCCAGGGGGGACATGTACCGGCAGTACGACTTCATCCACACCGTAGGCGAGACGCTCGTGGTGGAGGCCTTCGTCCCGCGGCTCTTCGGCGGCAGGGGTGCCTACCTGTGGGGCGTGGCCGCCAGGCTCTACGACAGCAGCGGCAACGTCTCCGGGGCCATCGAGTGCATCCGCGACATCACCCTGCGCAAGAAGGACGAAGAGCTCCTCATGCACCAGCGGGCGATCATCGAGCAGTCCCTCGACGGCATCGTCATGGCGGACCTCGACGGCAAGGTCCTGTACGCGAACGAGTCCGCCGCAGGCATGCTCGGCTATGCCCCTGCCCAGATCGAGGGCGAGAGCATCAGGGTCTTCCACACGGAGGAGCAGTTCAACGCCGAGATGGCCCCCATCTTCGAACAGCTCAAGATCCAGGGCCGGTTCATGGGAAAGATCGGCCACAGGAGAAAGGACGGCACCACCTTCACGGCCCTGGAGACCCTCTTCCTCCTCAAGGACAACAGGAGCGACCCGGTGGCCATCATCGGCATCCTCCGCGACATCTCCGACGAGCTCAGGATGGAAGGGCAGCTCCGCCAGGCCCAGAAGATGGAGGTCATCGGCCAGCTGGCCGGCGGGGTGGCCCACGACCTCAACAACCTGCTGGCCCCCATCCTGGGCTACACCGAGATGATCCTGCACGGCATGCCGGAGAGCGACCCCTTCTACCACGGCCTCATGCAGGTCCTCACGGCCGCGGACCGGGCCAGGAAGCTCACGCGCCAGCTGCTGGCCTTCGGGAGCAAGCAGGTCCTCGAGGTGAAGACCGTGGACCTGGGCGAGGTGGTGGAGAGCTACAGCAAGATGATCAGGCGCACCATCCGGGAGGACATCGAGATCAGGATCACCTCAGACCCGTCCCTGCCCGGGGTGCTGGTGGACATGGAGCAGATAGGCCAGATCCTCATGAACCTGACGATCAACGCCCAGGATGCCATGCCCGCGGGAGGGGTCATCACCATCGACACCACGGTGACCTACCTCGACCACCTCTATGCCTCGGCCCACCAGGGGGTCCTGCCCGGGATCTACGTCATGCTCACCGTGAGCGACACGGGGTCCGGCATGGACAGCGAAACCCTCGAACACATCTTCGAGCCCTTCTTCACCACCAAGGACAGGGGAAAGGGCACGGGCCTGGGCCTGGCCACGGTGTACGGCATCGTGACCCAGCACAAGGGCCACGTGCACGTCTACAGCGAGCCGGGCACGGGGACCACCTTCAAGATCTACCTGCCCAAGTCCGTCGCCCAGATCGAGAAGCTCCCGGACAGGGTCGGCATCGGCCAGGGCAAGCGCGGCCAGGAGACGGTCATCGTTGCCGAGGACGACGAGGGGGTGAGGCTGCTCACCTGCGAGATCCTCGAGAAGCACGGGTACCGCGTGATCTCGGCAAAGGACCCGGAAGAGTTCCTCCGCCTCGTGGACGATCTGGGCGGCGACATCGACCTCATGCTCACCGACGTCATCATGCCGGGCATGAACGGCAAACAGCTCTTCGAGCGCATCCGGGCGGGCCACCCGGAGATGAAGGTGGTCTACATGTCGGGCTACACGGACGACGTCATCGCCCACCACGGCATCCTCGAGACGGGAGTCCACTTCATCCAGAAACCCTTCTCCATCCAGTCCCTGACGGAAAAGGTCAGGCTCGTGCTGGACGGGTGAGGTCCGGGCGGGCCCGGTTCTCAGCCGCCCTGCCCGCCGACGCCTGCCCTCAGGAGGATGCCTTCCCTCATGGTCAACATGAGTGACGCTATACGGTCAATCGTCTTCCTTCGTACTGCCCAGCACTCGATACGCAAGACCGCCCAGTATGCCTCCAAGAATCGGTGCCAGCCAGAAAAGCCACAACTGCTGGACTGCCCAGCCGCCCACGAAGACAGCGACACCGGTGCTCCGGGCCGGGTTCACCGACGTATTCGTCACGGGTATGCTTATGAGGTGAATGAGGGTAAGGCAAAGACCGATCGCTATCGGCGCAAATCCCTTCGGAGCCCTTTCATCGGTCGAGCCCATGATGACCATCAGGAACATGAAGGTCATGACCACTTCACACACAAATGCGGCGGCGAGGGAATATTGGCCTGGAGAATGTTCTCCATACCCGTTGCTGGCAAAACCCGCCGAGACATCGAAACCAGCGGCGCCGCTCGCAATGATGTATAAAACGAAAGCCCCGATGATCCCGCCAATCACCTGTACGACAACATAGGGTACGAGCTCTTTTGCGGGGTGACGTCCTGCCGCTACAAGCCCACAGGTGATGGCAGGGTTGAGGTGGCATCCCGAGATATGACCGATGGCAAAGGCCATGGTCAGGACAGTCAGCCCGAATGCAAGGGATACACCGAGGAGTCCGATCCCCACATCCGGAAACGCGGCCGCGAGTACTGCACTCCCGCAGCCACCAAGAACCAGCCAGAATGTCCCGATCAATTCAGCTACGAGTTTCTTCGGCATGCAAAGCCTCCTCTTTTTGAAAATGGGTGAAAAAAGACTCTCTTGGAACTTATTTAATAATAACCGTCAGTGTTCTCTATAACAAGATGATCATATTAAAGTATGAAAGGGGACACCCATGTGTCCCTGTCATTCCCGGCCAACATGGGGGGTCATCGCATTCCACCTGCTCGGCTTAAGATCCTTCCCGCCTTCATCGGGGTCGGGGTCGGTATCGGTATCGGGGTCGAAAGGGAAATATCGGGTAAAATGGGGGTTCAGAGCAAATCGGGGGTCAGGCCTTGCATTATTACATCTTGCCGCAGAATGTACTAACGCAAGACCTGCCCCTGTTCTTTCACATAATTCTGGAGAAGGTCACTTGGCTTTGCTTCCGTCATCGAAAGGCAGATTCTTATGGTTCACGGACGGTTTCGCGCCCCGTTCAGGCATGTTGCCCCAGTCCCACATCCATACTGCTTCTTTGGCGACCCTGACCTTGTCCCCGACCTTGAGGCCCGGAGACCCGGCCGGCAGCGTCCTCACCTGCCCATTGCTGCCTTTGACGGTGATCTGGCCTTTCTCGATCTGTGTGACGGTGAAGGATTCTTCCCCTGTTGCCGCGCTCAAGGGAGCGATACCAATGAGAAAAGAAAACATGACGGTAATAATGGCGAGTCTCTTCATTGTGCACATCCTCCTTTTATTACAGATTTTTTTAACCCTATCAAAGACCGCTGTATCAAATCCGGATCCGCAATTCCAGGTTTGACCCGGATTACTTTCAATATATCTTAATTTACTGATCCTGCAAATAAATCTATCCCCTTTGTTTCACTAAGCGTATGCAAGGCGACGGCCTTTGGGGGCAGGGATGGGATCTTTGAATTCTTTTGCAGTTTCAATCCAGAGAGCAGTTGCCTGCTTTGCATTTGCTAACGCAGATTCATACGTATCTCCATGGGCTACACAACCTGGGAGCTCAGGCACTTCAGCTACGTACGCTTGGTCCTCATCGCTCCAATAAATGATTATCTCGTATCTGTCCATCATTTCTCTCCACCGAGCTTATACTTCAGAATAACGGCTCGGACTTGTTTAACTTGATAAGGTTTCGCCATATTCCCGTCTTTCTGAAGATTTATCTTTTCTTCGATACCAGACTTCCTGAACATATGATGACTTCCTTTTGTCCTCTCATCAAATCCAAAATGAATGAGAAGCCTGCAGAGATCTTTAAATGCCATATTCGCATCAGACGTACCGCTTAAGATCTGCAGGATCAATTTCTCGATTTGGCTCATTTCATTAAATTACTCGAACATGCTTCGTTCTGCAATATGCAACAAACTGAAACCGGATAAGGGTAGCACAAAATGGGGGGCATCACACTCCATGCTTGGCTTATGATTTTTCCCGCCTTCATCGGGGTCGGGGTCGGTATCGGGGTCGAACGGAATATATCAGAATCGACCCCGATACCGACCCCGAACGAATACACTGAGATGCTTCGCCTCGGGTACAGGGAGGGCGTGCGCAGCCCTGCCCTCAGAGAGAGAACACGAAGACCGAGCCGGCGGCGCTTGGCGCATAGATGTCCGGGAAGCGCTCCCTGAAGTACGCGCAGGCCGTATCCCCGGTGCAGTGGTTCGGGGAGATGAGGCCCGGGTTCCAGGATGCGATGGCGTCCGCCGTCTTCCTGATGGTCTCCTGGTCCGAGCCCATGAGGTGCATGCCGCCGATGATCGCCCTGATCTCTTTCCTGCCGCTCTTCTCCCGAATGTGCTCCACCGTGTTCACCACCCCGGAGTGGGAGCACCCGAGCACCACGATGAGCCCTTCCTCTGTCTCGATCCACAGGGCCTGGTCGTCTTCGATGGGGTCGGGGCGCCTGCCCTCGGGGTCGAGGGCGAAGGACTGCGGGACCTTTTCAAAGGCGGTCCTGCGGGGTATGGGGCCGGTGAGGCACACGCGCCCGGTGAGCCTGGTTACGTCCGTGAGAAACATGCTCCGCACCGAGGCGTCCCTGATGATCCTGAGAGTGGGCTCGGGCATGCCGATGAAGTCCGCCCTGCCCTCCCCGGCCACGTGGTACTTGGGGCCCGTTGCATCGATGTGGAGGTGGATGAGAGCGCCCGGGGCCTGCTGCAGCGCCAGGGGGACCCCTCCGGTGTGGTCGAGGTGTCCGTGGCTCAGCGCCAGGTGGACCGTCCCGGACAGATCGACGCCCAGCTTTGCCGCATTCGCGGCAAAGGCCCCTGCCATGCCGGTGTCGAACAGGATCCTCGTCCCGTCCGCCTCTATCCACACCGAAAGCCCGTATTCGGGTGTCAGCCCCTCGAGGGCATGATTTTCCGAAAGGACCGTTATCCTGACCTCCTCACCCATGTGCACCTCCCTGCGCCGCACTATACCTCAAGAAGCCCTCTTGCAAAAGGCCGGAAGGGCCACGGGACCTGTATCCGCTTGACATGCGAGGAGGGTGTACATTACCCTCGGATCAGCAGCAGATCCTTGTTTTCACGACGACCAAAGAGGGGAGCGGTAATGAAAAAGGGTATTTCTCTCGTGTTCCCGGCAGCAGCATTCCTCCTGGCCCCTATCCTTCCATGCCAAGCGGCAGCCCAGGGGCTCTTCGGCCCCCAGACGGGCGCGACCGGCCAGGGGACAGCCATTCGCCAGCCCGCGGCCAAGCCCCGGATCACACCGCCCGACGTCACCATCGACATCCCCCTGGCCAAATAGGACGGAACGGGATGAGAAAGACAGGAAGACACCCATGAGCATTCAGTCTCTGCGCGGCGTGCGCGTTATCGACCTGAGCCACACCATCTCCCCTGACATGCCCTTCTACCCCGGCACCGAGCCGCCCGTGTTCTCCCGGCCGTGCACGCTCGGGACCCACGGGTTCGTGGAGCAGAAGATCACCCTGTACTCCCACACCGGCACGCACATGGACGCGCCCGCCCACATCCTCGAAGGCGCCCCCGTGCTCGAGGACCTGGGCATCGCCCACTTCGTGGGGAGCGCCGTGGCGCTCGACCTGCGGGCCCCGGGCAGGAGCGTCATCGGCCTGGACGACCTGAAACCCTGTGCCGGGGCCATCGAGGGAAAGGACTTCGTCCTGATGTACACGGGCTGGAGCGGCCTGTGGGGCACGGACGCCTACTACGAAGGCTTCCCCACCCTGTCCCGGGAGGCGGCCCTCTTCCTTGCCGGGTTCGGCCTGAAGGGCATCGGCATGGACATGATCTCCATCGACCCCCCCGACACCACGACCTATCCCAACCACCGCATCTTCATGGAGCAGGGCACGGTCATCATCGAAAACCTCGCGAACCTCGACGCCGTGCTGGGGGCGGATTTCCTGTTCTGCTGCCTGCCGCTCAAGATCCGGGAGGCGGACGGCGCGCCGGTACGGGCGATCGCGCTCCTGGGTATCTGAGAAAAGAGGCCGCCCCTCCCGGCCTGGTATCCTGCCCCGGCGTGAAGCCCGGGGGCATCGGTCCCTGCGGCTACTTGATCAACCTCAGGGACAGCGGGTACCGGTAGGGGACGTTGTTGCTCGCCCGGACGGTGGCGATGACGGTGAGGATGAAATCCGCGGCCACGATGATGCCGGCCAGGGGGTAGAACAGGAAGCCGATGAGCACCGGGGTCAGGCTCACGGCGATGAGGAGGGTGATGACCGTGTAGATGGTCATGGAGATCTGGAAGTTCATGGACTCCTTGCCCTGCTCGTCCACCCTGGGGTAGTCGTTCTTCTTGAAGATCCAGACAATGAACGGGCCCAGGATGTTCCCGAAGGGCACGCCCAGCAGGACGACGAACGCGGTCAGGTGGCACAGCATGGCCCACGTGCGTTCCCTTTCTTCCACCGGTGCTTCCATACCCCCTCCTTCAGAGGTCTTTCTCTTATCAATAATGCCACGGTCCCGGTTTGAAAAGGGGTGCCTCCCCTCCGTATTGGCAACGCCGGCGATTCCGGTTGTTTTTCGAATCATGTCTCGTATATAGGATGAAACAGGGGCTCCCGGGGCGGTCCGCCCGGGAATGCCCAGGCCGAAAGATCCTTGAGGAGGCACGATGAAGAGAAAGAAGAAGGTCCTCGTTCTGCTGGCAAGCCCGAGGAAAAAAGGAAACAGCGCCCTGCTCGCCGGAAAGATCGCCGAGGGGGCCCAGGCCGAAGGCGCAAGCGTGGAGACAGTCTTCCTCCACGAGCTCGAGATCAGGCCCTGCACCTCCTGCTATGCCTGCCAGGCGCCGGGGAGTACGGGCTGCGCCATCGACGACGAGATGCAGAAGCTCTTCCCGCTCATGCTCGAAGCTGACGCCTGGGTGCTCGCGAGCCCGGTGTACTGGTTCACCATGTCCGCCCAGCTCAAGATCTGGATGGACCGCTGCTTCGCCTTCCCCGCCTATGCAGAAGACCCCTTCAAGGGCAGGAGGATCGCCATCGCCATGGCTTACGGAGGAGAAGACCCCTTCGACTCGGGGTGCGTGAACGCCCTGCGGACCTTCCAGGACGCCTACGGCTACGTGGGCGCCACGATCGCGGGCTTCGTGTACGGCAGCGCCATGAAGCCGGGCGAGATCAGGAAGAACAAGGCCCTCATGGAGGCGGCCTTCGACCTGGGCAAAAAGCTCGTGGGCGACTGAGCCCCTGACCCCGCCGGGCGGAGCTACCTGCCCACCAGGCTCGGGACGAGCGAGCGCATCATGCGCTCAGCCTCCGCCCACTTCTCGAGGTCGATCTTCTTGCCGTTGGCAGCGAGGTCGGTCACCACGGCCCCGTCCTCGTCCTTGGAGATGGTCATGTCCAGGGATTCGATCCTGCCCCCGGTCATGGTGACGCTGTACCCGATCGAGCCGGTCACGGCGTCGGGGTCTTTCTGCCTGATGTCATCGAGCCTGAACTGCATCGACCCGTCGATGGTGTAGCCGGTTTCTTTATCGAAGTACCCGTTGAACTCGCAGGTTCCGTCCATGATGATGGCATGTGCGGAGTCCTCCATGACCTTCGCCTTGAAGACCGCGGTCCCCTCGGGGTTCCGAGAGCTGACGTCGGCTATGTTCGAGTACTGCATATCGATCCTGGACTTCTGGTCAGCAGATGCCATCACGGCCCTGAACACGGCTTCGTGGGCCACCTTCACCTCGCCGGGGGTCGGCCCCAGGTAGCCGCAGCCGCTCAGAGCCAGGGCCAGGGCCGCGAGCGCGAGTCTGACCTTCATGGGAGCCTCCTTTAATTGAATGATTATCCCTAGTGATAACACAAGGATATCTGCATCCGCAATGCAATACGCCGTTTACAATTGAATTTTTTCAGGCATCATGGCCGACGCTTCAGACGCGCTCTACCGGAGAAGAGGCCCTACCTCTTCCGGATGAGGTCAAGGATGGCCAGCGCCGCCCCCTTGGCCTGGGGGCCCACCTCGAGGACCGGGCCCACGCACATGGGGCAGCCGTGCTCGCAGGGACAGGACGAGATGAGGCCCCTGGCGAGGTCCAGCAGGGTCTCGTGCTGCTCGAACAGGAGCTCGGAGAAGCCCACCCCGCCCGGGTAGGCGTCGAAGATGAAGACCGTTGGGTCGTAGGCGTCCACCATGACGCCCTCGGTGCCCGCGATCTCGCCCGGGGCCGTTGTGATGACCCTCCGGTCGCGGCCGTGGCGCACGTACCACTGCCCGCTCTTGTCGCCGATGCAGTGGTCGATGTCGCGGATGTCGGCCATGAGCAGGATGGCGGCGAGGTGGTGCAGGCTGTAGGACAGCCCCAGGAGTCCGTCGATGATGTCCTCGCGCCTGAAATCGAGCGTGAGCAGCCTGTCCCAGGGCACGGTGAACCAGTAGCTCGTGGTGTGCATCTGCTTTTCCGGCAGGTTCACGTCGCCGAACCCCACGTTCTCCGAGGTGTAGAACTTGATCTTCTTGTACCCCACCACCTTGCGCACCACCTGCACCTCGCCGTGCTCCGCGTTGACGCCGCCCGACTTCTTCACGTCGAACTCGTCGAGGACCCGGACGTTCGTGTAGGTCATGGCATCGGTATAGTAGTCGGAATCGACCTTGCGGACGTAGGCCTTGTTCCGCTCGAGGTCGAGCTTGTCCACGTGGTACTGCTGGGACTCCACCATGTAGATGGCCCCGTCGTGCACCGTGGTGAAGGCGCTGTCCCAGTCGACCTCCGCGATGATGCGGTGGCTGCCCGCGTCGGTGGTGTCCACCACCACCACGTTCTCCGGGTTCACGGTACGCAGGGACACCTCGTCGGCCGGGTAGCTCTCGGCGGCCCAGTGCCAGCGGTTGTCGACCTTGTGGAGCACCCCCTTCTCCTCGAGGTAGCCCAGGAATTCCTCCAGGGGCTCGGCCCCGAACTTCTCGCCCTTCTCGAAGGGCAGCTCGAAGGCCGCGCTCTTGATGTGGTGGAGCAGGATGAGGAGGTTGTCCGGGTTGATCCGGCAGTGCTCGGGCGAGCGGGTGAAGAAGTAGTCCGCGTTCTCCACGATGAACTGGTCCATGGGCGTGCTCCTGGCCACGAGCACGGCCAGGCTTTCCCCGCTCCTCCTGCCCGCGCGGCCCGCCTGCTGCCAGGTGCTGGCGATGGTGCCCGGGTAGCCCGCCATGATGCAGGCCTCCAGGGCGCCGATGTCGATGCCCAGCTCGAGGGCATTGGTGCTCACTACCCCCATGACCTCCCTCTCCCGCAGGCCCTTCTCGATGGAGCGCCTCAGCTTGGGCAGGTAGCCGCCCCGGTAGCCCGTGACGAAGTGGTCGTCGATGGGTTTTTTGTCCTTGAACATGTCCTTGAGGTACTTGGTCATGACCTCCACGTTGAGGCGGCTCGTGGTGAAGACGATGGTCTGGATGCCGTTCTTGATGAGCTCTCCCGCCATGGTCCGCACCGGCGTGAGCGCGGACTGGCGGATGCCCAGCTCCCGGTTCACGATGGGCGGGTTGTAGAGGACGAAGGTCTTCGCGGAGGTCGGGGCCCCGCTCCGGTCGATGAGGGTCACGTTCTTTTCGATGACCTTCTCGGCGTGCTCCCCGGGGTTGGCCACCGTGGCCGAGCAGCAGATGAAGACCGGGTCAGCTCCGTAGAAGGAGCAGATCCTCTTCAGACGCCTGATCACGTTCGTGAGATGGCTTCCGAACACGCCCCGGTACACGTGGAGCTCGTCGATGACCACGTAGGCCAGGTTCGAGAAGAGCTTCTGCCACTTCGTGTGGTGGGGCAGGATGCCCGCGTGGAGCATGTCCGGGTTGGTGATGACCACGTGCCCCTGCTTGCGGATGGCCTGGCGGGCGTCGTCCGGGGTGTCGCCGTCGTAGGTGTAGGTGCGGATGTCGGCCTTCAGCTCCGTGATGAGCGAGTGCACCTCGTGCATCTGGTCCTGGGCAAGGGCCTTCGTGGGGAAGAGGTACAGGGCCCTGTTCTCGCCGTCCTCGAGGATCTTCTGGAGGACCGGCAGGTTGTAGCACAGGGTCTTGCCGCTGGCCGTGGGCGTCACGAGCACCACGTCCCTGCGCCTTCGGACGAGCTCGACGGCCTCCGCCTGATGGCTGTAGAGGCTGGTGATGCCGCGCCTGTTCAGGGCGGCCCTGATCCGCCCGTCCACCCAGTCCGGGAACGGGGAGTACACCGCCTCCCTGGCCTCGATGCGCTTCCACGCCGTGACGTTTTCCCTGAAGCGCTGGTTGTTCTCAGCCCGGTTGATCCATTCGGCAAGGGTGAGCTGGGTCATGTGATGACTGTCCCTCAAGAACGGCCCCCTGTCAACCCTGCGATTGCTCCCTGGGCTCCTCGGCCTGCTTCCGCAGGCGAAGCGGCACGTACGCGTACTCCTGAGGCAGCGAGGTGACGTAGGCCGGCCGGATGAGCTTCGCCTGGATGATCTGCTCGATCCGGTGGGCCGACCACCCCACCACCCGGGACATGGCGAAGATGGGGGTGAAGAGGTCCATGGGGATGCCCAGCACCTTGTAGACGAAGCCCGAGTAGTAGTCCACGTTGGGGGCAACGATCTGGCCTTTGCGCTCCATGAGCAGCTCGCAGCCGATCTCGGCCACCAGGTCCATGAGCCTGAGCTCCGCGATCTGCTCCTTTTTCACAGCCACCTGAAGGGCCTTGGCCTTGAGGACGTCGCACCTGGGGTCGGACAGGGTGTACACCGCGTGGCCCAGGCCGTAGATCTTGCCCGCCCGGTCGTGGGCCTTTTTGTCGAGGATCTTCTCCAGGAAGGCCTTCACCTCTTCGCGGTCTTCCCAGTCGCTCACGTTTTTCTTGATGGACTGGATCATCATCATGACCGCCTCGTTGGCGCCGCCGTGGAGGTGGCCGGAGAGGGAGGCGATGCCCGCGCAGATGGCCATGTAGGTGTTGGCCCCGCTGGAGGACACGGTGCGCACGGCAAAGGTGGAGTTGTTGCCGCCGCCGTGCTCGGCGTGGAGCATGAGCGCGAGGTCGAACAAAAGCGCCTCGTCCCGGGTGGGCCTCTCGCCCCTGAGCATGTACAGGAAGTTCTCGGCCGTGGACAGCTTCGGGTCCGGCCGCATCATGATGAGGTCATCCCCCCTGCGGTACCGGGCCACCTTGTGGTTGTACGCCACCACGGTGGGGAACTTGGCGATGAGCGAGATGCAGGTCTCGATGACGTCCTCGATCTCCGTGGAGACCGGGTCGGGGTCGCACCGGGAGAGGTGGGAGATCACCGCGTGCAGGGCGAACATCTGGTTGTCGTTCTGCGCCTCCTGCATGAGCATGGCCCGCTCCATCTTCGTGAGCGCCCGCTTCCTGGCCACGGTGTCGCAGAAATGCTCGAGATCCTGCTCACCGGGGAGCTCGCCGGTGAGCAGGAGGTACGCCACCTCCTCGAACCCGAACCGGTCCTCGCTCTGGATCTGCCTGGCCAGCTCCACCGCGTCGTACCCGCAGTACAGGAGCCTGCCCGGCACGGCCTTCACGTCGAAGCCCGTGCCGTCCGGCCTGGGTATCCGCTCGTACCCGATGACGGTGCCCTTGGAGGTGATGCCCACCACCACCCCGGAGCCGTCGGCATTCCTCAGGCCAAGCTTTATGTCCTTTGCCTTTGCCAGCTCGGGCGACACCTCGTTGTGATACCGCGCGAGCTCATGGATCTTACTGATGATGCCCTTCATTGCGTATCCTCCTGCCCCGAAGGGCTGCAATCCCCCCCAGCCCCTCAGCCACGCAAATATACATGGATACGGGGAGCCGGACAAGGGCCAGGGCGGGCGCCGGCCCGGTCCCCCACCCGCCCGATGCGCTCCCTGAAAAAGCCCGGTCAGAACGCGGGGGTCATGGCCGCCAGGCACACGATGCCGTCCTGCCCGTTCTCCTCGGCCTTTGTCCTGGCCCCGCTCATCACCTCCACGGCCAGTGCCCGGATGTTCCCTGCAACCTCCTCGAGGCTCGAGCCATCGAGCACGATGCCCGCGTTGATGTCCATATCGTCCTTCATGAGGGAGTAGAGCCTGCTGGTGCTCGCCACCTTGATCACCGGCAGGATGGGGAAGCCCACCGGCGTGCCCCTGCCCGTGGTGAAGATGATGAGCTGGCACCCGGCCGCGGCCAGCGAGGCCATGGACTCCGTGTCGTAGCCCGGGGCGTCCATGATGACGAGGCCCTTTTCCTTGGGTGCCTGGCCGTAGTCGACCACCTCCACCACGCTCGACCTGCCGCCCTTCTCGATGCAGCCCAGGGATTTCTCCCGGATGGAGCTCAGGCCCCCGTCCATGTTGCCCGGCGCGATGACGTAGGTGGCGAGCTCGCCCAGGATATCCTTCGTGCGGCCGTACGCCCGGGACACGACGCCCTCCACCTGGGCGGCCACGTCCGCGTTCCTCGCCCTGCGGGACAGGATGTGGGCGGTGCCGATCATCTCGGTGGACTCGGTGAGGATCACGGTCCCGCCCTTCGAGACCAGCCAGTCCGAGACCAGGCCCACCGCGGGGTTGGCCGTCACGCCCGAGAAGGCGTCCGACCCGCCGCACTCGAGCCCGATGGAGACGAGGCTCAAGGGGCACGGCCGGCGCTTCATGGCCGAGGCCTCGTCCATGAAGCCCCTCACGATCCCGATCCCCTCTTCCGTGGTCCTGCGCGACCCGCCCTGTTCCTGGATGACCAGGTGAGCGCAGGGCTTCCCCGTTTTCGCGATCTCGGCCGCAACGGCTGCCGCCTGCACGGTCTCGCACCCGAGGCCCACCACGAGGGCTGCGGCCACGTTGGGGTTCGCCCCCAGTCCGGCCAGCGTCCGTGCGTGCAGGCCGACCTCGATGGCCCTGCCGCAGCCGTGGGCATGGAGCAGGGGCACGGCTCCGGGAACGGCGCGGGCGATGTTCGCCGCAACCCCGTTCGCGCACGACACGGTGGGGATCACGGCCACGTGGTTCCTGATCCCGGCGGAGCCGTCAGGCCTCATGAAGCCTTCGAAGGTGTCCATGGCTACTCCTCCCTGATCTCGAGGTTGTGTGTGTGGACCCAGCCCCCCTGCCTGATGTCCGCCCTGGCGAAGCCGATCTCCTCGCCGTATTTGCGGATGGCCTCGCCGGACCCGATGTCCCTGATCGCCACCTTGTGGCTGTAGGGGATATCTTCCACCACCGGGAACGCGAGCCCCGTGGAAAGCCTCGCCTCCTGGCCCCGGGCGATGTCGGCCAGGGCCACGCCGACATTGTCCTCCGGATTGATGACCACCACGTTGTGCATCTCTTCACCTCCCCTGCCTCTGCCTGCGGGACGGGAACGCCCATCCTGTGGCAGGCAGCCCTATCATACGGAAAACATTCGCCAACTGCCAGAATTTTTCTGCTGTCTGCAATCCGGGGCTGAAACGGAAGCGAGCAGCAATAAAGGGGATAGATATTTTTTTAACCAGTCCCCTTCATTCATAATCATTCGTGAAATCTTCTTGAAATTCCTCTAATATCGGCCAATAATTACCGCACTTGGCCGAGAACTGTCCCTGTGATTCCCCGGAGTAGACATGGGCCCGGTCAGGGGGCTTAAGACCACGTGCATATAAGGAGGAATCGATGAAACAGGGGCATCAGGTCAAAAACGGAGCCGCCATCGGAATTCTTCTCGCTCTCGCCATCATGCTTCCCTTCGAAGAAGGGACGGCAACCGACACATCGATCTCTCCCAAGGGCGCCCTCGTCAAGAGCAGCCCGCTTTCGAGCCCTGCCGCAGCGGGCACGGACATACCGGCCCCGACATGGCCCAGGAGCTTCTCCATCGCTTCAGGCGCGCGGGCGGGATTCACTGTCCCCAATCCGGGCCAGGGGACCATCAAGGTCACGGTGGAGTGGTCGGGGGCAAACCTTGCCATAGGCGTCTACGACATGAATGCCAAGACCATCATCCCCGCCGTCACGAGAAGCACGCCTTTCTATACCTTCGAGATCAATGCGGCATCCATGAGCCAGAGCGCAGTGCCCGTGTTCGTCGTGGGGGCGGCCCTGGCCGGCGGCTCCGGGACTGCCTCAGGCAGGGTCTCGGTGGTCTCACTTCCGGCGGACATGAACGTCATAAGCAGACTGGTGTCTCCGAAGCTGCAGCAGATGAGGACCTTGCAGCAGGCCGCACCTCAAATGAGCGCAACGTTCCTGTCCCAGTCCCAGGCACAGGTGGCGGCTGCCAGGCAGGCCATCGAAAATCAGAACGCCACGCTGTCGAGAAACCTGCAGTCAATAGCGACCATGGAGCGGACACGGTACAGCAACACTCTGGGCGCCATGGCGAGGACCGCCAAATCCGCGATCCGGGTGCGGCCCGTCTCTGTTCTGTCCGGGGTGCTCGCCATGAGTGCGAGCATGATTACGGGTGCCGCCGCATCGCAACCGAGCCCGGCCATCACTGCCATCAGCCCTGGGGTCGCCATGCCGGGCGACCAGGTCACCCTTACGGCTTCAGGCCTCGAGGCCTCCACCACGGAGGTATGGTTCACCCTTCCCGGCAGATCGGCCGTGCAGGCGAACATCCTCGGCTTCGGCGCAGGCGCGAACGGCACCTGCACCGTCAAGGTCCAGATGCCCGACCAGCCGGGAGCGACCACCCAGCAGGCAATCCAGGTGTATGCCCGGGCCCTGGACAGGAATCCAGCGGCAAGCACCAACACCGTGCAGATGCAGTACAAACCCATGGTTGTCCCTTCGATCGCCTATATGGACCCGGTGGAGGTCAGCCCCGGGAAGACCATGACCATCGACGGCAACAACTTCACTCCCAACGACACAGTCCGGTTCGTGCTGACGGGCATCTTCGACATCACGGTGCCCACCACCTTCGTGAACAGCACCCGCCTTACCGCCACGGTGCCGGTGTACGTCCTCAAACAGCTCACGGGCGGATACGTATGCACCCAGCGGCCGATATCAACGGGCCTGCTCTACAGCCAGGCGCAGCCGATCATGTTCAGGCCCACAGTGCCAGTTATCGCATCCGCGCCGGCCTCCATTGCCGCGGACTCCCCGTTTACCATCGTCGGGATGGGCTTCGAGGGCTCGGGCGAGGTGCATGCCGTGGATGCCGGTAGCGGCAGGGATTTGATCCTGAAGATCGATTCCTGGACAGACACGCACATCGTTGCACGCGGGCCTTCGATCTACGGGTTCACCGGCACGAAGCCGCTGAGTTTCTACGTGAAGAACGCTTCCGGCAGAAAGGGAGACCCCAGGGCGTTCAACCTGACCCCGGCAACGTATGTCACCCTGATGGACCTGAGCGACATCCAGACCCTGAAAGACTACGAGCTGGGCAGTAATGTAAACAGCAACATATTCAAGTCGGCAAAGGTCGAAACGAGCATCTGTACGAGTCACTCGGCAGAATTCCTGTGGGGCTTCAGCGGGATCGACAAGTACTTCCTCAGACGCCAGTTGAAGAACGGGTGGAAGGTTGACAAGGTGAACTTTGGCGCCGGGAGCAGCGATGATGCTGGAGTGTCGATATTGATGCCGTACGTACCCGGCACGAGCAGCGTCCTGGTGCAGGTCCTCTGGAACTGCTACCCGGCCTGGAACTTCATCCATTACGAGTTCAGCATACAGATCAGCGGCCCCAGGGGCGTGCCGTACTGAGGGTCTTGCCCGAGCCGGATCGCAGGCATGCCCCTCCGTCCGGGCGCTGTCCCTGGGGAAGGAATGGGTGGCCCCCATTCTTGTTCAACACCTCACCTTATTGTCCCCTGGGAGTCGAGATACACCTGCCTTGGTCCGACCCGTTACTGACCCAATCGGCATAATGTCCAGGAGCGGATACCGGGCGAGGATACCGGCCATCGCGAGTTGGGCAGGTAATGGACAGCCCGGGACATCAGGCTGATAAGGACATGTCTTTCTGAGAACATGTGGCAGATCTGGTACATCATTTTAAGGCCAAAATGGGGCTTCTAAGCCCATAAAATGCCCTCTTTTCAGACAATCTTACAGCCATTACAATCACTTGCCTTGGTCCGACCCGCTACTGGACCCGACCCGCTACTGGACCCGCTACTGAACAGGCATATGAACTCCTATCATTTGCTCTGATAGGAGTCATCAGCCTGCGGGGCGGTTAAGGGGGACTCCATCCCCTCAAAGTAATAGCATACTTATCCGATAGGACAGTTTCTGTCAATATGTAGTGGTACTATGGGCATGGTTCTCAAGACGTCATGCTGGTCCATTTATCAAGACCAATATGTTGATATGTGCAATAACTATTCTCTTTGCCATCACCTCGAAACTGATGGTTTCATTGAAAAAGCATACCTCTCAATGAAGTCTTGAGCCCCTATAGAGTGAAGGTCAGTTATGCTCTCCAGAGGATTTTGATACATCAGCAGGGACTTAATCTTTGTCATGGCCATCAACTCGTGCCAACAGCAATCAGATGGTTTCAGGATAGGTATCTTTGAACAGCTTATACGTGTCGGGGTAGGTAGAACCAAGTTGCTTGAGCCCATTCCCAACTCTCTTCACCCATCCTTTCCCACGGGATTGAATCTCATCCAGGGCTGCAGAAAGATCTCCAGGCCTGTCTGGAATGAGAATATTGAACAACTGAGATACCTGGAAGAGATCCTTCGTAGACTTGACACTGCTCGATACGGGCCTCTCCCCGGCAACCAAGAGCTTATGGAGAGCATACCGGGCAGGATCAGGGATGTTTACCAGTACTCCACCCCCATTGATTACCGCTGCCTGAACATGAGTCTCAATGAGGTAGTCCAGGAACATTAGCGGTTGCGCAGAGGTTTTCAGCCTGTTGATGAAAACAGGCTTCAGATCATCAGGCTTTTTCGCGGGGGTGAGGATATCAACCCGCAATTCCTTTCCCCGGATATGGAATGATGTTGAAGGATTCTTGTGGTTCAACGGCGGAATGGGGAGAAATCCCATTTGAAGGCTTTCCAGCGTGCCGGGAATATCTGCAAAGAGATCAGGCACAGCGACTTCCATGCGAGCTGATCCAGCGATATCGATGTCCTGCGTGCGAAGAGACGGCTTGTCCCATTTGACCCCGAGTACATTCCCCATGACCAGGAATGCATGCGTGCCGACAAGGACCCCGCCCAGTCTGAAAAAACCACTGTCGGCCAATGCCCTCAGAACACGGGCCGTCTCCGCATCCGTGATATTGGCATCCCCTATGCGCAGTTGGCTTGCGAGCCTGCCCAGGGTCTCAGTCTCTTCTCTTATGTCCTTCCGTTCCCCCATATATTTTTCGATAAAACTGTCTATTGCTAGGTTCCTGGGGCCTATATAAATCTGGCGTGAAATTCCACCGGGCTCACTCGATTGGAAATAGCAATATTCTTTGCCCTTGACGGTTTTAGAGGTAAAACATCCGGAGAGTTTCCCCACCGATCTGTTTGCTTCAGCAATGATCAATTGCTCAACCAGTTCGGCATAGAGAGTTTGCGTGACCAAAGGCAAGCGCTTCATAGTTATACGTTAATTAGCATCAATCTACGTATAACTCAATGGGAAAACGAGTGGGTAATTATTTCAGGTTGGATCAAGAAATTATACCAAGTAGCATTATGCAGATCGGTATAAATTTAACTGATAACAGTTATGCTCAAATGAGATTTTCTCCCTCGCAGTGACCTCCCGATAAACAAAGGAAACCAAGAATAGGAGGTGTATCATGTTATTATCACAAGGTATCAATGTCTGTATGGAGTATCACAGGTCAAATTCCAGGGAAAATACAATCAGAGCATATGAGTTTGTCCTGGGAAGGCTTGATGAACAATTTAAAGACAGGGACATGAAATCTCTGACCTCTGATGAGATGCTCTCGTTCCTCAATCAGCTGTGCACGGGGGTGAAACAAAGGACGAAGCGGTCCCGATATTCCAGCGTCAGGTCCTTCTTCAACTTCATCAAGAACAACATAGACAGCAACTTTATCAATCCTTGCGATACCCCCATGTTCAAGAGGATCTTCAGACATGCTGATTCAATACCGTGGGATATCCTGGAGAAAGAAGTCGTTGACGAGGTTATCTCCAGGACGACCAATACAAGAAACCGGCTCATGCTTGAGTTGATGGCCCGTGGAGGCATGAGGATCAGTGAAGTGCTTAAACTGACTCCTGCGGATATTATCGATCAGAAGCTGATTCTGCGAAGCCCGAAAAGCGGCAAATGTAAATCGGCATGATAATCTGTACCAAAAATCGGCATATAAAAATGTACCACCT